>CAKTMC010000006.1 GCA_934573735.1 uncultured Oscillospiraceae bacterium | reverse complement strand
CCTTTTCGCATAGATCCTTCTTCTTCATATCCTTGTCGATAAGTAGCTTCCAGAGTTTTTTATAACTTATGGCCATAAAGTATCTCTCCTATACTTATTATAAAATGCTCTGCCATTGGCAGCGCATTTGGCCTATCACAACTATACTGCAAGGCCTATTCCAACGACTGTTAGTGTTATTTTTATAGTAGCACATTTGAGTAGAAAAAACAAGAAAATGATAAATTCGCATGTTCTTTTACCTGATTTTAAAATTCAAGGGCACTCAGTAATGCTACCGAGTACCCTTGACACAGAAATAATATATTTACCTTTAGTTTGATTTAAAATGCACTTTTTCCTTTGCTTTCACTATTTGAATTTGCTTGTCTTGTTGAAGTTGTAGTATGACGCACTCATTCTTGAGAACTATGTCGTCGTTCCCATCTCGTAGAGTAGGTAATTTCAACAGCATAAGCACTCGGTTTAACTCTGCTGCGTCTATAACCCAGCACCAATTTTTGCGGTTACTTTTATCCGGAATCGGTATGCTTCGAAATGACAAATACTGCCCGGTTTTCTCTTTGTTATACATAATGGGGAGAGAAGTATCTTCTTGTCTAATCAAGTTAATTGTTTGGAACGGTTGTCTTCCACGATACTCCAAGTATAACTTGTACAAATAAAAAACATAATCATGTGTCAGTCGGCATACACGCTTCAAATCAAAGGACACCGTGTCCGAGGTTTTATCAAAATCTTTAAAAGAAAGTAACCGTGGAGAATGTTCTTTTGAGAGTACAATTTCAAACGCATCTTCTGCCTGTATTCGCAACGTTTTAGTAGCCAAGAAAAATTGCTGTAACTTGGAGTAGTACTCTACCATATAATCCGGCATTAGCATAAGTTGCTCCTGACCAATGGAATCTGAAAGGGAAATCTTACATTCTCCGGTTGAATTGAATGAACACAAATTCAAAATTTCATTCGCTATGTATTCACGCTTTTGATACTCAACTTGAAGTACTTCACATCCAGCATCAAGATTCTTTCTAAAACTATAAATTGATGCACTTCTCAAGTCATTAGTCCATTTTTCAAAATCGGTCTGAGGCCGAACTTTTGCAGGTAGTAACTCTGCTAATGCATTTTTAGGTGTACGCGTTATACTCCTGGCCATGTCACAATCTTGTCCGATTAGGACAAACCATTCATCTTTACTGTTAGTAAAAATATCGCCGGCCGTCACAGGCAAGAAGTAATCATTGACGGTATAATCAAACGCCTCTAATGTGTTTAACTGCTGGAGATCTGCATCAGGCAAATCCTCATCATCTTCTAAACTATTAATAACCCTCGATAGCCGAATCATTCTTTTTATTGTATCGGCATCTTTCCGGGGAGCGGTTGATAATAGTCTGATCCAATCATTGATAATTTCATATTCTGACGCTCCCTCAGTCCGCGCTTTCTGCGCAAGGAAAAATGCGATTCCTTTATTCTTAATAGCTTTATCAAAGGCATCGCCCATACCTAATAGCGTTTCAGATTTTAGTTCGGAGATAAAATAATTGTACGCACTTTTCGCAATACAAGATTTTAACTGTTCAGGATGCTCTTTAGACACATATTCAAAGTACAAAGCATCGGTAATCTCTTCATACATTTCTTTGGATGAGAAAATACTGCCGATAATATTTCGGCGCATGCCAGTATTTCTATCAGAGATCACCTGAATAACTTCTTTTGCTCTATTAGAGCCAGATAAGTAGTTATCTATAATACATACAACGGCATGCTCCGGAGCAGCCTGTCCAATATCGTCAGAGAACAAGCTCTGTGTATCAGCAGAAAAATCCGTATAAATGCGAAGAGACTGAGCTCTATTTTCGCTCAAAATATAGTTATTGTAAAGATCATCAAAATAAGCTGGGTGATTAACTCCAATTCCGTATTTAGCGCCAAGCTCATATATTTTCTGAACAGCCTCGCCCTCAAAACGAGAATACTGTTCTTCAAGTAGTACTTTCAATTCGGGATTTACGCTTTCAACCAGCCCAAACGCACAACTAATGTCCCCGTAGGGAATGCTATCATCCCACACTCCAATTTCATCAAAGCATTCGTCAAATAAAGAAAGAAACTTTGACAGAACCTCATGTAGTGGCTGTGAAATAGATTCAATCTCTGCAAGATACCGACAACGGTCATCGACCGCCATTCGGGTAATATCATACAAAGCTCGCTCTTTTTTGTATTCACCCTGCTTGAAATCGTCTTCGATGATTACAATGCGATTGCACTCAATAGCCGAAAAAAGTTCTTTATAGCTCATTACAATTCCTCCGAGGTATTGGATACAAGCAAAAATTTATATCTGTTTCCGTATTCATTACGCTCGTCGAGCAATTCGATTTCGCCTCCAAAAGAGTTCAGTAATTTCCGAACAATATATAATCCCATACCGCGACCTTCAGACAACGGCTTACCAGACTGCAATGGCTCAAATAAGATATCTTCCATGCTCTTGGAGACGCCTGTGCCAGTATCATACACTACAATACCATCAACACCATATTCTTCAATTGCAATAGTATCAGTTCCAGGATAAGCGTAAGTGCTATCGCTTTGCGCCCGTTTACGGCGCACATCAATCCAATACAAAGAGTTATTGATCAAATTATAAAAGACATGCAGCAACACCCCTTTGGGAACGAACCATGTCAAATCTTTAGTGCTGCACACAATCTGTACTCTTTCTTTTTTTACCGTTGATAAAAGATTTTTTCGGATATTCGATATTACACTTTCGATACATTCATGGATGAATTCATCATATGTGCCCTTCTTGATAAAAGTAGTTTCAAGGAACGAATAGAGACTTCCGATTTGATCCAATTTCCCCGAAATGTTCCCGTAGCTGTTTTTGATAGGAATAACATGTTGATTATAGACCCGTACGCCGCTACTTTGAACAAAGTAGTCTTTTAAGAAATCGAAATGTTCACTTGCATCCGGTACAATACCTGTTTTACTTAATGAGTGCAATTCATGTGTAATTGTTTCTGTAATGAGGCCATTAGCCATAAGTTTATAGTTATTGTAAGACTCTACTTCGATAGCTTTTAACTGTGCATCGGCCTCAGAAAGCAACACGGCTGTAGACTCTTGAACAGAAGAATCCTCTTTGATATCAGCATCAAGTTTTCTAACTGTATCTGTAAGAAATGCGTAACTTTGTTGGGGAAGGGCAACTTGATCTGTCCCACTTATCTGCGTTCCGCGCCTCAAATGTTCAGAAACATCAGCAAGTGCTTTTTGCATACGCTTATTACGCCGCATCATCTCGCGAAGCGCTGCATCGTTTTTCTTAACACGTTTGGAGAGGTTCTCTTCTAACAGGCCTTCCTCTGCAAGAAGTGTTTTTACCAGATCGTTTGCCTTTCGATTAAGGTCGTAAAAAAGATAGTTAAATACGACATTGATAAGAAGCTTGAATGCTTCGGATGTTTCATTTGCACTAATGTCTAAGCGTGAACTAATCTCTTGAATATGGTTTTGTCCCGCATCAACCAAGGAAACATATCCAACAGTATTACCGAGATCAAATCGATACCACTGTTGCCCTTTTGTCCTAAATTGTTGAAGTTTAATCCAGTCACTTTCCTTATTTCCTAAAAAACCAATACGAAATATATCTCGATATAGTTTGATTCCATTATAATCTTCCAGAAAGTATTTTAGCTCTTTCAAAGAATATCGTTTACTTGTCTCGCCTAAATCATAGGCAGCATCGATAATAATCTTATCACCGATTGCCGCTCCCTGTTTAAAACTATAAATTGAGCCAGTGATTGGTGCTATTTTCAGAAGTTCCTCAATTGCAGAAAGTGCTTTTTTTTCGATAAAAGAATCAAAGATTAATTTCTTGTCTTCGTCTTCCGCAACAGCATAGAAATCACAGAGAATATTGTAAAACAAAGAAACCAATTCATTTTTTGTCGCAGTAGCTTTAAGCGTATTTTCAATTCTTGTGGAATTGCGTTCCAGTATGTCACGGTAAAAGCTATGTGGCTTTTTTAAGCGCTTAAATGCTTCCGCTTTTACTAATGCCCGATGGACGCGTTCAATAAACCATGGTTTTATGTTCAAACCATAGTTTAACATTCCGTCTTCTGTTGGCTCAAATCGGAAATTGTGAATAGATTCCGCTAAGGCAAGAGTATCATATGGGAATGTGATGTCAACTTCGTGTTCATCGAAATAGAATTTAATCTGCGGTATGAATAGTGTGTCCTGCGCATCTGCAAAAGGTGTAATCAGAAAATTGAGCGCTGACTTAAGTTCTCGATTGACCTGAACTTGGAATGCAGTAGTATCCAACGACACCTGCTTGAACTGCGTGGCGTTATCAATATAGTCCTCTAAATTTGCGTTAAAAATAAATAAGCGAGTATGGTGAAAAGTATTAGGACCATCACAACTTGGTATATCCACTACGCCATTGATCACTGCATTCCAATCAATAAAAACATACGATGTATGATTTTCTTTATCTGAAGAAGTTTCTACAAGTAGCGCTGTTCCAAGTCTCTGAGCTGCCAGTCGGCCAATGCCTTTTTCGCCAAGAGTGCTTTCCTCGTTGGATTTGATATCTGTGGCGATTTTCAAAAAGCCGCCATCAATTGTGGCATCAGTCATACCACACCCATCGTCTTCAACAACAAGAATCGGTGAAGCAAGGTACTTATTTGGAACGGAGTCACTGACGCAATCCGGGATAAGTCCATTAGATGGCATACTATTATACAGGCGTAGATTTATATGACTTGCTTTTGCGTCAATTGAATTTTTGATTAATTCAATTATAGCAACTTCAGGCGAGGTTATTAAATCTCTACCCAAATGTTTTATAACGCGCGGATCAATCACAATTTTTCTCATGGATTATCCTCCCGAATATCATTCAAGGTCTCCCTTAATGTTTTAGCAATTGCTGCTGCCATTAAGTATGGAACACCGTTGCCTATCATCTTGAACTTCTTTGACAATGGAAGTGTTGGTAATACAACAAATTCTCTTGGCAAAGATTGAATCGCCATAGCTTCCGCTACTGATATACGCCTTTCTTTATAAGGGTGGAGGTGTACTTCGTTGTGTCCATATGCGGCGGTTGGTGAGAATCTCCAACGATGTAGCCGTTTAAATGACTTGCCACTCGTATCGCCTTCTGCGATAGTTGCGATTTTGTTTCGCCCCTTTTTCACCTGGAATATATCATTGCCATTTGGATGATTTTCAACATCATTTTTATGAAACCAATACTCAACCGTCAGTTTTTTCAGTATTCCTTTAGCCGGAAACACATATGGACTATCTGGCGCAAATTCTCTCTCTTTAGGCCATGTTCTTGTTAGTACATTCTCTGTATTGAAGAGTGCATACTTATCCCATTCGAATATTAGGGCATCGGGTTCATTCTGATAGATTTTTTTGTGAATACCAACCATAAATACACGTTCTCTGAATTGAGGGACACCATACGCAAGTGCATTCAAAACGTTTTCAGCTATAACATAGTCATTAGCCTGAACTTTCATCATCATTTCCTTATAGAAAGCACGATGCTTTTCCGTTTTTACTAAACCCTTAACATTTTCAAACAGGAAAAAATCAGGATGGCACCGACAAATAATATCGAAATAGATCTTAGTTAATCGGCCATTTTCACCATCAACACCAGCATTTTTTCCAGCAACTGAAAAGTCCGGGCATGGCGGTCCACCAATAAAACCGACTAAGTTTCCTTTTTCACGCTCTTGTGCAATAAGGGCAAGGAGATTTTTCTTTCCACGTCGTCTTGCATAGCGTTCAGCACTATCATTGCGATAACCATAGATCGGAGCACGCAGATTCATTTGCATCCTTGCATACTGGTATGACTTAATAAAAAGGTTGTCATATTCATTAACAAATACTATGTTATATCCATTCTTTTCAAACGCCAAATCTAAAATCCCGATTCCTGAGAAAAATGAGAAGATGGAAATTTTTTTTTGCATGGCATTACATTCCTTTTTCTTTTTCATGTTTCTCAAATTCTTCGAAAGTCATAAGGACAAATTTGGGCTTGTTATTTTTCAGAATAGTTATTAGCCCCTGCTCCTCTGCCATTCTCGCGGCAGAAGAAAAATTTTGATTAACTTTAGAAATAGATAGGGTCTTTTCGATATCAATTTTCATATCGCATACCTCTAAAAGCTTACATGGAGTTGTTAACTAATATTTTACATCGAATATTAGCTAAAAGTCAACCTAATCTTAGATGTATTTTTGAAAGAAACAGTTGAACCTCCGGACAGTCAGAGCTACAATGCCAACACCTCATCACGAGGACAAACTGATTGGAGGTCAAATGATGAATTATGAAGTAAACTCATTTCAGAACCACGAATCGATCACCATCGATGAACTGAAGGATCGAGCCAACAGCCTATTGAATCTGGTAACGGAGGAACAGCGGCCGTTGCGCGTATTCATGAATAATGGCAAGGAGTTTCTGCTGTTCCCTCAAGACCTGCTCGCACCGGTCTGCGACTCTGACTTTCGTTTGATCCTGTTGTCGGCAATGCGGTATGCGATGGGCAGGAATACTTGTATGCCCATGGTAGTCGCTGATTATATCAAACGTCACATTCAGCTTCTGGATGATAAGTTTCTCGTCCTGGCTACTGATGAGATTAGACGGCATCTTGAAGATTACGCAGAACACGAGCCAAATCCGAATCTTTGGCATGGCCTTTTAGGTGCACTTGAGACAGAGCGGAGAGAGCGTGCCCATCGTCAGGCAAGAAAAATTAGACCTTGCCCAACCTGTGGGAAGCCCTTGGAGGTCATGAGCATTACCGACAACGGACATTCACCCGGCGGCTTCGATGTAATTGCTCATTGCCAGAATTGCCATTCTGATTACGAGTGGTTCTGCGATAAGGATGGTAACACCTCAGACATGAAGCAGTATTTCTTTGGCTAAGGCGAGTGTGTTTCGGCAGAAACCTTTTGGTGTATTCCTTGTCTATAGCGGCTCAACCCTTGAACTGTACGCCAACTTCCGTAAAGCGATTAAACGGACCGCACCTGCTCATATGAACAGGTGCGATCCTCTAAAATATTGCTTTTATTGAAGGGAATCTAATTCAGCCTGAAATAGCAGGTATTCTTCCCACGACCTTCTTTTTTCAGTTCTCCGGCTGCAACCAGTTTCCGCAGAGCACCCTCAATGGAGCTGTCACTGAGCGTTGGGCAAAGCTCTCGGATATCCTGTTTGTTGAACCGCCCGATTCTGTTTTTGCTTGCTCTGCGCACCATTTCCAGTGCGGGCAGCTTGGTTTCCACAAGCGCTACACGATCCTCGAAGTCCTTATATGCCGCAAGGATCGTTCCGAGCAGGTACTTGATGAAGGGCACTACATCCTCAGCACCTTCGTGCCAACCGGTTTGCGCCTGTGCAAGCGCATCGTAGTACAGATCCTTGTTTTTGGCGATTTTGGCTTCAAGGGAGATATACTTGCCGACATAAAAGCCGTTTCGGTACAGAAGCAGCGTCGTGAGCAAGCGGCTCATTCTTCCGTTTCCGTCATTGAAGGGGTGGATGCACAGAAAGTCATGGATGAACACCGGAATCGTAATCAACGGCTCCAGTTCCATATTCCCGATTACGCGGTTGTATTCCTCGCAGATTCTGTCCAGTGCTTCCGGCGTTTCATAAGGGGCAAGCGGTGTGAACAGCGTTTCCACATGACCGTCCGGATAGGTGGCAGTGATATAGTTCTGCGTAGCTTTGGTGCGGCCCGCAAGCGGGTTATTCATGTGGCTGTACAGGATTTTATGAAGCTGCAGGATATAGTTCTGCGTAATTGGAATCGCGTCAAAGCTCTCGTGAATGATACTCAGCACATCGCGGTATCCGGCAATTTCCTGCTCGTCACGGTTTCTCGGCGTGGTTTTCTCCTCGACGAGCTGCCGGATTCGGGTACTCGTGGTGACGATGCCCTCGATGGCATTCGATGCCTCGGTGCTCTGTATCTTGGCAATCTCCACGAGCTTTTCGAGCTCCTCCGGGCGCTGCTTCAAATACAGTTCCTGCTTGCCGGCTTCCTTGTATATGGCCGCAATCAGGCCAAGAACATCCGAGTCCCACTTCTGCTCCTTGATTGCGGAGTAATTGAAGGTTCTCATTCCCTCACCTCTCTTTGTTTTCCCTTAAATGATATCGAAAAATAAGAGAATAGTCAATAGGCTGTGCCATAAATCCCTTACTATTATGTCCGTATTAAGGGATTTATACCCAGGGAGCAAGAAAGGTACCTCTGCCTATCTACCTGCCTATTCTTTGTCTATAGCGCCGCAACTGCTGTGCTGCCACCCACGCAGAAACAACTTGCATAACCACCTGTCCAGAGTTACAATACAGACCACACAGCAACACAAAACGCTTCCCTCTCGGCATCGGTGAATCTTCACCGGAAACCGGGCGGGAAGCGTTTTTGACCACATAGATTACCACATACGGCTCCGGAACACTCGGAAACAGCGGAGATAAGAGCGCCAAAGAGTAAGTAAAACAAACAGAAAATGGCTAAAAACCGCTATAAACAAGTGAAAAAAGTGTTCTCAATAAGTTTGGGAGCAGGATGCCGCAGGTTCGAATCCTGTCACTCGGACCACCTTTCCCCGAAAAACCGCCTTTTTAGGCGGTTTTTCTGCGTTATAAGTTCAATTTTTGAAGTGTGCTTGACCACATTCCAACTGTGGTCAGAGAGGTAAAATGGCCGTTGCGTCTTCGGTACAGAGTAACGTTGAAGACCGCAAAATCCCTAAAACATCCCTAACGGGTGTTTTTTCATCAATTTTTGCGTATAGTTGTGACAAATCCATCTTTTTCTCATTGCCGATCCAATCTATTGGGTGAGGCGAACTCCATGGCTCAACCAGCTCAAATCGAACGCTGCAATAAGGGGATGGCTGACAGTCTTGATTACGGGCTTTTAAGGCCAAGGAGTGATTGGTCAATCGGTTGCTTCCCTTATTGTAGCTTAGGCAAGAGATGGAAAAAAGCCGGACTGGCTGCCTGATATGCTCCTCCTATGAGAGACAGTGAAATAAAACACTATTTCCATAGGAGAATATCAAAAAGCTTCCCCCATTAGGGGGAAGCCAAGTAAACAATATAAAGCTCACGAGCAGGCACGGCTGCGCTGATTGACCAGATTTGCCACAAACTCCGTTGCGGGATGCTTTAGCACCTCGCTCGGCGCGTCGCACTGCTGAATTTGCCCCTGATCGAGCACCAGCACCCGCGTGCCAAGCTTGAGCGCCTCGTCGATATCATGCGTGACAAAGAGGATTGTAATGCCCTTTTCACGATGGATTTTCTTCATCTCCTCCTGAAGCTGTGTGCGGGTTATCTCGTCCACAGCGCCGAAGGGCTCGTCCATGAGCAATATCTCGGAGCCTGCCGCCAAGGCGCGCGCTATGCCGACTCTCTGACGCTGACCGCCGGAGAGCGTGCGCGGGTAGCGCTTTGCAAGCGACGGGGAAAGTCCCACCTGCTCCAAAAGTGCCGATACCTTATCTCGCCGCTCCTGCCCTCTCCAGCCGCTCGTGCCTGAGATGGAGGGCACATAGGCAATATTCTTTTCGACCGTCATATGCGGGAAAAGCCCCACACTCTGGATAACGTAGCCGATGCTTCGCCGCAGTGCAACAACGTCTGTTGCGCCAAGCTCCTTTCCCTGAACCGATATGCGCCCGCTGTCCGGGCTGACCAGTCCGTTTACAAGCTTGAGGGCGGTGGTTTTGCCGCAGCCGGAGCGACCGATGATGGTCAAAAACTCGCCGGGGAATACGTCCAGAGAAAAATCACGCAGTACGGCTTGGCTTCCGTAGGCCTTGGACACATGCTCAAACCGAATGATGGCTTCCATAGCTTATGCCCCCAGCAGTCCCTTCTGAACCAGAAATTCGCGGGCAACGTCCCGTTCGTCCAATCCCTCGACCTCGACCTTATAGTTGAGCGATGCCATTTCCTTGTCAGAGAGGATGCCGTCCATCTTCATGAGCACGGCCTCAAGACCGGGAAATCTCTCGAGCGCATCCTGACGCACGACGGTGGAGCAGAAGTAGTTTACCTGCAGATGCTTGTCGTCGGCAAGAGTTCTGAGATCCGTGTCGGGGTTTGCAAGCTGCGCATCGGTCGTGAAGGCGTTCGTAACGTCGATGTCACCGTTGCCAAGAGCCTGATACTTAAGGCCGATATCAATATCTACGACCTTGCCGAAGCTCAGTCCGTAGGTGTCGCAGAGGGCGCTGAAGCCGTCCTTGCGCTCAATATAGTCGGGGTTGCCGCCGAAGGTGAGCTCGCCTGCAACGGCAGCGAGGTCGCTGGTGTTTTCAAGTGCGTACTTCTCCGCCGACTCGCCGCGGACTGCGATGGTGTAGGTGTTGTTGAAGCCGTACATACCAAGCCAGGTCATCTTAAACTTTTCCTGATACTCCTGCTTGAGCTTCTCTATCATCTCCGCATCGTCCATGCCCTTGGCCTCGTGCTTTAGTACCAGCACCCAGCCGCTGGAGGTGTACTCGGGATAGAGGTCAAACTCGCCGCTTTCCATAGCGGGGTGGATGTTGTTTGTGCCGCCGCCTATGCCCTTGGTTATCTCCACGGAGTAGCCAGCGTCCTCGATGAGAAGCCCCAGCATCTCGCCGAGAATATACTGCTCAGTCATTGGCTTTGTGGCGATGCGCACAGGCTTTGCGTCCGCGTCGGAGGCTGGCTTGGCTTTGGTCGAGCCGCAGGCACAGAAAACAAAGGCCATTGCGATGACCAAAAGAGCCGCCAAAAGTCTTTTGATTGATTTCATAGTCTCAGGTTCCTTTCTTTTTGAAATATCGTTCCAATGAACCAAGTCCCAGATCGCAGATAATGGCAAGCAGCGCGATGAGAATACTGCCCGCCGCGGTCATTGCCGGGTTATAAATCGTAATACCCCGGTAGATCGCCACTCCGAGGCCGCCCGCGCCGACAAAGGACGCGATACCCGCAACCGAGATGGTCATGACGACCATGTTTCGCACTCCGGCGAGGATAACGCCTGCCGCCATCGGCAGCTTTACCCGCAAAAGTGCCTGAATTCGCGTACTGCCCATACCCTCGGCGGCCTCCAGAATATCCGGGTCCAGAGACGTAAGCCCAACGTAGGTGTTGCGGACCATGGGCATGATGCCGTAAATGGTCAGGGCAATAACGGCGGTCTTGTTGCCGATCCCGGTGAAGGGGATGAGAATACCCAATAGCGAGATGGCGGGAATTGTATAGAGCACATTGCATACACCCATCACCAGCGGAGCGAAGCGGGAGTACTGCGCGATGCCTATACCGATCAAGAGCCCCAGACTGCCCGAGAGGACTATCGCTGTCAGAGCCAAGCCGATGTGCGCCATCAGAAGCTCTGCAAACCAGTCCGCCCGGCTTGAGTACAGGGCAAAGATTTCCTGTAACAGTTCCATATACTATGCGTCAGCCTTTCCCTTGCTTGTCATTTGCCTCAGCTCCGCATAGCTTTTTGCTTTTTCGTCCATGAATTGTCCTCCGTGCTCGAATTGGCAGTTATTATTCTAACATACCAAGCCGCGCTTGAATAGTGTGAATTTTACTGTTATTGCCGGTATTATGACGATAAATGTGTAGTGATTTAATAAATTTTTAGAAGTATTTGCTGTTTTTCGCAAAAAAGTGAAGCTAAGCGCAAGGCTCTATGCATAAAAACCGACCTGAAGCCTGCATAACACACCATACTGCAAATAATCCAGTCAGCTAATAGCGCGGCTGTGTTGCTCAAGCCAACGTCGCGCAGAACGGCAGGAGAGAACATTTTTGCTCGAGCAGGCAATATTTTGTCAAAAAATCAACATTCGTATATTGCAATTAAGAACAGGCGTGTTAAAATAATGACTGTCGTATTTTACGGCCGTATTCTTATACCGGGGGCTGCCGCTTCCGGCGATTGGAGAAGAAATATGAAAGATCTCAAGCATCTGCTGTATTTTGAGAATCTCCTTCAAGAGGCTCAAAATGAACTCATCCTGCAGGCACAGAGCGAGGGAAAGGTCTGTGTTGCCTATGTCTGCGAGAACACACCCGAACCGCTTCTGAATCTGCCCGGCACCTTCTCGACCCGTCTGCGCGCACCACGCACAGGTTCCATGGAAATGGCGACCTACTACATGACCAGCTTCCTTTGCGAGTATAGCCGCGCCCTGCTTGAACGCGCTATCGAGGGAGGCTACAACTTTGCCGACTGCATCATCACGCCCGACGGCTGCACGATGATGAACAGAGCGGTTGAGAACATGGAGCTTCTCAACGCCGTCGGCAAGGACAAGAAAGGCTTTTTCTATGAGTACATGGAGATACCCATGAAGGCCGATGACAACGGGCTCAATCTCCACACTCTCCAATGCAAGAACCACATCCTCACTCCCCTGCACGAGCACTACGGCATCGACATCTCCGACACTGCCATCCGCAAGGCCGTCGCCGAGCACAACCGCGTATGCGAGCTTATCCGCGCCATCGGTGAGTTCAGAAAGGGCGAGGCTCCCCGTATCACGGGCTACGAGTTCCACGTTATCACGCTTGCCACCTACGTCGCGCCCAAATACCTGCTTATCGACAAGCTTGAGGAGACGCTTGAGGAGCTCAAGACGCGCGAGGCGGACGACACGCATTACCGCGCAAGAGTTCTGGTCGTCGGCTCCGAAATCGACGATATTGACTTTATCAAGCTCATCGAGCAGACCGGCGCCTATGTCTGCGCCGACCGCTTCTGCTACGGCTCTCTGCCCGGCAGAGATATCATCGAGCTTAACGAGGACGAGGACGCGCTCACGCAGATCTGCCGTCAGTATATGTACCGCGGTCAGTGCCCGAGATATATGAATACAGCGAAAATGAACGGACGGCGCGAATACGTCAACGCCCTTGCCAAGGAATATGAGGCCGACGGCATTATCTACGAGCAGATAAAGTTCTGCGACCCTTGGGCCTACGAGCGCATGATGGGCTCGCATATTCTGCACGACGACTACGGCTATCCCGTGCTCTCCGTTGACCGCCCCTACAACATTTCAAGCTCCGGTCAGATGCGCACCCGCGTTCAGGCCTTTGTCGAGAGCGTTGAGATTAAGAAGCTGCAGGGAGGGAAGAATAAATGAGCAACAAGAGAATAGGCTGCGAGAACTTCGGCAAGTACTATGTCGAGGGCAAGCGCTACAGAAGCCGCCGTGAGTGGCGCGGCGTTGTCGATACCCTTTACGATTATTCCAGATGGCTCTACAACTGGTTCAACATGATAAGAATTGTCCTTGCCAAGCCCCGCAACGTCAAGGCCATGTTCCGTTACCGCTGGATGGCAAACTACCTTGCCGTTCCAATGATGATAGACCGCCATACTCAGGGTCTGCGCGGCGAGCATCTGCGTATCTGCCACGCCGAGCAGGATGTTATCGTTGAGGACGTGGCAAAGCTTCTCGATAAGCTTTTCCGCGGCGACCGCCGTATCGGAAACGACGTAGAGTTTTCCAAGAAGGTCGTTCTCATGGACGAAAACGAGATGCAGTCGGTTATGATGGGCTTCCCGACCGTCGTTCCGCTCAGCCGCGAGATTGCCTCGACCTACATTCCGGTGCTGCTCAACCAGCGCGCCGCCATTCATTACATAGACGTTGCTCAGGAATACGGTCTTGCCGGCGACGTCTGCCCGATGCCGGAGGCGGAGGCCGGAGTATCCATCGACGACGATGCGCCCGTGCTCGGCTGCTGCGCGGTGCAGTGCAATACTACCTGTGACGGCTCGCTGCTCAGTAACGGCGTTATATCCAAGCGTCTTGAGCTTGAGGACGGAATTCCCGTTTTCCAGCTTGCCTCCCCGCTGCGCCACACGAACGAGGACGTTCAGGAATACGCCGCGCAGGAGATACGCAACGCCATAGCCTTCGTTGAAGAGCACACCGGCGAGAAATGGGATTGGGACTACTACTTTGAGTGTGCCAAGCGCGTAAACTACGCGACCAAGTGCCGTCTTGAGTGGCTTGAGATGAGCAAATCCCCCTATCCGCAGGTCTTTGGCTCAAACCTCGCGCTTTACACCGAGACAAATTACATGGCCATCAGCGGCAGACTCCCGATATTTGAAAAGACCGACCGCAGGATAATGAAGCTTGCCGAGAGGGCGTACAAGAAAAAGAAGATGGCCGCCAACGAGTATCGCCACAGAGCCATTGTCTGGGGCGTGCAGTCTCATTATTATATGGATATGCTCGTATGGATGCTCAACTGCTGGGGCATCGTGCCGCTGACCGATATGCTCTCCATGGATAACACCGAGATGATAGCCGAGGTGGACACTCCCGAAAACCGCGAACAGGCCATTTACGACATTGCAAAGCTTACCGAGCGTATGATAATGCGCAACCGCACTCACGGCGGCTACAAGGTGCTGCTTGACGATCTGTGGAAGTTTGTCGAGGAGTTCAACGCCGACATGGTCATTCTCTGGGAGCACATGAGCTGCAAGGCGCTTGACGGTATGCACGGAATGTTTGAGGAGCGTGCGCGTGAGCGTGGCATACACCTCGTATGGGTCTCCCACGATTTGTTTGACCCGCGTGTGGTGTCGCGTCAGGGCGTCCGCGACCAGATAAACACCTATATGCGCACAGTCATGGGCGAGGAGCCTGTTGACCCAAGTCTTGAGATACTCCACGATGAGGAATCGTGGTAATCGGAAAGGAGATAATATGTCCAAGCTTTGTAGTATTTTCAAAAAGCTCCTGCTTGTGGGCCTGTCGTTTTTTGCCGTGACCTTCACCGTGTATTATTTTAATCTCGATATGAAGATGACCTCGGCAATGGAGCCGCTGCTGGAGTTCTTCTACAACAGAGTAGACCGCGACCAGCATATTTAAAAAACGCCGGGGAGATCCCCGGCGTTTCAGCCTGTAGACAAAGTTGTCGGCAATGTATGGAATGGCATGGGGAGAGTGCAGAGAGGGGACGGGAGTCCCCTTTCTGCGTTCAATCCGTGCTTATTCAGGAGTGTTTTTGAATACTCCTGAATGAGCTTTCAAGCCTCATCTATCAAGCCCTATACAAGCTCTCAGCCGCCGCAGCCGCAGCCACCGCCGCAGGAGCAGGAGCCGCCCTCATCGTCACCGCCGCAGCCGCAGCCACCGCCACAGCCGCCGCAGCCGCCGCCACAGCCTCCGCCGTAGTCGGGAGTGACGGACAAAAGCCCGCTCACCAGCATATCCGCAGCCATATCCGCGCCGCCGACATAGCCCAGCACCGGCACTATGCCGAAGCCGAGCAGCAGTGCGCGCGCCTCCTCGCCCATCTGAGCGACGATGACCGCATCGACCTCATTTGCGCGCATAAGCTCCGCCATCGCCTGATGACCGTGAAGCTCCGAGCAGTCAATAAGCTTCTTTACGCAGGACTCGACATTCGCGTCCTCATAGTCGTATATCGCAAAGCACTCGGCATGACCGAAATGCTCGCCTATCTGACCGTTATTATATGCGACCGCTACCTTCATTCGCAGTTTCCTTTCTCGATAACATCGGCTATCGGGGCAATATACTTGCCGTCCACGGACTCCACCTCGCCCGCATCGACCATGGCGGTGATGACCGGGTCAATGGGCAGGCGCGCGGTGTGCTCTATGCCGAAGTCCGCGGCTATAGCCTCGACCTTGCTCGCGCCGAATATCTCGTGCTCCTTGCCGCAGTCCGGGCACTTATAATAGGACATATTCTCGACGATGCCGAGCACGGGAACGTTCATAAGTCTCGCCATGTTGACCGCCTTTGCGACTATCATGCTGACAAGATCCTGCGGGGTCGTGACGATGACCAGCCCGTCCACGGGCAGCGACTGGAACACGGTAAGCGGCACGTCGCCGGTTCCGGGAGGCATATCGACAAACATATAGTCAACGTTTGTCCACATCACGTCAGTCCAGAACTGCGTCACAACGCCGGCAATAACGGGGCCGCGCCAGACCACAGGCTCAGTCTCGTTTTCAAGAATAAGATTTGTGGACATTATCTGAAGCCCGGTGTGCGTCGTGACGGGGATAAGATACTCCTCGGTCCCGCGGGCGTGCTCGGTAATGCCGAAGGCTCTGGGGATGGAGGGGCCGGTGATGTCCGCATCGAGCACGGCGGCATTGTAGCCGCGGCGCTGCATTTCGGAGGCGAGAAGGCTCGTCACGAGGGACTTGCCCACGCCGCCCTTGCCGCTGACAACGCCGATGACCTTTTTAACGCTGGCTCCCGCGTGCAGCTCCTTGCGGAAGGACTCCGCCTTGCGCTCGCTGCAATTCTCGCTGCAGCTTGAGCAGTCATGTGTACATTCGCTCATTTGAGATACATACCTTTCTTGTTTGTAATTATATAATATTTAATAATAAAATAATTATTAGCGCGATTTATATTTTTTATGTTTATTTAGTAATGATTTTCCGCACGGCGCGGACAAGATATATCGCGGCAATGCCCGTGAATATGCCAGTGACTATGCCGGAGGCGGCGAGTATCGGCGCGTAGTACAAAAGCCCCGGCGTTTTCACGACGAGCGCCGCCGCTATGAGCTGACCTGCGTTGTGCGCGACCGCCGCGACAGCGCTCACGACCCATACGAGCTTTTCCGGGAACAGACCTATTAAAATACACATGGTAATATAGGCGAGAAGCCCGCCGGAGATACTGTATATAAGCGCGGCGGGGCTGCCGGTAAACATAGCGCCCATGATAATACGCAGTATAAGCACAACTCCCGCCTCTTTTCTGCCGAGCAGGAGCATGGCGGTGAGCGTAATGACGTTTGAAAGCCCCAGCTTTACGCCGGGGACGGGCACGGGGGCGGGAATCTGCGCCTCAAGCACGAATATAGTCAGCGCCATAGCGGTGAGCAGCGCCATAAATGCAAGGCGTTTTGTCTTGTTCATGTTAGCCATCTATCACGTCTCCGTAAATTTCGATAACGAGTCTGTGGGGCAGGCAGACGATAGGCACGCCCGCCGTCGCAAGCTTGCCCTGACGCACGCAGATACCGTCCGGGCAGTCTGCGTCGCTGACGGAGATAGCGCCGGGCTCGACATGGACGGTGTTGTGACCGTATTCCGTGTCGATGTTGATATCATAGGGCTCGGTGACGCGGCTGAGGTCGATAGTCTTGATAAGCTCGCCGTCAACGCTGATGCGGGCGATGTCGCCCTCGGGAGCGAGCTGCCGCAGCGCAAAAAACGCGCCGACACAGACGGCAAATGCCGCCGCGAAAATAATTATCCACATTTTTTTACTGTCTTTTTTCATATTGCTATTTTAGATTGTTCTGACGCTGTTGTCAATGCCCCCTTTGCTATGTTATAATATAATAAATATATAGTGCCCTTTATTTTTGCGGGGATTATGGTTTTGCTTGACCCCTCAGTCTCGCTTACGCTCGCCAGCTCCCCTAATAGGGGAGCGGAGGACGGAGACCAAAACTTCCCCCGCCCCGCAGGGCGCTGCCCCTTCTAGGGGAAGTCCCCAGTGCGCACACTGGGGAAAGGGGTCTCCAGACTCAAACACGGTGCAGACCGGAAAAGACAGAACGCAGTGCGGACAATTCTTTTCCCTATCGGCACTTTCTCGGTCCCGGCGACCACATCCCCCTCTCCACGCCTGCCGCTGCGGCACAAATAACAAACAAATACATTACAAAGGTGATATACATGGAAGAACAGAAGACCGGAACACTATACATCGTCGCAACGCCCATCGGCAACTCGCGCGATATGTCACCGCGCGGCGTGCAGATACTCAGCGACGTGGACATCATTGCCGCCGAGGATACGCGCCGCTCCATGGTGCTGCTCGGCAAGCTTGAGATTCGCAACAAGCTCGTCTCAAACCATAAGTTCAACGAGTACGGCAAGGCAAAATTCTTCATCAACGAGATGAAGTCTGGCAAGAGCGTCGCCGTCATTACCGATGCCGGCACCCCCTGCATTTCCGACCCCGGCAACGAGCTTATCAAGGCCGCCGTCGAGGAGGGTATTCGCGTCGTCGGCGTGCCCGGCTGCTGCGCGGCGGTCAATGCGCTGGCGGTCTCGGGCTTTGATTTGTCGAGCTTCCTGTTTTACGGCTTCTTCCCGCGCGAAAACGCCGAGCGCCGCAAGCTCATAGAGAAAATGCGCGGCGCGGATACCCGTACCTTCGCCTTTTACGAAAGCCCAAAGCGCATAATGGAGCTGGTCGAGTTTCTAATCGACTACGGCGCAAGGCTGCGGCTGTGCCTCTGCAACGACATGACAAAGCTGCACGAGATGAGCTTTCGCGGTACGCCCGCCGAGGTCAGGGAGCAGCTTCTTGCCAAGGGCAATTACGATAAGGGCGAATATGCCGTGGTGGCGGAGCTTGAGGCGGATTACCAGTTTACGAAGGTGGAGCATACGGTCAGTGCCGAGGCGATGCTGGTCGATGCGATGATCTCCGGCGGAGTCTCCGGGCGCGACGCTATAGCCGCCGTACTCGCCGATCCCAATAATTCCTACAGTAAAAACGAGCTCAAGGCCGCGTCACTGAATCTGAAGCGGATGTTTGAGTGATAGGGTGAAGCTACTCGTACCCCTCAGTCTCGCTTACGCTCGCCAGCTCCCCTAAGAGGGGCGTCAAGGGCGTGGACGGTAAACCCCTCAGGCGCTGCGGTGACAGCTCCCCTTTCAGGGGAGCCTTGCCGCACTGCAAATTGCCGCAGCCCGCTTCCGTCCACCTCCGTCATTCCCCTAAAGGGACTATGCGGCAGAGCCGCCGTCGCAGGAGGGCGAAGCCCGACGTGGGAATCCGTTTCTCCTTTACGCCGTGCTATGACTACACGCAATCCTAAGGGGATGCGGATTGCCACGTCGCTACGCTCCTCGCAATGACAGTGGTTAGTTGAGCCGCCGCGCCGTTTTCAACACCACCCCCTCGCCCCGCAGGGCGCTGCCCATTTTAGGGGAAGTCCCCAGTGCGCACACTGGGGAAAGGGGTCTCCGGGGTAGCTTGCGGTGCAGGAGGGAAAAGACAGCACCCACCCCGACCATTCTTTTCCCCATCGGCACTCCCTCTGCCCTCTCAGTCTTGCTTGCGCTCGACAGCTCCCCCGAAGGGGGAGCCAAGCCCCCCTCAGTCTCGCCTGCACTCGACAGCTCTCCTAAGAGGGGCGCCAAGGGCGCAGACCAAAACATCCCCGCTGACCCCCCATCATCATACAAAGGACGGTATAAATATGCAGCATGGATTTATAAAAGCCTGCGCAGTCTCGCCCGCGCTCCGCGTGGCGGACTGCATCTACAACACCGAGGAGACCATCTCCGCCATGCGCCGCGCCGCCGAGGACGCGGTGCAGCTTGCCGTGTTCCCCGAGCTCGGTCTCACCGGCTACACCTGCGGCGACCTGTTTTTGCAGCAGCCGCTCCAGCGCGCCGCCGAGGACGCGCTCCGGCGCATTGTCGAGGCAAGCTCCGGACTCGATATGCTCGTCACGGTCGGACTCTCCGCCGCAGTCGAGGCCAAGCTCTATAACTGCGCCGCAGTCCTTTGCTCCGGCAGGCTCCTCGGCTTAGTCCCGAAAACCTATCTCCCGAACTACGGCGAGTTCTATGAGCTGCGCCACTTCAGCCCCGCCCCGGACAGCGTACGGACGGTCAGCTTCGCGGGCTTCGAGGTGCCCTTCGGCTCAAGGCTGCTGTTTCGCTGCGCCTCGATGCCCGAGTTTACTCTCGGCGTCGAGCTGTGCGAGGATCTCTGGGCGGCGCTGCCGCCGAGCACGCATCACGCCCTTGCCGGGGCGACCGTGATCGCAAATCTCTCGGCAAGCGACGAGACGGTGGGCAAGGCGGAGTACCGCCGCGCGCTCGTTTCCCAGCAGTCGGCACGGCTGCTGTGCGCGTATATTTATGCAGACGCGGGGCACGGCGAATCGACCACCGACATGAGCTTTTCCGCCCATGATATCATCTGCGAGAACGGGAGCCTGCTCGCCGAGTCCGCCCCCTACGGCAAGGGCTGCGCCGTCACGGAGCTTGACCTCGGGCGCATGGCGTCGGAGCGCTGCCGCAATACGAGCTTCCGCCCCGAGAGCGCAGACTATACGGTCGTACCCTTCGAGCTTCCGCTGCGCGAGGTACGGCTGAGCCGCTATATCAGCCCCGCGCCCTTCGTCCCCGCCGACATGAGCGCCCGGGCGGAGCGCTGCGCCCTGATACTCAACATTCAGGCGGACGGACTTGCAAAGCGCCTTGAGCACGCCCACGCAAAAAGCGCCGTCATCGGCATCTCCGGCGGACTCGACAGCTGCCTTGCGCTGCTCGTCGCGGTGCGGGCAATGCGGCTTCTGGGCAGACCCATGACCGACGTGCTCGCCGTGACCATGCCCTGCTTCGGCACGACACGGCGCACGCGCTCCAATGCCGAGCTACTCTGCTCTGAGCTCGGCGTGAGCTTCCGCGAAGTACGCATAGCAAACACGGTGCTCAGCCACTTCGAGGACATCGGGCAGGACAAGGACAAGACCGACGTGACCTATGAGAACTGTCAGGCGCGTGTGCGGACGCTGGAGCTGATGGATATTGCGAATTTGACCGGCGGGCTTGTCGTCGGCACGGGTGATTTGAGTGAGCTGGCGCTCGGCTGGGCGACCTACAACGGCGATCACATGAGCATGTACGGCGTGAACGCGGGCGTACCCAAGACGCTCGTGCGGCATATCGTGCAGTATGAGGCGGACACGACGCCGAGCGCGGCGCTGCGCGAGGTGCTGCTGGACATTCTGGACACCCCGGTGAGCCCGGAGCTTCTGCCCGCGTCGGACGACGGCGAGATAGCCCAGCGGACGGAGGATCTGGTCGGGCCCTATGAGCTGCACGATTTTTATCTGTACTATGTGCTGCGCTTCGGCTTCGGGCCGGCGAAGATTTACCGCTTGGCGCGCTATGCGCTCGGCGAAAGGTATAGCGATGCGGAGCTTCTGAAGTGGCTGCGGAACTTTTACCGGCGCTTTTTCGCGCAGCAGTTCAAGCGCAGCTGCCTGCCGGACGGGCCGAAGGTCGGCTCGGTCACGCTCTCGCCGCGCGGCGATTGGCGTATGCCGAGCGATGCCTGTATGAGCGTCTGGCAGCAGGAGCTTGACTCGCTGCTGTGAATGCAGAATATCTTGATATACTTGAAAACAGGCGGCATAATCCGCCTGTTTCAGCCTGTAGACAGTCTCTCCAAATTTGGAGAGACTGTGTGTTTTTAAGGTTATAAAATAAAAGTAGAGCATAGCAAGAAATTCTTTAGAATGAAGCTGCTGAAACGCCATCAAAAGAATACCTGTATGCTCTATGAAAGATAATACAACAAAACTGCTTGGAGCGGAAAGCGCTTTTATGAGTCCAACAGCTTAGTTTTTCTTATTCCTTGTTTCCTACTCCCACGTCAGCCCTTTACGCCGCCGGAGGTAAGACCGGCAGTGAGATGCTTTTCGATGAACATAAAGAGTATGACCACGGGGAGCGTGGCGAGCAGCGAGGCCGCGAACAGGTACTGCCACTCTATCATATTAAAGGACGAGAACTGCGTGATACCGACGGTTATCGGGCGATTACTCATGGTGGAAATGAGCACCGTAGAGATGGTGTATTCGTTCCATGCGTTAATAAACACGAAGATAAGCGTCGTGACTATGCCGGGGGCTGCCATCGGCAGGAGCACGTGCAGGAGCGAGCCTACGGTCGTGCATCCGTCTATGCGCGCCGCCTGCTCCATCTCCGGAGATATCGAGACAAAGGTACCGCGGAGAAGCCATATCGCAAAGGCCTGATTGAAGGCCGCGTTTATGAGCATAAGACCGAGGATAGAGTCGCTCAGGTGCAGAGTGCTCATGAGTCTTGCAATACCGATAAGCAGCACGACGGGGGAAAACATCTGGCTCATGATAACAAAGCCGAGGAAAAACTTCTTCCCCTTAAAGCGCATACGCGCCATTGCATAGGCTGCGGGAATGCCGCAAAGCAGCGCGATAAGAGTAGCGCCGCCCGCTATGAGCAGGGAGTTTAGGAGATAGCGCGGCACACCGCGGCTCATGATATGGGTGAGATTTCCGAACATCCACTTTGTCGGCAGCAGGTGCTGGAAGTACATATCGTTCGTCTCGGAGCTGGAGCGGAACGCGGTGATGAGCATGACATAGTAGGGGTAGAGCACGATGACGCAGACAATGATGATAAACGCATAGAGAAGTCCGCGCAGCAGTGCAGGCTTTATCTCGCCGCGCCGAAGCTGAACGGCGGCAAGCAGCATCACGAAGGCGCAGAGCATAACCGCCCATATAGTGCCCGTGCCCTCAAAGGAGAAGGACTTGAGCGCGGCGGCGATATTATCCCCCGCCATACCGCCGAAGAGGAAGTGATCAAGCCTTGCGTAAAGCTCGTCCATACCCTCGGACATAACGCCGCTGCTATAGAGCGTAATTCTGCGCGACAGCGTATAGGTATTCATCATCACGAACACCGGAATAAGCAAAAATGCGGCAAACGCAAGCACCGTAGACGCGGAGCGCAGCGAACGGTCGCGCCCGCAAAGCTCCTTACCCTCCTCGTCGAGCGACCAAGCGGAGCCGAGCGCACCGCAGGCGGCGGCGCCGGTGAGGCACAGGAGGATAAGGCTCATGACCCACGAGGAGCTTATGCCCGCCTCGACAAAGGACAGGGCGCTCTTGGTAAAGCTCTCGCTGAGCGAAAAGCTGACCATGCTGGTTTTTTCACCCTTGGAGTTTGTGCGCTCTATCACGTCCTCGCTGAGCGTGACCTCAAAGCCCTCGCTGCGGTACTGCTCTGCGACGGCGTTGACCTCGGCGAGAGCCGCCTGATACTTCTCGTCACCGACGAAGGTATTGGCGGATTTCTTTGTATATATGCAGGAGTTGAAGCTGTAAACCGGCAGGGCAAGCAGCACATACGCCGCGATAAGCGCCACGAGCAGCAGCGCGAGCGCGACCCGGTTTCTCTTACGGACGGCATCCTTCATTCCGCATCCTCCTTCCGCATGACGGTCATCATATACAGCCCGGCGCATACGCACAGGATAACGAAGCCTATGACAGACAAGGCCGTTGCAGGTCCCTTCTTTCGGTCATAGAAGCTGAGCATATATAGATATGTGACAAGGGTATCGGTCTTGTTCGAGGGCGCGCCCTTGGTCATGGTGAAGATTATCGGGAAGGAGTTAAAGACGTATATTATATTGAGCACGGTCGAGACCGTAAGCGAGGGCTTTACAAGCGGGATCGTGATATTAAAGAGCTTATCCCAGAAGCTTGCCCCGTCTATCTCCGCCGCCTCATACAGGCTCTCGTCAATCGACTGCAAGCCCGAGAGCACGCAGAAGGTGACAAAGGGTATCGTGACGAAGATACCTACCCAGCACTCCCACATAAACTCTATCTGATACGAGGCGCGCCAGTTTATGGCCTGCTTGATGATGCCGAGGTTCAGGAGGATATTATTGAGGTTGCCGTACTCATACTTGATGATATAGTTCCAGACGGAGGCCTGCACGACAAGCGAGGTCGCCCAAGGAAACACTATGATGGCGCGGGCAATCTTGCGTCCTCTAAACTTCTTGTTGAGAACCATGGCGAGGATAAAGCCTATAAGCGTCGAGAGCCCGACAACGGCAACGACCCACACAATGGTATTCTTCATCACCGTATTAAACGCGGGAAGCTGCACCGCCTCCCTGAAGTTCTGAAGCCCTACAAAGCCTCCGACTACGCCGGATTTGGATATCTCGCTGAACGACAGCTTAAAGACGATAAGTATCGGGTACACGAGGAATATCGCCATAAGCACAATGCTTGGGAGGAGCCATACATACGGCTCAACTCTCTTTCCCAGTCTTCTGTTCACGCCGTAACCTTCTTTCCCTTTTATATTATTCCGTAATAGCTTACCATCGCTTGATAAGGGCAAAAACGCCTGACATCGCGCCTTATCGGCAGATTTTAACAATTGACCTTTGTCCTTTTCAAAAAGCACCCCTTACAGCATGAGCGAAGCAGTGTTTTGATATTATCAGAATACTCGGCGGTATGCTTGTCAAAGAAGTCCGTGTGCGGGCTTCTTTGACAAGCAGGAGACCGGGCGATTGCCCGGTCTCCTGCCGGAGTTCAGATATTGGTTTTATGCTTTACAGCCTATCAGCCTGCGATGGCAGCCTGGAGCGCGTCGAGCTGAGCTCTAACGTCAGCACCGGTGAGCGCAGCCTGCTCGGCAGCGATAACGCCCTGCTTGACCTGATCCCACTCGCCCTTTGCGGTCGGGTAGAACTGGCAGGAGGCGAGAACGTCAAGCCATGCCGCAAAGCTGGAGTCGGCAGCGACAAGAGCCTCAACGGCGGAGTTGACTGCGGGGAGGAAGCCCTCCATACTGACCCAGCCGACGTAGTTCTCAGGATTGTAGAAGAAGGTGAGGAACTTGCCGATAGCCTCATCGCGGGCGGCCTGATCGGGAGCGGACTCGTCCTTGAACGCCATCACGCGATCCATAACGCCGACGGAGGAGCTGGCCTTGCCCTCGTTTGCGGGGATGGGAGCGGTAGCCATGTTGACCTTGCTGTCCTTATCGGCGCAGTAGGTGGGCATTGCGTTGGGAGCGATGCACATTGCAAGCTTGCCGGCAGCGAACATATCCTGAAGGTCGTAACGGGTCTGAGTCTCGGGGTTGGGATTGGTGAAGCCGTTCTTGTAGAGGCTGATGGCGTACTCGATGGCCTCAACGTTCTCATCAGAGTTGAGCGCCCAGTTGCCGTCTGCATCGACAAAGCCGCCGCCATTGCCCCAAGTATAATAGGCAAATGCAGCCTGACCCTCGTCAGTGGTCATGTCGATACCCCAGGGGTAAACCTCACCGTTGTAAAAGTCGATAATGGTCTGAGCTGCATCCTCAAGCTCCGCCCAGGTGGAGGGAACCTCGATGCCCATCTCCTCGAACATATCTACATTATAATACATTGCGCGGGCGGAGGCGAGGTCGGGAACTGCCCAGCACACGCCGTCGATAACGGACTGCTCAATAAATGAGGGGAAGAAGTCGGCAAAAAGCTCGTCCGGGCAGTACTGGGACACGGGCTCAAGCAGACCGTCATTTGCGTAGTTTGCGAAAACGTCAATATTGAGGATGTCGGGAGCCTGATTGCTGGCAATACGAGTGTCAACAACGGTGTAGACATCGTTCCAGGAGACGACCTCAAGGTTGAGCTTGATGCCGGGGTTTTCCTTCTCAAACTTGTCAACAAAGTTGGTGCCGTCCATGCCGGAGCCGAGGAACCACTCGCGGGTGTTGGTGCCGTACTCGCAGATGATAACGTCGAGGGTTATCTCATCCGCTACGGGTGCGGAATTCTCCTCGGGCTGAGAGGAGGGCTGATCATTGGCAGGAGGTGTGGTCGTCCCGCCGCAGGCGCAGAGAGCAAAGACCATGACCAGAGCCAAAAGCATTGCGAGAATCTTTTTCATTCAAATTTCTCCTTTTCATTCTTTTGTAAGAAGGCATTTCGCTTCTCATACCGGCGGAAGGCAGTGCGCGAATGTTTTGTCATATTCGACAAAGCCTACCGACTATGGCTCTATTATACTTGCATGGCTCTTGTATAGTCTATACAATTATTTTCATGTTTCATGGAAAATCTTTCACTCGCTATATATTTTTACGCCTCGCCGCCGTTTTTGCGCTGCCAGAGAATGCCTGTCGCGCTGTTGAGTCTGCGGTATTCCGAGGGCGTAAGCCCGGCAAGGCGCTTAAAGGTCTTGGTGAAATAGTTATAGTCGCTAAAGCCCACGCGCCCTGCGATTTCCGTAACAGTGAGGCTGCTTTTTACAAGCAGAGTCTTTGCCGCCTCGACGCGGCGCATGGATATAAGCGCCGTGATGCTGTTGCCTCCGGGCAGGCTCTTGGCGAGGGCGCAGAGCTTTGTCGTGCCGATACCGAGCTCTGCGGAGATTTTTTTCAGCGTCTGTTTTTCCATATAATGCTCATTTATGTACTTTTCAAGCCGCTGCCGGTCGCTTATCTCCGCCGAGTGAATGATGCGCTCCATCTGGATATACGCCGCAAGCACCTCCAAGACCTCGGTGTATGCCGCAAACTCCTCCGGCGTCAGACGCTTCAGACGATAAAAGGCCTCGCGCAGCTCGTGGATGTCTCCCTTGTACCAGTCGAGCGTGACGAGAGTTTCCTCCCACTGCTCATCGTAGCTCCGAGAGTCAAGGAGCTGACCGAAGGCAAGGAAGGCTATGCACTCGCCGCTGTCGTAAAGCGGGATTATCTCCTCGTGCAGCCCCGCGTGACAGCGGTAGCAGTGGGGACTGTGCTCGGCGCCGCAGGACTCGACGGCGCGGCAGTCGGACTGCACGCAGCGGCGATGCCCCTCGGGGTCCTCATGGATGAGACGGCAGAAGTCGGAGTGATTGCCGAATAGCTGGATGTCGTTGCCGCGCTGGTCGTATATATTGGTAAGTATCCCGGTGAACATATACAGATTTGTGAGCAGCTTTTTGACCTGCTCGTTATTTATAAGTATGTTCATAGACTCAGCGCGCGCTCACGCTCTGCGGCAACGGTATCCGTCAGCTCGTTCCAGCACTTCTCCATGTCCTGCACGAGCTTGAGCTGTGTACGGCAGCGGTCAAGATTGTGCTCGGGGCGGTGGACGGCAAAATAGCGGTCGCCCGCAAGATAGTCCGCCAGAAAGCGCGCGCCGCATTCAAGCGTCATGAGTCTTGCGCCGAGCGGGAGACTTAGCGCCTCCGCCTCGGTCATATCGCGGCAGACCTCCATATAGCCTCGCGTGTATATACGCAGCAGCTCAAGGTCAAGCCTCATAAGCTCAAGATTTTTTTCGTCCTCGGCGGCGGTCGCCGCACCGAAGCGGATGGAGTCGCCGAAGTCATATGCCATGAGTCCGGGCATAACGGTGTCGAGGTCGATGACGCACAGCGCCTCGCGCGTTTTTTCGTCCAGCATGACGTTATTCAGCTTTGTGTCGTTGTGCGTCACGCGCAGCGGAAGCTCACCGCGCCGAAGCATATCCTGCAGGGCGGAGGCGGAGTCCTCACGCGCCAAATATTCCTCTATCTCGGCCGCGGCTCTCTCCCGGCGCTCGGCGCTTGCAGTCTCAATCGCGGCGCGGAGCTGACGGTATCTGACCGGCGTATTGTGAAAATCCGGTATCGCCTCGCAGAGCGTATGCGCGGGGAAGTCGAGAAGCTGCTGCTGAAAGCGTCCGAAGGCGACGGCACTCTGGAAAAAGTCGCTCGGGCTCTCCGGCTTTTGCAGGCACAGGCTGTTCTCGATAAAGTCATAGACGCGCCAGCTCTTGCCCTCGGCGTCGATGAGATAGTCGCGCCCCTCAAGCGTCGGCACAAGATGCAGGCAGGCGCGCGGCTCGCTCACTTGCCTTGAGATGTGCCGCGTGACGGCGGATATATTTCTCATCATGCCCGGTATGTCGGCAAAAACCTGCTCGTTTATGCCCTGAAGAATGTAGCGCCTGCCCGTGTCCGTGACGAGAAGATATGTTGCGTTTATGTGCCCGAAGCCGTAGCGCTCACAGCTCAGCGGCGTACCGGCGAGAGCAAAGCTCCGTGCGGCGTCCATTGCAGTACTCACTTGAAATCCTCCTCATTCTCACCCGCCGACCGGCAGGCGCGGTATTTGGTATTTTTTATTGTATTATACAATAGATACCCTCCCCGCACAATAGCGGATGCGCGGGAAATAAGGATTTTTGAGTGTGGAATTGATGCCACGAAGCAGTTCTCCTTTACTATGCTTTCATACGAAGGATAACACCCCAAAGAATATGAAGACAAAAATTATATTGTTATGCTCTACTTATTTTACCATCGCTTGACAAGGGCAAACACGGTTTTGACGGGAGGAAATGCGCTCATACTTCGTCAAGCCCCTTGACAATACGGCAGTATTCCCTGCGGGTCTTTTCTCGTCTGAACACATTTCTGCTCCGACAAAACTGCTTCGCACCTGACGGCGATGGATTTTCGAGTGATTTTTGTTTTTTGAGATGCAGGCGGGCTGGCGCCCGCCAAGGCGAAAAGGGTAAAAAGCGCCGAAAAGGCACGCCGTCAGGCGTGTCTGCCCTTATCAAACGATGGTATCTTTTTCAAAAGAAAAATGTTGTATGTAGATATTCTCCGCTTGAGAATCCTACCTCAACATTTATTTTAGAACCTATATTGTTTACTTGGCTTCCCCTTAATGGGGAAGCTTTTTATGATGTAAATCGGCGCAGCCCGCTAAAAATCTTTTCCGTCCTTGATCTCGGCTCCCCTGAAAGGGGAGCCAATGCGGAGACTTACTCTGTGCCTTCCTCTATTTCCCCGACCTCAATGCCTGCCCTCTGCATCTCAGTGCGGAGCTTACGCAGGCTCATCTCGCTTATATCGGTCAGCGGGAGACGGAGTAGACCGCTGTCCGTGCCCATGAGCTTCATCGCCGCCTTTACGGGTATCGGATTTGTCTCGATAAAGAGCGCGGAGAAAAGCGCCGCATACCGCGCATACAGCTCCGCCGCGGCGGGGAAATCGCCACTGAGACACAGCTCGCACAGCCTTGCGACCGCCGCCGGGACTATATTGCTCGCAACCGATATCACGCCCTGCGCCCCAAGCGCCATCATCGCAACCGTATCGCTGTCGTTGCCGCTCCAGATATTGAGCTTATCCCCGCATACGCTGCGTATCGTGCCGATGAGCGCAATATCGCCAGAGGCCTCCTTGACGCCGTTTATGCCCGGGTGCTCGGCAAGCGCCGCGTATGTCTCCGGGGAAATGCTCATCCCCGTGCGGCTCGGGACATTATATAATATCATCGGCAGCTCCACGCGGTCGGCAACGTATGTAAAGTGCTCGATTAGCCCCTTCTGCGTAGTTTTGTTATAATATGGGCATATCATAAGTATGCCGTCCGCGCCCATATACTGCGCGTCCTCCGCCCGGCGCAGCACGGCAGCCGTATTGTTCCCGCCGACGCCGGCTATCAGCTTCATTCTACCGTGATTTGCGATTATTGCCCGGCGGATAAGCTCGCGCTGCTCGTTATCGCTCAAGGTCGCGTTTTCGCCCGTCGTGCCGCAGACGACAAGCGCCGCCGTGCCGTTTTCGTACTGGTACTCAATGTTTTTCTCGAGCCGCGCATAGTCTATGCCCCGGTCATTGAAGGGCGTGACTATCGCGGTGCAGGAGCCTTTGAATAGCGGTGTTTTCTGCATAACTGCACCTCCGGATGATTTATCACGGCAGTATATTCCCGCTCGGGGCGGAATATGAGAAAATGATTGAATTTAATTGAAATAGGCGAATTCGTCTGCTATAATAAAACGATACTTTCAGCCAAGGGTATGGAGCATGATAAATAAGCTTATAAAAATATGCGCCTCGGCGCTGTGCATATCGGCGCTGCTCACCGTCGGCGCTTCGGCGGCGGAGCCGGAAAGCCCGGTGCCCAAGACCGGCACTGCCGCGCTGTCGCTCGAGCTTGACCGCAGCGGCTACGCCGACGGCAGCATTTACGACAACGCGCCGCCGGAGCATTCGCTCATAAAGGTCGGTCTTGCCTACAACAGCAGCGCCGTGGAGCTTGCCGAGCTTACGAACGTGCGCGGGGGCGGCTTTGAGCTGGGCTGTTATTCGCCCGAGCGCGAGTTTATTGCTCTCGGCAGCACCGCCTCCGACAGCCTTGCGATAGTGCGGGCGGAGAATTACGGCGCAAGCTGGCACATTCTCATAGACTCCTCATACGATACGCTCAGCGAGGCGCAGAACGCGGCCGCCTCCTTCGGCGGGGTGCTGGCGCTCATCGGCGGCGAGTACCGCGTGCTCTACGGCAGCTTTTATTCCGAGACTGCGGCGGAGGACACGATGCGGCTATACGGTCTGCGCGGCACGGCGTACAGAGGCGGCTACGGCAGCTACGGCGTGATAAACCTCAATAATGGGCGGCTTCTGCTCCTTGCCGAGAGCGGAGAGAGCACGCTTGCCGTGCGTGCGCGCGGCGATGACCCGAGGACGCTGTTTCAGGGCAAGTATTACCGCGGCGGCTTCGGCTGCACTCCGCTGGGAGATTATCTGTCAAACGTGATAAACTTTGTCGAGGTCGAGGACTATGTCAAGGGCGTTATCCCTTATGAGATGAGCTCCTACTGGCCATACGAGGCGCTGCGCGCTCAGGCGATATGCGCCCGGACCTACGCGATATTCAACCGTGACGCATATGACGAGGAATACGGCTTTGACCTGACGGCGGACACCGAAAGTCAGGTCTACCGCGGCACGCAGGACGCCGACGCGACGACCGACGCCGCCGTGGACTCGACGGCGGGGCAGTATGTGCGCTACAAGGGCGAGATATGCGATATATATTACTTTGCCTCCGACGGCGGTGCGACCGAGGACGGGGCGAATGTGTTTGAGCTTGAGCTGCCCTATCTTCGCGGCGTGAGCGATCCCTTTGAGCAGGCGGTGGACTACTCGATGCGAAATTGGTACGCCTACCGCAGCGGAGACGAGCTTTCATGGCGGCTTACGCGCCGGGGTCACGAGATAGGCACGGTGACGGAGCTCAGACCCGAGTATTCGATAAACGGCAACGTCATCGCCATGAGCTACATCGACACGGCGGGAAACGAGCTTCGGCTTGAGGGGCGCGACAGCTATGCGCTCATCGGGCTTAATAACTGCCGCTTCAGCATCACGCAGTCCGACGGAGCCTTTGAGTTCTACGGCAGCGGCTGGGGGCACAACTGCGGGATGAGCCAATGGGGCGCAAACGCCATGGCCTCGGTTTACGGCTTTGACTGCGAGGATATTATTAGATTTTATTTTACAGGAGCGTATATAGCGTGAAGAAATCCGATTTTTATTTTGATTTGCCCGAGGAGCTTATTGCTCAGACCCCGCTTGAGCAGCGTGACCATTCGCGGCTGCTGCATCTTGATAAGCGCACGGGTGAGATAGAGCATATGCATTTTTATGAGCTTGCGGAGCTGCTGCATGAGGGAGACTGTCTTGTGCTCAATAACTCGCGCGTGCTCCCGGCAAGGCTTATCGGCAGCCGTCTCACGGGCGGCAGCGTGGAGCTTGTGCTGCTGCGCGATCTGGGCGAGGGGCGCTGGGAGTGCCTGAGCCGCCCCGGCAGAAAGACCAAGCCCGGAACGGAGCTCAGCTTCGGTAACGGTGAGCTTACTGCCGTGGTCGAGAGCGTCGCGGAGGGCGGCAACAGGATAGTCAGGTTCAGCTATGAGGGTATCTTCCTCGAGGTGCTGGAGCGCCTTGGCAAAATGCCTCTGCCGCCGTATATAAAGGCTGAGCTTGAGGACTCGGAGCGCTATCAGACGGTCTACTCCAAGGAGCTGGGCAGCGCCGCCGCGCCGACGGCGGGTCTGCACTTTACGCCGGAGCTGCTGGAAAAGCTTTCGCAGCGAGGCGTGAAAATCTGCTATGTGACGCTGCACGTCGGACTCGGCACCTTCCGTCCCGTCAAGGAGGATGAGATAGAAAACCACGAGATGCACTCGGAGTTTTGCATCATCCCCGAGGAGACGGCGCGTATAGTCACCGAGACGAAGCGCAGCGGCGGGCGCGTTATCTGCGTCGGCACGACCTCCTGCCGCACGGTGGAGAGCTTTGCCAATGCCGACGGCTCCCTGCCCGCAAGCTCGGGCTGGACGGATATATTCATTTACCCCGGATATAAATTCAAGTGTCTTGACGCACTTGTGACAAATTTCCATCTGCCGGAGAGCACGCTCATCATGCTCGTCTCCGCGCTTGCGGGGCGCGAGAGGGTGCTGAACGCATATAATATCGCGGTGCAGGAGAGGTATCGCTTCTTCTCTTTCGGCGACGCGATGTTCATCGAGTGAGAGCGAAAAGAATATAATTGACCTTTGAGCCGGCTTGAGCTATAATACAGATGAAGTTAAATGTACTGCATTTGTATAAGGAGTGTTATATATGGCTTCATCTATAATACAGTTTCGCGTTGACGATGAACTGAAGTCGCAGGCAAGCGCCGTCTGTGAGGAGCTGGGGATAGACCTGCCCACGGCGCTCAGAATGTTCATGAAAAGAACGGTAATGGAAAACGGAATTCCGTTTAGCATGACTCTGCCCAAAAGCGCCGCGCATGACAGCGCAGAGATCGAAATGAGCGACGACGAGAAAATTGACTTTGTCGCAGAGCGCATACTGCGCGAGCATAAGGCCGCCTTTGAGGAGCTGGCAAGATGATCAGGTTTTCAAAGGAAAAGGTTCTTCTTCTGCATAAAATCATCACCGAGAGCACCGGCGGCAGCATGGGCGTCAGGGATGAGGCGCTGCTTGAATCGGCGCTCGAAAGCGCGTTTTCGGGCTATGGCGATGAGGAGTTTTACCCGACAAAAGAGGAGAAGGGCGCAAGGCTCGGATACAGCCTTGTATCAAATCATGCCTTTGTTGACGGAAATAAGCGCATAGGTATGTATGTGATGCTCACCTTTCTTGAGGTAAACGGCATACGGATGAGCTACAGCGACGAGGACATAGTCCATGTCGGGCTGTCCCTTGCGGACGGGTCAATGTCATATGAAGAGCTGCTCGGCTGGATAATCGAGCATAGAACAAGATAGGAGAATAAAATTGTACAAGCTTCTAAAGCAAGAGGGACACGCCCGCAGAGGGCAGTTCGATACGCCGCACGGCACGGTTCAGACCCCGGTATTTATGAACGTCGGCACGGCGGGCGCGATAAAGGGCGCGCTTTCCGCCCGCGACCTCAAGGAGATAAACTGTCAGGTCGAGCTTTCAAACACCTATCATCTTCACGTTCGCCCCGGTGACGAGCTGGTGAAGAAGATGGGCGGTCTGCATAAATTTATGACATGGGACGGCCCCATACTCACCGACAGCGGCGGATTTCAGATATTCTCCCTCGCAAAGCTGCGTAAAATCAGCGAGGACGGCGTAAACTTCAACTCCCACGTTGACGGACGGCACATATTCATGGGTCCCGAGGACAGTATGCGCATACAGTCAAACCTCGGCTCGGATATCGTCATGGCCTTTGACGAGTGCATCAGGATACCCTCGCCGCGTGACTACGTCGAGCGCTCCTGCGAGAGAACCTACCGCTGGCTCAAGCGCTGCAAGGCGGCTCTTGCCGAGTGCAACAGCCGCGAGGACGCCGTAAACCCCGGTCAGATGCTCTTCGGCATCAATCAGGGCACGGTTTTCCACGATATCCGCATAAAGCATATGCAGCAGATAGCCGAGCTTGATCTCCCCGGCTACGCCATCGGCGGGCTTGCCGTCGGCGAGTCGCATCAGGAGATGTACGACACCATCGAGGCGGTCGAGGAGTATATGCCCAAGGACAAGCCGCGCTATCTAATGGGCGTCGGAACTCCCTCGAACATCATTGAGGGCGTGGCGCGCGGCGTAGACTTCTTCGACTGCGTCATGCCTGCCCGCAACGGTCGCCACGGTCATCTCTTCACCTGGGGCGGCATAATCAACATCAAAAACGAGAAATATCTCGCCGACTCCCTGCCCATCGACCCCGAGTGCGACTGCCCGGTCTGCCGCCGCTATTCGCGCGCGTATATCCGGCATCTGTTCAAGGCGGAGGAAATGCTGGCAATGCGTCTTGCGGTCATGCATAACCTGTATTTCTACAACTCCCTGACTCAGCGCATCCGTGACAGCCTTGATGACGGAGCCTTTGAGCAGTTCAGACACAAATACTCGGAAATTCTCGACAAAAGAATTTAAGCATCTTGCATTTACGCTTATATTTATGTATAATATATCTACACACTTTTTTGGAGGTACTTCCCACATGAGCTTATTCCTTACCACGGCAGGCGCCGGCGGCAGCAGCATGATCATCATGCTGGTTCTGATGTTTGTTATCTTCTACTTCTTCCTTATCCGTCCCGAGAACAAGAAGCGGAAAAAGACCGAGGAGATGCGCAGCTCCCTCACTCTTGGCGATGAGATAGTCACCATCGGCGGCATGACCGGCAAGATCGTGCAGATCACCGAGGACACCATCACCTTCGAGACCGGCGAGGACAGAGTCCGCATTCAGGTCAAGAAGTGGGCGATTTCCACCACTGCCAAGATGGAGGCAGCCGAGGCCGAAGCAAGAAAAGGTAAGCGCAAATAATTTTGGCATTATCTTACTGTTAGAATTAAAGCACCCCTGACTTAATATCATGTAGCAATGATGTTTGGTCGGGGGTGTTTTATTGCGTAAAATAAGCTTAGGTCTTTTTCTCAGGGTACTTGGGGTGTGGCTTCTCACTGCGCTGCTTCTGCTCTTCCCGGCGGCGCTCCTTGCGGCGCGGGCGGCGGACGCGCGGGCGATGTCCTATATAAGCGCCGGTGTGAGCTTTGTCTCGGCGGGCGCGGCGGGGGCGCGGGCAATGCGCTCAAGGCAGGGCGGCAGGCTCCTGTGCGGGCTTCTCTGCGGTCTGGGGCTTACGATAGTGCTGCTGCTCGTCGGCTTTATCATCGGCGGCGTACCGGCAAGCGCGGGCGTACTGAGCGTCGGCTGCTTCAGCGTAGCGGGCTGCGTTCTCGGAAGCGCCCTCGGCGGTCGCGGAGGGCGCGTGAAAAGGCGCTCCGTCAATGTGACGAAGCACTGACTATATCTTGTGTCACGGGCAGCGCACAAGGTCAAAATGTAAGCACTCACATGTGGTTGACATAAAAATTAAAATTTTTCGCAACTTTTTTGTAAAAAGGACTTGATTTGTTTGCAGCTTTGTAATATATTGTTACCAGTAAATCATTATGTAAATCAAATTATGATTTACATATTTCCGATAAGCCCATGAAAAGAGCTTCTGTGCGCCGCGGGTACTCCGCCGGCTCGCTTGTTTTTTTCGCCTTTGCCGCAGGCTCGGCGCTTTCGCTCCTGCCGCTTTGCCCGGAGCGGACGCAGTCGAGGCTTCTGGCGGCGCTTGTGCTTTGTCCCGCGCTGTCGGCGCTGCCGGCCTCGTCTCCCTGCGGGCGGCTGCTCATTTTGCTGCTCGGTGTCGTCTCCGGCTTCTGTGCGCCGCGCTATATCGCCGCCGCGGGGCTATCGTGTCTGCCGCTCATGTGCGTTTTAATGCCGCTTATGTTTATCGCCGCAGGCTCGGGCATGGAGCTTTCGCGTGAGATAAAGGAGCGCTGCTCCGGGGCGGGCTTCCGCGCCGCCTGTCGGCGCGATAAAATACTTCTTTACCTGTCCGCCGCGGGCAGTCTGATATCTGCGTATATTATTTTTAGATAAAAAGAAAGGGGGAGTTTGCATGAATAACGCCGAGTGCATAGAAATATTTGAAAAGTATCTCATCGAAGAAAAGCACTCCTCGGCAAACACCCTTAGCTCCTATATGCGGGATATCCGTCAGCTTGCCGCCTATCTGGAGGAGCACACGCAGTCGAGTCTCGTCAGCGTCTCCGCCGAGGAGCTTTCGGACTATATCGAGTGGCTGCGCGGCAAGGGCAAGTCGGTTGCGACGGTGTCAAGAGGCATCGCGTCGATAAAGTGCCTGTATGCATATCTCTGCATACACCGTTATATAGAGACAAACCCCTCCACAAAGCTTGTCCCCGACAAGGGCACGCAGAAGCTGCCGCAGATACTCACAAGTCAGGAGGTCGAGCTACTGCTTGAGCAGCCCGAATGCATCGATATGAAGGGCTACCGCGACAAGGCAATGCTGGAGCTGCTGTACGCGACTGGCATGAGGGTCACGGAGCTTATTGACTTGAACGTCGAGGACGTAAACCTCGGCGCGGGCATAATCCGCTGTGTCAGCAAGGATAAGGAGCGATTTATCCCGATGTACCCCAAGGCGATGAAGGCGCTGTCGGAATATATGACGCTGGTGCGCCCGCAGATGATTGCGGCGGCGGATGAAAAGTCTCTCTTCGTAAACGTCAACGGCGAGCGTATGTCGCGTCAGGGCTTTTGGAAGATAATCAAGTTTTATCAGAAGAAGGCGAAAATCGACAAGGACATCACGCCGCACACTCTGCGTCACTCCTTTGCCGCGCATCTTCTGGAAAACGGCGCGGATATCCACGCGATACAGGAAATGCTCGGTCACGCGGATATTTCCTCAACGCAGGTCTACTCGCAGCTTATAAAAAAGCAGCTCAAGGACGTGTATAATAAGGCCCACCCGAGGGCATAAGGGCATAAGAAAGCTCCGATGGTGACATCGGAGTTTTTTTGCGTTATGGGGGAGAAATCGGCGTAGGCTCCCCTGAAAGGGGAGCTGTCACCGAAGAGAACTGAGAGGTTTACATAACTGATAGAGAGCGGACGGTAGTGAGTCCTTTTTTCCTCTCTGCTCCGTGTCCAACCCCGAAGACCACTTCGGCGCTTCGCGGCACTGTCTAAATCGGCGCTAAAGACTAAACTAACCTGTCATTGCCCCTAAAGGGACTAGGCGGCGGAGCCGCCGTCGCGAGAGCGTAGCGACGTGGCAATCCGCATCCCCTTGGGACTGTGCAAAGTCTTAGTGCGGCGTAAGGAGAACGGATTCCCACGTCGGGCGTTGCCCTCCTCGAAATGACGGAGGTGGGGGGTGCGCGGGTTGCGCCGATTTTTACATTGTGCGTGTCGGAGAATATAATAGTCGGCGCGGCGGCTTTCGCCTACGCCCTTGGCGCCCCTCTTAGGGGAGCTGTCGAGTGATAGCGAGACTGAGGGGTCGCCGGGGCTGAGGGAATGCCAATGGGGAAAAGAATTGTCCGCACTGCGTCCTGTCTTTTCTCTCCTGCACCGTGTCCTACCTTGGAGACCCCTTTCCCCAGTGTGCGCACTGGGGACTTCCCCTAAGAGGGGCAGCGCTTCGCGGCACTGTCTAAATCGGCGCTAAAGACTAAACTAACCTGTCATTGCCCCTAAAGGGACTAGGCGGCGGAGCCGCCGTCGCGAGAGCGTAGCGACGTGGCAATCCGCATCCCCTTGGGACTGTGCAAAGTCTTAGTGCGGCGTAAGGAGAACGGATTCCCACGTCGGGCGTTGCCCTCCTCGGAATGACGGAGGTGGGGGGTGCGCGGGTTGCGCCGATTTTTACATTGTGCGTGTCGGAGATTATAATAATCAGTGCGGCGGCTTTCGCCTACGCCCTTGGCGCCCCTTTTAGGGGAGCTGTCGAGCGTGAGCGAGACTGAGGGGTCGCCGGGACTGAGGGATTGCCAATAGGAAAAAGAATTGTCCGCACTGCGTTCTGTCTTTTCCCTCCTGCACCGTGTCCTATCTCGGAGACCCCTTTCCCCAGTGTGCGCACTGGGGACTTCCCCTAAAAGGGGCAGCGCTTCGCGGGGCGAGGGGAACGCGCTCACTGACACCGACAGCGCCCTCTTTAGGGGGGAACTGTCGCTCTATAAGCTCCACATAAATCGACACGCCCCCGGCAGATGTTTTTCTGCCGGGGGCGTGATATCCCTATATTTTCTTATTCGACCCTGAACGCTCAGATTTTTTCGTTTATCCAGTCGAGAACGTCCTTATAGACCTCCTCGCGGTTTGTCTCGTTGAGCAGCTCATGCCGTCCGCCGGGGTAGAGACGCATTTTGACGTCATGCAGTCCGGCGCGGCAGAAGGCATTGTAGGCGCGAGTCACGCCCTTGCCGTTTTCGCCCACGGGATCCGCGTCTCCGGACATGAAATAGACCGGCGTTTCCTGGCACATCCGATCGATATTCTTCTGGCTTGTGACAAACCTGATGCCGCCCATCATGTCGCGGAAGAGGCTGACCGTCGGGACAAAGCCGCAGAGGGGATCGGCAATATACTTGTCAACGTTTGCCGTGTCGCGGCTGAGCCAGTCAAATTCGGTGCGGGCATTGTCATAGCCCTTGTTATACGAGCCGAAGGCGATGCTGTTGAGCGTGTCGCCGATTTTGTGCGCTCCGTGGAGCTTCACCGCGGCACTCGCCATAGCATAGCCGCCGAGAACCATGGGCAGAGGCTGATGACCCGTGCCGCTGATGATGACCGCGTCCGGCTTCTCCGGGTGCTTTATGATATAGGTTCTCACAAGGAAGCTGCCCATGCTGTGACCGAAGAAGATATAGGGCAGCTCCGGGTACTTCTCGTGCATGATGTCATGGAGCTTGTCTATATCGCGCACAACGTACTCCCAGCCGTCACTCTCGGCAAAGAAGCCCTGCTCACCGCCCTCGGCGATGGAGCGGCCGTGACCGAGGTGATCGTCACCGACCACGATAAAGCCGTTATCCGCGAGGAAACGGGCAAAATCATCATAACGCTCAATATGCTCGGCTATGCCGTGCTCTATCTGTACAATGCCGCGCGGCTCCGCGTCCGGCGTCCACTGACGGACATAGATGCGGTTTTTCACGGTGCTGGACTCAAAATAGAAATCCGAAAAATTCGCCATGGAAAAATCCCTCCGTTTATGTTATCATATAATAAATTATAAGGTCACGGCAAAAATAAGTCAACAGAAAAGAGATATATATGGAATACGTATTGGTAGTTAAAACCGAAAAACTGTCGCAATTCATCTCCGGGCGCAGCGGACTCATCACCGGGCACAGCGCCGAGCTGCTGGATATCATCAGCCGGGAGCATGAGTTTATTCCCCGCCCGGACGCGGAGGCGGACCCCGGCTATAAGCAGATCATCCCCTATGTCGTGCTCTGCCGCGGCGATGAGATATTTATGACGCGCAGGCTCAGGAAGGGCGGCGAGGCGCGGCTTCACGGGCTTATCTCCATCGGCGTCGGCGGGCACATAAACCCCGTGGACGAGCTTGACCGCGAGAGCGTGCTCATGCGCGGGCTTGAGCGCGAGCTTGAGGAGGAGGTCGAGATAGAGCGGCGCGGCGAGCTGCGTCCCGTCGGCTTCATCAATGACGACTCAAACGGCGTCGGCAGCGTGCATCTGGGGCTCTGCTATACCCTGAGCGTCGAGGGCGAGGTGCGCGTGTGCGAGACGGAAAAGCTTGAGGGCGGCTGGACGACGGCGCAGGCGCTCCGCGAGAGCCGGGACAGGCTTGAGACATGGACGAGTATAGCCCTTGACGGAATTGATAATTAAAGCATTGACGATGCGCGCCGCCGGTGTTATTCTTATGTAAAATACTTATCAATAAGGGGTAATAAAATGAAACCTATCGTACTCTACTTCAGCGCGACCGGCGGGACCGAACACATTGCAAAGCTCATCGCCTCCGAGCTCAATGCGGATACCTCGGATATCACCGTGTTCGATTTCGACATGAGCTTTGACGAGGACATGATAGTCTTTGTCTGCTTCCCGGTTTACGGCGGGCGTATTCCCGCGCCCATGTACCGCCGCATGAAGGATATTCACGGCAAGGGCACTCCGCTGGTTCCCGTCGCCGTCTTCGGTAATCGTGCCGTGGACGATGCGCTGCAGGAGATGGCGGATCTGGCAAAGAAAAACGGCTTCCGCGTTGTCGGCGGCGCCGAGATGGTTGCGCCTCATTCGCTCGACCGCCGCTTCGGTGCAGGCAGACCCGACGAGAAGGACATCGCCCAGCTCAAGGTCTTCCTCCATGCGCTGATGAGCCGCGAGGAGCTGCGTGACGTGCCGATGCCCGGCAGCCACGATTATAAGGAGTACAAGGGACTTCCCATATATCCGCACTCCGGTATTCACTGCTCCGGCTGCGGCACCTGCTCTGCCGAGTGTCCCGCCGGCGCGATAGACCAGGGCGACCCGCGCAAGCCCGATAAGAGCAAGTGCATAAGCTGCATGAGATGCATCACCGTCTGTCCCTTCGGTGCCCGCAGTGTGCCCAAGGCCGCGCAGCTTGCGGTTTCCGCAGCGCTTGCGGCGATGTGCTCCGGTCACAAGTCCCCGAGCTTTTATCTGTAATTATATATTTTATATATAAGAATAAAGACAGCCTGAAATATATGGCGAAAGCCGAGGAGGGATATTCATGAAGATAAGCAATGCGAGAGTTTACAGAAACGGGCGCTTTGAACACGGTTCCATTGAATTTTCCGACAAGATACAGAGCCTTGACCCCGAGGGCGGCGAGGACGTGCAGGGCGCATACCTCGTGCCCGGATTTATCGACATTCACACGCACGGCGCAATAGGCTACGACGCAAGCGACTGCCGCGCCGACGAGATACCCGCGCTTGCCGGCTTCTATGCGGCAAACGGCGTGACCTCCTTCTGCTTTACGACCATGACCATAGCCGAGGAGGAGCTTGCCCGTTCCATGCGCAATATCAGCGGCTATGAGCGCTGCGGCGCGCAGGCAAAGTGCGCGGGCGTCCACCTTGAGGGGCCCTTCGTTTCGTACAGTAAGCGCGGCGCGCAGAAGGCGGAGAATATCCGTACGCCGGATATTGATATGTTCTACCGCATGAGCGAGCTGAGCGGGGGAAGGCTTAAAATCATCACCATGGCTCCCGAGCTTGATGGCGCATTGGACTTTATCCGCGAGGCGTCCAAGGTCTGCGCCGTCTCCCTCGGTCATACCACCGCAGATTACGCCACCGCGATGGCGGGCTTTGAGGCGGGCGCAACGCAGGCGACGCATTTGTTTAACGCCATGCAGCCGCTGCACCACCGTGAGCCGGGGCTTATCGGCGCGGCGCTTACGGCGGGCGCGCAGGTCGAGCTGATTTGCGACGGGCTGCATATCCACCCGGCGGTCATAAACGCGGTGTATAGGATGTTCGGCAAAAGGCTTGTTGTGATAAGCGATTCTCTGCGCTGTGCGGGGCTTTGCGACGGCAACTATGACCTTGCCGGTCAGCCCATCGTCGTGAGAAACGGCCGTGCGACGCTGCTTGACGGGACGATTGCCGGCTCATCGAGCAATCTCCATGAGGAGCTTAAAAATCTTGTGTCCTACGGCATACCGCTTGAGGACGCGATATACGCGATGACCGAGGCACCCGCAAGGGCTTTGAACAGCTTTGACGAGATAGGCTCGCTTGAGGTCGGAAAGTGCGCGGATATGCTGCTCTTGGACGATAAGCTGAACATTAAGGCGACCTTTATCGACGGTGAGCTCGTCTACGGCAGCCTGAGATAATATGAGATTGTTTTTGTTTACTTGAAAAGCCGCCTTTTGGGCGGCTTTTTTGCGCTGCTGTACAATGCCGAAACCGGCGAGGCGGCTTTTGCCTACGCCCTTGGCTCCCCTGAAAGGGGAGCTGTCACCGTAGGTGACTGAGGGGTTATCAGTCTCCGCCCTTGGCGCCCCTTTTAGGGGAGCTGTCGAGCGCAAGCGAGACTGAGGGGTCGCCATGGCTGAGCGACTGCCAATGGGGAAAAGAATTGTCTGCACTGCGCCCTGTCTTTTCCGGTCTGCACCGTGTCCTACCCCGGCGACCCCTTTCCCCAGTGTGCGCACTGGGGACTTCCCCTAAGAGGGGCAGCGCTTCGCGGTAGTGTCTAAATCGGCGCTAAAGACAAAACTAACCTGTCATTCCGAGACCAGTGCGAACACTGGTCGTGGGAATCCGCATCCCCATGCGCCGCACTAAAACTATAGACAGTCCCAAGGAGAAACGGATTCCCACGTCGGGCTTCGCCCTCCTCTGAATGACGGTGCTTGTTTTGGCGGGTTGCGTCGATTTATACTTCACCCTTGGCTCCCCCTTCGGGGGAGCTGTCGAGCGATAGCGAGACTGAGAGGGTGCCATGGCAGAGAGACTGCCAAGAGGGAAAAGAAATGTCTGCACTGCGTTCAGTCTTTTCCCACCTGCTCTAATCCGACTCCGGCGACCCCTTTCCCCAGTGTGCGCACTGGGGACTTCCCCTAAGAGGGGCGCACACACTTCAGTCACTCCATGCAATAAAACACCCTCCCCAAGTATTATACTAATATAGCCCGCATTACCGCCCGCCTCGGTATATCCCGTGCATGAAGCCGTCGAGCGCGGCGGTATGCACGTCCCCGGCGATGAGCCTGCCGCGGCTTATGTAGAGCGTTATTATCACCTCGCCGCCGCAGTCCGGGTAATTCGTGAGAACGTAGCTATACTGCTCGCAGCGCTCCCCGCAATGCGCCTCAAGCTCAAGGCCCTGCTCGCGCTGCATCTTGGCATACTCCGCCATCACGCCCTCAAGCGACTCCGGTATAGTTACGCTCCGATACTCCTCGCTCGAAATATCCACCTCCCAGCCCAGAGAATTGAGGAACTTTTCCCGCGCCTGCGTCGTCATAAGCCTCGGTGCCGAGTCTGCACGCCACTTTAAAAATATGAGAATCAACAGCAAGACCGCCGCGCCGAGGACGTAAAGCAGCGCTTTTTTGCGCGTAAAGACTGAATTTTTTGTGAACATATGCCTCACCTCGCTTATATGCTATTCAAAAATCCGCAGAGCTATGTTATAATACCCGAGAAATTCAGCCTTGAGCATCCCGGAGGAAGCCATGTCACAGATGAGACTCGACAAATTCCTGTCCGAGCAGGGGCTTGCCTCGCGCAAGGAGCTGCGGCAGATAATAAAAAGCGGGCGTGTGCTCGTAAACGGCAGCGCCGCCGCCCCGGAGCAGAAGCTTGACCCCGAGCGCGACAGCGTTACGCTTGACGGCGAGGAGCTTATATATAATAAGTATCGCTATTTTATGCTCGATAAGCCGCCCGGCGTTTTGAGCGTCACCGAGGACAGAAAGCAGCGGACCGTTATCGACCTTTTGCCGATAGAGCTTCGCCGCATCGGACTTTTCCCGGTAGGCCGTCTCGATAAGGACACGAGCGGACTTCTGATGCTCACAAATGACGGAGATTTTGCCCATCGAGTCATTTCGCCAAAATCCGGCGTAGAAAAAATGTATTATGCTAAGGTAGAGGGAAGCCCCGACGCGCAGGATGTCGAGGCCTTTGCCCGGGGAATAGTCCTCGCGGACGGGACGCAGTGCCTTCCGGCAAAGCTGGCGCCTGCCGGCGCGGGAGAGTGCTATGTCACGGTCATGGAGGGGAAGTACCATCAGGTCAAGAGAATGCTCGCCTCGCGCGGAAAACCCGTCATAGAGCTGCGCCGGCTCTCGGTCGGAGGACTGCACTTGGACGAGAATTCCGAGCCCGGAGACTGGCGTGAGCTGGATGAAAACGATTTGTGCAGTGTGTTCTTGGGCAAGTAGCAGTAAAAAGCTCCCTTATTTTCAAGGCTTTTTGAGCGTAAGGGAGACAAAAATAAAAAAATTAACAAAAAATATTGACGTTTTCTATTGAAAATCACATAAATCTGGGTTATTATATATAAACAGATAATGCGGGAGTATGGCAAATTGGCCATAACGCACAGGAGGCAGGAATTATGTCAAGCAGAATTTTCCAGAACGTGATTATTCAGATGAAGGACGCCATTGACAGGACCATTGGCGTGGTCGATGAACAGGGCTTTGTTATTGCATGCAGCGAGCTGTCCATGATAGGCTCACGGCTGGAGGAATTCCATACCTATGAGCTTGAGGCGGTGGAGCACAGTCTCGTCATCGGCGGGAGGACCTTCTCGGCGCTGTCCTCGAGCGGTACGCGCTTTGACTTTGCGTGCTTTGTCGATGGGGATGACTCCGTTGCAAGGACGCTTTGCGCCGTTGCGGCAGTCGCCTTCAACGAGGCGAAGAACAATTACGAGGAGAAGCACAACAAGGCTGCTTTCGTAAAGAACATCATTTCGGATAATATTCTCCCCGGCGACGTGTATGTCCGCGCCAAGGAGCTGCACTTCGTCACCGACGATACGCGCAGCGTCATGCTTGTCCGCCAGACGGATAGCTCCGACGTCGCCGCTATCGAGACTATCCAGAAGCTTTTCCCCGACAAGCAGCAGGACTTTGTCCTGAGCATCAACGAGACGGATATCGTCGTCGTCAAGACTCTTCCCTCCGCAGATTGTCCCGAGGTCGTGGCAAGCACTGCCGCCCTCATCGAAAAGACTCTTTTGGACGAGCTGGGCATCCACTGTGTCATCGGCGTGAGCACATATTCGCACCATCTGCGTGAGCTTGCCGACAGATATAAGGAGGCGCAGGTCGCCATCGAGGTCGGCCGCGTCTTTGAAAGCGACAAGACCATTATCAACTATGAGACGCTCGGACTCGGCCGCATTATCTATCAGCTCCCGACGACGCTCTGCGAGATGTTCCTCAACGAGGTATTCAAGAAAAATCCCATCGAGACGCTTGATGAGGATACGCTTGAGACGATAAACAAGTTCTTTGAGAATAACCTCAACGTCTCCGAGACCTCGCGTAAGCTCTATGTGCATAGAAATACGCTGGTCTACCGTCTGGAGAAGATAAAGAAGATAACCGGGCTTGATTTGAGAGAGTTCGATCACGCCATCGTCTTCAAGGTCGCCATGATGGTCAAGATGTACCTTGACTCCATCGGCGGCAACAGATATTGATTATTTTATATAATTATAAATACGGCAACTACCTCGAAAGAGGTTTAACATAGATTTTTATTTATATAAGTAAAGGCGGCCGCCGGCCATCGGCGGCATCCGAGGCGCATTGACCCGACCCTGTCTGCCGCACGGGGCCGCGGTGTGTCAGCGCGCGGATAGAGCGGCAGATTGGAGTAAGAATTTATGGTTCAGATGATCGATGTGAGAAAGGTCTACGACAGCAGCGGCACTCTTGCGCTCGACGGCGTGGATCTTACCATCAATGAGGGTGAGTTTGTGTTCCTTGTCGGTCCCTCCGGCTCCGGCAAGACCACCATTATAAAGCTGCTCACCGGCGAGATACCGCCCAGCGAGGGCACCGTCATAGTCAACGACTTTGACCTCGGCAAGCTCAAGCGCCGCAAGCTGCCCAAGATGCGCAGGACTCTCGGCATTATCTTTCAGGACTTCCGCCTGATAGATAATATGAACGTATATGATAACGTCGCCTTTGCCATGCGCGTCGTCGGCGCGTCGGCCAAGGAGATAAAAAAGCGCGTGCCCTATGTGCTTGAGCTTGTCGGGCTTGAGGGGCGCGAAAAGCGTCTGCCGCAGGAGCTTTCCGGCGGCGAGCAGCAGCGTGTCGCCATTGCGCGCGCTCTGGTCAACAGCCCCCGCATGATAATCGCGGACGAGCCCACCGGCAACCTTGACCCGGTGCGTTCGCTGGAGCTTATGCTGCTGCTGGAGAAAATCAACGAGATGGGTACGACTATTCTTATCGTCACCCATGAAAAGGAACTGGTCAACGCATTTTCCAAGCGCGTCATCACCATTGACGGCGGTCATGTGATCAGTGACGGAATGGACGGGTATTACAGCTATGAGATTGAATAGATGCGGCTATCTTATCCGCGAGGGCTTCCGCAGCATCGGTACGCACGGATTTATGTCCTTCGCCTCGGTTACCATTATCATGGCATGCCTTATCATCATGGGCAGCGTGTCGCTGCTGTCCGTCAATATTGACGCGCTTATAAAAGAGCTTGAGGACGAAAACGAGGTAGTCGCCTTTATCGACGCGGATATCACGGACGAGGCGCAGGCCGAGGCGATCGGCTCCGCTATCGAGGCTCTGCCCAACGTCGCGGACGCGGAGTTTGTTGACCGCGAGACCGCAATGGATAACTTCATGAGCAACTATGACGAGAACATGATGGTCGGCATCGACGAGACGGTCTTTAAGCACCGCTTCGTTATCCACCTCAACGATATCTCGCTCATGGCTCAGACTCAGAACGAGCTCAAGAATATTGACGGCGTCGTCAAGGTCAGAGCGCATCTCGACTATGCGAAGGCCTTTGTCACCATCCGCAATATCGTAAGCGTCGTGTCGCTGATACTCATTGTTATTTTGGTGTTCGTGTCGGTGTTTATCATGTCCAACACCATTAAGCTTGCGACCTTCGGCCGCCGTGAGGAAATAGCCATCATGAAGATGGTCGGCGCGAGCAACGGCTTTATCCGTCTCCCGTTTATCGTCGAGGGTCTTGTCCTCGGTATGCTCGGCGGCGGGCTTGCCTTCCTCGCCGAGTGGGGACTGTATAATCTTATCACCGGCAAGATAGTCACCGGCATTACCGGCAGCCTTGTCAGCGTCATTCCCTTCAGCTCCGTCTCGCTTACCGTGTTCATCGTCTATATGGCGACCGGTATCCTTGTCGGTGTGTTCGGCGGCGTCAACGCCATCAAGAACTATCTGAAGGTATAATAGCGTTTACATTATTATAAGTAAGCATCAAATCAGCCCCGATTGACCCGGTTTACCGGGAGGAGAAGCAATGAACAACAAAAAGGTAGTTTCCTTCATAGCGGTGCTGCTTGCCGTGCTGATGGCGCTGTCGCTTGTCATAAGCGTATTGCCCATCGGAGCGCACGCAGTCAATCAGGCGGATATAGACGCCATCGAGAAGGAGAAAAACGAGCTTGCCGATAAGCGCGCGACTATCCAGGATAAAATCGACGCGATGAAGGAGCAGCAGGCGAGTGTGCTTGAGCAGAAGGCGGCTCTGGATGAGCGCAACGAGTTCACCGCCGAGCAGCTAAAGCTCGTGCAGGAGCAGATAAGCATATATGACGCGCTCATAAAGGAAAAGGCGCAGGAGCTTGACGCGGCGAAGGAGAAGGAGGCGGCGCAGCTTGAGCGCTACCGTACCCGTGTCTGTGCCATGGAGGAGAGCGGCGGCTATAGCTACGGCTTGCTTGCCATTTTGCTCAAGTCCGGCAGCTTCGGTGAGCTTCTTGCCGCGATAGACGATATGAGCGAGGTCATGCGCAGCGACCGTGAGCTTGAGCAGCAGTACGTCAGCGCCCGCGAGGCGACCGAAAAGATAAAGACCGAGTACGAGGAGACCCGTGCGGAGTTTCAGGAGAAAAAGACAGAGCTGAAGCGGGAGCAGACGGAGCTGAAAGCTCAGCTCAAGGAGGCGGAAAAGCTTCTGACCGACCTTGAAAAGGACATTGAGAAGGCGGTCAAGGAGTATGAGATAGCGCTCAATGCCGAGGCTGCAATGGCGGCGTCCATGGCAAGTCTTGCGGCGCAGCTTGCGCGTGAGGCGGCCGAGGAGGCGGCAAAGCGCGAGCAGGAAAAGCTTGAAAACGCAGGCAATACCGGCAATACCGGCAATACAGGAAATACCGGAAACACCGGTAATACAGGTAATACCGGCAGCGAGAGCGGCGGCACAGAGGCAGGCGGAGCCGAGACCGGCGGAAATGTCAGCGGCAACGTCGGCGGCAACGTCGGCGGCGGCAATACCGGCAGCGGTGAGACCGGCGGCGAGAGCCCCGCGCCCCAGCCGAGCCCGGAGCCTGCGCCTACGCCCACCCCGACTCCGACCCCGCAGCCCGAGCCTGCAAGCCCCGTAACCGGCAGCCTCATGTGGCCGGTGCCGAGCAGTAACCTTGTCACGAGCCGCTACGGCTGGCGCGTCCATCCGATAACCGGGACGGAGCGCTTCCATTCCGGCATAGACATAAACGGCTACGGCAACGCAGGCGGCGTGATATACGCCTCGGACGGCGGCACCGTTGTCCGTGCGCGCTATAGCGATTCCTACGGCAACTATGTCATGATAAATCATGGCGGCAATATGCAGACGCTCTATGCCCATATGAGCGGTCTGAACGTCTACGAGGGACAGACCGTAAATAAGGGTGACGTCATCGGATACTTAGGCGAGACCGGCTGGGCGACCGGCGTACATTGCCACTTTGAGGTGTATGTAAACGGCTCGACCGTGGACCCGGAGAATTACTTCCCCGGTCTCCCGCATTGGGACTGCTGATAGGCTTCCCCCTTTAGGGGGAAGTACCCCGAAGGGGGGATGGGGGCGCCGGTCTTGGACGAGTGCCAATGTCCGACCTTGCACCCGTGTCTGATAATTGCAAGTCAGACGTGGTTCAGGGCTTTAGCCCGGCAGCAGCTTCAACTACAGGCGCCCCCTCAGTCTCGCCTGCACTCGACAGCTCCCCCTAAAGGGGGCGCCGAGTACCCACCCGACAGAGCAGATCCCCCGATCTGCACAAACTGTTTCACGGAGGAGAATAATGACCAAAGCAAAAAGAACTTCCGTCATTGCGGTGCTTCTTTGCCTTGCAATGGTGTTCACCCTCGCCCTCGGCGTACTGCCGAACGAGGCGCACGCCGTCACACAGGCCGAGATAGACGCACTGCAGGCGCAGAAGGACGCGCTGACCTCACAGCGCGAGGAAAAACAGGCTCTTGTCGATGAGCTGGAGTCTCAGCACGCGACCATTCTTGAGCAAAAGCTCGCCATGGACGCGAGAAACGAATATACTCAGCAGCAGATAGACCTCACAAACGAGCAGATAGACCTCTATGACCAGATGATAGAGGAGAAAAAGCTTGAGCTGGACGCAGCGAAAAAGCGCGAGGCGGAGCAGCTTGAGCGCTACCGCAACCGCGTCTGCGCCATGGAGGAGGACGGCGGACTCAACTATCTTGCCCTTATTCTCCGCGCCAACAGCTTCGGCCAGCTTCTGACGCTCATGGACGATATCGGCGAGATAATGGAGAGCGACCGCAATCTTGAGGACGCTTACATAGCCGCCCGCGAGGAGACCGAGCAGGTCAAGGCCGAGTATGAGCAGACAAAGACCGAGCTGGAGGAGAAAAAGGCCGATCTCCGCGCCGAGCAGGAGCAGCTTCAAAAGCAGATAGACGAGGCGAATGAGCTTATCGCCAGCATCGAGAGCGATATGGAAAATCGCCGCGAGGAGTATGAGCAGCTCCGTAACGCCGAGAACGAGGCAAGCGCCGAGATAGAAAAGATGATAGCCGAGCTTGAGCGCCAGAAGGAAGAGGAGCGCAGACAGTGGGAGGCTGCAAACGGCGGCAATAACGGCGGCGGTGGCGGCGGAGGAAGCTCCGGCGGCGGCAATGGCTACGCTACCGGCACCTGGGGCTGGCCCTGTCCGTCCTGCTACTATATAACCAGCCGTGTCGGCAACCGCTGGCACCCGGTTTCCGGTCAGTGGAAGTATCACTCCGGTCTTGATATCGGCGCGCAGTACGGCGCCTCCATAGTCGCTTCCGACGGCGGCACCGTGTCCCTCGCCGGAGTCAACGGCGGCTACGGCAACTGCGTCATGATAGACCACGGCAACGGCTACTATACGCTCTACGGCCATATGTCGAGCATCGCCGTGTCCTACGGTCAGGTCGTCAGCAAGGGCGACACCATCGGCTATGTCGGCAGCACCGGCGTTTCCACGGGTCCCCACCTGCACTTTGAGATACGCGAGGGCGGCGTGTGCATAGACCCGGAGATGTACTTCGGCGGACTCAGCTATGCGCCCGACGCAGGCGACTGATTATCGCAAATAATTCAAAAAAATCATCCCATAACCAACCGCTGGCAGCAAAAAATCTGTCAGCGGTTGGCAACGTGTTTATAAGGGGGAGCCTTCATGAGCATATGGCAAAGACTTCTTGCCGCCATCGGCAGAGGCCTGTCCGCATTCTTTAACCTTCGCATAAAGCTCAAGTATATTTTTATTCTCGTCATCCTGCTTGTCGGCGGCTGCATCGGTCTGACCTATCAAAAGATGATCAACGCAGTCGGCGGCAAGGCGGATTTTGACGAGGCGATGCGATATATCGAGATTAAGGACAAGGTAGACGAGTATTTTATTGACCCTTCCGACAGAACGAGCATGGGCGCAAGCGCCGCCGCCGCGATGGTAAGCGGACTCGGCGATAAATGGAGCTACTATATGTCCCCGGATGAGTACAGAACATATCAGCTCTATTCCACCAACGAGTATTCCGGCATCGGTATGTCCATCATGCAGGACGCAAACGGCGCAGGCTATCAGGTCATCTCCGTTAACCCCGACACACCGGCTGCAAGGGCGGGCATTACATCAGGTATGCTCATCACCGCCGTGGACGGCAAGAGCGTCAAGGGTCAGGATATAGATACCGTGCGCACGCTTATCCGCTCGCGCATGAATACTCAGTTTGATATCGAGGTAGGCGGCCGCGACGTATATACCGTGGACTGCGCGAAAAATTACGTCAGCTCCGTCTCCTACCGCATGGAGCGTACCGGCGCGGGCTATGTCAAGATAGAGGACTTTGAGGCGGGCAGCGGTCAGGATGCCGTCAACGCCGTCGAGGAGCTTCTCAATCAGGGAGCCTCCGCTTTCGTTATCGACCTGCGCGGCAATCCCGGAGGACTGGCCACGGAGACAAGGACGTTCTTGGATTATCTTCTCCCCGGCGGGACTCTGTTCGAGACAGTGGACAAGGCTGGCAATAAGGTGAGATACGAGTCGGATAACGTCTGCATCAAGCTCCCCATCTGCGTTTTGATAAATGCCGAGACTCATGCCGAGGCGGAGGTCTTTGCCGCCGTCATGAAGGAGTTTCAGGCGGCGAGTCTCCTCGGCGAGGCGACTACGGGCGATACGCGCACCCAGTCCACCATCGAGATTTCGGACGGCAGCGCCATGCGCCTTTCGACCGGCAGCTACCTCACCGCAAACGGCACGGATATCTCCAAGGCTGGCGGCGTAGTGCCTGACCGTATCGTCTATAACAGTGATGCCTCGGCGACCGGCACTACCAGCGGTACCACCGGCAGCAGCGACGGCACCGGAGTCAATACGAATGACGAGCAGCTTATAGCCGCGCTCACAATGCTGAGCATGACAAATGTCGGTTAAAGCCGAGTATATAATTACCCGGATAATATAAATATTTATAAAAAGCTTAACTAAAATATTGTAGTAGTAATTAAGAAAAGGAGACTGCTTTATGGCACAGCTTAGCAGATTCAAAATGAGTCAGGAGCGCCTTGACGCGCTGAAGGAAGAACTGAACTATCTTGAGACCGTCAGGGAAAAGGAAGTCGCAGAGCAGATAAAGGAAGCGCGCAGCTTCGGCGACCTGTCGGAGAACAGCGAGTATGACGAGGCAAAGACCGAGCAGGGCAAGCTCTATTCCCGCATCGCCGAGATCAAGGTTCTCATCGACAACGCCGAGATAGTGGACAATATCGACCGTGACGCTCCCAAGGACACCGTCACACTCGGCAGCATCGTCAAGGTGCGCGACATGGAGGACGATTTTGAGGAGAGCTATGAGATAGTCGGTTCTCAGGAGGCAAATCCCCGCAAGGGCAAGATTTCGGACGATTCTCCCGTAGGCCGCGCCCTCAGAGGTCACCGCGCAGGTGACGTTGTCAGCGTCGAGGCTCCGGACGGAAGCCTCAGCTTTGAGATAATCGCCGTCGAAAACAAGTAAAATAAGTCATAGTAATCAGACAGTAAGGGGTAAAGTATGAGCGAAGTCAACAATAATCAGGCGCAGGATATGTCCGAGCTTTTGAAGATTCGCCGCGATAAGCTGGCGGACTTGCAGGCTCGCGGCAAGGATCCCTTCCAGGTAACAAAGTACGATGTTACGCACCACAGCGAGGAGATAAAGAATTCTCTCGGTGAGCTTGAGGGCAAGACCGTGAGCGTTGCCGGCAGAATGATGTCAAAGCGCGTCATGGGCAAGGCGTCCTTCTGCCATGTGCAGGACTTGCAGGGCAGTATTCAGATTTACGTTGCCAGAGACGCGATAGGCGAGGAGGCCTATGCCGATTTTAAGAAATATGATATCGGTGATATTATCGGTGTTCGCGGCGAGGTGTTCATCACCAAGACCGGTGAGCCCTCCATCCGCGCCGACGAGGTTACTCTGCTCACCAAGAGCCTCCAGATACTTCCCGAGAAGTACCACGGACTTACCAATGTTGACCTCCGCTACCGCCAGAGATATACCGACCTCATCATGAACCCCGACGTGAAGGATACCTTCATAAAGCGCTCTAAGATGATCAGCTGCATCCGCCGCTATCTTGACGCGCAGGGCTTTATCGAGGTCGAAACTCCCATGCTCGTCTCCAACGCCGGCGGTGCTGCCGCCCGTCCCTTTGAGACGCATTATAACGCGCTGGATGAGGACGTGCGCCTGCGCATCTCCCTTGAGCTCTACCTCAAGCGCCTTATCGTCGGCGGTCTTGAGCGCGTGTACGAGATAGGCCGCGTGTTCCGCAACGAGGGCGTGGATACCCGTCATAACCCCGAGTTTACTCTTATGGAGCTCTATCAGGCCTATACCGATTATCACGGCATGATGGACCTCACCGAGAATATGTTCAGATACCTTGCGCAGGAGGTCTGCGGCTCCACTCTCATCACCTACGGCGAGAACAAGATAGACCTCGGCAAGCCCTTTGAGCGCCTGACCATGATAGACGCGGTCAAGCGTTACGCAGGCGTGGACTTTGACACCATTCCCGATACCGAGAGCGCGAAGAAGATAGCCGACGAGCGCGGCGTAGCCTATGAGAAGCGCCACCGGAAGGGCGATATACTGAACCTGTTCTTCGAGGAGTTCTGCGAGGATAAGCTCATTCAGCCTACCTTTATCATGGATCATCCCGTGGACGTCTCCCCGCTTACCAAGCGTAAGCCCGATAAGCCCGACTATGTTGAGCGCTTTGAGCTGTTCATAAACGGCTGGGAGATGTGCAACGCCTATTCCGAGCTAAATGACCCCATCGACCAGCGTGAGCGCTTCAAGGCGCAGGATGCTGCCGCCGCCGCGGGCGACGAAGAGGCAAACCACACCGATGAGGACTTCCTGAACGCGCTTGAGATCGGTATGCCCCCCACGGGCGGCATCGGCTACGGTATTGACCGCCTTGCCATGCTCCTTACGAACAGCCCCGCCATCCGTGACGTGCTGCTCTTCCCCACGATGAAGTCTCTCGACTCCGATAAGAAGGCATACGATAAGCCCGCCGCGGCCGCTCCCGCAGCTCCCGCCGTCGAGGAAAAGATAGACTTCTCCAAGGTCAAGATCGAGCCGATTTTCAAGGAAATGGTTGACTTTGAGACCTTTGCCAAGTCCGACTTCCGCGCCGTTAAGATACTCGCCTGCGAGGCAGTGCCAAAGTCCAAGAAGCTTTTGAAGTTTGTGATGGACGACGGTGAGCGCAAGGATCGCGTGATTTTGAGCGGTATCCATGAGTATTACGAGCCGGAGGAGCTTGTCGGCAAGACCTGCGTTGCGATAGTCAATCTCCCCGCGCGCAAGATGATGGGCATTGACTCCGAGGGTATGCTCATCTCCGCCGTCCACGAGGAGGACGGTCACGAGGGACTGAACCTTCTGATGCTCGACAGCAGGATTCCCGCCGGCGCAAAAATGTATTGATGGCCTATAATGCAGCCCCACAGAAGCAATCCTGTGGGGCTGTTTTTGCGACAAAAGCAGTATGGTAGAGCATCATAGCTGGATTTTTATATCACTGATAAAATCGGAGAGGGAGACTTTGCCGGTCGCTCCGATTTGACCTACCCCCTCACACCACGAAGGTATTCCCCTCAACGTCAACGTATTGTATCGGCGCACGGCCGCGGACGAGGAGCACCATATCGTCGTATGGCGTGCTCATGCCCTCGGGCGCGTACACGGCGCGTATATCGATCTCACCCCGGTAGCTTGCGTAGATGGCGGCGTTTGGTATCTGATAATACAAATTCGAGCGCAGCTTCGCCTTCATGCGGTCGTCGTCCTCGACTATGCCCATTTCCTCGCCGTTTACGAATACTGCGTAATATACGCCGAGTCCCTCGCAGCGGCTTAAAATCGCATCCGTCAGGCGTTTACCCTCAGCCTCGGGCGGACGCAGGCGCAAAAGATACTGCCGCTGCACGAGCGGAAGCTCCGGCTCTGAGTCCAATAGCTCGCAGGCCGCGGCATATGCTGTGCCCTCGCAGATGTCGGTGTGAGTAGGGGAGTAGAGCCCCGGCAGCTCGCGCCCGTTCACGCGCACGGAGCAGCATAGATTGAGATTTGCCGCCGCAGTCAGCAGCAGCGCTGTGAGCGAAACAAGAATTTTCTTATACACATGACCACCTCCACGGTTAACATAATATATTATTCTCCCCGCGTCAATGGCTTCGACAAAACCGGTTTTGATACGACCAAAAAAATTTGCTTATCGCGTCTCATACCCGCGTCTCCTCCGTGAGCGCCTCCAGCTCGGCGGCGGAGACCTCAAAGGCGGTACGCTCCTCCGCGCCGCTCTCGCTGAGCTTTATGTAGAGTCTGCTCTGTATGCGCCCCTCAAGACTAAGCGCGGTGCCGACCTCCCAGCCTGCCGCCGTCCTCGCCCTCGGACCCCAGCATATGCAGGGCAGATAGTCCGAGCGCCCGTAGTGACGGTTGACGGCAAGCATGAGATCGCAGATATCGCGTCCCATCGGAGTCGTGCGGAGATTTGGCGGCTTGCAGAGCGTGCCGCGAAGATAGACCTCGTTGCAGTCCGGCTCCTCGCAGAAAAATATCTCCCGCGCAAACACCGTTATCACAAGCCTTGCGCCCGTGCCCCGGCGGTTATTGAAACTGCGAAGCTGACCGATGACGCAGAGCTTTTCGCGCTCCTCCGCCTCAAGCTCTGCAAGCTGCTCACGGCGTATTATAATATTTATGCGATCCGCCGCGCCCGAGAGCCGCGTTATCTCCAGCGGAAAGCAGTAAAATTCCTCGCCGCGCGCCGAGTGAGAAAAAACCGGCCGCCCCGCCATCACGCCGACAAGCCGCGTGTAATTATTTCCGGTGTTCATGTCCATGCCCTGACCGTCCTTTTCGTTGAGATGTTTCAATCTATTCACGCTCTGTACTTGAATATGACTTGAAAAACGTATATAATATATTTGCTTACTATTATAAGAAGGAGAAACACCATGGACATAAAGGAAATACTTGAAAAATGTGACCATACCCTGCTGCGTGTTGACTGCACGAGCGAGGAGATACGCAAGCTCTGCGACCAGGCAATGAAGTATAACTGCGCCAGCGTCTGCATCCCGCCCTGCCATGTTGCGGGCGCGCGCCGCTATGTCGGCAATAATCTTACGCTCTGCACCGTCATCGGCTTCCCGAACGGCTACATGAGCACCGCAGCCAAGGCATACGAGGCCGCCGACGCCATCAGAAACGGCGCGGAGGAGATAGACATGGTCATAAACGTCTCCATGGTCAAGGACGGCTGCTGGGAGGACGTCGCACGCGATATCAGCGCCGTGCGCGAGGCCACCCGCGGTCATATTCTCAAGGTCATCATCGAGTGCTGCCTGCTGACCGAGGACGAGAAGATAAGACTCTGCCGCATCGTCTCCGACTGCGGCGCGGACTATATCAAGACCTCCACCGGCTTTTCCAAGGGCGGCGCTACCCGTGAGGACGTGGCGCTCATGCGCCGTGAGTGCCCCCCGAGCGTAAAGGTCAAGGCCGCCGGCGGCATTTCCACGCTTCAGGATGCCGAGGATTTTATAATGCTTGGGGCAGATAGACTCGGCACGAGCCGCATTGTCAAGCTCGCCATGGAACTTGAGAATGCCGAGGGCGCGCCGAACGAGAATTATTGAGCCTATGCGTGACGATCATCGCAGCGGAAATAAGAATTACCGCGTAACAAAGCGCCCCGGTAAGGCAAGCGGCGTTATGAGCGCCGTAGTCGGCGGCATATTCGTGCTTATCGGCATATGTGTTGCCATTCCGAGCTTCGGTCCCTTCGGCGTACTCTGGACGCTGATGGCAGCCGCTATGTGCATATTCGGAGTGTATGCAGCCTTCGGGAAAAAATATACGGGTCCCGAGATAAGAATAGAGTCCGAGGAGCAGGGAGCGCAGCCGGAGGATGCCAAGAGCCGTCTGGAAAGGCTTCAGGAGCTTTACGATTCCGGGCTTATAAGCTATGAGGAGCTTGAGGCAAAGCGCCGGGATATTATCTCAGAGCTGTAGCCAAGAGCCTGCATAGCCCAAGCCCCGGCACGGATAGCAGCAGCCACAGCAGGAAAAACTGCGGGCATATCTGTCCCCAGAGATTGCCGCTGAGAGCGGAGTAGTCCCAGATGTCCCACTTCAGGATTATGTTAACCAAGCAGCCCGCCGCAAGCTCGACTGTGGTTATCATGCAGGCGCTTGCGAGGCACTTTGCGGGAAAGGAGAGCGCGGAGAGGCTGATGGCGTACATAAGCGTGAAGCACAGCCCGCCGCACAGGAGCATAGACCAGTGCGTCCAGCCGCGCCAGATAAGCTCGGCAAGACCGTATAAAAGCCCGCCGGAGATAAATACCGCGATAGTTTCCATCGAATCCGCTCCCGAGGTGTGTTTTTTGATAGAGATGTGCGTATGCGCTATTGAGCCGAGCTTAACATCACGACGCCCTCGCCCCGCAGGGCGCTGCTGGTGTCAGTGAGCGTGTTCCCCTCGCCCCGCAGGGCGCTGCCCCTTTTAGGGGAAGTCCCCAGTGCGCACACTGGGGATAGGGGTCGCCAGACTTAAATCCGGAGCAGAGCCGAAAAGACAGAACGCATTACCGCCCATTCTTTTCCCCATTGGCACTCCCTCAGCCCCGGCGCCCCCTCAGTCTCGCTTGCGCTCGACAGCTCCCCTAAGAGGGGCGCCAAGGGCGCGGACGAAAAACCCCGCCTCGATTTCGACATTGTACGCACTACAAATCGGCGCAACCGCCTACCCAACCACCGTCATTCCGAGGAGGGCGAAGCCCGATGTGGGAATCCGTTCTCCTTTTTGCCGGATTTGGTATTCAGCCAGTCCCAAGGGGATGCGGATTCCCACGACCAGTGTTCGCACTGGTCTCGGAATGACAGGTTATTTCAGTCTTCCACGCCGATTTAGACAATGCCGCAAAGCGCCGAAGGGGTCGCCAGACTCGGACATGGAGCAGAGCTGAAAAGAAAGAACGCACCCCGCCCATTCTTTTCCCCATTGGCACTCCCACAGCCCCGGAGACCCCTCAGTCTCGCTCACGCTCGACAGCTCCCCTAAGAGGGGCGCCAAGGGCGTAGACGAAAGCCCTCGCGCCGATTTCGACATTGTACGCACTACAAATCGGCGCAACCGTCTACCCAACCACCGTCATTCCGAGGAGGGCGAAGCCCGACGTGGGAATCCGTTCTCCTTTTTGCCGGATTTGGTATTCAGCCAGTCCCAAGGGGATGCGGATTCCCACGACCAGTGTTCGCACTGGTCTCGGAATGACAGGTTATTTCAGTCTTCCACGCCGATTTAGACAATGCCGCGAAGCGCCGAAGGGGTCGCCAGAGTATAGAATAGAGCAGAGTTGAAAAGACAGTACGCAGTGCGGACAATTCTTTTCCCCACCGGCACTCCCACAGCCTCGGCGACCCCTCAGTCTCGCTCACGCTCGACAGCCCCCCTAAGAGGAGCGCCAAGGGCGTAGGCTATGCAGCGCCCCCCATCCCTATTTTCCCCGGCAAAGGTATATTTATCCCCCGGACGGCATAAATTATTTCAAGAAATATTCAAAAAACTGTTGACATTTCGCGCTATTACTGGTATAGTAATCAGGCTAAAACAAAGAAGGTACGGCATCTCCGGCCTCACCCGGCGGCATCTGGTCAGCCGAGGTCAATAAGAGCGGCAGCCCCATTGGGGCATTATGTTGTTTTTATGTGCGGATGCTGTGCGTCCGCGTTTTTTATTTTCGTGGAGGTGAATCGCGATCGCAAACATCACTCATCAGATCAACAACGATATCCTTGATAAAGAAGTTCGCCTAATCGGCAGCGAGGGTGAGCAGCTTGGCATTATGTCCGCAGAGGCAGCTCTCAAGATAGCCGATGAACAGGAGCTCGACCTCGTCAAAATTTCCCCCAACGCCACTCCGCCCGTCTGTAAGATAATGGACTACAGCAAGTTCCGCTTCGAGCAGACCAAGAAGGAAAAGGAAGCCAAGAAAAATCAGCGTATCGTCGAAGTCAAGGAAATTCGTATGTCTCCCGGTATAGACACCAACGACTTCAACACGAAACTCCGCAACGGACAGAAGTTCCTCAAGGACGGCGATCGTGTTAAGGTTTCTGTGCGCTTCCGCGGCAGAGAGATGGCGCATACCGAGATAGGTGAGGTGCTTTTGCGGGACTATGCCGAGAAATGCGCTGAGATAGCCGTTCTTGACAAGGCTCCGAAGCTTGAGGGCAGGAATATGTCCATCTTCCTCTCCCCGAAGCCCGTCACCCCGCCGAAAAAGCCCGCAAAGCCCAAAGCTCCCAAGCCCGCAGAAGCTGCGGAGGAATAATCAAGTTTACAACAGGTCAGCCTGTTAAACCCAGTTACGGAAGGAGAAAAAATCATGCCTAAACTGAAGACCCATAGCGGTGCCAAGAAGAGATTCAATCTCACCAAGACCGGCAAGGTAAAACGCGCACATGCTTTCAAGAGCCATATCCTCACCAAGAAGGACACCAAGCGTTGCCGCCGTCTGCGCAGCGAGGCATATGCAGACGTCACCAACGAAGCAACCATCAAGAAAATGATTCCTTACAAATAAGGATAGTCGTTAAATAGGAGGATAATCAAATGGCAAGAGTTAAAGGCGCAATGATGACCCGCAAGCACAGAAACAAGGTTCTTGGTCTGGCAAAGGGTTATTGGGGAAATAAGTCCCGTCATTATAAGATGGCTAACGAGCAGCTCATGAAGTCCGGGCGCTACGCTTACGTCGGCCGCAAGCAGAAGAAGAGAGATTTCCGTCAGCTCTGGATCACCCGTATCAGCGCTGCCTGCAAGATGAACGGCATGAACTATTCCACCTTCATGCACGGTCTGAAGCTCGCCGGCGTCGATATGAACCGCAAGATGCTCTCCGAGACTGCAATTCACGACCCCGCTGCTTTCACCGCACTGTGCGAGATGGCAAAGGCCGCTAAGTAATTCGGATATATGATGCTGTATGCCGTCCGTTTCGGGCGGCATAAGCTGTCTTAAGAGAAGGATATGACTAAAAAGGAAAAATTCAATGCCGACTACGGTTCGGAGCTGAGGCGCTTTGCGCTTGCAATGGGGGCGACGGTGTTGTATGCCGCGGGCATGAACCTCTTTGTCGTGCCCGTCGGGGTGTATAGCGGTGGCCTCATGGGTATATGTCAGGTCATTCGTACCCTGCTCGTGGAGCAGCTCGGGCTTGATGTCAATATAGACATTGCCTCGGTGATATACTTTTTGATGAATATTCCGCTCATGCTCTTTGCGTGGCGGGATGTGAGCCATATGTTTTTTGTAAAGACGCTTGTGTCTGTCGGCGTTATGACGCTGAGCCTTGCGCTTATCCCGGTCTACGCAGTGCTCCCGGATGACGTACTCGCCTCGGCGCTCGTCGGCGGGCTTGTCTGCGGCGCGATGATGGGTATCGTTCTGCGCTGCGGCGGCAGCGGCGGCGGCTTTGATATCGTCGGCGTGCTGATGATACTGCGCCGCAAGGAGATGGGCGTCGGCAAGCTTACTCTTTTGATAAACGCGGTGCTGTTTGCAACCTGCTTTTATATCTTCGGCATCGCTGTCGTGATATACTCGATGCTCTTTACCTTCGTGTATTCCTTCGCGCTGGATAAGATGCACTCGCAGAATATAAACGTCGAGGCCAAAATAATCACGAAGAAGAGCCGCGAGATAGAGTCGGAGATATTCCGTCAGATGGGCCGCGGCGTTACGGAGTGGACGAGCATCGGCGCGTACACCGGGCAGGAGAGCCATGTGCTCTATGTGCTCATGTCAAAGTATGAGATAGCGCAGCTTCGCACTATCGCCAAGAGCATCGACCCGACGGCGTTTATCGTCATAAGCAGCGATGTCCGCGTCTACGGCAACTTCCTCAAGAAAATGTGAGCTTTTCCATTATTTATATTGTTTTATAAGCTTGAAAAACCTCCCCGATGCTCCGGGGAGGTTTTATGCTTGATAGATAAAAGCTTTATGAGAAAGCCAAGAGAACCGTCCCTCAAAATTTACGGAATATCTATAAATTTTCCGCCGGATGTGATACTATATCTCTTATTGAAAAAAGTATTAAAAATACAACTGCATAACGGCAATAAAAAATCCGGGGTATTACCCCGGATGGCTGGCACTCCCGGCGCGATTCGAACGCGCGACCTTCCGCTTAGGAGGCGGATGCTCTATCCTGCTGAGCTACGGAAGCATATCTGCAAAGCCATACTATTTTAGCGCATATCCGCCGCCGTGTCAAGCCAAAGAAGCCCATATTCTATCGGCGCGCTTTCGGAAGGGGAACATAAGGAAAACAATGCTAAAGCTTATAGACATCAAAAAGGACTATATCGCAGGCGATACCGTGGTTCACGCGCTCAAGGGCGTGAGCCTTGAGTTTCGTGAGCATGAGTTCGTCGCCGTGCTCGGTCACTCCGGCTGCGGCAAGACGACGCTTTTGAACATTATCGGCGGGTTAGACCAATACAGCTCCGGCGACCTGATAATCAACGGCCGCTCCACGAAAAACTACAGCGACGCGGACTGGGACAGCTACAGAAACCACTCCATCGGCTTCGTTTTTCAGTCGTATAACCTCATTCCGCACCAGACGGTCTTGTCTAACGTTGAGCTTGCGCTGACGCTGACGGGCGTTGCACCCGAGGAGCGCCGCCGCAGAGCGACCGAGGCGCTGGAGAAGGTGGGACTCGGCGACCAGCTTAACAAAAAGCCAAACCAGATGTCCGGCGGTCAGATGCAGCGTGTCGCCATAGCCCGCGCCCTCGTAAACGACCCGGATATTCTCCTTGCCGACGAGCCTACCGGTGCGCTCGACTCCGACACCTCGGTGCAGATTATGGACATTCTGCGCGATATCTCGCGCGATAAGCTTATAATCATGGTCACGCATAACCCCGAGCTTGCCGCGGGCTACGCCAGCCGCACCATACGTCTCAAGGACGGACTTATTACCGACGACAGCTCGCCCTATGTCTCCGAGACCGTTGAGCCTGAGGCTGCGGCGGCAAAAAAGACCTCGATGAGCTTTCTCACCGCGCTCGGTCTTTCGATGAATAACCTCATGACGAAGAAGGCGCGCACGATACTCACGGCCTTTGCCGGGAGCATAGGCATTATCGGCATTGCGCTCATAATGTCGCTTTCAAACGGCATACAAAACTATATAAATAAGGTGCAGGAGGACACGCTCTCAAGCTATCCGATAACCATACAGGCGGAGTCGGTGGACATGACGGGGCTTATGACCTCGCTCATGGGCGTACACGCAGACACCGAGGGACAAAAGCACGCGAAGGACGCGGTCTATGCCAGCACCGTCATGTATGACATGATGAACTCAATGATAGCTACCGACGTGGAGACGAATAATCTCCGCGCCTTCAAGGACTATATCGAGAGCGAGGGGAGCGAGATATCTCAGTATATCAGCGCCATACAGTATTCATACGATATAGACATGAACCTATACGCCAAGGACGAGGACGGCAACATCAGCAAGACGGATGTTGTCGGGCTGCTGCAGGATGCAATGAGCGCCATATACGGCGGCGATTACAGCAGCTTTTTTGCCACCTACGGCTCGTATTACTCGGCAATGGACGTCTGGCAGGAGATGCTGCCCGGAGCTAACGGCGAAGCGATAAACCCGCTTGTCAAGCAGCAGTACGATGTGCTCTACGGCAGTTGGCCGGAGAAGTATGACGAGGTCGTTCTGGTCGTCGATAAGAATAACGAGATATCCGACCTTGTGCTCTACGCTCTGGGGCTCAAGTCCAAGAGCAGCATGACGGAGGATCTGCAGTCCATCGTTGCGCAGGAATCGGTGGAGACCAAGGCCGAGAGCTGGAGCTATGAGGATATCTGCGGGCGCAGCTTCCGCTATATATACCCCGCCGATATGTATCAGTATGACGAGGCGACGGGCAGCTATATCGACCTTTCGGAAGATACGCTCGGACTCAAGACGCTGTATAACAACGGGCTTGAGGTGAAGATAGTCGGTATTATCCGCCAGAACGCGGACGCAAGCTCGGGCATGATGAGCGGCGCTATCGGCTATACGCATGAGCTGGTGGAATATGTGGTCGAGCAGGCGGCGACGAGGGATATTGTACGAAAGCAGCTTGACGATAAGGAGCATGACGTTTTTAACGGTCTGCCGTTCCTTGACCGCGAGGACGAGGCGCTCACCAACAGCCGCAAGGAGGACGCGGCGCGTGAGTATATCGCCAATGCCACGGACGCGGAGCTGGCTTCGGTCTACATCGAGTACATGAGCAATCCCACCGACGACTATGTACAGGGCATAATAGACGAGCAGCTTGCCTCCACAACGCGCAAGGACATCGAGAAAACGATAGTCAAGCAGTACCCGGAATATGCCTCGATGCTTGACAAGATGGACGACGACACGCTCTTTGACTATGTCGGGCAGATGATAGGCGAGCAGGTGCGCGAGCAGTATGCCGCCCAGATGAAAAAGCTCTATTCGCGCCTGTCGGATGCAAAGCTTGCCTCGGACTTTGAGCTTCTTGCGCTTGAGGATAAGGACTATCTCTGGATATACGATAACGCCATGCCGCCCGTGTATTCCGAGTCGAGTCTGAAGGAGGTATATAAAAAGCTCGGCTACGTTGACCTCGACAGCCCGAGCACGATAAATATATATGCCTCGACCTTTGAGAGCAAGGACAATATAGCGACCGCTATCGAAAATTATAACGAGACGGTCGATGCTGACGACCAGATAAGCTATACCGACGTCGTGGCGCTGCTGATGAGCTCAATAACGACAATAATCAACGTGATAAGCTATGTGCTCATTGCTTTTGTTGCCATCTCGCTTGTGGTATCCTCGATAATGATAGGAATTATCACTTATATAAGTGTGCTTGAGCGCACAAAGGAGATAGGTATTCTGCGTGCTATCGGCGCGTCAAAGAAGGACGTTTCGAGGGTGTTTAACGCGGAGACGATAATAATCGGGCTTACCGCTGGCGTGATAGGCATTGCGCTTACGCTGCTGCTGAATATCCCGATAAACCTCATCGTTCACGACCTGACCGGGATATATTCCATCAATTCGACGCTGCCCGCCGTGGGCGGTATAGGGCTTGTGCTGATAAGCGTGGGGCTTACCTATATCGCGGGTCTTATCCCGGCCGGCATCGCGGCAAAGAAGGATCCCGTCGAGGCGCTGAGAAGCGAATAAGCTTTTAGTATAATATACTTGATTCCCCCTCCTGTGAAGCCGCAGGAGGGGGAATTTGTGCGTAGAGGGTAAATCGCGCTTACGACTGAACTATTCCGCAGAATGGGCGTGGCAATCCGCATCCCATTGGGCTTGTGAATAGTTGTGGCACGCAGAGAGGGAGAACGGATTCCCACGTCGCTGTGCTCCTCGGAATGACGGAGGTGGGGTGAGCGGGTCGCGGTAATTTTACATTGTGCCTCACGTTCACGCCCTTGGCTTCCCCTTTAGGGGGAGCTGGCGAGCGATAGCGAGACTGAGGGGGCGCCAGATTTGAAGTCATTGCAAACTCCGACCCTGCACCATGTCTCGCCCCGGCGCCCCCATCCCCTCTACGAGGTACTTCCCCCTAAAGGGGGAAGCAAGCACAAGGCGCCCCTTTTAGGGGAGCTGTCACCGAAGGTGACTGAGGGGTCTCCATGGCTGAGAAAGTGCCAATAGGGAAAAGAATAGTCCGCGCTGCGTTCTGTCTTTTCCCGCCGCCTCTAATCCGACTCCGGCGAGCCCTTTCCCTAGTGTGCGCACTGGGGACTTCCCCTAAAAGGGGCAGCGCTTCGCGGCAGTGCCGAAATCGGCGCTGAAGACCTAACTAATCTGTCATTCCGAGACCATTCCGCAGAATGGTCGTGGGAATCCGCATCCCCTTACGCCGCACTAAAGCTATAGACAGTCCCAAGGAGAACGGATTCCCACGTCGGGCTTCGCCCTCTCGCGACGGCGGCTTTGCCGCATAGTCCCTTTAGGGGGAATGACGGAGGTGGACGAAGGTGGGGAGCGCCGATTTATACTTCGGCTTGGCTCCCCTGAAAGGGGAGCTGGCGCGGAGCGCCTGAGGGGTACAAGTACACAAAAGCCGCAGTCATACCAAGCGCCTGGCTCACATACATCAAATTTGGTTAAAATGCCTTAACCCGGACTCTTGACTCCGACCGGGGCAAAGAATATAATGCGCTTAGAAACGCAATCTGCACATTCACGGAGGACGCTATGCAGCATTACAAGGTTACCGGCATGAGCTGCGCGGCTTGCAGCGCCCGTGTCGAAAAGGCGGTATCGGCACTGCCCGGAGTCACGGACTGCGCCGTGAGCCTGCTTACAAATTCAATGTCCGTCGAGGGCTCGGCGGACGCAAGCGCCGTCATTTCCGCGGTCGAGGCGGCGGGCTACGGCGCATCGGTTCAGGGCGCTCACAGCAGCGAGACTACTCGCACCGAGACGGAGAGCGCGCTTGAGGACAAGGCGACTCCCGCGCTCAAAAAGCGGCTTATCGCCTCGCTGTTCTTCCTCGCGGCGCTCATGTACGTTTCCATGGGGCACATGATGCTCGGCTGGCCGCTTCCCGCCGCGCTTGCGGGCAGTCACAGCGCCGTGGGACTGACGGAGCTTTTGCTGACCGTCATCATCATGGTCATCAATCAGCGCTTTTTCATCAGCGGCTTTCGCGGACTTATACACCGTGCGCCGAACATGGACACGCTCGTAGCCCTCGGCGCGGGCGCGGCCTTTGTCTACAGCGTCTACGCTCTGTATCGCCTCTGCCTCGGCGGGGGGATGGAGTGGATGAACGAGCTTTATTTTGAGTCTGCCGCCATGATTCTCACGCTCATAACGGTCGGCAAGCTCCTTGAGGCGCGCTCCAAGGGCAAGACCACGGACGCGCTCAAGGCTCTGTTATCCATCGCCCCCAAGACGGCGCGCCTTGTCTGCGACGGCGCGGAGCTGGAAATACCGGTGGAGGAGCTTTGCATCGGCGACGTTTTTGCGCTGCGTCCGGGTGACAGCGTCCCGGTGGACGGAGTGGTAATCGAGGGCAGCAGCGCCGTGGACGAGTCCGCGCTGACCGGTGAGAGCATCCCGGTCGATAAAAGCGCCGGTGACCGCGTCTCCGCCGCGACGATAAATCAGGCGGGCTATGTCCGCTGCCGTGCCACGCGCATCGGCGAGGATACGACCCTCTCCCAGATAATCCGCATGGTCAGCGACGCGGCCGCTACTAAGGCGCCCATCGCAAAGCTTGCCGACAGGGTCTCGGGTGTATTCGTGCCGGCGGTCATGTCGATCGCGCTCGTGACGCTGATAGTATGGCTTGTGCTCGGGCAGAGCATGGGCTTTGCGCTCGGACGGGCGATTTCGGTGCTCGTCATAAGCTGCCCCTGTGCGCTCGGGCTGGCAACGCCGGTTGCTATCATGGTCGGAAGCGGGCTCGGCGCAAGGCACGGAGTCCTGTTCAAGACCGCCGCCGCGCTTGAGGCTGCGGGGCGCACCGAGATAGTCGCGCTCGATAAAACCGGCACGATAACCGAGGGCAAGCCCCGCGTGACGGAGCTTATCCCGGCGGAGGGAGTCTCGGAGGAGGAGCTGCTGCGTCTTGCCGCCGCACTCGAGAGCCGGAGCGAGCATCCGCTTGCCGCCGCCGTCATGGAGCGCGCGCAGGAGCTTGGCATCACACCGCCAGAGGTCACGGATTTCGGCGCCCTGCCGGGCAACGGGCTTCGCTGTGCGCTTGAGGGAAGGGCTCTTGTGGGCGGCAGTCTCGCTTATATCTCCGCGCTCGTCGAGCTGCCGGAGGGGCTGAAGAGGCAGGCGGAGGAGCTGTCGAGCCGTGGGCGCACGCCGCTGCTGTTTGCTCAGGATAAGAGGCTTTTGGGTATCATCGCAGTCGCCGACTCGATAAAGCCCGACAGCGCCGAGGCCGTGCGGCAGCTCAAAAATATGGGTGTGCGCGTCGTCATGCTCACCGGCGACAACCGCCGCACCGCCGCCGCCATCGGCAAGGAGGCCGGAGTGGACGAGGTCATGGCGGAGCTTTTGCCCGGGGATAAGGAGAAGGCCGTGCGCGAGCTTTCCGCGCGCGCTAAGGTCGCCATGGTCGGCGACGGGATAAACGATGCGCCTGCCCTGACGCGGGCGGATATCGGCGTTGCCATCGGCGCGGGCGCGGATATTGCTATCGAGGCTGCGGACGTGGTCCTGATGCACAGTAAGCTGTCGGACGTTCCGGCGGCGATACGGCTCGGCAGAGCGACGCTGAGAAACATAAAGGAAAATCTGTTCTGGGCGTTTTTCTATAACTGCATCGGAATTCCGCTGGCAGCCGGCGTGTTTATCGCGGCGCTGGGCTGGAAGCTCAATCCGATGTTTGGCGCGGCGGCGATGAGTCTCAGCAGCTTTTGTGTTGTGACGAACGCGCTGCGGCTGAATTTCTTCGATATGTACAGCAGTAAGCACGACATAAAAATGCATCATAAGGCTAAAAAACAGGAGGATAAGGCAATGACTAAGACCATGAAGATCGAGGGCATGATGTGCCCGCACTGCGAGGCTCGCGTGAAAAAAACGCTTGAGGCGATAGAGGGCGTGGAGAGCGCCGAGGTCAGCCACGAGCGCGGGACCGCCGTTGTGACGCTTGCAAAGCCCGTCGCGGACGAGACGCTCAAGTCCGCCGTCGAGGCGCAGGACTACAAGGTTCTCGGAATAGAGTGAGCCGATGGGCGCGGGAAGTCTCCGCGCAGTAATGACCGCCGTACAGAGTATTCTGTGCGGCGGTCAGTCTGTAGACAAAGCTATCGGCAATGCATAGAATTGCATGGGGAGAGTGCAGAGAGGGGACGGGAGTCCCCTTTCTGCGTTCAATACGAGCTTATTCAGGAGTGTTTTTGAATACTCCTGAATAAGTTTTCAAGGCGTCGAACTTTGTCGACGCCTTGACCGCCGTACAGAGTGTTCTGGGCGGCGGTTTGTTGTGCTTGACCCCGCTTAGCCCCCCTGAGTGGGGAGCTGGAGCCAATACGGGGTAACATGAGTAGTATGTATATTTGAAATTCGAGGCAGATTGCTGGAATTTACATCCTGAGATATTATTTCGTTACCCCCATTTGGTGCCGTGCCCTGTGCAGCAGCGCAAAGACGGTGATGAAAACGAGATTTATCATCAAGACGACGATGCTGCCCTCCATTTTGACAGCGCCGCCGGAGAGGAGGACGCTGCCCGAAAACTCCGTTTGGCAGAGCTGCGGATAATCCTCGGCAAGCGCGACGCCGCCGAGAATTATCGAGCCGAAGCTGTTCCATATAAAATGAATGATTATCGGAGCAAGCAGCGACTGCGTGTACTCCAAAACAAGCGTCATCAGAACACTCATCGTCACAACGTTCAATACCGGTACAAGCCCTGCCTCAAATGCGCCGCCGTGCAGGAGGGTGAATAGCGCCGTTGTCACGATTGCGGCGGCGAGGGCATTATAATTTGCCTTGAGCATCTGATAGAGATAGCCGCGCAGCAGAAGTTCCTGCATGGCGGTATTGATGAGCGCCGATATTATCCATAGCCAGAGCATGGGCACGGCCACGCGCCCGGTAATGCGCATCGTCCCGCTGAGAAGCAAGATCGCCGCCGTGCCGCCCAGCCACAGAGCGCCGGTAATTATGCCGAGCGCAGTATTTTTAAGCGATGGTATAATGTGCAGTGCGATTTTCCGCCTGTCCCAGAGCCAGAACAGTAGGCTTATTCCCACCACGGTGAGAAAGGGGATGAGCTCCGCCCAAAACCGCCAAATCGCGCCGTTTGATGAGTCCGGAATGGGCAGCAGCCCCGTGATAATTGCCCAGGAAAGAAAAAAGAGCAGAGCTTTACCGAGTACAGCAAAGAATTTTTTCATCTCAGTCCTCACTGTCAAATATTGCCTTGCTCTCGAGCATAGCGCCATACTGCTCCTTCCACTGCTTATGCCAGACGCAGGCATCATACAATGGAAGCGAGTCTCGCTCCATGCGTATCATTATCATTATGTCATAGCGGTTTGCCCGGTCGATGCAGTTGCGGTGCAGTTGTACATCGTACACGCCGGGAAGCTCCTTTGTATGCGTGAAAAGCTCCAGAATGGCGGGATAGAGCGCTGCTTTATTGTCGGCATAGTCCGGCTTGAACTTTGCAAGTATATAGTGTGTCATGCTTTTACCTCTTTTACTCGATTTATTCGTTTTCGGAAGCCCTGATGAGAAGAACGGACAGGTCATTCACGTTCGTGCCGGTTGGACCTGTAATTATGAGTCCGCCGATTTTTTGCAGGGCATGATATGAGTCGTTTTCGGCGAGCACTCCGCTGACGCTGAGCCCGATTTCCCGCAGCGCCGCCTCGGAGCTGCCGTCAACATAGCCACCGGCGGCGTCAGTGGGGCCGTCCGTACCGTCGGAGCCGAAGGAGAAGATACAGGCATTGTCTATGCCGGATAAGCCCGAAGCCGCCGCAAGAGCAAGCTCTTGGTTCCTGCCGCCGAGCCCCTTGCCGACAAGCTTTACCACGGTCTCACCGCCTGCGATATACGCAAGATTTTTCCCGTCCCCACAGTGCGTTTTTGCGATTGCCGCCAAGAATTCTCCCGCATCGCGCGCGTTGCAGCTCAGCATATCAGTCAAGACGATGGGCGCATATCCGAGCTCCTCACAGCATAGCCTTGCCGCCTCACAGAGTTGGCTGACGCTGCCGGTGACTCGCGTCTCGACGTTATCAAGCGACTTAGGCGTCTCTATGCGCAAAAGCTCCATAGCATTTTTCGAAAGACGCAGAGAATATTTTTTCACGATACTCATCGCATCTTCGCAGCATGAGCTGTCCGGATAGGCGGGACCGGAGGCTATCATGTCCACAGGGTCGCCCAGAACGTCCGAGAGTATGACCGAGTATATCATGGCGGGGGCGCAGAGTCTTGCAAATTTGCCGCCCTTGACGGAGGAAAGGCGCTTTCTTATAATATTCATCTCCACGATGCCGGCCCCGCTTGAAAGAAGCTGGGCCGTGATATCTGCCATCTCAGCCTCCGGTATCAGTGGCTTTTCAAAAAGCGCGGAGCCGCCGCCCGAGATAAGAAACAGAACGGTATCACCAATGCCCCAGCCCTCTGCGGTCTGTATGACGGCTTCGGCCGCAAGATAGCCGTTTTTATCCGGGACGGGATGCCCCGCCTCGTATATTTTTATGTTGCCGAGCGTGCCTTGGGAATGACCGTATTTAGTTATAATAAAGCCGTCTGCAATCTTGCTGCCGAGCACACCGTATGCTGCGCTGCACATCTGCCATGCAGCCTTACCGATAGCGACTATGTGGACGCGGCCCTCAAGCTCAAGTTCATTGAGCGCGCGTCTTACGGCATTGTCGGGAAGTGCCGCCGTGATAGCCGAGCTGATTATTCTGTCGGCATCGTTTCGTAAATTCATTTTATGCATCTCCTCGGAGTCCTGCGGATTTTAGAATAATATATCACAAGTCTGCGCGCGTATCAATGCAGGTATTACCTGTGCGCGGCATTTTTTGCTCAGAGTCCGGGAGAGCATTATTTATATCCCGCATAGGGTTCGGATTTTTCATCATTATTTCCTATTTTGCGACAAAAGATGTGAGCTAAATGGTGTTAGCGTACAAAGAATTTTCAGCCTGTTGACAGTAATTCGCCCGTATGATAATATAATTTCATCCTTTGTGACTGACGGATTTAGCAGGCTACTGCATGGGAGCAAAGGAGCATAAAATGCCGACCGTCTGGGCGCAATTAGGATAAATCACGTCCTAATTGCGCCCATTTTTCTTTTGTAAGGAGGAAGCTTTATGAAAAAAGTCGGAATTATCATGGGAAGCGACAGCGACCTGCCCATAGTCCAGAAGGCTGTCGATACGCTCAAGACCTTCGGAGTGCCCTACGAGGCGCACATTTTCTCCGCACACCGTACCCCCGCTGAGGCTGCACAGTTTGCGCAGACCGCAGAGGAGAAGGGCTTCGGTGCAATTATCTGCGCTGCGGGTATGGCAGCGGCTCTTGCCGGCTCCATAGCTGCAAACACCGTCCTTCCCGTTATTGGCATACCCTGCAAATCTAATACTCTTGACGGCATTGATGCCCTTCTGTCAACAGTCCAGATGCCCTCCGGCATACCTGTAGCCACTGTTGCAATCAACGGAGGAGTCAATGCCGCCCTGCTTTCTATCCAGATACTTGCAACGAGCGACCCGGAGCTTTCTCAAAAGCTCAAGGATAAGCGCGCCGCAGACACCGCCGCGACCCTCGCAAAGGACAGAGACATAGCCTCAAAGCTTTAATCTATTAAATCCCGAAATCCAACTATTCAAAATCTAATCTATTTAAGGAGACAGAAATATGAAACTCGTTTACACCGGAAAGACCAAGGATGTTTATTCTCTCGATAACGGCAACTACCTTCTCAAGTTCAAGGACGACTGCACCGGCAAGGACGGCGTGTTCGATCCCGGCGAGAACTCCGTCGGCCTCACCATTGAGGGCGTCGGCGATGTAAACCTCCGTATGTCCGTTTACTTCTTCGAGAAGGTCAACGCCGCCGGCATCAAGACCCATTTTGTGAGCGCAAATCTTGCCGATACCACGATGGAGGTCGTTCCGGGCAAGGTGTTCGGTCACGGGCTTGAGGTTATTTGCCGCCACAAGGCAGTCGGCAGCTTTATCCGCCGCTACGGTGAGTACATAGAAGCCGGCTCCGACCTGCCCGCATACGTTGAGATGACCTTCAAAAACGACGAGAAGGGCGATCCTCTGGTCACTAAGGACGCTCTGGCCGCTCTCGGCGTTATGACCGAGGAGCAGTACGATGAGGTCAAGGCAATGACCCAGAAGATAACCCGGATAGTCGCCGATGACCTTGCCGCAAAGGGGCTCGTCCTCTATGACATCAAGTTTGAGTTCGGCTATGACCGCGAGGGCAACGTCATGCTCATCGACGAGATAGCCTCCGGCAATATGCGCGTTTACAAGGACGGCGAGTATGTTGACCCCATGACCCTTTCCAAGCTGTTTTTCGCCGCAAAATAAGTAAGGAGCCTTAATAATGGGTGGATTTTTCGGAGCTGTAGGTCACGAAAATGTAATGTCGGATGTGTTTTTCGGTACGGACTACCATTCACACCTCGGCACAAAGAGCGCGGGTCTTTCCGCCTTCTCTGAGGAGCTCGGCCTTCAGCGCAAAATTCATAGTATAGCCAACGCCCCCTTCAGAACCAAGTTTGAGGATATTATGGACCGCATGAGCGGCATGACCGCTCTCGGCACCATAAACGACAGCGACCCGCAGCCGCTGCTCGTGCGCTCGAGCATAGGGAGATACGCCATAGCCGTGCTCGGAGCCATAAACAATTCCGAGGAGCTTGTTAAGTATTATGTCGAGCAGTGCTCCGGTCAGCTCAACGCGGTTTCCGGCGGCGGCATAAATATGACGGAGCTTGTAGCTGCGTTCATAAACAGAAAGCCCAGCATCGTCGAGGGCATACGCTACGCGCAGGAGATGATAGACGGCACGGCGCTTATTCTCATCATGACCGACCACGGCAGCATTATAGCGGCGCGTGACAAGCTCGGCAGACTGCCGGTGCATATCGGCAGGGGAGAGAGCGGCTACTGCGTTTCCTTTGAGCACTTCGCCTACGAAAAGCTCGGCTATGAAAACTATTATGAGCTCAAGCCCGCCGAGATAGTGGAGCTTACTGCCGACGGCATGACAAGGCTTGCCGAGGGCAGGGAGGAGATGCATATATGCTCCTTCCTCTGGTCGTATTACGGCTTCCCGACCTCTACCTATGAGGGCAGAAACGTCGAGGTCATGCGCTACCGTAACGGCGAGATAATGGCGGAAAACGAGATGAATAACGGCACGCTCCCCCATGTGGACTGTGTCGCCGGCGTCCCCGACTCCGGCACGCCGCACGCCATAGGCTACGCGAACAAGGCAAAAATGCCCTTTGCGCGCCCCTTCATCAAGTACACTCCGACCTGGCCGCGCAGCTTTATGCCGCCGAGTCAGGTGGACAGAAACCGCATAGCCAAGATGAAGCAGATACCCATAAACGAGCTTATCCACGACAAGGAGCTCATGTTCATTGACGACTCCATAGTGCGCGGAACTCAGCTTCGTGAGACGGTCGATTTCCTGTATGAGAGCGGCGCGAAGGCGGTGCATGTGCGCTCCGCCTGCCCCCCGATAATGTACGGCTGCAAGTTCCTTAACTTCTCCCGCATGACGGGCGAGATGGATCTTATTACGAGGAAGATTGTCGTCGAGCTGGAGGGCGAGGAGGGGCTCAAGCACCTCGATGAATACAGCGACAGCAGCACCGAGCGCGGCAGGAAAATGCGCGAGACGATGTGCGAAAAGCTGCATCTTGCATCTATCGAATTTCAGACTATAGAGGGACTGGAAAAGGCCATAGGCCTGCCGCCCTGTAAGCTTTGCACCTACTGTTGGAGCGGAAAGGATTAAAGCATGATTGAAAATTCCAAATCTATAGCCTACGCCGAGGCGGGCGTTGATATAACCGCGGGCTACCGCGCGGTTGAGCTTATGAAAACACATATAGCATCCACCATGACCCCCGGCGTCTGCTCGGATATCGGCGGCTTCGGCGGACTGTTCGCGCTGGATATCGGCGGCATGAGCCGCCCCATTCTCGTCAGCGGCACAGACGGCGTCGGCACAAAGCTAAAGCTTGCCTTCCTTATGAATAAGCATGACACCGTCGGCATCGACTGCGTTGCAATGTGCGTAAACGATATCATATGCTGCGGCGCAAAGCCCCTGTTTTTCCTCGATTATATCGCCTGCGGCAAAAACGTGCCGGAGCGCATCGCCGATATCGTCAAGGGCGTCTGCGAGGGCTGCGTTCAGGCGGGCGCTGCACTCATCGGCGGCGAGACTGCCGAAATGCCCGGCTTCTATCCCGTGGACGAATATGACCTTGCGGGCTACAGCACCGGCATTGTCGATAGAGATAAGATGGTCGATAACAGCAGCATGAGAGAAGGCGACGTGATAATCGCCCTCCCCTCCAGCGGCGTACACTCCAACGGCTTCTCCCTCGTGCGCAAGGTGTTTGACGTTGAGAATTGTGAGCTCAGCGCCCCCCTTGAGGAGCTTGGCGGCAGGAGCCTCGGCGAGACCCTTCTTACCCCGACCAGAATATATGTAAAGCCCGTGCTTGCGCTTTTGGAGCAGGTCAAGGTCAAGGGCATATCCCATATCACCGGCGGCGGCTTCTACGAGAATATCCCCAGAAGCATCCCCGAGGGCTTCTGCGCCGTCATCGACAGGGCTGCCGTCCGCGTGCTGCCCATATTCGAGCTTATCGCAAAGACCGGAAATATCACGGAGCGCGATATGTTCAATACCTTCAATATGGGCGTCGGCATGAGCATAGTCGTTGCGGCGGAGGACACCGATAAGGCGCTGGATATACTGCGCGAAAACGGCGAGGACGCTTATATAATCGGCAAGGTCACGAAGGCCGACGAGAGGATAAAAATATGCTGAAAACGCTGACCGGAGGCGTCTCCGCCGGTGTTTTGATAGCAATAGGAGGAAGCGTATTCCTCGCCTGCGACAACAGGTATGTCGGCGCGGTGCTTTTCGCCGTCGCGCTGCTGTGCATATGCTATCTCGGATATTATCTCTTTACCGGCAAGATAGGCTATCTGCTTGAGGACAGCTCAAGGCAAAACCTCAAGACTCTCGGTATGGGGCTTGCGTGGAACCTGATAACGACGCTGCTTCTCGGACTTTTGATACGCTATGCCATGCCAAAGCTCGGCGACAGCGCCTATACGATATGCGAGGCAAAGCTTGAGCAGAGCTTTATCTCCACCCTTGTGCGCGCAGCCTTCTGCGGTGTTTTGATGTATCTTGCGGTGCAGATATTCAGGGAAAAGAACACGCCGCTCGGAATAATCTACTGTATTCCGGTCTTTATTCTCAGCGGCTTTGAGCACTCCATCGCCGATATGTTCTACTTCGGTGCCTCCGGTATAGTGAGCGTAAAAATCATAAGCTTTGAGATAGCGGCCATACTCGGAAATTCGGCGGGAAGCCTTGTACTTCCGCTTTTAGCTAAGGTGGGTGAGAAGCAGTGAAGCAGAGAGAGATAAATATTGCGGTTCTCGTCTCCGGCGGCGGCACAAATCTACAGGCGCTCATTAACGCCGAGGGCGAGATAATCAAAAGCGGCAGGATAAGGCTTGTCATCTCCAGCCGTGCCGACGCATACGCACTCAAGAGAGCGGAGCGCGCCGGGATAAAAAGCGCCGTCGTGAGCAAAAAGGAGCTTGGTCAGCAGGGGATGGAGGACGCGATATCCGCCCTCCTCCGTGAGCACGATATTGACCTCATCATTCTTGCGGGCTTTATGTGCATACTGTCCGCCGAGTTTACAAAGAAGTATGACCGCAGGATAATCAACATCCACCCCTCGCTCATCCCGTCCTTCTGCGGCGAGGGCTATTACGGGCTGCGCGTCCACGAGGCGGCGCTCAAAAAGGGCGTAAAGGTCACGGGCGCGACCGTACATTATGTAAACGAGATACCCGACGGCGGCGAGATAATTCTCCAGAAGGCCGTCACCATACCCTCAGGCTCAACTCCCGAGAGCCTGCAAAAGCGAGTTATGCGCCTTGCGGAGTGGAAGATACTCCCCGCAGCGGCGGAGCTTGTCGCGCAGAATATATTGAGAGAGGAAGCATGAACATGAGCATTTATAAGATAAACAATATTGCCGAGCTTATCCGCGGCAACAGCTATGTGGGACGCGGCATCGTCATCGGCAAGTCCGAAAACGGCAAATATGCCTGCTCCGCCTATTTTATCATGGGCAGAAGCGCAAACAGCCGCAACCGCGTTTTCGCCGAGCGGGACGGCGTTTTGTACACCGAGCCCTTTGACGCGAGCAAGGTCGAGGACCCGAGCCTCATCATATACGCCGCGCAGAGAAGGCTTGACAACAAGCTCATCGTCACAAACGGCGACCAGACCGACACGATTTATGAGGGTCTGAAGGCGGGCAAGAGCTTTAAGGAGTCTCTGGAAGGCCGCGCCTTTGAGCCGGACTTCCCGAACCTCACCCCGAGAATAAGCGGAATACTCAGCTTTGCGGACAATGACTTTTCATATGAGATGAGTATTCTCAAGAGCGCCGACGAAAAGGGCAGCGCCTGCAACAGATACACCTTCTCCTACACCGCGCTTCCCGGTCTCGGCCATTTTATCCACACCTATGTAGGCGACGGAAATCCGCTCCCCACCTTCCAGGGCGAGCCGGAGCGCGTGGCCATCCCCGATGATATTGACGAGTTCAGCTCCGCGCTCTGGGATGCGCTCGACCATGATAACCGTATCTCGCTGTATGTGAGATATACCGAGCTTGAGACCGGGGCCGAGGAAAACCGCCTTATAAATCTCAATAAGTGAGGAGAAAAACCATGAAAGAATTCGAGCTTAAATACGGCTGCAACCCCAACCAGAAGCCCGCTAAGATATATATGCATGACGGCAGCGAGCTGCCCATAGAGATACTCAACGGCAGACCCGGCTATATAAACTTCCTTGACGCCTTTAACTCATGGCAGCTCGTCAAGGAGCTCAAGGAGGCTCTCGGGCTTCCCGCCGTCGCCTCCTTCAAGCACGTCAGCCCCACCTCCGCCGCCGTCGGAATTAAGCTGTCCGAAAAGCTCAAGAGAGCCTGCTTTGTGGACGATATCGAGGGTCTGGACGAGTCTCCGCTTGCCTGCGCCTATGCCCGCGCAAGAGGCACCGATAGAATGTGCTCCTTCGGCGACTGGGTGGCGCTTTCCGAGGTCTGCGACGTGACCACCGCTCTTATGATAAAGCGCGAGGTCTCCGACGGCATCATCGCCCCCGGCTATGAGCCTGAGGCACTGGAGATACTCAAGTCCAAGCGCAAGGGCAATTATAATATTGTCAGGATAGACCCCGACTATATCCCCGACGCGCAGGAGCGCAAGCAGGTATTCGGCATCACCTTTGAGCAGGGAAGAAATAACTTTAAGATAGACCGTGAGCTTCTTGCAAACGTCGTTACCGCAAATAAGAATATCCCCGAGGAGGCGGTGAGAGATCTTATAATCTCCCTCATCACCCTCAAGTACACCCAGTCCAACTCCGTATGCTTTGCCTATGACGGGCAGGCCATCGGCGTGGGCGCGGGTCAGCAGTCCAGAATTCACTGCACCCGTCTTGCCGGCAGCAAGGCCGATACATGGTTCCTCCGCCAGTGCGATAAGGTTCTTGACCTGCCCTTCCTGCCGACTATTTCAAGACCCGACCGCGACAATGTCATAGACGGCTATATAAATAAAAACGAGGAGGACGTCTGCGCGGACGGCATATGGCAGAAATACTTTAGCCGTCAGCCGGAGCCGCTTACCGAGGCGGAGGCAAAGGCCTATCTTGCGGCAATCGACGGCGTTTCCCTCGGCTCCGACGCATTCTTCCCCTTCTATGACAATATAGAGAGAGCGAAGAAGAGCGGAGTTAAGTACATCGCGGAGCCGGGCGGCTCCATCCGTGACGACCTCGTGATAGCCTGCGCCGATAAGTACGATATGGCAATGGCATTCACCGGAATGAGACTATTCCATCATTGACGGAGGATAAAATGAAGCTGCTTGTTGTAGGCGCCGGCGGCAGAGAGCACGCCATTATAAAAAAGCTAAAGGAAAACCCCGAGGTTGAGACCGTTTATGCGCTTCCCGGCAACGGCGGCATCGCGGCCGACGCCGTCTGTGTCCCGATAGGTCCCTGTGAGCTGGATAAGATAGTTGAGTTTGCCCTGAGCCACGAGATAGATTACGCCGTTGTCGCACCCGACGACCCTCTGGTGCTCGGCTGCGTGGATAAGCTTGAGGAGGCGGGCATAGCCTGCTTCGGTCCGCGTGCAAATGCCGCCATCATCGAGGGCAGCAAGGTCTTTTCCAAAAACCTTATGAAGAAATACGGCATACCCACCGCGGCCTATGAGGTGTTTGACAGCGCGGAGGCAGCACTCAAATACCTTGAAAGCGCCGAGATACCCATAGTCATCAAGGCGGACGGGCTTGCGCTCGGCAAGGGCGTTGTTATCGCCTACACGCGCGAGGAGGCAAGAAATGCCGTTATCGAGGCGATGCAGGACAAGAAGTTCGGCAAGAGCGGAGACAGCATAGTCATTGAGGAGTTTATGGAGGGTCCCGAGGTGTCCGTCCTTGCGTTTACGGACGGCGAGTGCGTAAAGCCCATGGTGTCCTCTATGGATCATAAGCGCGCAGGCGACAATGACGAGGGACTCAATACCGGCGGCATGGGCACCGTTGCGCCCAATCCCTATTATACCGAGGAGATAGCGGCAGAGTGCATGGAGAAGATATTCATGCCCACGGTAAGAGCGATGAACGCGGAGGGGAGAAGCTTCAAGGGCTGCCTCTACTTCGGTCTTATGCTCACGAAAAACGGCCCGAAGGTCATCGAGTATAACTGCCGCTTCGGCGACCCGGAGACGCAGGTCGTTCTGCCGCTTCTGGAAAGCGACCTTTTGACCGTGATGAGATCCGTCACGGAGGGGAGACTTGCCGAAACCGAGGTAAAGCTCAAAAAGGGCAGCGCCTGCTGCGTCATCATGGCCTCGGCGGGCTATCCCGTGTCCTATAAGAAGGGCTATGAGATAAGCATACCCGAGGATATAATGAGCTCCGTCTATGTTGCGGGCGCAAGGGAGGAGAACGGAAGACTTCTCAGCTCCGGCGGCCGTGTGCTGGGCGTCACCTCCGTCTGCGATACGCTCGCTGAGGCGGTAAGCTGCTCATACGAAAAGCTCGGCAGAATATCCTTTGAAAACGCTTATTACAGGCATGACATAGGCAAAAAAGCCTTAGAATGTGCGGAGGTCTGAGATGGTTTACAGAGTATTTGTAGAGAAAAAGCCCGAGCTTGCCCATGAGGCAAAGGCTCTGCTCTCCGAGGCGAAGGAGCTTATAGGCATAGCCTCGCTTGAAAATGTCCGTATAATCAACCGCTATGACGCGGAAAACATCTCCGAGGAGCTGTTTTCCTACGCGGAGAAGACCGTTTTCTCCGAGCCGCAGCTTGATATCGTCTCGCATGAGATAGATATGAGCGGCGCGGTATGCTTTGCCGTCGAGTACCTGCCCGGTCAGTTTGACCAGCGCGCGGACTCCGCCGCCCAGTGCATACAGATAATCTCAAAGTCGGAGCGTCCCGTCATCAGAACCGCCAAGGTCTATATGCTCTACGGCAAGCTCAGCGACAGCGACGTAGATACCATAAAGAAATATGTTATAAACCCCGTTGAGGCGAGGGAGGCAAGCTTTGCGCTCCCCGAGACTCTCAGAGTAAACTATGAGATACCCACAACGGTAAAGACCCTTGAGGGCTTTTGCTCGCTCAGCCGCGAGGGACTTTTGGATTTCATTAAGGAATACGGTCTTGCAATGGATATAGACGATATATCCTTCTGCCAGAGCTATTTCAGAGGCGAAAAGCGCGAGCCGACCATAACCGAGATAAAAATGATAGACACCTACTGGTCGGATCACTGCCGCCACACCACCTTCCTCACCGTCATTGACGATGCAAGCTTTGAGGACGAGCTGCTGCAAAAGACCTTTGAGGAGTATAAGTCTCTGCGCGCAGAGCTTGGCAGAACAAAGCCCATGTGCCTTATGGATCTTGCCACCATCGCGGTCAAGAGCCTCAAAAAGCAGAGTAAGCTCGATAAGCTTGACGAGAGCGAGGAGATAAACGCCTGCACCGTCAAGATAAATATTGATGTGGACGGCGTTTCCGAGCCTTGGCTACTGCTGTTTAAGAACGAGACGCACAACCACCCCACCGAGATAGAGCCCTTCGGCGGCGCAGCCACCTGCATAGGCGGCGCGATACGCGACCCGCTCTCCGGCAGATCCTATGTCTATGGCGCAATGCGCGTCACCGGCGCTGCCGACCCTCTCAAGCCCCTGAGCGAGACTATACACGGCAAGCTCCCGCAGAGAAAAATCGTCACGACTGCCGCCGCGGGCTATTCCTCCTATGGCAACCAGATAGGTCTTGCGACCGGCATAGTCGATGAGATATATCATCCCGGCTACGCGGCAAAGCGCATGGAGATAGGCGCCGTCATAGCCGCTGCACCGGCGGAGAACGTCCGCCGCGAGGTTCCCGCCCCCGGCGACGTGGTCATTCTGCTCGGCGGCGCTACCGGACGCGATGGCTGCGGCGGTGCTACCGGCTCCTCCAAGTCCCATACCGTCGCATCGCTTGAGACCTGCGGCGCGGAGGTTCAGAAGGGCAACGCCCCGGAGGAGAGAAAGCTCCAGAGACTCTTCCGCAGCAGCGAGGCCTGTAGGATGATAAAGCGCTGCAACGACTTCGGCGCGGGCGGCGTGTCCGTCGCCATCGGTGAGCTTGCGGACGGTCTGGATATAGACCTGAACGCCGTTCCCAAGAAGTACGAGGGACTTGACGGCACGGAGCTTGCCATCAGCGAAAGCCAGGAGAGAATGGCCGTCGTCGTCGAGGCGGGGCGCGTGAAGGACTTCCTTGCCCTTGCGGAGAAGGAAAATCTCAACGCAACTCCCGTCGCCGTCGTCACCGAGTCTCCGCGTCTTGTCATGCACTGGAACGGCAAGACCATCGTGGATATAAGCCGCGATTTCCTGAACTCCAACGGCGCGGACAAGCATATCTCCATCGAGACCGAGCGCCCCGAGTGCTATGAGCGCAGCGTCGGGGGAGACTTCCGCGAGAATTATGAAAGACTTGCAGACGACCTGAATATATGCTCCAAGCGCGGTCTTTCCGAGCGCTTTGACTCCACCATAGGCGCGGGAACCGTCCTTATGCCCTTCGGCGGCAAAAACCAGCTCACGCCCATTCAGGCCATGGTTCAGAAGATATCCGTTGAGAAAAAACACACGGATGACTGCTCCCTCATGTCCTTCGGCTACAATCCCTTTATTTCGGAAAAGAGCCCCTACCACGGCGCATATCTTGCCGTTGTGGAGTCGGTATGCAAGCTTATAGCAAGCGGCGCGGAGTTTAAGGACGTATATCTCAGCTTCCAGGAATATTTCAAGCACCCCGGAAAGGACGGCAAGCGCTGGAGTCAGCCGCTCTGCGCTCTGCTCGGCGCATTCAAGGCTCAGATGGAGCTGGGCATAGGCTCCATCGGCGGCAAGGACTCCATGAGCGGCTCCTTTGAGGATATCGACGTGCCGCCCACGCTCGTCTCCTTCGCCGTCACCACCTCCAAGGTCGGCAGAATAGTCTCTCCCGAGTTTAAGAAGGCGGGCAATAAGGTCATCCTTCTTGCCGCCGAAAAGGACGAGAACGGACTTCCGAAGGCAGACTCCCTCATCGAGCTTATGAACAAGGTCAGCGCGCTTATAAGCTGCGGCGTGGCGGTCTCCTGCTATACCCCCGGCATGGGCGGCGTTGCGGAGGCGGTCATGAAGATGTGCTTCGGTAATTCCCTCGGCTTTGCCTATTCCGATAAGCTTACCGTGCAGGAAATCTTCGGATACAGCTATGCGGCGTTTATCCTTGAGGTGTCCGACTGGGACGATGACAAGGATGTTATCGGCTATGTGACGGACTGCGCCGAAATTGGCTATGGCGAGGAAAAGCTCCCGCTTGCAAGGCTTCTCGGCATATACGAGGATAAGCTTGAGAGCGTATTCTCCTGCAATATAGAAAACACCGGAATTGAGCCGGAGACCTTCTCCTACATCGCAAAGGCGCGTACCACGCCCGCGATAAAGTGCGCAAGACCCCGCGTTATCATCCCCGTTTTCCCCGGCACGAACTGCGAGTTTGACTCCGCAAAGGCCGTGCGCGACGCCGGGGCGGAGCCGGAGATAATAGTTATAAATAACCTCTCCGCAGACGGCATCAGCCGCAGCATAGAGCGCTTTGCCTCCGAGCTTAGCACTTCGCAGATGATATTCATCCCCGGCGGCTTCTCCGGCGGCGACGAACCGGACGGCAGCGGCAAGTTTATCACCGCCTTCTTCCGCAATCCCGAGATCAAAGAGAGCGTCACGGAGCTTCTGGACAAGCGCGACGGTCTTATCTGCGGCATATGCAACGGCTTCCAGGCACTGATAAAGCTCGGTCTTGTGCCCTACGGCAAAATTATGGATACCGACGCAAGCTGCCCGACCCTGACCTATAACACCATCTCCCGCCACCAGTCCCGCATAGTCCGCACGAGAATAGCCTCCAATAAGTCCCCGTGGCTCAGCCTTATGAACGTGGGCGATATCGTCAACGTTCCCATATCCCACGGCGAGGGACGCTTCCTTGCCGAGAGAGAGCTTATCATGCAGCTTGCCGCCAACGGACAGATTGCGACCCAGTATGTGGACTTTGAGGGCAAGGCCACCACGGATATTCACTTTAACCCCAACGACTCTGCCTTTGCCATCGAGGGCATCACCTCGCCCGACGGCAGAGTATTCGGTAAGATGGGTCACAGTGAGCGCATCGGCGAGGGACTTTATAAGAACGTACCCGGCAATTACGACATACGGATGTTTGAGTCGGCAGTAAAATACTTCAGGTAAGGAGAGAGAAAAGTGGCATACTTATCCGATATAGAGATAGCTCAGGCCTGCAAGCCCGAGCATATCATGCAGATAGCAAAGCGCGCCCATGTTGAAGAAAAGTACCTTGAGCAGTACGGTAATTACAAGGCAAAGGTAGACCTTTCTCTGTTGAAGGATACCGATAAGCCCAACGGAAAGCTCGTCCTCGTCACCGCTATCACCCCGACCCCGGCGGGCGAGGGCAAGACCACGACGACAATAGGCCTTTCGGACGGACTTCGCCGCATCGGAAAGGATGTCATAGTTGCATTGCGTGAGCCCTCTCTCGGCCCCGTGTTCGGCGTTAAGGGTGGCGCGGCAGGCGGCGGCTATGCGCAGGTCGTCCCCATGGAGGATATAAACCTTCACTTTACCGGCGACTTCCACGCAATAGGCGCGGCAAATAACCTGCTTGCCGCAATGCTCGATAACCATATTCAGCAGGGGAACTCCCTCGGCATCGACGTGCGCAGGATAACATGGAAGCGCTGCGTTGACATGAATGACCGCCAGCTCCGCTTCATCGTGGACGGTCTCGGCGGCAAGGCAAACGGCACTCCGCGTGAGGACGGCTTCGATATCACCGTTGCCTCCGAGATAATGGCGGTGCTCTGCCTTGCAAGCTCGATTACCGACCTCAAGGCGAGGCTTGCGAGAATAATCGTCGGCTATACCTATGACGATAAGCCCGTCACCGCAGGCGACCTCAACGCGCAGGGCGCCATGACCGCGCTCTTGAAGGATGCGCTCAAGCCCAATCTGGTGCAGACCCTTGAGGGCACCCCGGCCTTTGTCCACGGCGGTCCCTTTGCAAATATCGCCCACGGCTGCAACAGCGTCATGGCTACGCGAATGGCGCTCAAGCTCGGCGACTATACCGTCACCGAGGCGGGCTTCGGCGCAGACCTCGGCGCGGAGAAGTTCCTCGATATCAAGTGCCGCATGGCGGGGCTTACTCCGGATGCTGTCGTGGTCGTTGCAACCGTCCGTGCGCTCAAGATGCACGGCGGGCTGAATAAAAAGGAGCTTGGCACCGAGGATCTTGCGGCGCTCGAAAAGGGCGTACCCAACCTCCTGCGCCACGTGTCGAACATCAAGAATGTCTATAAGCTCCCCTGTGTCGTCGCCGTCAACCGCTTCCCGACCGATACGGATAAGGAGATAGACTTTATTATCAGAAAATGCCGCGAGCTCGGAGTCAATACCGTTCTCTCCACCGTTTGGGCGGAGGGCGGCAAGGGCGGCGAGGAGCTTGCCCGCGAGGTCGTGAGACTCTGCGAGGAGGAGAAGGGCGATTTCAGCTTCTCTTACTCCGATGAGATGAGCCTCAAGGAGAAGATAAACGCCGTTGTCACGAGAATATACGGCGGCGACGGGGTGAGCTTTATGCCCGCAGCGGAAAAGCAGCTTGCGCAGCTTGAGGCGCTCGGCTTCGGCTCCTGCCCGGTCTGCATTGCAAAGACGCAGTACAGCTTCTCCGATGACCCGGCAAAGCTCGGCGCTCCCGAGAATTTTACCGTGACGGTCAAAAACGTCAAGGTCAGCGCCGGCGCGGGCTTCGTGGTCGTCCTCACGGGTGATATAATGACGATGCCGGGCCTGCCCAAGGTCCCCGCCGCGGAGAAAATCGACGTTGACGAAAACGGCAAGATAGTCGGTCTTTTCTGAGAAAGGATTAGAAATTATAATAATTATAATCTGTAATAATCAAGCCAGAGGCACTTGCCTCGGGCTTGATTATTCGCGTTATATAGATATTCCTCGCTTGAGATACAGCTTTCTTCGAGAAAAGTGAGCGTCAAGGCGAGAAAAAACACATACGCTGGCGATTTTCAGCCTGTTTGTTTTGAGCTTTAAGCTTAGCTCTCTCGCTTTTCCAGAATATACAGCTTGATTGTCGGCGCTTACGGGGCTAAAATTGCCATGGGTGAGACTATGACTATCAAGAAAATAATCCGCAGGATGCTTGCCATGCATCCTGCGGCGTGGTACATATTTATAAATTCCATCAAGCTAAGCTGCGCCATTTTAGCCGTGTCGGTGCTGCTCTTTGCAGCCGGAAGCGAGCCGTATCAGGACTCGCTCATTTCGGCGGCTATCGCGCTTTCCGAGCTTCCGCAGGCAATTTTGCTGCTTGCGGTAATCGTCTCGGTCTGCGTTGAGGACAGGCTCACTTAAAGCTCCGCCGACATAAACTCATCCCGGCTCATTGTAGCGTTGAGATAATCAAGCAGGGCGGGCGCGCTCATATGCTCCGGCAGGCCGAGCCGCTTTATAAGCTCTGCGCGCCTTGCTGCACTGTCAGCGCCGCCGCTCAGTCCCTTTGCAAACATATCGGCCTTACTTATGTGCCGTTCACGCGCCTCGGGAGCTATATCGTCGAGCGTTGCGCCGCATTTTCTCAGCGCCTCAAGCAAAAGCTCCGGGCGCATACCCTCAACGCCGAGCTTGCCCTCCTTGGATTTTTTCCTCTTTCGCCGTTCGCGGCCGAAAATATCAGGAACGTAGGCATGCTTGACAAGCGCAGGGTCAACGCAGGACTTGATAAAGCTGCGTATCACAAAGCCCGCGCCGTCGGGGTCGGTCATCACGATAAGTCCGCGCGCCTGCGCCATGTCGCGCAAAAGCTTTTGCTTTTCGGCATTATTGAATATCCCGAAGCCCGAGGTCTCAACTATCACCGCGTCAACGACCTGACTGAGCGCATTTTTATCGTAGCGCCCCTCAACGACGATGACCTCGCGCACACTATGCATTTTCCTCACCTGCCGCGATACGCAGCACGAGCTCCTTCAAAAGCTCCTCCGGCTCAAGCGGACTGCCGCCCTTCATATTATAATCCGTCTCCGCGCAAAGCTCCACCGCGTGGGTAAGCTGCGGCAGAGTAAAGCCCCGCGCCGCCGAGATAAGCTTCTTTGCGATAAACTCATATTTTATCGCGCAAAGCTCCATAAGCGTTTTTAGCCCGTCCTTCTGCGCCGAGGCAAGCTTTGCGGCGTACAGTCTCCGCATCTGCTGCCCTATCATTGCATTTATCGCAATGGGGGCATTATTTTTATCCGCCATGAGCTCCGAAAGCACGGACATGGCGGTATTATACTTTTTCTGCGCGATATAATCCGTCATGTCAAAGACAACTGCCTCGGGAATATGATTTGCAACCGCCTCAACGTCCGCCAGCATCACGCGCTCGCCCTTGGCGTATGCCGCGACCTTTTCTATCTCGGGTATAAGACGGCTCATAAGATCGCCGCTTATGAATATAAGCCGCTGCGCCGCCTCAAGCTCCACGCTCTTTCCCGCGGCGGAGAAGCGGCGTATCATCCAGTCTATGAGCATCCCCTGAGACTGCGCCGTAAATTTAAGCTCCACGGCGCACTGACGAAGACCCTTAATGAGCTTGAGCCTGCCGTCCGGCTCATACTGCGCATCAAGCACTATGGCGACGGTGCAGTAATCCGGGATGTCCTTGAGAATAGACAGCATCTCCTCGGGCTGCTTGCAGGAGTTTATATCCACGCCGCGAAGCTCCACAAAGCTGCGCTCGGTCATAAAGGGCAGCGCGTCCACCGCCATGCGCAATGCGTGCATATCAAGCTCCGGTCCGTTCATGCGCTTATAGCTGAAGCTGTCCTCCCCCTCGGGCAGACATTTCTTTCTGAGCTGCACGAGATACTGCTCACGCAGATAATCCTCGGGTCCCCATAGCAGATACAGAGGGCGCGCCCCCTCCTCGCGCAGACGGCGAATTTCCGCCGAGTAATTCAGTTTTTCTTCTTTTGCGTTCTTTTTCGCCATATTTACCCCGCAGGAAGCCGTATTTCTACGTTTCCGTTCAAATCAGTTCTGTATATATTATAACCGCAAGCCGCCAGACGTTCAAGGGTTTCGTTCGTCGGGTGACCGTAATTATTATAGCCGACGCTGATTATCGCCGTGTCCGCGTCGATGGCGCTCAAAAACTCGTAGCAGCTTGAGTATTTTGAGCCGTGATGCCCGACTATCAAAAGCTCCGTGCCGTCAATGTCGTTTTCCTCGGCAAAGCAAAGCTCCATGCTCTTCGGCGAGTCGCCCGTAACGAGCATATCGTATTCTCCTATCGTGGCGCGTATTATCATGCAGCGCTCATTCGTACCGCCGTCTGCCGGCGGGGCGTAGAGCGCAAGCGCGATATTACCGACGCTGAGGCACTCGTCCTGCGTAATACGGCGTAGCGTGACGGAGTGCTTTTCGGCGGCTGAGGCAATTTCGGAGAGCATATCGTCATCATCGGGGACGCCGTCCGGAATGATTATCTCCCCCACGTCCACAAGCTCCATGAGACGCGCTATGCCGTTTGCATGGTCGGCGTGCAGATGCGTGACGAGCAGCGTGTCGATTTTCGTCCGCCGGTGCGTCAATAAATAGCTCCCGGCAGTCTCGCCCGCGTTATCGAGGCTATATATGCCGCCGCAGTCGATGAGCACGGTGCTGTCGCCGGAGATGATACTGATGCACTGTCCCTGTCCGACATCGAGCACCGTTATAGTACCTGCTCCGCGCACGGCGCCTATTGCGTTTGCCCTCAAGAGCAGCACAAGGCTAATCACGCTCAGCGCCGCCGGCATAGACAGCTTTGCCCAGCGCGGCAGGCGGGAGAGCGCGGCAATGATGAAAAGCAGATATATGAGCACGAGCCACAGCAGGTTCAGCCAGTCGTTTATATATAGTGCCGCAAAGGAAAAGTCCGAGACAAAGCAGGCGGTGCGGATAATATATCGGGCGAGGAATGAGACTCCCCACGCCAAAAGCCTGCCGAACGGCGCAAATATAAGCCCGATAAAGCAGGCGGCATAGCCGAGACAGAAGCACAGCGAGACCGCCCAGAGGCAGAGTATATTTGCAAGAGGCGATAGAATGGCGACATAGCCGAAGTGCAGCGCCGAAAGCGGAACGGTAAACACCATGACGGCAAGCGAGCTTGCGGCAATCTCGAGCGGCCAGCGCAAGACTCTGCCGATAATATTATTCGGAAGCCAAGACGTGAAGCAATCGGATATGCCGCGTGAAAAGAGCATAAGCCCCGCGACCGCGCCGAAGGACAGCTGTAGACTCACGCTTGCAGCGGCATAGGGATTTACGCAGAGAAGCAGCGCAAGCGCCGCCAAAAGCGAGGTCGGCGCGTCGTTTTCTCTGCCGAATAGCGGCGCTATGAGCAAAAGCGACTGCATCACACCGGCACGAAGCGCCGAGGGACTTGCACCGGAGGCAAGGACAAAGACCCAGACCGCCGCAATGCAGCAGACTGAGCTTCGCCGCGAGAGACCTAAAATCAACTGCACAAGGCTAATTAAAAATGCGACGTGCATTCCCGAGATGGCAACGATATGCGTTATCCCGGCGCGCCCCATCGCCATGTACGTTCCGTAATCGCCGTATAGCTCGGTTCTGCTGCCGATAAGGAGCGATTTCATAAAGGGCGCTGCGTCCTGCGGGAAGATACGCTCTATCACGCCGCAGACGGCGCGGCTGATATCCTGACCGAACGAGAGAAGCAGAGAGCACCGCGCCGAAAGAATCTCCGGCGGCTCCTTCACGCTGAGTACAAGGAAAATGCCGTTTGAATTATAATAATCATAGTCCTTACCGTAGCGCGTATCCGCTGCGCGGCAGTTCGCCGACAGTCTCAGATGCCAGCCCGGAGCCATTTTCTCCGTCTCCGCGCCGCTGCGGTCATAGACCACGGCGCGTGAGCTGCCGCCCTCGGGGAGACTTATCCGCAGCTCGTATCTGCTATACTCTCCGTAATCTACCGGATATGTAAGCACGGTGGCCTCAAGCTCTGCGTCCACGCCGTCGAGCTCCTTCGCGGGGGCTGCGCAGATTAGATACGCGCCGCCGAAATACAAAAATCCGACAGCGAGAGCCGCAAAGCCAATGACAAGGCGCTTGAGCCGATTTTTGCGCACGAAAGCAAGCCCCAGCGCCGCAGCCGCGCAAAGAAGCGCAAGCAAGGGCAGGAGCCTGAGCGGTATTATATAATTAGCCAGAAATACGGCGGCGGAAAAGCCGCCGGCGGCAATGGCCAGCCTACGCATAATATCACAAACCTTAAAAAATCCGCGCGGAATTTTATTTTTCCGCGCGGAACGATTTAGAAGCTCAGACTATCTTTTCCGACAGCTTTACGCCGCCGAGAATGTGGAAGTGCAGGTGCATGACGGTCTGACCGCCATCCTCGCCGCAGTTATTCACGACGCGGTAGCCGCTCTCAAGCCCCTCGGCCTTGGCGATTTTTGCGATAGCCTCAAAGCACTTGGCAACGCAGGCGGAATTTGCCCCGTCAATAGCATTGGCACATGGGATATGCTCCTTGGGCACAACAAGAATATGCACGGGAGTCTGGGGGTTGATATCCCGGAAGGCGAAAACATATTCGTCCTCATAGACCTTCGCGCTGGGAATTTCGCCGGATATAATACGGCAGAACAGGCAATCCTTATCGCTCATCGTAGTCGCTCCTTTTTTGATTATTTTATTATAATATTATTATATTTTGCTCTCGACAAAGCCCTTGACCGCGCCGAGCGCCTCGTCAAGCTTAGTCACATCGCTGCCGCCGCCCATTGCGGAGTCGGGACGGCCGCCGCCCTTGCCGGAGATTATCGGGGCAATGGTCTTGATGATATCGCCCGCTCTTACGCCCTTTGTGACTGCATCCTTGCCGCAGACGCACTGGAGAGTTATCTTGTCGCCGTTTACGACGGACATGACCGCGATGACCGCGCTGTCCTTGTCGCGCAGCACGTCGCCAAGCTGACGCAGGGAGTTTGCATCGCCCTCGGGAAGCTTTGCGGTGACGAGGTGCAGACCGCCGATATCGCAGGCGCTCTTGAGCATACTGTCAGCGCCGCCCGCAGATTCCTTTGCCTTATACTGCTCAATGACGCGCTTTGCCTCCTTGATCTCTGCAAGCTGCTGCTCCGCCTTTTGCAGAGTCTCCGCAGGGCTTGCCTTAAAGAGCGCCGCGACTGCCGCGAGAGCGTCAAGGCTGCCGTGGAGCTGCTTCATGGTCTCAAGACCGGTCGTGGCCTCGATACGGCGCACACCGGAGGCAACGGAGCCCTCGGAGCTGATGTGGAAGGCGCCGACCTTTGCGGTGTTGCTCAGATGCGTACCGCCGCAAAGCTCCACGCTATAGCCGCCCATATCGACAACACGGACCGTATCGCCGTACTTCTCGCCGAAGAGTGCGGTCGCGCCGGTCTTGCGCGCCTCGTCTATGGACATCTCGCGCACATCAATGTCATAGCCTGCCAGAACCGCCTCATTTACCATGTCCTCGACCTGACGAAGCTGTTCGGGAGTAACCGCAGAGAAATGAGTGAAGTCAAAGCGCAGGAAATCGCTCTCAACAAGGGAGCCTGCCTGATGAACGTGCTCACCCAGTACATCACGCAGGGCACGCTGCAGCAGGTGCGTTGCGCTGTGGGCGCGGCTGACGGCGGCGCGGCGCTTCTCGCAGTAGCGCAGAGTGACGCTCTGACCGATGGAGAGCGTGCCGCTTTCGAGCTTGCCGTAGTGCATGAACTTGCCGCCCTTATTCTTCAGGACGTTATTGACCATAAACTCCGCGCCGTCTGCGCGGATAATGCCGTGGTCGGCGACCTGACCGCCCATTTCGGCGTACATCGTGGTCTTATCAAGGACGATTATCGCATCTCCGCCGCTTATCTCGTCGCGGGACTCGCCGTCTGCGACTATGGCGAGTATCTTTGCCTCGGTCTCGACTCTGTTATAGCCGACAAACTCGGTGTCGGGGATGCTCTTGCCGAACTCAACGCCTGCCCAGCCGAGGTCGCCCAGCGCCTCGCGCGCCTTTCTTGCGCGGACACGCTGCTCCTCCATAAGCTGATGGAAGGACTTTTCATCGACGCTCATGTCCTCGTCGGCGCACATCTCGATGGTCAGGTCGATGGGGAAGCCATAGGTATCATAGAGCTTGAAGGCATCGGCGCCGGAGAAAACGCTCTCGCCCTTTGCCTTGTGCTCGGCAAGAAGCTCTGCGAATATCTTCATGCCGGAGTCGATGGTTCTGGCAAAGTTCTCCTCCTCGGTCTTGACGACGCGGGTGATGAAGTCCTGCTTCTCGCGCAGCTCGGGGTACTGGCACTCGTTTTCGTGAATAACGGTATCAATGACCTTGTAGAGGAATGGCTCGTTTACGCCGAGGAGCTTGCCGTGACGCGCGGCGCGGCGCAGCAGACGGCGCAGCACATAGCCGCGTCCCTCGTTGGAGGGCTGCACGCCGTCGCAGATCATAAAGGTCGCGGAGCGGATATGGTCGGTGATGACGCGCAGAGAAACGTCCATCTTGTGGCTCTTGCCGTAGTACGCGCCCGTAAGCTCGCTGACCTTATGGGTGATGTTCATTACGGTATCAACGTCAAAGAGGGAGTCAACGCCCTGGCACACGACGGCAAGACGCTCAAGACCCATGCCGGTGTCGATATTCTTCTGCGCAAGGTCGCTGTAATGACCCTCGCCGTCGTTATCAAACTGCGAGAATACGTTGTTCCAGACCTCCATATAGCGGTCGCAGTCGCAGCCGACGGTGCAGTCGGGCTTGCCGCAGCCGTACTCGGGGCCGCGGTCGTAGTATATCTCGGAGCAGGGACCGCAGGGACCCGCGCCGTGCTCCCAGAAGTTATCCGCCTTGCCAAAGCGGAAAATGCGCTCGGCGGGGATGCCTATCTCCTTGTTCCAAATCTCAAAGGCCTCATCGTCATCGACATAGATGGAGGGGTAGAGCTTATCGGGGTCAATGCCCACCCACTCGGGAGAGGTCAGAAATTCCCAGCTCCATGCGATCGCCTCGTGCTTGAAGTAGTCGCCGAAGGAGAAGTTGCCCAGCATCTCAAAATAAGTGCCGTGACGCGCGGTCTTGCCGATGTTCTCAATGTCGCCGGTGCGGATGCACTTCTGGCAGGTGCAGACACGGCGGCGCGGCGGCTCCTGCTCGCCCTTGAAGAAGGGCTTCATGGGAGCCATGCCGGAATTTATAAGAAGAAGGCTTGCATCGTTCTGCGGGATGAGCGAGAAGCTCGGCAGACGAAGATGCCCCTTGGTTTCAAAGAAGCTGAGAAACATTTCTCTGAGTTGATTAAGTCCGTACTTTTCCATTGGTTAGTTGTCCTCCAAATTCTTTTTTATGCGTTCACTAAGGCTCTCCTCACGGTCTTGCTCGGCGTTAAAAAACTCAAGCTTGCCGCAGCTTGGGCAGGAGTATATTTTGACCTCCATGGAGCCGGAGAGAAGATTGCTCAGGTGTCCGAGGAAAAAGCCGTAGCGTCCAAGCTGGAGCTCCTCGCTGCCGAGGTATTCCATCGCGGTGTTGCAGCGCAGACAGTTCATATTGACCTCCATAATACTGTGACCGAAAAAAATAGACCCTCACCCCATACAGGGGCGAAAGTCATTCGCGGTACCACCCTGATTTGCCGCATTGCGACATCTCCTGCGCCCTTAACGCAGGCATACGCCCCGGTCATCCCGGAGAGGCTCGGAAACGGCCGCCGACATCGGACATAAGACCTTACACCGCCCGGCCTCTCTCTGCGCTGTCCTGCTCCGGCTCTTTTCGTCACAGCCAAATAATATTAACAGGGATATATTATCACAAGCGCGCTTTTTGTCAAGAGCTCAGAACAATTTTTGTGATTTTTAAGTAATTATAAAAAGAGCTCCCGGTGGGAAGCTGTCCATAAAACAGGTTTCAGGAAACAAATAATATGGCAGTTGCCGGACAAGGGGTGCTGACAAAAAGGAGTATGTGACGTTAAGACACATACCCCTTTACTTTTGCCGTTTTAAAGGTTGATTATGGCTGATTTTTTGCCGTCACACATCTTTCGGAGGGTGCTCGATGGGGATTTTCCGCCCTACTTGAAAAGTGGGCAGAACAGTCGCTTTATCAAAGGAAAGTGAGCGCTATGTATTATCCAGAGGATGCTGCAAGGAAGATTAGTTCTGATTCATTCCGAATGGTTCATAGGTCAGCAGCTTTTTCTTCCAGAGGGTCTCTGCATCAATGATTTGATTGTCTGGAAGTGCCTTGGACAAGACCTGCAACACTGAAAACTGCAAATCGTGGCAACTATGATTTACAGACTTCAAGTGACCGACCATTCCCTTATTGTTTCCATGACCACCCGTAGCGACGTAGACAGACCAACGCCCCAGCAGGCCGTCATAGCCATAGGTCGAGCCAACATATCTGTTCCCCGTCTTGGTGTCCACAATCAGATAGACCGCATTGACCGCAGCCATGGCCGCCTGCCACAGCTCATAGTCCGTATCGTTTTCGACGACTTCTTTTAGTTCATCAAAGGATAGAATAAGGTTTTCGAATCCTACAAAAGGCTTTTGGTTCTTTGACTCAATTGCCACGATGGGTTTTTCAGTGGTGGCTTTTTGATGCCACATTCGAGCTGACCCGCCCCAGTCAATCACCAGCTTTCCCTCGTACTCTTTCAGCAAATCCACATATTGCAAATCAAAAAACGCCATTTCGCCACGGTATTCCATGGCTTCACAGTCAGGCAATCCAGTAGGGCATACATCCGGTGTATCCGGCACAGAACCATTGACACGATAACAAGAGTGCAGTCTCGCATATGTACCGCCATCGCTGATGAATGTGATCCAGTGGGAATATCCTTTGCTGAACCCGTCTTTTTGGTGCTGTGTGTATTCATGCGCCATACCGGCTTTATAACATTCTCTGAAACGCTCGTCAGATAATGCATGGCGAATCAGCTTGACATCTTTCGCGTCAAGCCCCACATTTTTTAACACATCGGAAAAGTTCAGAATCGCCATAAAAGCCCCTCCATATTCGGTTCTCTATTTTAAATTCTACCACATACTTTTTCGTTGTAAAGTGTATTTTTCCACCGGTGCAGAATCTCCGTGTAGAACAATTTTTTATGATTTTAAGTAATTATAAAAAGAGCTTCCCGGCTTGGGAAGCTCTTTTCAGTTAATCAAATATACCATCGTCTGCCCTTGCCAAGCGATGGTAAGCTCAGCCGATGCTCTTAAAGCTCATGGGGTACATCCACTCCATGCCCTCGTCGATGCCGAGGTTATCATAGAGAGTGAGATTGCCGTTATTGAGCGTATAGGTGTAGTACATGGTCTCATCGGGCAGGTAGTCAAGTCCGGCGGAGAGCCAGAGCTTGCCGTCGCCGACCTTGCACTTGCCCTCGGAGTAGAAGTCCTCGTCGCTGAGTACATCCTCAAACATCTCCTCGACCATTTCCTCCACGGATATCTCATAGACAGCCTCAACTATCGCAAGGTCATTGTCGCCGTACTCGCTGCCGTCAATATCTAACTCAACGAGAATCTGACTGTAAAGCGCGACTATCCAATCTGCCATCGCCGCTTTCATGTCGCCGACAAAGGTGCTGGTATCGGTATAAAGCTTATAAGTTCCGTCGGAGTTGATGTCAAGATAATATGGCATGACAATGCTCTGCATAAACTCACCGGGTCTGGGGAGATTGTCGGCGGAAATGTCGAGCTCGTAGGCAATGTCATCCACCTCGTCGATGAGCTCTGCGAAGAAAGGACCGATCGCGATCTGTGCCTCCCATTTGCCGAGAAGCTCATTTTTTGCGCCGCAGCCCGTGAGGCAGAGCAGCATAGCCGCCGCAAGCACAAGAATAAGAATTGAGCGTAGCTTTTTCATAATATCCTCCATTTTCTGTTTTTTGAGACTTCACCTGAGCATAGTGTACAGTATTTTCTGCGTTAAATCAAGCCCTAAAAACAGAATAATGGGAAAAGAAAGATTATAGGGGTGATGTCTGTATTTTTTCTCGAACTATTTCATAGGTACTCCGGAGCCCAAACTCCTCATTAATGGTGAGGCGGAAGGTCAAGTGAGTACAACACTTTTTTCCGACAGACCGACGCACAGCAATCGGCTTAATGCTCATATAGAGCGTTTGCGGTGGCATGTTAATCATCAACCTTTCCAGTGCACTCTGCTTGCGCTGTTACACGAACAGCCTCCGCCGTAGCGTTGTGCTTATCACTGCTCAGCATTTTTCGAGAACAAGCCCATACTGGGCTTCAAAGGATTGAGTATTTCAAGCTGCTTTGTGTCCAAAAAAGTCAGAGCAGAGGCACGAATATCAGCCGGAATACCGTAATATGCCTCAGCGATTCCGCCTGTGATTGCTGCGAACGTATCACTGTCACCGCCAATGGAAATAGCGTTACGGATGGCATCTTCAAAACTCATAGACTCGAAGAAAGCCTCCAGCGCCTGCGGCACCGAGCCTTGGCACGAAACATCAAAGGTATCCATTATTGGATGGCTCGTCCTTTTTTCGTTTAAGCATCATATCCCTTGCAAAAAAGGATCTTACAAGGCATTGAATCATAGTGTCCGCTTTTGAAAAAGGATTTCGGCAAAAATTATTGTCCGTGTCCACTTTTGAAAAAGTAAATCAAAAATAAATATTTTTCGTGTCTACTTTTCATGAACACTACACGATCCGGGGGTATTTGCAAAGTTCGTTGTAAAAAGTGTATCTGCACAGCAATAGTTCGTTGTATTTTTGTAGAGACAAGGTGAAAGGCTGTTGCAGTCGCGCAAAATCACCGCCCGTTTAGGCTTAAATACAGGTGCGTCGTATTTTGGCCTAAAACCTATAGCCCGCTATAATACTGCGCTGATCCTGCGATGCAGAAATTCGCACACTCGCACCTGCCTTTCGGTTTTGGTAGACTGTAACCGAAGGGCGGGTGCATTTTGCATTGCAGACCTGCCGGGAGATTTTCAAACATATAACGAACAAACGCAAAAGAACAATGCTGATTTACAACGACATTGTTCCGAACTTTGTTGACATTGTTCTTTTATCCGGGTATAATGTACTTGTGATTTTATGCGTGGAGGTATCCCCTATGGCTGAAATGATCTCGGTAAGAGAGGCAGCAGTGCGCTGGAATATAACGGAGCGGAGAGTTGCGACGCTCTGCAAGAATGGGAGAATCGCCGGTGCGAAAAAGCAGGGCAATCGTTGGCTGATCCCCGCTGATACGCAGAAGCCGGCGGATCAGCGGCTCAAGACGGGCGCTTTCCGCAAGACGGAGCGCGCGCCGAAGCTGCCCCTGCCCATCGGCGTGTCCAACTACTGCCTTGCATCGTCGGAATACTACTACATCGACAAGACGATGATGATCAAGGATTTCATCGACGAGCGTCCGATGGTGACGCTGTTTACCCGCCCCCGGCGTTTCGGCAAGACGCTGAATATGGATATGCTGCGCACTTATTTTGAAAAGAGCGACAAGGATACCTCCGACTACTTCCGGGATAAGAAGATCTGGGCCTGCGGCCAGAAGTACCGGGATTATCAGGGCAAGTACCCTGTGATCTTCCTGACCTTCAAGGATGTGAAGTTCGACACTTGGGAGGAGACCTTTGCGGCCATCCGGGATATTTTCGCAAAGGAGACCCGGCGGCACAAGGAGCTGCTGGCCAGCGATAAGTGCGACGAGTACAGCAAAAAGACCTATGAAAAGCTGGCAGACGGCAAGGTCAGCGAGGTAGAGCTGGCTTCGGCACTGCTGGACCTGTCCGCTATGCTGCACAAGCACTATGCCGTTGCGCCCATTATCATCATCGATGAGTACGACACCCCCATCCAGCAGGGCTATCAGAAGGACTATTACGACAAGGTCATCCGGTTTATGCGGAACCTGTTTTCCGGCGGGTTCAAGGATAATCAGCACCTGTCCTTCGGCTTCCTCACCGGCATTCTGCGGGTGGCCAAGGAGAGCATCTTCAGCGGGATGAACAACCTGTCCATCAACTCCGTGCTGGACAACAAATACAGCGCCTACTTCGGCTTCACCGCCGACGAGGTGATGGAGATGGCGGAATACTACGGCGCTGCCGATAAGTACGACGAGATTTGCCAATGGTACGACGGCTACCGCTTCGGCAAGACGGAGATTTTCAACCCGTGGTCGGTGGTCAACTACTTCAGCAACGAGTGCGAGCCGAGGCCCTTCTGGGTCTCCACCGGCAGCAACGATATTATCGGGGAAGTGCTTGCCCAGGCGGACGAGGAGATTTATAACCGTCTGACCTCCCTGGTCAACGGCGAGACCTTCACCACCTTCATCGACACCGGCGTGATCTATCCGCAGATCAAAAGCAACCCCTCCACCATTTACAGCTTCTTGCTGGTGACCGGCTATCTGAAGGCACTGAAAACCACGCCCTCCTTCAGCGGCGATTTTATGTGCGAGGTCTCCCTGCCCAACCGGGAGATTTCTCTGGTGTATAACAAGGAGATCTTGCAGCGGCTGGAGAATCTGATCCCGCCGTCCACGGCGATTTCCGTTCAGGAGGCCATCTTCTCCGGCGATAACGCACGGCTGAAAGCGCAGATACAGACGCTGCTGACCCAGTCGGTCAGTTACTTCGATACTGCCGGGGAGAATTTCTACCACGGCTTTATGCTGGGCCTGTGCGCCCTGCTGGGCGGCGCTTTCGTGACCTCCAACCGGGAATCCGGCGACGGGCGCTATGACATTCAGCTGAAGCCCACGCAAAAGGGTCTTCCGGGCATCCTGATTGAGCTGAAAGCGGAGAAAAATTGCAGTGACGAAAAGCTGAAAAAGCTGTCCGAGACGGCCTTACAGCAGATCAACGATAAGAAATACGAAACCGAGCTGACGACCGCCGGGGTCAGGACGATTTATAAATACGGCGTGGCCTTCAGCGGTAAAAAGGTCGAAGTGGCAGTTGGATGAGGAGTGAGAATTCCAAAGTATCAGCTTTCAGCTTCCAAAGTATCAAATTGATACTTTGGCGAAATCCCAAAGAGCCAGCACGGTGGTTCCAAAGTGCCAAATTGGCACTTTGGGCATGAACTTATGAATAAAACCATATTGGAGGATGCAAGATGAGCACCAATATTTCGAAAAAGAAGCGGGACGATCTGCTGGACAAAATCAAGCAGATTCGTGCCTTTATCGCCGCAGCACCGCAGGATGAGAATACGGGCAACCTGCTCTCCTACCTGTCCGAACTCGAAAAAGATGTGAACGGGAAAAAGTACGGTCTCGTATTCGAGGAGCATCGGGAGGAAATCGATGAGGTGTTGGATACCCATACGCCGGTGCTGACCGAAGAGGTGGATTTGTTCATCGACCACGGTGGGCAGATGAATTTCTTGCTTGAAGGGGATAACCTTGCCGCACTGAAACTGTTGGAAAAGACGCATCGTGGTAAGATCAAAATGATTTACATAGATCCGCCGTATAACACAGCAAATAAAGATTTTGCTTATGATGATACGCGAGTGGATTTGACTGATACATTTAGGCATAGCAAGTGGCTCTCCTTTATGCGAGAACGGTTGAGGATTGCTCGCAATTTGTTGCGCGATGATGGCATTTTATTCATATCGATCGATGATAATGAGCAATCAGATTTGAAACTGCTGTGTGACGAGATATTTAAGGAGGAAAACTTCTTCTCTCAAGTTATTATCCAATCCAACAAAAGGGGCCAAACTTATAAGCAAATTGCAAAAACTCACGAATATCTGCTCATCTACACCCGTTCGCCAGAGGCAGAATTTAATGAAATTGATAAAACAGATGACGACAATGATCTCAATTTATTGGATAAAATCGGCGCCTACAATGTGCGAGAGTTGAGAAACCGCAACCCAAAATTCGGAAAACATAACCGTCCGAATTTGTTTTATCCCATTTATGTTAATCCTTCGATTGTTGATAAAGACGGTTTTTGCCCCATTTCGCTTGCATATACCACTGATTATTGTGTAGAAGTATATCCCTTTAATTCAACCGGAGGCGAGAGCTGCTGGCGATGGAGTACCAAATTGCTTTCCGAAAACATCAATAGCAATACACAATTCAGCAATGTTGTTGCGCGCGCAAAGCGAGATGGCACTTTCAATATTTACGAAAAATACCGTAAAACAACATATAAGGCAAAATCCATATGGCTGGAGACGGATGTGATCACAGAAAAAGGTACCGTTGAACTTGGTGAACTCGGGCTTTCTGAAAGATTTCCCTTTCCAAAGCCATTGTTCTTGCTAAAAAAGTGCTTACAAATTGGAACAAATTCAAATGATATAATACTCGACTTCTTTGCAGGCTCTGGTACAACAGGTCACGCTGTTATGAAGCTCAACGCAGAGGATGGTGGAACCCGTCGTTTTATCCTCTGCACCAACAACGAAAACGGCATTTGTCGGGATGTGACCTACGAACGCATCCACCGTGTCATTGATAAAGAAGACTATGCTGTCAGTCTGAAATATTATAAAGTTGACTATGTACCTATTTCGAATCGTATGTACTACGAGTACGCCGATGAGCTGCTGCGGCACATCCGGGAACTGGTAGAGCTGGAAAACGGCATCAATTTTACGGGCAACGAGGAAATTGCCATCGTGCTGACAGATGAGGAGTTAGAGATATTTTTGGATGATGAAGGTGTCTGTAAGAGATGCCAAAAGCTCTATATGGGGCACGATGTATTGCTGGACGCTCAGCAAGCGCAAGCGCTGCAGGAATATAACATTGCAGTGAATGTTATTCCAGATTATTACTACAAAGAATTGGAGGGATAAATATGGGGATCACGCTTGCAAATTTTCAACTTAAAGCCATTGAGGCCCTTATGGAAGCTATGGGAGAGCCCAATAGGGATATTATTCTGAAGAGTTGTACTGGTAGCGGCAAAACCATTATCCTTACACACTTTATGGATGAGTATCTGAAGAGCACAAACAAAGCAGTGTTTGTTTGGCTTACCCCCGGAAAAGGTAATCTTGAATTACAGAGTAAAGCCAAAATGGATAAATACATTCACGGCAGCAACACAAAACTCTTATCCGATATAATGTCTTCTGGCTTTGAAGAAAATGATGCCTGTTTCATCAACTGGGAAAAGCTTACTAAGAAAGGGAACAATGCGCTTAAGGATAGTGAGCGCACAAACTTTGTCGAACATATTCAGAATGCAATTGACAACGGTTTGACTTTTACCATAATTGTTGACGAGTCACATCAGAATGATACGATCAAAGCAGATGACATTCTCGCCCTGTTCAATGCGAATAAGATTATCCGTTGTTCCGCTACACCTAAAAACTACAAGAATGCTCTGCTGATAGAGATTCCAGAAGAAGATGTTATTGCTGAAGGCCTGATAAAAAAGCTCCTGATAATCAATGAAAATTTTGAACAGCATATTAGCGTTGAAGATCAGATATCCTACCTGCTGGATAAAGCCCTCAAGAAACAACGAGACTTACGAGCCGCATACGCCAAGAAAGATTCTGGCGTAAATCCATTGATTATCGTCCAATTACCGAATAAATCAGATGCACTGCTTGACCGTGTCGAAGAGTACTTCGAAAGCAAAGGCATTACTTACGAGAATAACCTTCTATCGGTATGGTTGTCTGATAAGAAACAGAACCTTGAGAATATTGAAGATAATGACGCTACTCCAATAGCTGTAATTATCAAACAGGCGGTTGCTACCGGTTGGGATTGCCCAAGAGCGCAGATTCTCGTGAAGCTCCGTGACAATATGAGCGAGGTATTTGAAATTCAGACGATTGGAAGGATTCGCCGGATGCCGGAAGCAAAGCATTATGGCGAAGACCTTTTAGATTGCTGTTATCTTTATACGCTGGATGAGAAATTTACGGAAAGCGTTAAATTGAGTTTGGGCACGGGAGCATTAGATGCTTATAAAGTATTCTTGAAGCCGGAATATCGTTCCTTTACGCTTATCAGTCAATATAAAACTGATATTCCATTTCCGCGCGATGCTAAGTTTGCACTTAAAGTTATTTGTAAGTTCTTTGAGAAAAAATACCACACCTCTACCGACCTCGATAAAAACCAAAGTCAGTTAGAAGCTTATGGCTATTCTTTCGACGAGGATATCGTAGATTTTACCAAATCTGGTTCCGTTAGCGTGTTGAGCAAAGACCAAATCACAGAATTAAATGACATCTCAATCCACGAGCCATTGAATACGCATAAGCACGGCAAAGAGTATCATCACTGTGTTGCTGAGATTGGATACAAAGCCAATTTGGACTATAGCAGCACCAATACCATTATGCGTAAACTGTTCCTAAACGGAGTTCGGTGCGACGCAAAAATTCTTCGTCTGGAAACACGAAACCTATATGCATTTATCATCAACAACGAGCGAAGGCTTATAGAAGATGTCCGTGATGCTATGGCTGATGAGTCTTTGCAGCTAACGTTCGCAATTCCCCGGATAACAGAAAAACCAGTTGGGTTTCCTCTTGAAATGATTTTCACATATGACGGAACATCAAAGTCTCAGACGGAATACACAAAGAATGTCTATACAGGGTATTTATCTTCTGCGGAAAAGAGATCTATGCCGGAGAAGCTGTTTGAGCGTTTTTGCGAAGGTAGTGGCAAAGTGAAATGGTTCTATAAGAACGGAGATAAGGGCGCAGAGTATTTCTCGATTGTTTATACGGATAACTTTGGAAAACAAAAATCCTTTTACCCTGATTATGTGGTTGGCATAAATGATGGTGGTATCTGGATTATAGAAACAAAAGGTGGTTTTACAAAGTCAGGAAGCAGTGAAGATATTGATCGCTTCACTGCAAAGAAATTCGGCGTTTTGAGAAAATACCTTGATGGATATAACCTACAGGGTGGCATTGTCAGACAGGATAAACAAAGTGGAGAACTATGCATTTGCGTAGACAAGTATTCAGACAATATCCACGATGAAAACTGGCAACTGCTTTCGGAAGTGCTTTAAGGAGGCGGAATATGAGAGAGCAAGAATTATGGAAAAAAGTGCCTATCTATTTCTACTACCTTTCTATCTCTAAGCATAAAGATGCAAAAGATGATTCGGCTTACAGTATGGATCAGATTATCATCGCTTTTTCCCAATTGCTGGAATATATAATGAAAACAGGACTTCCTGAACGCAAGAAAGACATTACATCGTCAGAAAAGGTCGTGTGGTTAGATTCTTACGAGGATTTGAAAAACGGAAATTATGATGTGATTTTCAAGTCGGCAAAATACAACCACGTTCGGAATGAAATCGACACTGAAACTATGCAGGAGCGAGGACGACGAAAGAGGCCTCAGGATGGAGACGAAGAAAAGACACATCTATGCATTCGCCTTGCAAAAGGCGAAAACAGGTTTCTTGCAGTTCACGAAAGCAATCACTATGGCATAACTCTAAAGTGTATTATCGACTACTTGAATGAACAATTCAAGAAGTTCAATGAAGACGGAAATGACCCGTACCACTACACCATTGAAAGTCAGATTATGCCGGGAGAAGATTTCCTGTCTTCAATCAAAAGAGCCAAAACAATGTCAGTCCTCAAGTTGACAGTATACAAAGACGATATTAAGGATGGCTTTATGCGGTTTGCGGGAAGAACTGACATCGCTGACGAAGTCGATATTTGCTTGAAGCGTCTCCATTCAACATATCTGCGATATCGGCGGCCTCTGCCGGATGATTAAAGTATTTCTTGTTCGCCTTGATTGTATCAATACAGATCTGATCAATATCAAAGCTAAGAAGAATATTAAAACCTGCACGTTTGAGCCCAAGCCCAAGACCTCCCGCACCGCAAAAGCTATCGATACAGGTATATTTTGTTGACTTGGCAGCTTGATCTTTCATCTTAATTCCCGCTATGACGCTGGAAAAAGAACTGCTCACCGGTTCGTCAATAGATTGCGGGCTAGCGGATAGCTCGTCGGCTGTGGGCTCTGTGGACAGAAGCTCAATCAGAATATTTGCAGCAATTGCCGAAGAGAGCAACGGCGGTACAGCTTCTCCAATCTGCCGATAAATATCGTCGGACTTGCCGGTGAATTCAAAACCATTCGGAAAGCTTTGAAGAAGCGCTGCTTCTCTTGCTGTTAGTCCACGATCTTGTTCTGGATGCGTGTATCGACCGCTGGCTGGGTTTCTAGCATAATGAGTGATAGTGATAGACGGCTTATCCCAATACAAGCGCCCATATACGTCGTAAAAGCCCCTTACCCTATCTAGACATTCAGGTCCGACACCTTCCGGCCTGCTACCGCCGTCGTGGGGAACCTGTCTAATGACGTCAATAGTGCTTTGCTTGTGAGCCGCGCTTTTATGCATTGGATCGTTAGAATCAGCAACGCCAGCAGCAACCGGAGGCAATTTCGAGATTGCATCACGGACAGTTCGATATTCATTCGGCGTTAGGTAGCCTTCTGGCAAAAGGAACTCCTTCTTCATGCCGATTACTATTGTTCTGAAGCGATCTTGCGGAACACCAAACGCCGCAGCGTTATAAATGTGCTCTTTTACTGTATAGCCCAGTTGCTGATAGCTTTTCTTTGCCGCAGAAAAATAGCGCCAGTACTTTTGAGATAAAAACTCGGGCACATTTTCCATAACAATGACATCTGGCATAATTTTCCCAACAATTGTTGCGAAAGCCATGACGAGGCTATTTCGAACGTCGTCTTCTTCGTCCCAATGCCTCTTTCGATGAGATGAAAAACCCTGGCATGGTGCGCAACCAATCAAGATGGTGGGCTTATTAGTGTCAAAACCTATGCTCTCGAGGAGAGTTTCGAGTGCACCTTCTTCATTTGCCAGTCGAACGATGTCTTCGTGGATCACAGGAGTGTCGAAGTTTCGGCTATATGTCTGTGCGGATATCTGGTTGATATCGCAGCCGCCGAGCATCTTAAATGTCGGAATAACGGTATTAAGCGCTGCAAATCCCAGAGATGTTCCACCTGCTCCACTAAAAAAGTCAAGGACTTGAATAGGATTGTTATAATAAGAACTGCTTGTAAGGGGCATAAACTCAGAAAGTGACTCTTGAACCTCTTTTACAAGTAGAGATTTAAGAGCACGAAAATTCCTGACACCCCATTTATCCCTGTTTAGATTAGCATTCAAAGCGTTGATATCCATTACGCTTCCTCAACTTTCCTACAGCTTTTTAAGCAAGTTATTCATAGTAGACGATTTAAAAGTGGCAAGACTGTCGACGTATCTATACTGAAAAACCCAAAGCGACAGCTACTCGTCAATCATTTCCATAATGTCGTCAACGGTGCAATTAAGAGCCTTGCACACTTTGCATAGGACATCAGTGGTGACGTTATCCCCATGTGTCAACTTGTTCATTACATAATGACTAACGCCAGCCATTTCCTCAAGATCCTTCTTCTTTAGATCTCGGTCTATTAAGAGCTTCCATAATTTTTTATAACTCACAGTCATATAGCAAACCTCATTTACTTTATTGCTTGTGCCAATAGTATTGGGAGTGCCGCTTTTCAACATATAAATCTGTATTTTAATAATTATATCACAGCCCGCACAAAAAGTCCACATATTTCAACAAATGTTTTCGTTCGAAAACTCAATCAAGGTATAACGTCATAAGGACATACAAACCCTTCAATTTGGCAAATATTAACCTGCGTTTCTGAGGGAGTTTCTATGATGTCAAATCTGCAAATCTGGTTTTCGCACATTGGGCTTTTCCTTCGGGTTGCGCTATCATGTAGATGGTGATAGAAACCCGCACGGCGAGCGTGAAGGAGGAAGAGTATGTACAACAGATTCGTAGAAAAGCGCAGGCGGTATCTGCGCGAGTACAGAGACGGCATCTACACGGGGATGCTGCTGACCGGCAAACTGGACGAGCATCTCAAGGAAATCGGCGACACAGCACAAGAAATGTTTGATCAGCTGGTCGAACAGATGAAGAAAGCCGAAGGTGTCACTGAGCGGCTGAAGACCGAGAATCAAATGGAATGGGTGGGACGGATGAACAGCATCCGCAGCCGCGCGGAGGAGGTTGTCCTTTCTGAGCTGGT
>CAKTMC010000005.1 GCA_934573735.1 uncultured Oscillospiraceae bacterium | reverse complement strand
CACTGTACGATGCGGTTCGGTATCTCGACATTGCCTATTTTCCAGGGGGTAAACAGGGCATTGTACTTGGAATCCATAGATTTCTCCTTCCAAACTTTTTCAATATGACAAACGGCGAGACGATGGAAAAGTCTGCGCCGCAGGTCTACGTTATTAAATACCGCGCTCTCGCAAATGCGGCTGAGAGCGCCGAGCTATATCGAAAATCGGCATCACGCCGCAAAAATGTCATTATGAATGACATGTTAAATTATACATCCTTTTTAGATTTTTGCAAGATATTTTTTGAAAATCTGTGAAAGCCTCTAAAGACCGGCAGCAGTTATGTCAATACGTTTCGCCTTACGGAAGGCATACTCAAGGCGTCGACAAAGTTCGACGCCTTGAAAACTTATTCAGGAGTATTCAAAAACACTCCTGAATAAGCACGGATTGAACGCAGAAAGGGGACTCCCGTCCCCTCTCTGTACTCTCCCAATGCAATTTTGTACATTGCCGACAGCTTTGACTATAATCTGACTTCTCCCGTCAGGGAGAAGCAAGTTAATAATATAAAACAAAAAGCCCCGATACGGAGCTTTTTGAATAGAAATAACAGCTTATAAATTGTGGACGCGGAGGGCGCGGATGGCGTTTAGCACCGCGAGGACCATAACGCCGACATCGGCAAAAATCGCCGCCCACATATCGGCAAGTCCTACCGCGACAAGCACAAGGCAGGCAAATTTTATGAATAGCGCGAAGACAATATTCTGATAGACTATGCCGATGCACTTGCGTGAGATTTTAATGGCCTTGGAGATTTGAAGCGGGTCATCATCCATGAGGACGATATCTGCGGCTTCTATCGCGGCATCGGAGCCCATTGCGCCCATCGCAATGCCGATATCGGCACGGGAGAGAACAGGCGCGTCGTTTATGCCGTCTCCGACAAAGGCAAGCTTGCTCTTGCCGCGCTGCTTGGAGAGAAGCTCCTCAAGCTTGCCGACCTTGTCACCCGGCAGAAGCTCACCGTAGACCTCGTCAACGCCAAGCTCCTTGGCGACCGCATCCGCGACCTTGGCGGCGTCACCAGTGAGCATGACCGTCTTTTCCACGCCGGAGCGGCGCAGGGCGGCGATTGCCTGCTTGGAATTTGGCTTGATTATATCGGATATGACGATGTGACCGGCGTATTCGCCGTTTACTGCCATATGGATAATCGTGCCGACGCAGTGGCATGGGCGATATTCTATGCCGAGCCGCGCCATGAGCTTATCATTACCGGCGGCAACGGCTGCGCCGTCAACCGTGGCGGTGATGCCGTGACCGCTGATTTCCTCGATGTCCGTCACGCGGCTGCGGTCTATCTCCTTGCCGTAGGCGCGCTGGAGGCTCTTGCTTATCGGATGAGATGAGGCACATTCGGCGAGGGCGGCGTACTCAAGCAGCTTTGCCTCGTCCATATCGTTATGATGCACGGCGCTGACCTCAAAAACGCCCTGAGTCAGAGTGCCGGTCTTATCGAATACCACGGTTTTGACCTGAGACAGCGTCTCAAGATAATTCGAGCCCTTGATGAGCACACCCTCACGACTTGCACCGCCTATACCGGCAAAGAAGCTCAGGGGTATGCTGACAACGAGTGCGCAGGGGCAGCTCGTGACGAGGAAGGTCAGGGCGCGGTATATCCACTGCTCCCACTGAGCGCCGACGCCTATAATAATCTGCACGACGGGCGGCAGAATAGCGAGGGCAAGGGCGCTGTAGCATACGATGGGGGTATAAATTCTTGCAAACTTTGCTATGAAGTCCTCGGAGCGCGACTTGCGGGAGCTGGAATTCTCGACAAGCTCAAGAATCTTGGACACGGTGGACTCACCGAATTCCTTCGTGGTGCGGATACGCAGAAGACCGGTCATGTTTATGCAGCCGCTTATGATGTCGTCTCCGGGCTTTGCGTCACGGGGGAGGCTCTCGCCGGTGAGGGCGCTGGTGTTCAAGGTGGAGCTTCCCTCGACGATAAGGCCGTCAATGGGTACCTTTTCGCCCGGCTGAACGATGATGATGCTGCCGATGGTGACCTCGTCCGGGTCAACCTTTTCAAGCTGACCGTCACGCTCAATGTTCGCGTAATCGGGGCGGATATCCATGAGCGCGGAGATGTTCTTGCGGCTCTTGCCGACGGCGTAGCTCTGGAAAAGCTCACCTATCTGGTAAAAGAGCATGACGGCGATGGCCTCGTTATAGTCGCCGCTCTTTTTATATATCGCAAGTGCAAACGCGCCGAGCGTGGCGACCGCCATAAGAAAATTCTCATCGAATACGCGCCCGTTCAGTATGCCCTTTCCGGCCTTGCGAAGAATGTCATAGCCTATTATAATATAGGTCACAAGGAAGAGGAGAAGGCGGACAATGCCCGTTACGGGGATAAAATGCAGCGCGATTAGCATAAGCGCCGCTATAATTATCCGCGTCAGCATCTTTTTCTGCTTTTTAGTCATTGTTCAGCATCTCCTTGAAAGCTTTTTAATAATAATTGCCGGGACTCAGAATTCTATTTCGCAGTCCGGCTCGACCTTGCGGCAGGCCTTGAGAACGTCCTTCATGACCTTCTTTGCGTCGGCGCCCTCAACGAACTCGACGCTCATCTTCTGGATCATAAAATTTACAACGGCGGAGGCAACGCCCTCGGTCTTGTTTGCGGCTTGCTCCATGAGATTGGCACAGTTGGCGCAGTCAACTTCGATGGAATAGGTCTTTTTCATAAATTTTCTCCTTTTTTATAATATGGCTTTGCGCGGGCTTAATTCAATTTTACGATTAAGCACTTGTTTAATCTTTCTGAGCGTAGTATAATGGCAGCAAGCTCGGAAGTCAAGAGGCTGCGCGCAGTCACTTCCGAAGGGGCGAAAATCATTTCCAATAGGGAGATTTTTGTTTATAATAATTATAATACAATAATAGCGAGGGATAAGTATGCCGGATGAAAACCTCAAGCTTCCGCACGACCACGGCGAGACGAGTATGAACACAGAGGCTATTCGTGAGCTTTTGGGCAGGACGGAGAGCTTTCAGACTCTTGCCGATGTCTTTCGTCAGCTCGGCGACCCGACAAGAGTGCGGATATACTGGCTTCTCTGCCACTGTGAGGAATGTGTTTTGAATATTGCGGCTCTGCTTGATATGTCGAGCCCTGCGGTATCGCATCATCTCCGCACACTGCGCGACAGCGGGCTTATAGTTAGCCGCCGCGAGGGTAAGGAGGTCTATTACCGCGCCGCGGAGTCCGCGCAGAGTCAGCTTTTGCATGATATGATAGAGCGCGTGATGGAGATAGCCTGTCCCGAATGGTTCAGGGAGGCGGAGCATGAATAATATATTGAATGATAGCGCCATTGATGAGCTGCTGCCGGGTATCTGCTGCGGGGAGCTTGAGCTGCCGGGGAGCGTCGTGCCTGATTTCCCGGATAATGCGATAGTGCTTAATTATTGCAGGAGCGGGCGGCTCGGGATAAAGACCGGGGGGCAGAGCGTTTTTCTGGCTCAGGGCGATTTTTGCGTTTTCTCGGCTGAGCTGCTGCGTGGCGCGGAGCTGAGTCTCCCGAGCGGGGGATATTCAGGGCTTGTTATCGCTATAAACATGGATGAAGTTGAGAAAAGCCCGCCGGATGCTTTTGCAGGCTCTGATTATATTATAAAGACTCTGCGCGATAAGCTGTGCGGCGGGAGCTTTACGGCGCAGGCGGGAAACGAGCAGACAGAGAATATATTCTCCGGCTTCTTTGCTCAGCCCGCGCCGATGCAGCTTGCCTATAGGCGGCTCAAGGCGCTGGAGCTGCTTTTGTATCTTGCGCGGCTTGAGCCGGGAAACCAGAACCCGCTGACAGAGTATCAGGCGGAGCAGCTTCGGGTCATACGCGCTGTGCATGATTTGCTGGAAGCGAACATGGACAGGCGCTATACGATAGAGGAGCTTTCAAGGCAGTATCACATGAACCCGACCACGCTAAAGACGCTCTTTAAGTCTGTTTACGGCAGCTCACTTGCGGCGCATATGAAGGAGCACCGCATGGAGCGCGCGGCAGAGCTGCTGCGGGAGAGCGATATGAGCGTTGCGGAGATAGCAAATCAGGTGGGCTATGAGAGCCAGAGCAGGTTCAGCGCCGCGTTCAAGGAATACTACGGTCAGCTTCCGAAGGAATACAGGAAGTAAAATCTTGACAAGATATATATCAAAGGATAAAATATAAAGAAAAAAGGAGAAATAAAAATGTATGGTTTATCATATGCCCTTGGCAATCTTGGTTCTTTTTCGTTTATAGCGTTGCTTCTCAGCGTTCTTGGCACTGTATTGGCATTTATATTTATCGTACCGGAAAAATGCATAAAGGGGAAGAGCCCATTTATGCGGGCTTTGCATAACCTTGTTAACTTCAAATATCTTATTATCGAGAAAATTCTTCAAGCCATCTACATATTTGTCACTTGCTTTGTTATCGTTTGCGGATTCTGCCTTTTGTTTGTGAGCGTTGACACGTGGTATGGCACAAAGTGGATGGGCGGATATGGTCTTTTGCTGATGATAGTGGGACCCATTGCCGTTCGTCTTTCCTATGAGCTTATGATGATGCTCATTCTTCTTGTCAAGAATGTCATTTCCATCAATGCAAAGCTCAGCGGCAAGGACGGAGGCGGAAGCGAAACAGTCAGCTTTGAACCCAAGGTCGATGAAGTTTTCGGCAGGAAAACGGATGGCGCTAGTGACAGCTGTGACGTAAGATTTTGCACTAATTGTGGAGTTCCTCTTGACGAAAACGGTCACTGCCCGAAGTGCAGCGATTGATTTTACAGGCATAAAGTACTGAGCGGCAGGACAATGTGCAGTTTATCCAATTAAATCAGCAAACAAGACCCGGAATTTTTCGTCTCCGGGTCTTGACATTTTTCTCCCCGGTGTTATAATACGCACAACAAGTAAAAACAATTCAAACCTGTGACGGAGAGAAGTAACCGGTGCGGAAAGCCCACAGAGAGTCCCGGATGGTGTGATCGGGGCGGCGGACGGCTGGCGAATGGACTTCTGAGGGCGGACCGAAAGGCTTTGCCGAGTAGGGACCGACGGGTATCCCACCCGTTATCCATCGGGGCGCATATGATGGTATGCGTAAGCGAGCGGGCGTTTTAACGTCAATTTGGGTGGTATCGCAGAAGTGAACGGCTTTTGTCCCATGTGTATGGGGCAGGGGCTTTTTTTCTTTTATATCCGTGCGGCCACGGCGCAGCCGGCGGATCATCTGCCGCCCGAAATATCATATTATTTATCGGAGGAAATCACGATGAAAACCAAGAACAATCTCAGAAAAATCCTTGCAATCCTTCTTGTCTGCGCTATGACTCTGGCATTTGCTGCCTGCGGCGCAAGCTCTGCCGCCGGAGATAAGCCCGCCGATGATGGCACGATAAAAATCGCCATCATAAAGCAGCTTGACCATGCCTCGCTTGACGAGATAGCAAACGCCGTCGCCGAGCGCCTGACTGAGATGAACGAGGCGGGCGAGGCGAAGATAGAGTTCAGTATCAGCTCCGGTCAGAACGACCAGACCATTCTCAAGCAGCTCTGCGACCAAGCGATAGCCGACAAGGTCGATGTTATCATCCCCATTGCGACGACTGCCGCGCAGGTTGCGGCGCTCTCCGCTGAGGGCACGGGCGTTAAGGTCGTGTACGCCGCAGTTTCCGACCCGGAGAGTGCAAAGCTCACCGGCATTGACTACGTCAGCGGCACCTGCGATGCACTCAACACCGAGTTTATCATCAATATGATGCTTGCGCAAAACCCCGACATCAAAAAGGTCGGACTTCTCTACTCCCTCTCCGAGCCGAACTCCGCGACTCCCATTGCAGACGCAAAGACCGTGCTTGAGGCAAAGGGCATTGAATACGTCGAGCAGACCGCAAACACCAATGACGAGGTCGTTGCCGCAGCCTCCGCTCTTATCGCGGCAGGCGTTGATGCGGTGTTTACCCCGACGGATAACGTCATAATGGCGGCGGAGCTTGCCATTTACGAAAATCTTGCGAAGGCCGGCATCCCGCACTACACCGGCGCAGACTCCTTTGTCCGCAACGGCGCCTTTGCCACCTGCGGCGTAAACTACACCGAGCTTGGCCGCAAGAGCGCGGAGCTTGCCATGAAGGCCGTAGCCGGCGAGGCGCTTGAGGATTACTACCTCATGGACGGCGGCATCATCACCGTCAATACCGAAACTGCCGCCATGCTCGGCGCGGACTACTCCGCCTTTGCCGGTATGGGCGAGATAGTTGAGGTCACAACGAGCAAGGACTAAATATTATAACAGCTTATCCCCCGGCATTTGCCGGGGGAAGGGCATGAAAGGAGCAATTCCGGATGCTGATAATCAGCCAGACCGCGCTTGAGCTTGGCTTTATGTATGCGCTGGTCGCGATGGCGCTGTTTTTGAGCTATCGTATTCTTGATATCGCCGACATGACGACCGACGGCTGCTTCGTCCTCGGCGCTGCCGTCTCCGTTACGCTTGCCGCAGCGGGGCACCCGTTTTTGGCGCTTCCGGCTGCCATGCTTGCGGGCGCCTGCGCGGGCTTCGTCACCGCCTTTTTGCAGACGCGGCTCGAGGTGCCGTCAATACTTGCCGGTATAGTCACGAACACCGGGCTATATACAATAAATCTTATGGCGATGGGCTGGAAGTCGAACTTCAGTCTCCTCGGCGGCACAACTATATTCACGCTCCTGCGCGATACCGGCATAGGCGGAGACTGGTATGAGCTGCTGCTTGCGGCCTTTATCACTATACTTGCGGCATTGCTCCTCAGACTTTTCCTCGGTACGCGCCTCGGTCTTTCCATTCGTGCTACCGGTGATAATAAGGACATGGTGCGCGCCTCGTCCCTGAACCCGAACTTCACGATAACGGTCGGGCTCTGCATTGCAAACTCACTTACCGCGCTCTCCGGCGCGATAGTCGGACAATATCAGAAAACCGTGGATATAAACTCCGGCACGGGCATAGTCGTCATCGGGCTTGCCTGCCTTATAATCGGCGAGACCCTGCTCGGCCGGCGCAGCGTCACCAAGGGAGTTATCGCCGTCATTCTCGGCTCGGTCGTGTATCGCTTTATCTACGCTATAGTTTTCTATACGAAGGTCGTGCCCGTCGAATGTTTGAAGCTTTTAACGGCGGTCATTGTCGCGCTTGCTATCGCGGCTCCCGGCATAAAGAAGTGGGTGGCCTTCCAGCGGCGCAGACTCGCGGCGAAGAGGGGAGGGGCTTAATATGCTTGAGATAAAAAATATATCAAAGACCTTCAACCCCGGCACGGTAAACGAAAAGCGCGCTTTGACAGAGCTTTCATTGCATCTTGAGCCGGGCGACTTTGCTACGATAGTCGGTTCAAACGGCGCAGGAAAATCGACGCTCTTTAACGCCATCGCGGGCTGCTTTTATGTGGACAGCGGCAGCATCGCACTCGGCGGCAGAGATATCACCTTTGTGCAGGAGCATCAGCGCAGCCGCGTTATCGGACGTCTGTTTCAAGATCCGCTCCGAGGCACAGCGCCGCATATGACGATCGAGGAAAACCTTGCGCTGGCCTATCTCCGCGCCTCGCACGGAAATCCGTTCAGCCGCATTTCCAAGGCGGATAAGGAGAAATTCCGCGCGCAGCTCTCACTGTTGGATATGGGGCTTGAGGACAGGATGCGTCAGCCGGTGGGACTGCTCTCCGGCGGTCAGCGTCAGGCGCTTACGCTTTTGATGGCGACGATGGTGCCGCCGCAGCTCTTGCTCCTAGATGAGCATACCGCGGCGCTCGACCCCGCGACGGCGGAAAAGGTGCTTGAGCTTACAAGCAGGATAGTTGCGGAAAGCCACATCACCTGTCTCATGGTCACGCACAATATGACGCAGGCGCTTGAGCTCGGCAACCGTACCTTGATGATGGCGGACGGGCGCATCGTTATGGATGTCTGCGGCGGGGATCGCAGCGGCATGACGGTTGACGATCTGGTAGCGCGCTTCAAGGCGGGCACGGGCAAGGCGCTGGATAATGACAGGATGCTGCTGTCGCATTGAATTATGTTTATTTCCCCGGAAAATCGTCTTTCCGGGGAAATTTGTCATATTTGAGCTTTTATTGAGGCGCGGGACGTGATATAATGGGAAAAAACTTTGGGGGAGATATTGTGAGAAAATCGGGCAGAGAAGGCTTGAAGCCTCTTGTTTCAAGCACACTCATTGACTTAGCCTTGTCTTTGACTGCAATTCTTCTTATAATTATCGTTTCTAATGTCGGAGTGCGAACGAATGATGCGCAAGATATGCCGCTAAACGATACACTTGATGCTGAACAGACGGAGACAGCCGAGGTCGTGTTTGCTTCGGATGAGGTCGTTTCGGAGGATGCCGATTCGGACGATAACGATTCCTTGGAGCCGGTCTCATATGATGTGACTGTTAACCCCGCGCAGGATCCCTCCATCGCCCCGGTAATGCCGGATGATTATTCACGCTGGACGGAGGACCAGAAAACCCGGCTTAATCTGTTCCTGTCGAATTTCTCCGAGGTCTTTATGCCGTCCTTTACTCCGGCATATGCCACGGGCGCAGAGCTTTTATGGTATGTAGACCGGCATTTGTTCATCAATAATAATTCGGAGATAAGCTATTCGAGCGATAATGCGCAGCGCTTTTCAAATGCAAGCGCGCAGAACTGCCTTGAACGCTACTTCGGCGTATCCTTAGAGCCTAAGGACTATAGCGGCATTGTTTCCGGGGCGCAGCGCAGCTATAAATATATTGACGGTTACTTCTGTAATTATAGCTGGGGCATCGGCGAGGCATATAATCGCTTTAGCATAGTGAGCAATGCGTATAAAAATTCCGATGGCAGCATCACTGCGGAATTCAAGGTATATGAGCTTGATATCGAGGAGTATCATACCAACGGCTTGACACGGAGCATATACGCTATGCGCCCGGAGAACATTATGCAGCACCGCCCGGCGGTAAGCTTAGTTGAAGGCGGCACGGCGCAGGTCAGACCCTATACTAAATCCGACGGCGGGCCGAGCTATCAGCTTTTGAGCTATTATGTTGAAGAAGCAAAGGCCGCGCCGGTCTCGGATAAGCGCGCCGAGTTTACGGCAAAGGCCGAGGCGATACGCGCCGAGATGAAGGCGGAGAATACATCAAATTATTCAAATTATGAGATGTCGGAGAGTGCCTCCCGGTTTTATGAAAAATGGGATGCGCTGCTCAATGAGGTTTATCGCTATCTCCGTGATACCCTTCCGTCGGACGAATTTGAGCGCCTGAAGGCAGAGGAGATACGCTGGATTCAGGAGCGGGATGCCGCGGTGGATGCTGCCGGGGCGGAGTTTCAGGGCGGCACCGGAGCGGGACTTGCGCGCATCAGTGAGGGCTCACGGCAGACGGAAGAGCGCGTTTATGTACTGATTGGCATGGTCAACTGAGCTAATGATATCATACGAAGAATTTAAGCAACAATTTAATATAAATCTCAATGCACAGCAGGAGCAGGCGGTACGGCAGACGGACTGTCCCGTGCTTCTGCTTGCCGTGCCGGGAAGCGGCAAGACTACAACGCTCGTGACGCGGGTAGGCTGGCTTGTCTACGGGCTCGGCGTGCCGCCGGAGAGCATACTCACAATGACCTATACCGTCGCCGCAAGCGCCGATATGCGTGCCCGCTTCCGCTCGATTTTCGGCGACGAATACGCCTCGCGCCTTTCGTTCAGGACGATAAACAGCTTTTGCGTTGCGGTCATAAACCGGTATTATCAGGCGACGGGGCATGAGGTCTTTGAGCTTATAGGCAGTGACGATAAGCTCAGGCTTCTGACGCGGATATTCCAGCGTGTGCGCCGGGAATTTCCCGATGACGGGGATATAAAAAACCTTGAAACCGCAATTACCTATGTGAAGAATATGCGTCTGCCGCGCTCGGAGCTTGAGGAGCTGTCTATGAACGGGCTGGATATTGCGCCGCTTTATGACGAGTACATAGCGGAGATGAAGCGCCGCAGGCTTATGGACTATGACGACCAGCTTGTCTACGCGAGGACTATACTTCTGCGTTATCCGGATATCCGCGCCTATTTTCAGAGGCAGTGCCGCTATGTCTGCGTAGACGAGGCGCAGGACAGCTCGCGCATACAGCATGAGATAATTCGTCTTTTGAGCTTGGAGCAGGGGCGGCTTTTCATGGTGGGCGATGAGGATCAGAGTATATACGGCTTTCGCGCAGCTTATCCTGACGCGCTCATGAGCTTTGAGCAGGATTATCCGGGCGCAAAGGTTCTTTTTCTTGAGAAAAACTACCGCTCCGCGCCCGAGATAGTTGCGGCGGCGGACAGATTTATAGCCCGAAACACCATGCGCCGCGCAAAGCATATGCGGGCGGTCAGAGAGAGCGGGGGAGTGCTGCAAAAGCTGGAGCTAAGCGACCGCAGCGCACAATACGGGCAGATATGCCGACTTATAGCAAGCGCTCCGCAGCGTCAAACGGCGGTGCTTTACCGCAATAACGACAGCGCCGTGCCGCTTATCGACTGGCTTGACCGGCGCGGCATAGCCTTTCGATATGCGCGCTCCGACGAGAAATTTTTCTCAAACCGCACGGTAAACGGCGTATGCGATATCATAAGGCTTGCGCTCTGCCAGACCGATACGGAAGCCTTTATGCGCGTGTATTATAAGCTGGGGCTTGCCGTCACAAGGCAGATGGCGGAGAGGGCGGCGGCATTGTGCAGCGACGGCAAGGCAAAATCGCTTATTAAGGCTCTGCACCTTGCGGCCAAGGATAAGCCGCGAGCCTATCACGACAGGATTGAGGAGCTTGAGCAGAGCTTCAATTCGCTCCCTTCAATGACTGCGATAGAGGCGCTAAACGAGATACGCTATAAAATGGGCTACGGCGGTTATATTCTCCGCACCGACGGCGACACGGAGCGCCTGTTTTTGCTCTCACAGATCGCCGTGCGCGAGAAAAGCGCGGCAAGTCTCTTGGAAAGACTCGCCGCACTGCAAAAAATCGCCTCGGGCGGCGGTTCGGCTGACTGTCCGCTGACGCTGAGCACCATTCACAGCAGCAAGGGTCTTGAATATGAGCGTGTTATACTTATCGACGCGCTTGACGGCATACTGCCCTCCCTGCCCTGTGCGCCGGATGCGCAGCTCAAGCCCGAGCAGCGCCGTGCGCTCGAGGAGGAGCGGCGGCTGTTTTACGTCGGGGCTACGCGGGCGAAAAATGAGCTTATTTTAATGTGCTATGACAGGCAGCCGGATTCCGTTTTTATATCTCAGTTTACGGCACCGCCGCGACGGAGTGCGCCGCAAAAGCCGCCGGAGAAAATTAGAATAGCTCCGCCGAGGGCGAAAAGCGCCGCGACGGGGAGCACGGCGGAATTTAAGCCCGCTGCGGTGCTGCGGCATAAAAACTTCGGCCGGGGGAAGATAATTGCGTCCGACGGCGCGATTTTGAAGGTCAGGTTTGCTGACCGCGAGATAAAAATAAATCTCGATTACTGCTATAAGGCAGGGCTAATCAGCATAGAAAAATAATTAAAACCCATGAATTTCATCGAAATTCATGGGTTTTAAGCTTATAGGCTCTCCTGCTCAAGCACACCGAAGCCGGCGACTGCGGTGGTCGGGAGAGAGAACACTATCGTTCCCGCCTTACTGCCGGGACCTGCCTTTTCGAGTATGGCGCGCATTATCTCCGCCTTCTGCTCCGCCGCAGAGACGATGAGGATGACCTCCTTCTCGTCGGCTATCGAGATATTATAGAACTTTGCCGCGTCCTTTGCGCCCGTGCCCTTGCCGTGCAGCACCGTGCCGCCGCGCGCACCTGCGGCTCTGGCGGCGTTCATAACAAGGTCAGTGCTGCCCTCGTTCGATATAGCGACGATAAGCTCATAGGCGTAATTTATCGCGGGGGTATATTTTGCGTTTTTGCCGTCTCCGTTAAGATATGCCACGGCTTTTCCTCCTCCAACACTTTTTATGGGTACGGCGATAACGAAGCCGTGCCCCGGTACGCCGAGATGCAGATATCGCCTTTGCGCCGCTATGAGCTGCGCGGTTTTTTCCTCGTTTGCCGGCGTCAGGACTATGCGCTTTTCGTTTGAGTCTATGCCGAGCAAATCGCGCATACTCGGTATTGCGGTGCCCTCGCCGTGCAGCGCTACGCTCAGCGGAAGCGAAAGCTCCTCGCATATTTCCGTAAGTGTGTCAAGCGCCTCGGGCTTTATTATAGATATGACATAGTTCATGCTCCCGCTCCTTCCCAAAGCTCTATTATATCGAAGTCGCCATAGACCTCGGCTGCTCTTGCGGCCTTGGCGCGGCGCTCGAAGATAAAGCCGACAAGCTGAATTGACAGCAGCGGCAGCATTGCAACCATTGCCACGACTCCGAAGGCATCACGCAGGACATTGCCGCCGAGGGCGATGCTTGCGCCCATGACAAATTGCAGCATAAAGGTCGCGGTCATCGGACCCGAGGCGACGCCGCCGGAGTCAAATGCGATGGCAGTATAGATATCCGGCACGAAAAACGACAGCCCGAGCGCAAGCGCATAGCCCGGAATGAGAAACCAGAGTATGGATATCCCGGTCAGGACGCGGAGCATGGATATGCCCATTGCAAGCGCGATTGCGACGGAGAGGCTGAATTTTATCGCCTTTCCGGGTATCGCACCGGCGCTGACCTCCTCGATTTGGTTTTCAAGCACGCTGACGGCAGGCTCCGCCGAGATAATAAACCAGCCGAGCAGCATCGCAAGCGGGACGAGAAGCCAGCGCGCACCCGATGCAAGTGCAGCGCCGAGCTCTGCGCCGAGGGCGGAGAAGCCGATGTTTACGCCCGTAAGGAAGAGCACAAGACCTGCGTAGGTATAGAGTATTCCTATCAAAATCTTTGCAAGGCTGCGGCGGTTGAGGTGCAGCAGCGCAAGCTGAAAGACGAGGAATATTGCGGCTATGGGCAGCATTGCAATTGCCATTTCCTTCATGTAGACAGGAATGGCGGCAAGAAAGGCGCAGCCTATGCCGGTGGTGTCCGAATATGCCGCGGCGCTGATATCCACGACGGCGCTGCCGCTTTCGGAGAAGAAGCCGAGCAGCAGCACGGAAAGAATAGGTCCGATGGAGCACAGCGCGACAAGACCGAAGCTGTCCGCCTCTGCGCTCGCGTCACTTCTGACCTTGGAAACGCCCAAGCCCATGGCGAGGATAAAGGGCACGGTCATGGGACCTGTGGTAACGCCGCCGGAGTCAAACGCGATACCGAGAAAATCACGGTCGGTAAATGCGGCAAGCGCAAAAATTATGGCATAGCATACTATCAAAATCCAGCGCAGTGACGCGCCGGTGAGAATACGGAGCATGCACACGGCCATAAATAGTCCCACGCCAACGCCGACGGTGATGAGAAGGACGCTGCTTTTGATATGCGGCACGGTCTGCGCGAGCACCTGTAGATCCGGCTCGGCAACCGTGATGGCAAAGCCGAGCAGGAAGCTTACGCCGAGTATAAGCGGCATATTCTTTGTTCTGGTCAGGGATGTGCCGATTTTACTGCCGATAGGAGTCATCGACTGCTCCGCGCCGAGGGAAAAGAGTCCCATGCCGACGGTAAGCATCACGGCGCCTATCAAAAAGCAAAGCAGCAGATCCGGGCGCATCGGCGTTATTGCAAGGCACAGCAGCACAACGATGAGCGCAATGGGCAGAACGGACAGTGCGGACTCTACGATTTTTTCCGTTATCGCCGTCCGCTTGTTTTCAAGCTCTCTTATTTTTATAATACCACTCCTTGAACTTGCTTTTAATACAGGGATAATAACATATACTTATAGTCTATGGCAAGGCAAGTTTGCGATTTAATATGCATTGGACACATATTGTTTAAAAACTCCCGCCTATCTTAACGGGAAAATAACGCCCGAGACGTATTTGACCTTAAATAAATTAACAAAAAATCAGCACCGGCATTTTACCGGTGCTGACCTATGGGGGGCGCCCCGCGCTCACTGCGGCTGCGAACTGAGCGGACGCGGGGCTGAGGGACCAGTCAGAGAAGCGCGTTTATCCTCGCTTCGACCTTTTCGGCGGTCTCCTTGGGGACTATGCCCGCCGCGACGACCTTATCAAATATCTCGCCGCATTTTTTCTTGTTGAACATCTTGATGGGGTACTTGAGAAGCTGCGGAGCATCCTCCTTGATGACTGCCGCGGTAGCGGGATTGTCAAACAGCTCCTTTACGGTAAGGCTTCTGAAATCCATAATAAACTCCTTTATATCAGACGATGTTATACTTCTTCAGCAGGTCAACAACAACGTTATTTGTCAGCGGCTCCTTGACAAGACCGAGCAGCGGCAGAACGGTCGGCAGGATGAACTCAAGCGGCTTCTTGCCGTCGAGAAGCTTGCTCGTTGCGTAGAGAAGGTCACGGATATCGTACACGGAGCCCCAGACCTCGGGAACGCCGCGGTCAACGTTGCAGAGCGTATAGACCGCCTCCATGCCGGTACGGATGGAATACTCTGTGGTGAATACGGTGTCGCGCGGGGTATCGGCAAACTGACCTACGAAGGCGAGGTTTACGGAGCCCTCGGGAACGACCTTGGGACGGTCGCCCTCGGCTCTGGGCATGAAGAAGGTGGTGACGTAAGGCATCATGCAGGGCGTGGTGTTGCACTCGTTTGCAGCAAGGTCCATGATCTGATCCTCGGGGATGCCGATATGGTACAGCCACTCTGCGCAAAGCTCGATGCCGGTGCAGTCGCACATATTCTTCTTGATGAAGTCTCCCTCATCCTCCCAGCAGTTAAGACCATAGACCCAGATGAGGCAGTGGTCGGAGGGCTGCTCCTGGAACTGACCCTGACGGTTTATCGTCCAGCTTACAAGCCAGCTCGAATCGCGGCAGGTGACAATGCCGCCGGTGACGACCTTGCCGGAGAGGGGATCTCTCTTGCATATCTTCTGGATGGCCTCAAGTATCTGCTTGTTCGCGGTGTCAACGGTCCAGGACTCCCAGCTCGTCTCCTTGATGCCGGCAAAGAACTTCTCGGGACGGCCAAAGGCGGGATCCTGAGCGGCGATCTTCTTCCACATCTCGATGGAGGGGCCTTCGCCATTCTTGACGGTGACGACGGGGGCGTGGGTCTGGTCGCCGTAGGCGGAGGCGTCGCCCTGGCAGCCGTTGGTGCAGATGACAAGGTCGTTTTCGGTCAGGTCAATGACCTTCTCGACGCCGCCCTGAGTGAACTCTATCTTCTTTGCGACCTTCTTCTCGGGAGTGCAGTCGCAGACGATATTGGTGACGGTGCTGTCGTACAAGATCTTTCCGCCGTGGTCGGTGATGTACTTGCACATGGGAAGAATCATGGACTCATACTGATTGTAACGGGTGAAGCGCAGGGCGCTCAGGTCGGGCAGACCGTCGATGTGGTGTATGTAGCGCTGCAAATAGAGCTTCATCTCAAGTGCGGAGTGCCATTTCTCAAAGGCGAACATCGTCTGCCAGTAGGTCCAGAAGTTCGTCTGGTAGAAGTCGTCGTCAAAGACATCGTCGATTTTCTTGTCCTCAAGGGACTTGTTCGTAGCCATGAAGAGCTTCAGGAGCTGGGTGGCAGCGGAGGGGTTCAGACCGTATTTTCTGTCGGTGTGGGCGTCCTGTCCCTGCTTCTCGGTGACACGGCAGAGGGAGAAGTTCGGGTCTTCCTTGTTGAGGTGATAGTATTCGGAGAAAACGGTTTCGCCGGGGTTAACGATGGAGGGGATGGACTTGAAAAGGTCCCACATACATTCAAAGTGGTTGTCCATTTCACGACCGCCGCGCATGATAAAGCCCTTGGTCGCGTCATAGATACCGTCGCAGGAGCCTCCCGCCAGAGGCAGATGCTCGAAAAGGGTGATCTTTTCACCGGGCATCTGTGCGTCACGAATAAGGAAGCAGGCTGCTGCAAGTCCGGCAAGACCGGTGCCGACTATGTATGCCGACTTCTCGTCGATACCCTCGGGCTTTTTGGGGGTCGCAAAGGCTTCGTAGTTACCGCTGCTGTAGTACATTTTTCTTTCCTCCTGTTAAAATAATATTCGAGCTGTGCCATGCACAGGGAATTATGAATTTAACCGTATTTCTCGTCTCAACCGCCGCCGAGCGCCTCAAGCCCGCCGCGGTCCGTTATATATATCCTGCCGCGCCCGGTAGTGATAAGCCCCATGCCGCGCAGATGATCAAGCTCCCGGCTTATGACAACGCGGGTGGTGCCGAGCGAGTTTGCGATTTCTTCATGGGTTATAATGACATTGTCGGGGTCGCTTGCCATGAGTCTGCTCTTGTCAAGAAGCTCTCTTGCAACGCAGCATCTGAGACTGTTGAAGAAGCAGAAGGATACATTATTAAGGATATGCTGAGCGGTGCTCGCGCATGAATCAAAAATGAAATCAGCCAAGAGCGGCTCTGCGTAGGCAACAGGGGCAATGTCGCAGCGCTGGAGATATGCAAGAACCGTGTATTCTCCTGCCTGCAGCGCCGGTATCACGTCATTTTCCAGCGCGTGGTCAACGGTCATTATACTGAAGGCCTCGCCGCGCAGAAGATTAAAGAGCGTCAGCTCACGTCCGCTGCCGGAGGCGAGATATACGCGCAGCCGTCCCTCAAGGACAAAGATTATACCGTCCTTTTTAACGGTCTTGAAGATGATATTTTCCCCCGGCTTATAGCTTCTGAATATCATGCTGCCGCGAAGCTGTCTTTGGCTGCTTTCGCTCAGCCGCTCCCAGAAGGGGAAGCATTCGGAGACGTCGTGTTTTCTCATCATCGCACCTGCCTGTATGAAAACTAAATGTTACCACCACTAACACATGAGCCTAAAAAAATATGTTAGCGCATCTAACAAATACAGAAAAACTATTGGTGCGGAAGGCTTTTATTGATATTATTCTATCAATTTGACGGCGGCTTTCCGCACCTTTTGTTACACAAAAAGAAAATATCTTGTCAGAAATTTAAGTTTGTCTATATCCTACAAACTCACTTGTCGTTTTTTATATATTTCGCTATGACCTCCGCCGAGAGACGCAGAGTGTCGAGCGGGTCAACGTCAAATTCAGTGCCCTTATACACATTTGTGCCGGTGTAGGCGTTGACCATTATCTGAAATATCGCGTGAATGTCCACGTCCGGGCGAATAGAGCCGTCGGCAATGCCGTCGTTTAGCGCCTTAATCGCTGGGATGGGTATTTCCTTATCGTAAAACTGCCAGAAAATAGTGTTCATGTTGAGCTGAGTGTCATCCTTGGAGGACATACCGTAGCTGAGCATCTCGCGGGTATAGCTGTACCACTTGGGAATGGCGGCGTAGGACTCGGTATATATGCTCATGCAGGCGACATAGCGCTCAAAGCCTGTGGAGGCACCGCTGATTTTCTCATCGTAGCTTATCATAAAGGCATCGTAAAAGGTTTTCAGCGCGTCCTGCCATACGGCGACAACAAGATTATCCTTGCTGCCGAAGTAGCGGTATATCGACATCGGCGCAAGCTTTACCTTAGAGGCGATTTTACTTATCGAGGTCGCGGCGACACCGTCCTCAATGAACAGCTCCTGCGCCGCCTGAATGACGCGGCTTATATTTTCGTCCCGCTCGTTACTGCGTGCCATATAATTCTCCGTTCGCTGATTTTATATTATTATATCAAGTATAGCCCCAAATGCCGCGCCCGGTCAAGCATTTTTCGGAAAACACAATTTACTCTTGACCTTGTTGGCAGTCTTGTATATAATCTTTTGGTCAAAAGAGGTGATAGCCATGAAGCATCATGAGGGCGTTCAGATGTCCGACCAGTTCCTCACGGCAATATTCATAATACTCTCCGGCGGGTTTCAGGACGCATATACATATTGCTGCCGCGGCGGAGTGTTTGCAAACGCGCAGACGGGCAATATAGTCCTGATGAGCGCAGATATATTCGGCGGCAATTTTACCCACGCGCTGGGTTATCTCATTCCGCTGCTGTCCTTTATCATCGGCATATACGCTGCCGAGTGCGTTCACAGCAAATACAGGCTTTATGAGAAAATCCATTGGCGGCAGATAATCCTTGCCTGCGAGATATTGGTTCTCTTTGCCGTCGGCTTTATGCCGCACACCGCAGACCGCGCCGCGAATGCGCTTGTCTCCTTCGCCTGCGCCTTACAGCTTCAGACCTTCCATAAGGTTCGCGGTCATGCCTATGCAAGCACCATGTGCATCGGCAATATGCGCAGCGGTGTTGAGGCAATGCATGCATACTTTGAGACGCGCGACAAGAAGATACTGCAAAAGGCGCTGACCTATTTCGGCGTTATCTTCGTCTTTGCGCTCGGCGCGGGACTCGGCAGCCTCGCCGTCGGTTATCTCGGCATCCGCGCAATATGGATAAGCCCCGCACTGCTGCTTATAAGCTTTGTAATGATGTTTATATGATTATATTATAAAAATCCAATCCGTGAAATCACGGATTGGATGAGCCTGTAGACAAGGCTGTCGACAATGTATAGATTTGCATGGGGAGAGTGCAGAGAGGGGACGGGAGTCCCCTTTCTGCGTTCAATACGAGCTTATTCAGGAGTGTTTTTGAATACTCCTGAATAAGTTTTCAAGGCGTCGAACTTTGTCGACGCCTTGATCCCATCCGTGAAATCACGGATGGGATAATATTTTATTCTTCCGGAACGTGTATTTCCTTGATGCTGAAGTCCTTGCCGGTGAGGACGGTTTTCTCAAAGCTGCCGCAGTTGGGGCAGTAGCCCTCGTTCTCAACAACATTGAATATCTCGTCGCAGTCGTCACACTCCGCAAGACCCGGTACTATCTCGAGCACAAGCTTTGTGTCCTCAAGCTCCGTGCCTGCGGCGACAACGGGATAAAGCTCCTCAACATACTCGGGGATGACGAGCGAAAGCTCGCCGACCTCGCAGACAATCTCACAGATGTGCTGAACATTATTTGCCTTCGCGTAGTCAAGCACAGTCTTGCACATGCTCCGTACTATGCCAATCTCGTGCATCGCGCCGCCTTATTTCTTGATGCTGCCGAGCTTTTTCTTTGCCAGACGGCCGATTGCCTGAGGTGCGTTCGTGACTGCGGTGAGCAGGGTGCGGTAATAGGTAGAGCCGACATTGTCCATGGTCTTTTCAAGGCGGATAGCGTCAAACTTGCACTTGGTGGTGCAGACGCCGCAGCCGATGCAGAGATCCTCGTCGATGACGGCGCAGCCGCAGCCGAGGCAGCGGGCGGCTTCCTTCTTCATCTGCTCCTCGCTCAGAGTGCCGCGCAGGTCACGGAAGGTCTTGAGCGCCTCTGCGGAGGGAGCCTCAGGAGCCTTCTGACGCGGGGCAGTGTCAAAGCTGCCGATGGAGACGGCGACGGTGGAGGTGTCGAGAGCCTTGTAGTCGCGGTTGTCGCGGCCGAGGTTCTGAGTCTGACCGGGATGGACATAGCGGTGGATGGAGATGGAGGCCTCCTTGCCGGCTGCTATCGCGTCGATAGCAAACTTCGGACCGGTGACGACATCGCCGCCCGCAAATACGTCGGGAATACTGGTCTGGTAGCTGGGCATGGTGACTATAACGGTGCCGTTCTTCTCGGTCTTGAAGTCTGCAATGCCGCCGAGGTCTATCTTCTGACCGATGGCGGAAATGACGGCGGTGGCGGGGATGGTCTCAAACTTGCCGGTGCCGACGGGCTTGCGGCGACCCTTTGCGTCAGCCTCGCCGAGCTCCATGAGCTCAAGCTTGAGCTGCTCTGCCTTGCCCTCACCGAGAATTTCTGCGGGAGCGGCGAGGAACATGAACTTCACGCCCTCGGCCTTTGCCTCTGCGACCTCATCCTCTGCCGCGGGCATCTCGTCCTCGCTGCGGCGATAGACGACGGTGACGCTCTCCGCGCCGAGACGAGCAGCACTGCGGGCAACGTCGATGGCGACATTACCGCCGCCGATGACGGCAACGTGCTTGCCGAGCTCCGGCTTTTCGCCGAGGTTTACGGCGCGCAGGAAGTCGATACCGGTATATACGCCGGCAAGCTCCTCGCCCTTGCAGCCGATAGCGGAGCCCTTGGACGCGCCGATGCCGAGATAGAAGGCCTTGTAGCCCTCGGCGCGCAGTGCATCAAGAGTGACGTCCTTGCCGACCTCAACGCCGGTCTTAAACTCAACGCCGAGCTCCTTGAGAATGTCTATCTCTGCCTTGACGACAGCCTTATCAAGACGGAAGGAGGGGATGCCGAGAGTCAGCATACCGCCGAGCTCCTTCTCCTTTTCAAACACGGTCACGGGATAGCCCTTGACTGCAAGATAATATGCACAGCTCATGCCGGCGGGGCCTGCACCGATGACGGCTATTTTCTCGGTGTAGGGGCGGCCTATCTGGTTGAGCAGCTTGGGAACGTAGCGATGCTCCGCATCGAGATCTTTTTCTGCGATAAACTTCTTGATATCGTCGATTGCGACGGAGGAGTCAACAATATTTCTGGTGCAGGCGGCTTCGCAGGCCTTGTTGCAGATGCGGCCGCAGACTGCGGGGAAGGGATTTTCCTTCTTGATGAGTTCGAGTGCTTCCTGATATCTGCCCTCGGAGGCGAGCTTTATGTAGCCCTGTACGGGGATATGCGCGGGACATGTCGCCTTGCAGGGCGCGGTGCCGCTTTCCATAACGTCGCTGCGGTTGATGCGGTAGTCAACGTTGTAGCTGCTCTTATCCCAAGGAATGGCGCGGTCGGTGTCGTATGCGTCGGAGACGTGGGGATTATTGACGCAGTTCTTCTGACCGAGGCGGACGGCATTGGTCTGACAGTTTTCTACGCACTGACCGCAGGCAACGCACTTCTCCTTATCGACACGGGCAACGTAGTTGGAGCGGATGGCGTTCTTGGAGCGGAACATCTCGGCGATACGCAGAGCGTAGCAGGAGCAGCCGCAGCAGTTGCAGATAGCGGAGGCCTCTTCAAAGCCGGGAGTCTGGTTTATCTCGTGGACAAGACCGTTATCCTCGGCGCGGCGGAGAACCTCGTATGCCTCCTCCTTACTGATGAGACGATGTGCGCCGGTCTTGCTGTAGTTTATGGCGTTATCGTTGAGGTACATGCACATATCCTCTTCGAGGTGACCGCAGCCCTCTCCCATCAGACGGCGGGAGCGGCGGCAGGAGCAGGGACCGACGGAGATGGCGGTCGCGTTCTCGATGAGGGTGGCGATCTCGTCATAGGACGCGGTCTTGGTGTTGTTCTCGATGGCGCTCATGACGGGCATGACGCGCATCATGAACATACCGAGCTTGCCGGAGTTGAAGGCGGGGGCGACCATCTCGGGACGGCGGCGGGCGTACTCCTCAAAGCAGTAGCCGAGGTCGGGATAGCGCTCGCACTGCTCATTGTTGGAGAGTATGCCCTCAATGATGCCGGGAACCCAGATGGGGTAGTAGTAGCAGTCAAGAGAGCCGACCTTGCGGGAGCGGACGATGCCCGCGATAACGAGCTTGTCTATCTGCTCCTGAACGAATGCCTCGCTCTCGTGGCAGCGCTTTGCGATGTCCTCGACGGTACGGTTTGTCTCAAGACGCATATGCATCATGACGCGGCACATATCGTCGTCAACTATCGGGGCAAGTATGCGATATTCCGGATCCTTGTAGGTTAAGCCGGTGTAGGTAAGGCTCTCAAGACTGATCTTAGTTGCCAGCTTGAGAATATTCGGTCTGTTTGCCATAAAACCACCTCTACGATATAAAAAGATATGTTCATGTTATCATAGAATTCGTGGCTTTGCAAGGGATTTAACGATTTCCAAAACAATTTTGACACTTCGTCGGGCAGTGTCTTAAGCTATGAAAAAATAATGTATGAACTTGATTTATTAACAAATTTTCTGTATAATCGACACATGGCGAAAGGCGGCGATAATATTGAATAACGGCGGCTACGAAATCGAGCGCAAGTTCCTTATCAAATATCCGAACCTCAGGATGCTTGCCCGCAGCGCCGAAGCGACCGACATTGTGCAGACATATCTTCTCTGCCCGGAGAAGGGGAGCTCGGAGCGGGTGCGCAAGCGCGGAGCGGACGGCGAATATATTTATACGCATACGATGAAGACCCGCGTCAGCGATATGCGCCGGGTCGAGATAGAAAACGAGATAAGCGAGCGGGAATATAATGAATATCTGCGCTTTGCAGACCCCAAGCGCCGCAGCATATATAAAACACGCTACTGTCTCGAATATAAAAATCAGCTTTTTGAGATTGACATATATCCCTTCTGGAGTGACCGGGCGGTGATGGAGATAGAGCTTGAGGACGAGTCGCAGAGGATAAGCTTCCCCGAGATGATAGAGGTGATAAAGGAAATCACCGGCGATGGGAGATATACGAATAATGCCCTTGCCACGGGGCGCATCCCGAATGACTTGATATAAGAATAAGAAAAATTGGAGGATAATATGAAAAAGATACTTGCATTTATTGTCGCGGCGCTTATGGCGCTGTCCCTCTGCGGCTGCGACAAGCTGGAGCAGCTAAAGCAGATAGAGATACCCACGCCGAGCGAGGAGCCGACGGAGAGCGCCGCGCCGGAGGAGACGGCGGTGCCGGAGGAGACGGCAGCGCCTATTGCCTCCGCGCCCGAGAGCTTTGTCACCGTGAGCATCAACGAACACAGAGAGACCTATTATGCGCCTGATGACGAGTCACAGCTCATTCTTGATTTCTCTTATGAGACGCCCACCGTGCATATTGACGGCCGTGACGCTGCATCCGAGAAGATAAACGACTTTATTGCCGCGCTTGACGAGGAGTATTATACCGGCAATAACTATGTCGAGGGTCCCGGCGTAGGCATCAGCGGTATGCTTGACCTTGCCTATGACAATCTCACCTATGTCCGCGAGTACGGCGGAAACGGAAACCTCACCATGGCAAGCAATCGCGGCGTTCAGGTCACCCGCGGCGATGATAGGCTTATTTCGCTGCTTTATTCGGACTATCAATATACCGGCGGCGTACACGGCATCTATGGCTATACCGGCTATATATTTGACACGGAGACCGGTGAGCGCATAACGCTTGATAAGCTCAGCCCCGACCCTGAGGCCTTTAAGACATGGCTTACGGCGGCTATGGTCGAGCAGGTCAACTCCTCCGAGGAGCTGCGGCAGGAGATAAGCTCAAGCGATTTGGAAGGCTCTCTCTCCGCGCTTATCCGTGAGGGGAGCTGGTACCTCGGCAACGAGGGGCTTACCGTGTTTTCAAGCGTATATGAGATAGCCTCCTACGCCGCGGGAGTCATAGATTTCACCTTCAGTTATGATGAGATAGCCCCCTATATTGACGCAAGATGGCTTCCCGCAGAGTATTCCGGCAGCGGTGAGCTTGAGGCTCTTGCGCCCGACGCTCTGCCCGCCGGCACCGAGATAATCGACAAGGTCAGCGTTGGCTCCGCCGATACTCCGCTTTGCATCAAGGCAAACGGCGAGGTCTATAATGTGCGCATATACTCCGTGGAGTATGCGGATTTTGACAGCCGCTTCTATGTCACCGCGCAGCATTGGTATTGCAGCTACATGAACGATAGCGCCATTCAGCTTGTCACCCTGATACCGGACGGAATTCCCAATCTCATGATTTCTTATTTTGACGCGCAGGGCGTTATGCACTCAAAGCTCGTCTCCCAGAGCGGCATGGACGGCAGCTTCCTGCTCATTGACGACGATATAGAGGTTCTCGGCTGATAAAAGCACAATATATCGCAAAAATACCCGGAAAAATCGCAAAAAAATATTGACAATGTCTCTCGGTCGTGCTATTATCGTAAAGCCGCATCGAAGGGGTAGTAAGAGAGGTATGCCCTCCGCCCTAAGAGCGAGACCTGAAGAGAGGAAGGACAAGTTCATGAAGCATGCTATCATCGTTACTGGCGGCAAGCAGTACCGCGTGGCAGAGGGCGACGTTATCTTCGTTGAGAAGCTGGATGTCGCAGCCGGCGAGTCTGTTAAGTTCGACCAGGTTCTGGCTGTTGTCGACGGCGAGACCGCAAAGTTCGGCGCACCGGTCATCGAGGGCGCAAGCGTTTCCGCAAACGTCGTTAAGAACGGCAAGGGCGCAAAGGTTCGCGTTTACAAGATGAAGCCTAAAAAGGGCTACCGCAGAACTCAGGGCCACAGACAGCCTTATACTAAGGTTCAGATCGAAACCATCAACGCATAAGTTTCCCGCTACTAATGACTAATGGAGGTGTAACCTAAATGGCACATAAAAAAGGTATGGGTTCTACCAAGAACGGCCGCGACAGTGAGTCTAAGCGTCTTGGCGCCAAGAGAGCCGACGGTCAGTTTGTTCTCGCCGGCAATATCCTTGTCAGACAGCGCGGAACCAAGATCCATCCCGGCACCAATGTCGGTAAGGGTAAGGACGACACTCTGTTCGCTCTTGTAGACGGCACCGTGAAGTTCGAGCGCATGGGCAAGGACCGCAAGAAGGTCTCTGTTTACGAAGAAATCGCTCAGTAAATTTTGACTTAAAAAAGCCGGACGTTCCCGTCCGGCTTTTTTTGAGCTTGTAAAGCTCTCAAACGAGACCCGCTTTGCTGGGCTCTCGTTTGAAGGGATTGCGGCTCGCCGCAGCGCACTGATTGTGCATGGGCACAATCAGCACGTTTGCGAGCCGAGAAGTATTTTCGGCGACGTACACGCCGCCGCCGAAAATGTATTGGATTTTATTTGCGCCTGTGGGCGCAAACTCTAAAAGGCACATTATAAACGAGCTGAATATCATTTGTTTTTGCCCGTTATTTAACACAGCAGGCTAAAAGGAGGCAATATGGGAACTTCTTTTGTAGATAAAGCGCGCATCAGCGTTCACGCCGGCAGAGGCGGGGACGGAGCCGTCGCATTCCACCGCGAGAAGTATGTCGCGGCGGGCGGACCGGACGGCGGTGACGGCGGTCGCGGCGGCAGCGTTATATTCGTTGCGGACGACAATATGTCCACGCTGATGGACTTCCGCTATAAGCGCAAATACGTCGCCGGAAACGGTGCAAACGGTCAGGGCAAGCGCTGCTACGGCAAGGACGGCGAGAGCCTTTATATAAAGGTCCCGCGCGGGACGATAATCCGCGATACCGAGACCGGCGCTATTATGCACGATATGTCCTCGGGCGAAAACTTCGTTGCGGCGAGAGGCGGTCGCGGCGGCTGGGGCAATATGCATTTTGCAACGCCCACCCGTCAGGTTCCCCGCTTTGCAAAGCCCGGACTTCCCGGTGAGAGCCATGATATCACGCTTGAGCTGAAGCTCTTGGCGGATGTGGGTCTTGTCGGCTTCCCGAACGTCGGTAAGTCTACACTGCTTTCCGTCGTCAGCAAGGCGCACCCGAAGATTGCAAACTATCATTTTACGACCCTGTTCCCGAACCTCGGCGTGGTCTACGTCGATGAGGGATTGTCCTTCGTCATGGCGGATATCCCCGGCATTATCAAGGGCGCCTCCGAGGGCGCGGGGCTTGGGCATGATTTTCTGCGTCATATCGACCGCTGCCGCCTGCTCATTCATCTTGTCGATGTCTCCGGCAGCGAGGGGCGCGACCCGGTCGAGGACTTTGACGCGATAAATGCGGAGCTGCGCGAGTATAGCCCCGAGCTTGCCGAGCGCCCGCAGATAGTCGCCGCGAATAAGTGCGATCTGCTGGGCGGTGAGCGTGAGAATATCGAGAGGCTTCGCGCAAGAGTCGAGGAGCTGGGCTATGAGTTCTTTGAGATGAGCGCCGTTACCCATGAGGGTACGCGGGAGCTTGTCCGTGAGTGTGCGCGCCGCCTTGCGGAGCTTCCTCCTATCGCAAGCTATGAGCCCGACTACGTCCCGCCGGAGCCGGTTATTGACACCTCCGAGGAGCTTGAGATACGCCAGTTTGACGATATGTGGCTTGTCGAGGGTCCCTGGCTTCAGCGCCTTGTCGCAACTATCAACTTCTCCGACTACGAGAGCCGTATGTACTTTGATAAGGTTCTGCGTGAGGCGGGAGTATTTGAGCGCATGGAGAAGATGGGCGTCAAGGACGGCGACACCGTCAGCATGTACGACCTCATGTTTGAGTATAAGGACTAAAAATATATTTTTTCAAAAGACTTGGCAGCTGCCAGGTCTTTTTTATCGTTTTGTCTTGAGTATGGGCTCTGATGGTGGTATAATATATTATTAAATGTATCAATTTTGGAGACAGCTATGGACAAATTCAAGCTCGTATCGCCATACAAGCCGACCGGCGACCAACCGGAGGCTATCGACGGACTTGTGGCGGGAATTGAAAACGGAATAGACGAGCAGGTGCTCCTCGGCGTTACCGGCTCGGGCAAGACCTTCACGATGGCAAACGTCATCGCCCGCATAAACCGCCCGACACTGGTTTTGGCGCATAATAAGACCCTTGCCGCTCAGCTTTGCAGCGAGTTTAAGGAGTTTTTCCCGGATAACGCAGTGGAGTATTTTGTCTCCTACTACGATTATTATCAGCCCGAGGCATATATCCCGCATACCGATACCTTTATCGAGAAGGACTGCTCGATAAACGACGAGATAGAGCGTCTGCGCCACAGTGCGACCTCAAGCCTTTTTGAGCGGCGTGACGTCATAGTTGTCTCCTCCGTCTCCTGCATATACGGTCTCGGTGACCCGATAGACTATGCCAATATGGTCATATCCCTGCGGCCGGGGCAGACGCGGGATTTTGACGAGCTTTTGCGTAAGCTCATTGAGATACGCTATGAGCGCAACGATATCGCCTTTGAGCGCAATATGTTCCGTGTTCGCGGCGATACCGTGGAGATTTATCCCGCATACTCAAACGATAAGGCAATCCGCGTGGAGTTCTTCGGCGACGAGATAGACAGAATAAGCGAAATAAACGTCGTGACCGGTATGCCGACGCGCATACTCAATCACGCCGCGATATACCCTGCAAGCCACTATGTCACCACCAAGGAGAAAATGGCGGCGGCAATAAACGAGATACGCCGCGAATGTGACGAGCGAGTCAAGTATTTTGAGCAGAACAATAAGCTCATCGAGGCGCAGCGCATCCGCCAGCGCACGGAATACGATATTGAAATGATGCAGGAGCTCGGCTACTGCACCGGCATAGAAAACTATTCCAGAATTATTTCGAGCCGCGCCCCCGGCAGTGCGCCCATGACGCTGCTTGACTATTTTCCGAAGGATTTTCTGCTTTTCGTGGACGAAAGCCATGTGACTCTGCCGCAGGTGCGCGCAATGTACCGGGGCGACAGGGCGCGCAAGGAGTCTCTGGTCGAATACGGCTTTCGTCTGCCCTCCGCATTTGATAACCGCCCGCTCAAATACGATGAGTTTGAGCAGCGTGTTCATCAGCGCGTCTACGTCTCGGCTACGCCCGGCGAATATGAGCGTGAGCGCGCGGGTCAGGTCGTTGAGCAGATTATCCGCCCGACGGGGCTTCTTGACCCGGAGATATTTGTCCGCCCGATAGAGGGGCAGATAGACGATTTGATATGCGAGATAAACGAGCGTATAAAAATGGGACTTCGCGCCCTTGTTACGACGCTTACAAAGAAAATGGCGGAGGATCTTTCGGCGTACCTCGGCAATGTCGGCATCCGCTGCCGCTATATGCACCACGACATCGGCACTATTGAGCGCATGGAGATAATCCGTGACCTGAGACTCGGCGAGTTTGACGTGCTGGTCGGCATAAATCTTTTGCGTGAGGGTCTGGATATCCCGGAAATCGGCCTTGTCGCCATACTGGATGCGGACAAGGAGGGCTTCTTGCGCAGTGCTACGAGCCTTATCCAGACCGTCGGCCGCGCTGCAAGAAACGCCGAGAGCAAGGTCATCATGTACGCCGACGTGATAACGCCGTCAATGCGCATATGTATCGACGAGACGAACCGCCGCCGCGAAAAGCAGATGGCGTATAACGAGGCGCACGGCATAGTGCCCAAGACGATAATCAAGAGCGTAAGAGAGCTTCTGGAGATATCCAGCGAGCCGAGCGCAGCGCCCAAGCGCGCAGACGGTACGCGCCTGACCGACAGAGAGCGCCGCGAGCTTATCGCACAGCTTGAGGATAAGATGCACAAGGCGGCAAAGATGCTTGAATACGAGATAGCGGCGCAGCTTCGTGACGAGATAATCCGGCTGCGCGGGGAGGAAAAGTAATGAAGCTGATGATACTTGACGGAAACAGTATAGTCAACCGCGCCTTTTACGGCGTTCGGGCGCTCAACGCCCCGGACGGTACGCCGACAAACGCAGTGTTCGGCTTCCTGAGTATTTTTCAGAGAATATATGACGAGCAAAAGCCGGATGCAGTCTGCGTGAGCTTTGACCTCAAGGCTCCGACCTTCCGCCATAAGAAATATGACGGCTACAAGGCGCAGCGCAAGCCCATGCCCGAGGAGCTTGCGGTGCAGATGCCGCTTCTCAAGCAAGTGCTTGACGCTATGGGACTGCGCCGCTACGAGCTTGAGGGCTATGAAGCGGACGATATTCTCGGCACCGCCGCCGCGATATGCGAGAAGGAGGATTGGAGCTGCCTCATCGTGACCGGCGATAAGGACAGCTTGCAGCTTATCTCCGATAAAAGCTCCGTCTGCAACGTCAAGACCCGCATGGGGCAGACCGAGACGATAGTATATGACCCGGAGCGCTTTCGTGAGGAATACGGCTTTGAGCCCGAGCGCATGGTCGATCTCAAGGCGCTCATGGGCGACGCCTCGGATAATATCCCCGGTGTGCCCGGTGTCGGAGAAAAGACGGCGCTTGAGCTTGTGCGCCGCTTCGGTACGCTCGACGAGATATATTCGTCACTTCCCGAGCTTGATATAAAAGAGGGCGTGCGCAAAAAGCTTGCCGCAGGTGAGGACAGCGCGAGGCTTTCATATTGGCTTGCGACGATAGACAGACATATCCCGATAGAATTCAAGCCCGAGGATAATCTCTGGAGCAAAGGCTATAAGCCGGAGCTTTACCCGCTTTTCAAGAGACTCGGCTTTAATAAATTTATAGAAAAATGGCAGCTCAGCGCCGGTGAAAGTGTTGCAGCATCGGATGCTTTCAAAGCTTTGCCGAGGATAGAGAGCGCAAGCGCTCAGGAGATATCCGATGTGCTGCACGCGGCGGAGCGCGTCTCCGTCTGGGCGGAGGGCAGCCTTGATAATATCGAGCTATGCGACGGCAAGAGCGTCTATGCTCTGAGCTGGAATGCGCTTGGCGACGAGTATTCAAATATATTAAAGCTCATCTTTTCCGGGGAAATTAAAAAATCCGCCCACGGAGTAAAAAATCTCATGGGTCAGCTTCTCAGGGAAAAGCTTTCGCCTTCGGGCTTTGAGTTTGATACGGAGCTTGCGGCATATCTTCTGGACGCGACGGAGAGCGCATATGAGCTTGAGCGCATATCTCAGCGCTATTTGGGCCATGAGCTTTCGGGCGCCGAGGCTGTGTTCGCACTGACTCCCGTTCTTGAAAAAAAGCTCAGTGAGCTCAATATGTCAGAGCTTTATTATAAGGCGGAGCTGCCGCTGTGCGCGGTGCTTGCGCGGATGGAGGAGCTTGGCTTCTTCGTTGACCGGAAGGCGCTGTACGACTTCGGCGAGAGCCTCAATTCCGGCATTGCGGAGCTTCAAGATCAGGTATGGGAGCTTGCAGGGCATGAGTTTAATATAAACTCGCCAAAGCAACTCGGCGAGGTCTTGTTCGATGAGCTTATGCTGCCATCGGGTAAAAAGACCAAGACCGGCTGGAGCACAAACGCGGACATTCTCGATAAGCTTCGCGGAAAGCATCCGATAATAGAAGCGGTGCTCGAATACCGTATGCTCACAAAGCTCAAATCCACCTATGCCGACGGTCTTCTCAAGGTCATTTCGCCGGACGGGAGAATTCATACAAGCTTCCAGATGACCGTCACCGCCACCGGCAGACTCTCATCGACCGAGCCTAATCTACAGAATATCCCCGTGCGCCGTAAGCTCGGCGCGGAGATACGCAAAATGTTTGTCGCCTCACCCGGCAAAATCTTAGTCGATGCCGACTACAGCCAGATAGAGCTGCGTCTGCTTGCTCATATCTCCGGGGATAAGGCGATGCAGGAGGCATTTTTGAGCGGGGAGGACTTTCACACGGTCACGGCCTCGCGTGTATTCGGCGTACCGATAGAGGAGGTCACGCCGACGCTGAGAAGCCGCGCAAAGGCCGTAAACTTCGGCATTGTCTACGGCATATCCGCGTATTCACTGGCGCAGGATATCGGCGTATTTACAAACGAAGCGAAGGCGTATATGGACGCTTATATGGAGAAATACTCCGGCGTTCACGAGTATATGGAGAGCATTGTCAAAAAGGCCAAGGATGACGGCTATGTAGCCACGCTCTACGGTCGCCGCCGCTATCTGCCGGAGCTTAAGAGCGCAAACTTCAATATGCGCTCCTTCGGTGAGAGAGTGGCGCTGAATATGCCGATACAGGGCACTGCGGCGGATATTATCAAGCTTGCCATGGTAAACGTCGATAAAAGGCTTTGCAGCGAGGGACTTGAGGCGCGGCTTATTCTTCAGGTACACGACGAGCTTATTGTCGAGTGTCCGGAGAGCGAGGCGGAGCGCGTGAGCGAGCTTTTGAAATATGAGATGGAGCACGCGGCGGAGCTTGCCGTGCCGCTGACGGTGGATGTGGAAATCGGGCATAGCTGGGCGGAGGCGCATTGATGGAGAATATAATTATCTGCGATGCGACTTCAGAGCTTGTGCCGCAGATAGCGGCGCTTGAGGAGCAGTGCTTTTCGCTTCCGTGGACCGAGGCTCAGCTCATAAGCCAGCTTCCCGACGAGAGGCATGAGTTTATCGCGGCGCTTGACGAAAACGGGCGTGTCGCGGGCTATGTCGGCATGATGTTCGTCCTGGATGAGGGCTATATTTCCAATGTAGCGGTTGACAGCAGCCTGCGCCGCCGCGGCATAGGTGATGCGCTTATAGCCGAGATGAACTCAAGAGCGCAAAAACGCGGCCTCGCCTTTGTTACGCTTGAGGTGCGCGAGAGTAACGCCCCGGCGATAGCTCTTTACGCAAAGCACGGCTATGTCCGGGTCGGAGAACGAAAAAATTACTATGATTTTCCCCGCGAAAATGCTATACTTATGACGAAATTTTTTGAATAAGCATATATTTATATATTAAAGAGAGGCGTCAGCTTTGAAAATACTTGCATTTGAATCCACCTGTGACGAAACTGCGGTCGCAATCGTTGAGGACGGCAGAAGGATACTCACAGACCAGATTTTCTCACAGGCAGACCTCCACGCGGTCTACGGCGGCGTCGTGCCGGAAATTGCCTCGCGCTGCCACGTTGAGTCCATATCCATACTCGCACAAAAGGCGATAGACGCGGCGGGGCTTGAAAGAAAGGACATTGACGCGGTCGCCGTTTCATATGCTCCGGGACTTATCGGCGCGGTGCTCGTCGGCGTAAACTTTGCCAAGGCCTGTGCGCTTGCGCTCGATGTGCCGCTTATCCCGGTGCATCATATACGCGGGCACATAGCGGCAAACTATCTGGCATATCCCGAGCTTGAGCCGCCCTTCCTCTGCCTTGCCATATCAGGCGGCAATACGATTCTTGTCGATGTCCGCAGCTATACCGATATGCATATCCTGGGCGCGACGCGGGACGACGCGGCGGGGGAGTGCTTTGACAAGACCGCAAGAGTGCTCGGCTTGCCATATCCCGGCGGAAAGCCCATCGACGAGCTTTCGCAGGGCGGAGACGATACAAGATACCACTTCCCGATATCCCATGTGGACGGCAATCCCTATGACATGAGCTTTTCCGGGCTGAAGACCGCAGTTATCAATCTTGTCCATACTGCCGAGCAGCGCGGCGAGGAGATAGACCGTGCGGGGCTTGCAGCCTCGTTTACAAAGGCCGTCAGCGACAGTCTTGTTCCGCGCACCATGCAGGCGGCAAGAGAGCTTGGACGCAGCAAGGTAGTTGTTGCGGGCGGCGTTGCGGCAAATTCCCGCATAAGAGCCGATTTTAAGGCGGCTGCCGAGAAAAACGGACTTGAGCTATATATCCCGCCGCTCAGGCTCTGCGGAGATAACGGCGCAATGGTCGGCGCACAGGCATATTACGAATACCTTGCGGGAGCCCGCGCAGGCAGCGATCTCAACGCATACGCGACAATGGAGCTATAATAATCGCGCAGAAGGGAGACTCGGATATGGGAGTTCACGACGGTCACCGCGAACGCCTCAAGGCAAGATATCTTGAACACGGTCTTGATAATTTCAATGACATAAACGCTCTGGAGCTTCTGCTATTCTATGCCATCCCGAGGTGTGATACAAACACCATCGCACATGAATTGCTTGACCGCTTCGGCTCGCTTTCCGCCGTGCTTGAGGCAAATATTGAGGAGCTTCAGGAGGTGTCCGGCATCGGCGCAAACGCATCGCTCCTGCTGAGCCTCATTCCGCAGGTCTCGCGCCGCTATCTTATGGATAAGCGCAAGCCACTAAAGCGCATCGACAGCGCCGCCGCTGCCGGGGCATATTTTCTCCCCCTCTTCACATATGAGCGGGACGAGATTTTATATATGCTTTGTCTCGACTCGAAAAAGTGCATTATCTGCTGTATCACCATAGCTCGCGGCGTAGTAAACAGCGTCGAGGCAAACGTGCGGAAGATGACCGAGCTTGCGCTGAGAAATAAGGCCGCCTCCGTTATAATCTCGCATAATCATCCGCGCGGCTCTGTTAAGCCCTCGCGTGAGGACGATTTTGTGACGGAAAATCTTGCCCGGGCGCTGCGCGCCGTCGGCATAGAGCTTGACGACCATATAATCGTCTGCGGAGACAGCTTTTCCTCATATAAGGAGTCGGGGCTGTTTCTGACGAGTCTGAGATGAGTGAAAATATTACATTATGTTAACATTTTTCTGTTTCTCTTTTGTAATAAGTTTATGATTGCCGTGATGTTGAGATTTCAACATTGCGGCAATTTTCCTTGATATATCAATGAAAATGAAGTGTTGAAAACCCTGTTGAAAATGTTGACAACTATTTGAAAAATAATTTCGTGAAATGATTATGTAACTTTTAGCGAGTAAAAGTTTTGTAATTTTTTTCGGCAATGCCGTATATTGACATGGCTTTTCCAAACGAAAATCCCGCCGCATTTGTACAGTTCCCCCAAAGATTTTTTTCGTGACTTTTGTCAATATACGTTCTGTATTAGAATGAAGCCGTATATAAAAATTGTCAGACGCGCATATTCGTCATTGACTTTAGGCACGGGCTGTGCTAAAATATCTGCTGTTGACGCTGGTATAGCTCAGTCGGTAGAGCACTTCACTCGTAATGAAGGGGTCGTGTGTTCGAGTCACATTACCAGCTCCATTCAGCCCGCTTTGCGATGCAAGGCGGGCTTTTGACTGATTTTGACGCGGTGTTGCCGTTTTGCATAAGAGCTTTTGCTCTGTTTCAGATAAAATATCTTTACACAATGCCATACACTGTGATATAATATGTAAAAAAATCAGGAGGTCTTTTCAATGGCTTCGACTACAAAGGAATCTTTGGGCGCGGCGTTAAAGCAGATGCTTTGCGTAAAGCCTATTGACAAAATAACGGTCAAGGATCTGGTCGAGATATGCGGGGTCAACCGTCAGACGTTCTACTATCATTTTGACGATGTGTACGATCTGCTTGAGTGGGTCTTTGAGGAGGACGCAAACCGCGTGCTGCCGAGCGAGGTCGTCTATGAGCACTGGCGTGAGGACGTCATGATGTTCTTTACATACCTTGCCGATAACAGCGCCTTTGCGCTCAATATCTATAACTCCAACAGCCGCATCTATATGCTCCGCTACTTCAAGCGCCGCTTGCAGAGCTGCATAAGAAGCTTTGCCATCATTGTCTCCGAGGGCAAGAACATTGACAGAAGCGACTTTGAGTTTGTCGTCGAGTTTTACGCAAACGGCGTTGTCGGCCTTATATCTCAGTGGCTCGACCTCGGTATGCAGCTTCCCAAGGGGAACTCGCAGGAGCAGTTTTTGAAGTTGCTTGACAACAGCGTTGAGAATATGCTGGCAAGATTTCAGATTGACGGCTGATTTTGTTTCAATTTAATTATATCGGCGGCTCGGCTTACGGGCTGCCGATAGTTTTTTGATAATATTTGCTTGAAAGAACGCTTACTTTAGGGTATAATAATATTTTAGATAAGTAGGTGATTTGCATGGCTGAGCAGAAAACAAACGTAATGCGCGTGCTCGAGCAGAAAAAGATAAAATATACTCCGCACAGCTATCCGCACGGCGACGAGGCCGTTGACGGGCTTAGCGTTGCGGCGCTCATAGGCGAGGACCCGGCAAAGATATTCAAGACTCTGGTGACACGGGGCGCAAGTAAGGGCATTTATGTCTTTGTCATCCCCGTCGGAGACGAGCTGGACCTGAAAAAGGCTGCAAAGACCGTCGGCGAAAAGTCGATAGACATGATACACGTCAGCGAGATAAACGCCCTCACGGGCTATATACGCGGCGGCTGCTCGCCGATAGGCATGAAAAAGCAGTACAGCACGACCTATGACGAGTCAGCTCTCGACAAGGATACTATTATAGTCAGCGCCGGGAAAATCGGCTATCAGGTCGAGCTTGAGCCGCAGGCGCTCATGCAGCTTACCCGCGGCAGGGCTGCGGATATCACGGTTAAATAAGATAAAGCAGAGTTAAAAATGCAGAACAGTATTTATATAAAAGGCGCAAGAGAAAATAATCTTAAAAATATAGATCTTGAGATACCGCGCGATAAGCTTGTCGTGATAACGGGTCTTTCAGGCAGCGGCAAATCCAGCCTCGCCTTCGATACGATATACGCCGAGGGGCAGCGCCGCTATGTGGAGAGCCTGAGCTCATATGCGCGGATGTTTCTCGGTCAGATGGACAAGCCCGACGTGGACTATATCGACGGGCTTTCTCCCGCCATATCCATCGACCAGAAAACCACCTCAAAGAACCCGCGCTCCACGGTAGGCACAGTCACCGAGATATATGATTATCTTCGTTTGCTCTGGGCGCGTATCGGCGTGCCGCACTGCCCGAAATGCGGCAGAGAAATACGGCAGCAGAGCATTGACCAGATAGTTGACCAGATAATGGCGCTCCCGGAGGGGACGCGCATACAGCTCATGGCGCCTGTCGTGCGCTCCCGCAAGGGTGAGCATGTGAAAATATTTGAGGACGCAAAGAAGTCTGGCTACGTCCGTGTCCGCGTGGACGGGATAATGTACGACCTGACCGAGGAAATCAAGCTCGAGAAAAACAAGAAGCATATTATAGAGATAGTCGTTGACCGTCTGGTCATAAAGCCGGATATCACCCGCCGCCTTACGGACTCTGCCGAGACTGCAATGGCGCTTGCCGGCGGACTTTTGACGGTTGACCTCGTCGGTGAGGACAGACAGCTCAGCTTCTCGCAGAATTATGCCTGTGAGCACTGCAGCATCTCGATAGACGAGCTGGCTCCGCGGCTGTTCTCGTTTAATAATCCCTATGGCGCGTGCCCGACCTGTACGGGACTTGGTATGCGCCTGCTCGTTGACCCGGACCTGATCATGCCAAACCCGAATTTGAGCATCATGGACGGCGGCGTATGCGCAAGCGGCTGGGGCAACGCAAAGGGAGACTCGATTTCGCGTATGTATTACGACGCTCTTGCGCGGCGCTATCACTTTAAGCTCACCGACCCCATCAAGGACATTCCCGAGGAGGCGGTTAAAGCTCTGCTTTACGGAACAAAGGGTGAGCCGCTCCAGCTCAGATACGAGAAGAACGAGGGCTTCGGAGTGATAAAGCGTGAGTTTGAGGGCATAGCGAATAACCTTGAGCGCCGCTATAAGGAAACACAGAGTCCCGCAATGCGCGCCGAGCTTGAGGAGTGCATGGCGGAAACGCCCTGTCCCGACTGCAGCGGCAGGAGACTTAAAAAGACAGCCCTTGCGGTCACGGTAGGCGGTATGAATATCGCCGAGTTTACCGACTTGCCGGTTTTGAGCGCGCTCAAATTCATAGATTCGCTTGAGCTCAGTGAAAAGGATATGCTCATAGCGGAGCGTATTATAAAGGAAATCAAATCGCGCCTCGGCTTTCTTGTGAATGTCGGGCTCGGCTATCTTACGCTGTCCCGCTCGGCGGCGACGCTCTCCGGCGGTGAAAGTCAGCGTATCCGGCTTGCGACCCAGATAGGCTCAAGCCTTATGGGAGTGCTGTATATACTTGATGAGCCGAGCATCGGTCTGCATCAGCGCGATAATGATAAGCTCCTGCGCACGCTCAAGCGGCTGCGCGATTTGGGCAATACGCTTATCGTCGTCGAGCATGACGAGGACACGATGCGCGCGGCGGATTATATCGTCGATGTCGGTCCCGGCGCGGGCATAAACGGCGGCGAGATAGTCTGCGCAGGCTCCATCGGGGATATCTGCGCCTGTCCGGAGTCCGTGACGGGGCAGTATCTCAGCGGGAAGAAAAAAATCCCCGTGCCTGAGACGCGCCGCGCCGGAAACGGCAAGCTCCTGCGTATAATCGGCGCAAGGGAAAACAATCTGAAAAATATAAACGTGGATATCCCGCTCGGCAAGCTCGTTTGCGTGACCGGCGTTTCCGGCAGCGGTAAATCCTCGCTTATAAATGAGATTTTGTATAAGACTCTGGCGGCGGAGAAAAACCGCGTCAAGGTTCGCCCCGGCAAATGCGATGAGGTCTTGGGGCTTGAATATGTCGATAAGGTCATCGCGCTTGACCAAAGCCCGATAGGGCGCACTCCGCGCTCAAATCCCGCGACCTATACCGGGGTTTTCGGCGATATCCGGGAGCTTTTCGCCTCCACTCAGGACGCAAAGCTGCGCGGCTACAATCAGGGGCGTTTTTCCTTTAACGTCAAGGGCGGGCGCTGCGAGGCATGCAGCGGCGACGGACTTTTGAAAATCGAAATGCACTTTTTGCCGGACGTCTATGTCCCCTGCGAGGTCTGTCATGGCAAAAGATATAACCGCGAGACGCTTGAGGTGCGCTTCAAGGGTAAGAATATCGCGGAAGTGCTGGATATGACGATTGATGAGGCCTGCGTTTTCTTTGAAAATCAGCCCAAGATACTCCACAAGATAGAGACTCTGCGCGACGTCGGACTCGGCTATGTAAAGCTTGGTCAGTCGAGTACAACTCTCTCCGGCGGAGAGGCGCAGCGCGTAAAGCTTGCTACGGAGCTTTCAAAGCGCAGTACCGGCAGCACGGTCTATGTCCTTGACGAGCCGACAACGGGGCTTCACGTTGCCGACGTTCATCGGCTTATAAATATACTTGACCGTTTTGTAGAGGCGGGCAATACCGTGGTCGTTATCGAGCATAATCTGGACGTTATAAAGGTTGCCGATCATATCATCGACCTTGGTCCCGAGGGCGGCGACATGGGCGGAGAGCTTGTCTTTGCCGGTACCCCCGAGGACTGCGCCGCCTGTGAGAAGAGCTTTACGGGTCAGTTTTTGAAAAAGCTTCTGCCGTAACGCAGACTTTCCCCCTCTCATAGAATGGCGGGGAGGGGAGAGCATGAGGGAAAAAGCTCTTGTGATTTTGTCCGCCTGCCTTGCCTGTCTCGCGCTGCTCTGGCTTATTGCCCGCATAATGCAGACACCGGTGAGGTTCGGACGCAGCAGCACGGGCTATGTGCTTATAATCATCAGCGGCGCGGAGCCGCGGCTTGAGCAGACTCTCAACGGTCTGCTCTGGCTCAACGATAACGGCATACTCCGCTGCCGCATCATAGTCTGCGGCTCGGAGCTTGACGAGGATACGCGCTTTGTCGCAAGCGCCATGGCGAGGGATCACCGCTGTATTACTTTTATTGAAAATGGAGAGCTGCCCGAATGAACGACAACGAAGTTTGCGATTTGAACGGCACAGTAGAATCCGTAATTTATAAAAATGAAGAAAACGGCTACACCGTGCTGCGCATGGAGGATGAGAACGGCAAAAAGGTCACCGTCGTAGGCTGCTTCCCATATGCCTCGGCGGGGGAGTCCATGATAGTCACCGGAAGCTGGAGCTCGCACAGCGTACACGGCAAGCAGTTCAAGGCGGAGTTTGCTCAGCGTATGCTGCCGACAACGGCTCATGCCATATACGATTATCTCGCCGGCGGTACGGTGCGCGGCATAGGCCCCGCGACTGCGGCGCTCATCGTCAATGAATTCGGCGATAAGACGCTTGACGTGCTGGAAAACTCGCCGGAAAAGCTTGCAACGATAAAGGGCATCAGCATGGCAAAGGCGGAGCAGTTTTCAAAGAGCTTTCGCCGTCAGGCAGGAATACGCCGCCTGATGGAATTTATATGCTCCTTCGGTCTGCGCCCCATTCTCGCCATGCGTATGTATAAATATTACGGCGCGGACGCACTTGAGCTTCTGCGCGAAAATCCGTATATTCTGGCCTCGGTGCTTATCGGCGCATCCTTTGACGAGGCCGACCGCCTTGCCCTCGAGATGGGCATGGATGGCTACAGCTCAAACCGGCTTTGCGCCGCGATTATTTTTGAGCTTCAGCACAACACCGGCAACGGTCACTGCTTTATTCCGCGCGAGCAGCTTGCAGAGGCTACAGCAAAGCTCACCGGCGTTGAAGCGTCGGATGTTGACGAGAATATAGAGCTTCTTATCGAGTCCGGGCAGCTTAAATATGAGTTTATCGCCGGTAAAAACGCCTGCTACCTCCCGCAGCTATACGAGGCGGAGACTAACTCGGCAGAGATACTTGCAAGAATGTGCATACGCCGATTCACAGACAAGGCGGACATTCACGCGATAATCCAAAAGCTTGAAAAATCACAGAATATAAGCTATGCACCGCTTCAAAAGCAGGTTTTGGAGCTTGCGCTGCATAATCAGATAGTTGTGCTCACCGGCGGTCCCGGCACAGGCAAGACCACGTCCATACGCGCCATACTTGCGATGTTTGACGAGCTTCACATGAAAACTCTGCTCACAGCGCCGACGGGACGCGCCGCAAAGCGCATGACGGAGCTGACCGGGCAGGACGCCTCTACGATACACCGTCTCTTGGAGGCAAAATTCGACGAGTCGGGGGACTCTGTCGTATTTACAAAATGCGAGTCCGACAGGTTAGATTGCGACGCGGTCATACTGGACGAGTGCTCGATGGTTGACATAATACTTATGAACGCGCTCCTATCCGCGCTGCCCCCGGATGCAAGGCTTATACTTGTCGGAGACGCGGACCAGCTTCCCTCAGTAGGTCCCGGCAACGTCTTTTCGGCGATAATCCGCAGCGGAGTAGTCCCGACCGTGCGCCTGACGGAGATATTCCGTCAAAACGGCGACAGCCGGATAGTCCGCAATGCCCATATGATAAATCGCGGGGAGCACCCCGACTTTTCCGAAAACGCGGGAGATTTTTTCCGTCTCCGGCGTTTACAGGCGGCAACTGCGGTCGAGACTATTACAGAGCTATGCTCCAAGCGCCTGCCGAATAAAATGAATATCCCCTCCGAGGATATTCAGGTCCTCACGCCGACGCGAAAGGGCGAGCTCGGCACGGTATCGCTCAACCGCGCGCTTCAGGCCGTATTAAATCCTCCCGCCGAGGACAAGCCCGAGAAGGGCTTCGGAGACGCGATATACCGTAAGGGCGACCGCGTGATGCAGATAAAAAACAACTATGACATCATGTGGCGCACGGAGGATAACCGATCTTCCGGTACGGGTATTTTTAACGGCGACGTCGGAGTCATAACGGCTGTTGACATGGAAAACGAGGCGCTTGTCGTGAACTATGACGGTCGAATCGCAGGCTATGGCTTTGAGTCTCTGACGGAGCTTGAGCATGCCTGGGCGATGACCGTACATAAGGCGCAGGGCAGCGAATACAGAGCGGTCATTCTTGCGCTCGGTCAGGCCTCGCCCATGCTCATGACGCGAGACGTGTTCTATACCGCCGTCACGCGGGCAAGAGAGCTTCTTATCATAGTAGGAGACGAGCAGTCGGCGCACCATATGATAGATAATTACCGCCAGTCAAAGCGCTATACCGCGCTGATGACCCGGCTGCGTAAGCTGTGCGGCGTGACATGAGGATAGGACAGCTTATACTTGAGTGGCTTTTCCCGACGAAATGCGCCTTTTGCCACAGGCTTACAAAGGGGCGCGAGCAGCGGGTATGCCCGATATGCAAAAAGAATATTCCCTATACCCGCGGCGCTGCGGCGGAGCAAAAGCTCAGCTACATCGAGAAATGCCTCTCTCCGCTATACTACGAGGGCAATGTCCGCGAGTCACTGCTGCGCTATAAATTCGGCGGAGCTTGCGGCTACTGCGATATTTATGCGGATTTAATCGTAAAAACTATTGACGAACGCGGCGTTTCCTGCGATATTATTACATGGGTGCCGCTGAGCCGCAAAAGACTGCGCAGGCGCGGCTATGATCAGGCGCGGCTGATAGCGGAGCGAGCTTCAGAGCTTATGGGCATAGAAGCTGTGCCGCTGCTAAAAAAGACGCGCAATATCAAGGCTCAGTCGAGCACGGGCGACGCTCAGGCGCGAAGGAAGAATATCGCGGGCGTATATGCCCCTATCGACGCGGAGCGTATTAAAAATAAGCGCGTTTTGATATTTGACGATATAGTGACCACCGGGGCTACGCTCTCGGAATGTGCCTCCGTTCTGCGCAAGTACGGGGCAAAATCCGTCACGGCGGCGACCGTAGCCCGTAAGCGGGCATGAGATTTGAATACAAGTTTACTTATTATATGAGGTGAAGCAAATGCTTGATTTGGAAAGAAATATTGCGGTAGATATGGGAACCTCCACGACTCTGCTTTTTGAGCAGGGCAAGGGAATTGTTGCCCATGAGCCTTCCGTTGTGGCCGTTGAAAGGAGCACCGGCAAGGTACTGAAAATCGGTGAGGACGCAAAAAAAATGCTTGGTCGTACCCCGGCCAATATCGTCGCGCTCAGCCCCATCAACGCAGGCGTTATTTCCGACTATGAGATGAGCGCCCATATGCTGCGTGAGCTTGTCAGACGTATCACATCCTTCGGCATACTCAAGCCCCGTATGCTTGTCTGCGTTCCCAGCAGCATTACCGGCGTTGAGGAGCGTGCAATCATAGACGCCGCTATTGAAGCGGGTGCAAGACGTGTGTACTTGCTTGAGACTGCCGTTGCCACGGCTCTCGGTGCGGGCGTGGATATTTCAAAGGCGGATGGGCATATGGTCATTGATATCGGCGGCGGCACGACGGAAATTGCGGTCGTATCCGTCGGAGGCGTTGCCGAGTGCGAGTCCATAAAGGTTGCGGGCACGAGCTTTGATGAGGCGATAGTAAAATATATCCGCCGCAAGTATAATCTCCTCATAGGCCTCGGCGCCGCGGAAGAGATTAAACGGAAAATCGGCTGTCTTATTCAGCGCACCGACGTCGGTGTGTGGGCGGTCAAGGGACGCAGCATTACGAACGGTGTTCCTGCCGTTGTAGAGGTCAACTCTACAGAGCTTATAGAAGCCTTTGTTGAGCCGATGAACCAGATACTTGATGCGGTTCACCTTGTTCTGGAGCGTACGCCTCCCCAGCTTGTCGGCGATTTGGATACAAACGGCATCATTATGTCCGGCGGCGGCAGCCTTATCTACGGTATTGATAAAATTATCGAGCGCAGCACCGGTATTCGCACAAGGGTAGTTGACGACGCGGTCTTGTGCGCTGCATACGGCGCGGGCAAAATGCTCAGGCGTCTGGACGAGATGCAGGACGGCATGATGAACTTTGCCAGAATTCGCCTGTTAAAGGGATAAATACGGTCAGCTATTCGGCTGACCTTGAAAGAGGTGCGCCATGCTTTTTTCAAAGCTTTTCAAAAAGAAGGATAAAATCCCGCACTGCGCCGTGGTTATAGTCGCTGCGGGCAGCTCGCTTCGCATGGGCGGTGATAAGCTCATGATGGAGCTGTGCCATGTGCCGGTTCTGGCAAGAACGCTGCTGAGCTTTCAGCAGTCGGAGCTTGTGGATGAGATTATTGTCGTGACCCGCATGGAAAAGCTGCTTGAGGTCGCGGATATCTGCAAGAAATACGGCGTGACGAAGGTGAAAAAGGTCATTCGCGGCGGCACGACACGCATGGAGTCCGCGCTTGCGGGCGTGTCCGAGGTCTCACGCGGGACAAGGCTCATCGCCATACATGACGGCGCGCGCCCGCTCGTGACGCAGGACGTGATAAAGCGCACCGTGTACGCGGCGCGGGATTTCTACGCCGCCGTCCCTGCCATACCGAGCACCGATACGCTCAAAAACGTTGAGGATGAGCGCATTATCGCAACGCTTGACAGAGAGCGTATTATGCGTGTGCAGACTCCGCAGGTCTTTGATGCGGATTTGATAAAGGGAGCATTGACCGTTGCCGCGACAAAGGCGCTTCCGATAACGGACGACTGCTCTGCCATCGAGCTTATGGGCGTAAAGGTCAAGGCTGTCGAGGGCGACCCGAATAATATAAAGCTCACAACGCCGAACGACGTGATGCTTGCGGAAGCGATTTTGAGAGACAGGGGAGACGAATATGCGGATAGGACATGGCTATGACGTTCACCGGCTTGTGCCCGACAGAAGACTGATACTCGGCGGGGTGGATATCCCCTATGAAAAAGGGCTTCTCGGTCATTCCGATGCGGACGTGCTTGTTCACGCGCTCATGGATGCTCTGCTCGGCTCTGCCGCCATGGGCGATATAGGCAAGCTCTTTCCCGATAATGACGAGCGCTTTTCCGGCGCGGACAGTCTCCTGCTTCTCAAGGAGGTCATGCGCCGTCTCCGCGAGGCGGGCTATGAGCTCAATAATGCCGACTGCACGATACTTGCTCAGCGCCCAAAGCTTGCAAAGCACATTCAGTCCATGCGGGATAATATCGCCGAGGCCATGAGCGTGCCTGTTGAGCTTATAAGCGTCAAGGCCACCACCGAGGAGGGACTCGGCTTCACTGGCAGCGGCGAGGGCATTGCAGCCCATGCCGTGGTTTTGATAAATAATATATAAATACACTCGATTGCCTCCGCCGCATATCATGTAATGAGAGCCATGCGGATGCCGCGCATAAAGCCGCAAAGCAGAAAGCCTTGCGGCTTTTGCTTTCCGCGCGTGTACCGCTGCGCCGAAAAGTATGCCGATTTATTCCGGCGGATGGGGGACAGTGATGACGCAGTATTTATTTATGTGCCGCTCGCTCACTTACGCGCAGAAAAGCGCAAGATTATTGGAGCGCTCCGGCATTACGGCGGCGGTCGTAAAGGCACCGCAGGGACTGACTAAAAACGGCTGCGGCTATGCGGTGAGCCTGTACAGGAGCTTTGACGCGGCGCTGGAGCTTCTTCGCGCAAGCGGACTTATCAGCGGCAGGATTTTTCAAAGGCTTGACGGCGGGGAATACAGGGAGCTTGTGCGATGATATATCTTGACAATGCGGCTACAAGCCTTGTAAAGCCCGTCAGCGTTGAAAACGCCGTCGTGAGCGCGATGCGCAGTATGGCAAGCCCGGGGCGCGGCGCGCACGAGCCTGCAATGCTGGCGGCGGAGACGGTTTTTGCCTGCCGGGAGGCGGCAGCGCGGCTTTTCAATGTCCCGGAGTGTGAAAACATTGTATTCACTATGAACGCGACCCACGCCCTGAATATTGCCGTCAATTCTCTGGTCAGACCCGGAGTGCGCGTTCTCGTGTCGGGCTATGAGCATAACAGCGTCACCCGGCCGCTCAATATGCTGACGGATAATATTTATACTGCCGGGAGCAGGCTGTTTGACAATGCGAATACGCTTGAGGAGTTTGAGGTTAAGCTGCGGCGATATAAGCCCGAGGCCGTAATCTGCACCCATGTTTCAAACGTCTTCGGATATATTCTGCCGGTGTATGAAATCGCGGAGCTCTGCCGCCGCGCCGCCGTGCCGTTTGTATTGGACGCCTCGCAGTCGGCGGGGACGCTTGAGCTTGATTTTACTCGCCTTTCTCCTGCCTTTGCCGCCATGCCCGGGCATAAGGGACTTTTCGGACCGCAGGGAACGGGAATTCTCATTTGCGGCGCAGAGGCAAGGCCTCTTCTCAGCGGCGGCTCCGGCTCTGACAGTATATCGCAGACCATGCCCGAGTATCTTCCCGAGAGACTTGAAGCAGGGACTCATAATGTTTGCGGCATTGCGGGACTGCTTGCGGGGATAAGCTATGTTTCCGCCGTCGGAACGGAGGCGATACTTGAGCATGAGCGGCGGCTTTTAGCGCGTATGGCGGGGACACTGTCCGATTGCGAGGGGATAGAGCTATTTTGCGGGAACAAGGAGCGGCAGAGCGGCGTCCTTTCTATAAGAATGAGGGGTATTGACTGCGAAGCTCTGGCTCAGCGCCTGTCGCAGCATGGGATATGCGCCCGTCCGGGGCTTCACTGCGCACCATATGCGCACCGCACGGCGGGGACTTTGAACAGCGGGACCCTGCGATTTAGCTTTTCTCCCTTCAATACCGAGCGGGAGATAGACAGGGTGACGGATCTGTTGAAAGAAATAAATATAAATCTTCCTTAATAATGTTTGCCTTTTTCGCAAGGATGATTTATAATGAAGTGATAAAAGTGGCAGCGTGTCTGCTTTGATATAAACAAATGAGGTCGCTTCTATGGAAGTTATAAGCAACGCCTTATCTTGGGCAGGGAATTATCTGAGAACCATCGGTATTTCGGACGCGGTGGATATTCTCATTGTCACATTCCTTATATATAAAGCAATATGGTTTGTCCGGCGCACGAATTCCTATAATCTCGCAAAGGGACTAATTCTTATTCTCGTGCTGCTGGGTCTGTCGGATTTCTTTAAGCTCACGATGATATACTCCCTCCTGAAGCGCGCGGTCGAGCTTGGACTTATCGCGCTGCTCATCCTGTTCCAGCCGGAGCTTCGGCGTGTGCTTGAGCGTATGGGCAGCAGCTTTTCCACGGGGAAGACCGTCTCAAGTTCCGCGGCGGAGCAGGCGATAGCGCAGACGGTGCTTGCCTGTACCGAAATGTCCGCCTCGCGCACCGGCGCACTCATCATCTTTGAGCGCAAGGTAAAGCTCAACGATATCATGAGCACCGGCACCATTATCAATTCAGATACGACGGCGGAGCTTCTCAAGAACCTGTTTTATAATAAAGCGCCATTGCATGACGGCGCTGTGATTATCCGTGACGGGCGAATTGCCGCGGCAGGCTGTGTCCTTCCGCTGACAAAGAGCACCAATCTCAGCAAGGATCTCGGTATGCGCCATAGAGCGGGCATAGGTCTGAGCGAGCAGTCAGACGCGGTCGTCGTCATCGTCTCGGAGGAGACCGGCTCCGTTTCCGTCGCAATAGAGGGGATGCTCAAGCGTCACCTCACGGCGACAGTTTTTGAAAAGCTTTTGCGCTCGGAGCTTATTTCCGACGAGGACGACAATAAAAGAACCGGCTTTATAGCCCATCTCAGGAAACTTCTTAAGGTGAAGAAAAATGAAGAAGACAAGCCCGATGAGAAAACTGTATGACAGTAAAGTATTCTGGATGATAGTCTCCTTCCTTGCGGCTCTTGCGATGTGGGTATATTTCAGCAGCACGGACGCTGAGGAAATTACCACGATATTCCGCGGAGTGCGCGTGGAGCTTGCAGGTGAGGAGCAGCTGCGCAATTCGCGCAACATGATCATCACGGATCTTGACACCAATACTGTCACCGTTGAGGTGACGGGGCCTCGCCGCATTATCGGCGGCATGGACTCAAACGACCTTGTCGCGCAGGTGGACGTGAGCAAGCTTACTCAGGCGGCGTACACCTCCCAAAGCTATGATATCGTGTTCCCGGACGGGACGGACAAGAAGAATATCACCGTCAGCAAGAAAAGCCCCGACACGGTGAATTTTATGGTCTCGCAGCAGTCGTCAAGGACGGTACCCGTGCGCGGCACCTTTGACGCGCAGCCTGCCGACGGCTATACCGCCGAGATGCCCGTGTTTGAGCCCTCGACGATAACCATAACCGGCCCCGAGGTCTATATCAACAGAGTTTCCTACGCATGGGTCACCTTCGGCGAGGACGGCATCACCAGCACCTACTCGGTCGATACCGGATATACTCTTATGGACGCAAACGGCGACGAGTGCTCTCTCACCGGCATTAGCTGTTCTACCGATACCATCAAGGCGACGCTGCCGCTTCTCATGGTCAAGGAGGTAGCCCTTGCTGTCGATACCATAGAGGGCGCGGGCGCAACCTCGGCAAATACCGTTATCAGGATAGAGCCCTCGACCATTACCCTTGCGGGCGATACCTCGATACTTGCCGGTATGAATAAGATCGTCCTCGGAACCATAGATCTGACGGACTTCTCGGATGCTTATTCCAATACCTACAGCATCGTTCTTGATAACGATATCCGTAACCTTACCGGAATAACCGAGGCGCGAGTGACAATCGAGATAGTGGGGCTTGAAACGCGCGAATTCCAGGTGACAAATCTCTCCACCATAAACGACTCGGACGGCTATAGGTCTACCATTATTACCGAGACGCTTACCGTCACGCTGCGCGGCACGCACGAGCAGCTCAACGCGATAAAGAACGAGAATATCCGCGCCGTTGCGGATCTGAAGGACTTCAAGGAATCCTCGGGCACTTATATGGTGCCGGTAAAGGTCTTTGTCGCGGGCTACGACGATGTGGGCGCGATAGGCGATGTGACAATATCGGTTGAAATCAGAAAGGCGTAGAAATGACTCAGGATGCTGTTGTAACAAGAATTTTTCATAATTCCCTCGCCGAGGTCGCGGTAAAGCGCTCGACGGCCTGCGGCAGTAACTGCGGCAACTGCGAAAGCTGTGTGTTCCAGAGCGAGCTCAAGGTCACGGCAAGTAACCGCATAGGTGCAAGGCCGGGGCAGAAGGTCGTTATAGAGAGCAAGTCATCAAAGGTCTATAAGGCTATTATGATGGTCTACATCATGCCGATAGTCCTGTTTCTTCTCGGCTATGCGATAGCGGCTCTGCTCGGCGCGAGTGAGGGGCTGTGCATCGCCGTGAGCTTTCTGGCTCTTGCGCTCAGCGCGGCGCTGCTTGTACTTTGGTATAAAAAGCGCGGGAATAAAAATAAAATCAGCTTTGCCATAATTTCAATAGAAGAATAAAGCGGAGGAAATCAGTCAGTATGATTAAGAGCATGACGGGCTACGGCAGCGCAAAGGGCACTGTCGAGGGGCTTGAGATAAGCGTTGAGCTTAAAAGCGTTAATAACAGATATCTTGACGCATCGGTGCGTATGCCGCGCAGCTTTTTCTTTGCGGAGGACGCTGTGAAGTCGCTGGTGCAGCAGCATATCAGCCGCGGCAAGGTGGATGTGTTCGTCTCGGTGGACTCGTCAATGGCGGACGATATGACGGTTCGCGTAAACGAGCCGCTGCTGCGCGGATATCTTGAGGCGATAAATCACATCGCAGAGGAGTATAAGCTCCCGAACGACGCAACGGCAATGAGCATCACCCGCTTCCCCGACGTGCTTTCAGTCGAAAAGAAGGAGGCGGACGCAGACGCCATTTCCGCCGGTATCTGCGCGATTGCAGAAAAGGCGCTCTGCGACTTTGACGCCATGCGTCTGCGCGAGGGTGAAAAGCTCCGTGACGACGTGCTTTCAAGGGTAGAGACCATTGATGCTCTCGTTTCTCAGGTCGAGCACGATGCGCCGAACACGGTTACCGAGTATCGCCGCCGCCTTGAGCAGAAGATGGCGGAGGTGCTTGGCTCCGCCGGCATAGACGAGAACAGAATTCTCGCCGAGGCCGCAATATTTGCAGACCGCATCGCCGTGGATGAGGAGACGGTTCGCCTCCGCAGCCATATGGCGCAGCTTAAAACCATGATAAACGGCAGCTCTCCGACCGGGCGCAAGATAGATTTTCTTATTCAGGAGTTTAACCGCGAGGCAAATACCATAGGCTCCAAGTGCCAGAATTCCGACATTGCGCATGTGGTGGTAGACCTCAAGGCCGAGATAGAGAAGATACGCGAGCAAATTCAGAATATAGAGTGAGGAGCTTGCTATGCGGCTTATAAACATAGGCTTCGGTAATCTTGTCTCGGCCGAGCGCGTGATATCAATAGTCAGCCCCGAGTCTGCGCCGATAAAGCGCATGATTCAGGAGGTCAGAGAAAAGGGACTTTTGATAGACGCATCCTTCGGACGCAGCACAAGAGCGGTCATTATAATGGACAGCGGCAACGTGGTGCTTTCCGCGCTGTCGACTGACGCAATAGCAGAGAGATTTGCAGAAAAGACTGAACAGGAGGATGGCGAATAATATGAAGGAAAAGGGCAGAATGTTTGTTATCTCCGGGCCTTCCGGCGCGGGTAAGAGTACGGTAGTGTTCAAGGCTATCGAGGGGCGTGAGGACGTTTGCTTCTCCACCTCGGTCACTACGCGCAAGCCCCGTCCGAGCGAGGTAGACGGGCGCGAGTATTTCTTTGTCGATCTTGACCGCTTTAATGAAATGGTCGATAATGATGAGCTTTTGGAGCATGCCACCTATGTTGCGAATTCCTACGGTACGCCGAGAAAATTTGTTGAGGACAAGCTCGACTCCGGGCTTGACGTGCTGCTCGATATCGAGGTTCAGGGCGCGCGTCAGGTAAACGAGAAAAAGCCCGACGCTATCAAGATATTTATTATCCCGCCCTCTCTTGAGGAGCTGCGCCGCCGCCTTGTCGGCAGAGGCACTGACACGGAGCGCGCCATAGAAGCCCGCCTTATCCGCGCCCGTCAGGAGTACGCGGAGGCAGATTTCTACGATTATATTATCGTCAACGACGATCCCGACCGCGCAGCGAAGGAGCTCGCGGCGATTATGCTGGCAGAGCGCTGCCGCGCCGAGGGCAGAATTCATTTTCTGCGCGAGGCAATAGAAGAGTAAATTTTTATAGCCGCAGTGACGGCAGAATGGAGTTTTTATCATGATGCTTTATCCCCCCATGGCTGAGCTGACCAATAAGGTCGGCAGCCGCTATCAGCTTGTCAATCTCATCGCCCGCAGAGCACGTCAGATATCTGCCGATGCGGAAGAAAAGCAGATTCCGCTTGAGAAGAAGCCTGTTTCCATCGCTATCGACGAGGTATATACGGGCAAGCTCAAGATAGAGAAATAAATAAGCATGGGGGACGATCGTAATGCCGATGCGCGTGGCAAAAATCGCGGTTTCTGCCGCTACATACAGCATTGACCGTCCCTTCGACTATTTAATTCCGGAGGAGCTGAGTGACTCGGTGCTTATCGGCACTCGCGTCATGCTTCCTTTCGGCAGAGGCAACCGCCGCAGCGAGGGTATCGTTATCGGTTTTGCCGAGGACAGCGAGTGGGATAATCTCAAGTCAGTTGAGCGCGTGCTGGATGAAAGGCCGGTTTTGGACGAGGAGCAGCTCAAGCTTGCCTTCTTCATCCGGGACAGGTTTTTCTGCACCGTCTATGAGGCGGTCAAGATCATGCTCCCGGCGGGACTGTGGTTTACCGATGATGGTAAGCGCCGCGTAAACGACAAGACCCTTGAGATGGTAAAGCTTGCGATGCTGCCGGAGGACGCGGCGGAAATTGCGGAGAACAAATCTCTGCGCGCGCCGCAGCAGGCAAAGCTTATCGAGATGCTTTGCGCCTTTGAGGCCTTGCCGAGCCGTGAGCTGCTGAGCTTTACCGGCGCCTCGCGTCAATCGCTCAATGCCCTGAAAAGAGCCGGGATCGTCGAATACTACGAGCGCGAGGTCTATCGCCGCCCCGAGCTGCACGTCGGGGAGCCGGAGCCGCTGCCGACGCTGTCAGATGAACAGAGGACGGCATTTCTGGGGCTGGACAGGCTTGCGGCCGAAAATAAGCCCGGAGCGGCGCTGCTACTCGGCGTCACCGGCAGCGGTAAGACCAGCGTATATATTCATTTAATTGCCTCCTGCCTTAGCCGCGGCAAGACCGCGATGCTGCTCGTGCCGGAAATCGCCCTGACTCCGCAGATGCTGAGGACCTTTTCCTCGCATTTTGGGGACGATGTTGCGGTCATGCACAGCAGCCTATCTATAGGCGAGAGATATGACGAATGGAAGCGCGTTAAAAACGGCAAGGCGCGCGTCGTTATAGGGACGAGAAGCGCGATTTTTGCCCCGCTAAAGTCCCTCGGCATTATCATCATCGACGAGGAGCAGGAGGAGACCTATAAGTCGGAAAACTGCCCGAGATACGATGCCCGCGACGTGGCAAAGTACCGCTGCGCGCAGAATAACTGCCTGTTATTGCTCGGTTCGGCTACGCCCGATATCTGTAGCCGCTACTATGCCGAAACCGGGAAGTATTCGCTGTTTCGCCTCGACAACAGATATAACGATATGCAGCTTCCGAGCGTGCGGATCGTCGATATGAAAAATGAACTGCGCTCCGGCAACGAAAGCGACATAAGCGGATATCTCCGCGAGGAGCTTCGGGAAAATATCGAGCGCGGCGAGCAGAGCATATTGTTCATAAACCGCCGCGGAGCGCATAAGCTCTTGAGCTGCGGCGCCTGCGGATATACCTATAAATGCCCGCGCTGCAGCGTATCGCTCACCTATCACAGCGCAAACGAGCGATTGATGTGCCATTACTGCGGCTATATTCAGCGCCGAGACGAGCATTGTCCCGAGTGCGGCGGAGATTTGTATTTCGTCGGCAGCGGGACACAGAACATCGAAAAACAGCTCAAGGAGATATTTCCGGAAACCGAGGTTTTGCGCGTAGATACCGATACGGTAGCCCCGGCGGGCTCGCATGAAAAGCTGTTTGAACGCTTCAGAAAAGAAAATATCCCCATCATGGTCGGAACTCAGATGGTCACAAAGGGGCTGAATTTCCCGAACGTGACGCTTGTCGGAGTCATTTCCGCTGACCAGAGCCTGTATGCGGGCGATTACCGTGCCGGGGAGCGGACCTTTTCGCTTATTACTCAGGTCGTGGGGCGAAGCGGCAGGGGAGACAAGCCCGGCCGCGCCGTCATACAGACATTTACCCCGGAAAACGAGACTATCAGGCACGCGGCGGAGCAGGACTACGAGTCCTTTTTCAGGTCTGAGATAGAGCTGCGTCAGCTTCAAAACGCCCCGCCCTTTAAGGACATTCTCTCCCTCACGGTCACGGGTATGCTTGAGGAAGAGGTTCGGCAGTGCTGCGCGTATCTCAGCCGCTGGCTGCGCAACGTATGCAGCGATAAGCCCGAAATCAGCATTTTAGGTCCGGCGCCCCTCCCGGTCGTCAGGGTCAATAACCGATACAGATACAGAATAAATATCTGCTGCCGTTCAAATGGCTGGATTCGCCGAGTGCTTTCCGAAATGGTCATCTCCTGCAGCAGTGACAAAAAATTCAAAGGCGTGTCCGTATTCGCGGATAATTCGCCGGTGGAGTGAGGAAGATTATGGCCAAGAGAAACATTTTGACAAAGGAACAGCCCGGACTTTATAAGAAATCCCGCCAGGTAACGGAGTTTAACCCCCGCCTGCATCAGCTTCTTGACGACATGAGAGAGACGCTGGAGACTGCAAACGGCGTGGGTCTTGCAGCGCCTCAGGTGGGCGTGCTGCGCCGTGCTGTGATAGTTTTGGAAACTAACGTCCCCGAGGAAGAGGACGAATATATAATAGAGCTGATTAACCCTGAGATAATAGAGACCGAGGGCGAGCAGGAGGGGGCAGAGGGCTGCCTCAGCGTTCCGGGCGAGTTCGGACTCGTCAAGCGCCCGATGCGCGTCAAGGTTCGCGCTCAGGACCGCTTCGGCAACAGCTTTGAGGTCGAGGGCGAGGGTCTGACTGCGCGCTGCTTCTGCCATGAGATAGACCATCTTGAGGGCATCGTATTTACCTCCAAGGCCGAGCGTATGCTCAGCGAGGAGGAGCTTGAAAGCGGAGAATATTAAATTATGCGTATAGTTTTTATGGGGACGCCGGATTTTGCCGCGGCCTCGCTGAAAAAGCTTATAGATGAAAAGCGCGAGGTCGTCGCCGTGTTCACTCAGCCCGATAAGCCCAAGGGACGCGGGATGGAGCTTTGCGCCTCGCCCGTAAAGGAGCTTGCGCTTGAGCATAATATCCCGGTGTATCAGCCGCAGAAAATGCGCGACGGCACGGCGCTTGAGCAGATAAAGGCGCTTGAGCCGGATATACTTGTCGTCGTCGCCTATGGGCGCATATTGCCGGACGATATCCTTGCCGTGCCGAGCTACGGCGCGATAAACGTCCACGGCTCACTTTTACCTAAATATCGCGGAGCCGCGCCCATACAGTGGTCGGTGCTCAACGGCGACAAGGTCACCGGCGTCACGACGATGTACCTTGCCCACGATATGGACGCGGGCGACGTGATATACAAGGCGGAGACCGAAATCGGCGAATACGAGACGGCGGGCGAGCTCTTTGACCGGCTTATGAGCATGGGTGCGGAGCTTCTTATCAAAACGCTTGACGATATCGAGGCGGGCACCGCGCCGCGCATTGCGCAGGATCACAGTCAGGCAAGCTATGTCGGTATGCTTGATAAGTCGATTTGCCCGATAGACTGGAGCAACAGCCCGCGCATGGTGCTTAAGCATATATACGGCTTGCAGCCGTGGCCGGTTGCGACGATGGAGCTTGACGGCGTAAAATACCGCGTTTTCGGCGCGGATTATACGAAGAATAAATGCACGGCAGCTCCCGGCACGGTGGTTTCCGCCGGTGAGAAGGGCATTGAGATTGCCTGTGCCGATGGGGAGACTCTGCTCATTACGGAGCTTCAGGCTCCCGGAAAAAAGCGCATGAGGGCAGCGGACTTCCTGCGCGGACACACTATAAAGGTCGAGGGATGATTGATTGATGACCGCGAGAGAAGCGGCGCTTGCAGCGCTTGAGCGCTGCTGCAGAGACGGTGCATGGTCCGGCAGCAGCATTGACGGAATAATTAAAAAATACGAGCTTGACAGGCGCGAGGCGGCGCTTGCGTCGAGGCTTTGCCTTGGCGTGCTGCAAAATTCGGCGCTCTGCGATTTTTACATCGCCGCCTATTGCAGTCTTGAGCCAAAGCGCCTTGAGCCAAAGCTCCATGATATTTTGCTAATCGGCGCATATCAGCTTCTGTTTCTTGACCGTATGCCCGCACGGGCAGCGGTGAACGAGACGGTTTCGCTGTGCAAAAAATGCGGCTCGGCGCGGACGACCGGGCTTGTGAATGCCGTCTTGCGCCGTATCGCGGAGAATAAGGCGGCGGATACCCTGCCCGATATCCCCGGCAAGGGCAGCGCCGAGTATCTCAGCATAAAATACAGCCATCCGCAGTGGCTTGCCGAGCGAATTATAGCAGAGCGAGGCTACGATTTTGCCGAAGGCTTCTTTGCCTGCAATAACCGTCCCGCCCCGCTCACGCTTCAGGTCAATACGCTGAAGGTATCAGCCGAGGCTTATCATGATATGCTTGTAAGCGCCGGGATAGAGCATACACGGGATGAGAATTTGCCCGACTGCATTAGTCTTGAGGGCGGCATAGTGTCGGAGCTTCCGGGCTATGAGGACGGTCTGTTTTATGTTCAGGATCGCGCCGCGCGTATGGCGGTCGAGATAGCTGCGCCGCAAAAGGGCATGAGAGCGCTGGATGCCTGCTCCGCTCCGGGCGGCAAGGCCTTTGCCGCTGCGATAAAAATGCAAAACGAGGGCAGAATACTTGCCTGCGATATACACGAAAAAAAGCTCGGACTTATCGAAAATGGCGCAAAGCGGCTCGGTATAGATATAATCAAGACTGCGGCGATGGATGCGCGGCAGTTCGACGAGGAGCTTTTGAGCGCATTTGACCTCGTAATTGCCGACGTGCCCTGCTCCGGACTCGGCGTTATAGCAAAAAAGTCGGAGATACGCGCAAAGAGCGAGGAGGAGCTTGCCAAGCTCCCCGAGATACAGTATGACATTCTGAATAATCTTGCCCTATATGTAAAGCCCGGCGGAGTGCTTCTTTACTCCACCTGCACCGTGCTGCGCGCGGAGAATGAGGATATCGTAAATCGCTTTATCGCCGAGCACGGCGAATTTGAGCTTGAAAAAATTGATTGCTGCGGCATTAGGGCGGAGAGCGGTATGTACTGCTTCTGGCCGAATGTAGACGCTACGGACGGATTTTTTGCCGCAAAACTTAGAAGGAAATAGAAACACGCATGAAAAAGGATATATTATCCATGCTCCCCGGCGAGATAGAAGCAGAGCTTGCCGCAATGGGCGAGCCGAAGTATCGAGCAGGGCAGATATTCAAGTGGCTTTCCGAGGGAGTGCGCGACTTTGAGCGCATGACAAACCTCTCAAAGCCACTGCGCGAAAAGCTCGGAGAAGCCTTTGAGATATATGAGCCGAAGGTACTGAGCAAGCAGGTATCAAAGCTTGACGGGACAATTAAATATCTCTGGGAGCTGCGCGACGGGAACGCGGTCGAGACGGTCGTGATGAGCTATAAGCACGGAAATACCGTCTGCATTTCGTCACAGGTCGGCTGCCGGCAGGGCTGCGCCTTTTGCGCATCGACCATCGGCGGACTTGTCCGCTGTCTTGAGCCCTCGGAGATGCTTGACGAGGTCATATTCTCGCAGATAGATTCCGGCAAGCTCATCTCCAATATTGTCCTCATGGGAATTGGAGAGCCTCTTGATAATTTTGACAATGTCATGCGCTTTCTTGAGCTTGTGAACCACCCGAAGGGCATGAATATCGGTATGCGGCATATATCGCTCTCGACCTGCGGCCTTACCGAAAAGTTTGACGCGCTGGCGGAGCGTGATTTGCAGATAACGCTTTCCGTCTCGCTTCACGCCCCGGATGATGAGACGCGCTCCAAGCTCATGCCCGCAAACCGCGGCAGAGGCGTTGATGAGCTTATGCGCTGCTGCCGCAGGTATTATGACAAAACGGGACGCAGAATTTCTTTTGAATATGCTATGATAGACTCCGTAAATGACACGGAGTATCACGCGAGGCTGCTTGCAAAGCGCGCAAAGGCGGTGTGCGCGCACGTCAATCTTATACCGCTAAACCATGTTGAAGAGCGTCAGTTTGCCCCATCAACGGCGGGACACATGAAGGCGTTTATTAAAATACTTGAGGATGAGGGCGTAAATGTCACCGTGCGCCGTAAGCTCGGCGGCGACGTGGACGCCTCCTGCGGTCAGCTGCGCAGAAAAATGCAGACCCGTGAAAGGGAATGAAGGTTAGATGAAAAGTTTTGGTCTGACGGACAAGGGCAAGGTCAGGAAGGACAATCAGGACAGCTTCATAATCGAAATTTGCGAGGCGAATAACTGCCTCATAGTCGGTCTGTGCGACGGCATGGGCGGGGCGAAGGCCGGGGGACTGGCAAGCCAGCTTTCAAACAAGGCCTTTGTCGATTACGTCTATGGTAAGCTCACCTCGCGCGTGGAGCGCGTGCAGGACTATAAGGCCATGCTTCAGCACGCCTGCGATGAGGCAAACGGCGTATCTTACGAGTATTCGCAGTTTGACGAGGCATACAACGGCATGGGCACGACCATAGTCGGCGGTGTTATCAAAAACAGCGGAAAAGCCTATATTATAAACGTGGGCGACAGCCGCGCCTATCACATCTCGCGCAAGGCCGGAAGCATCCATCAGATAACCCGTGACCATTCACTGGTAGAGGAGCTTATCGAGTTTGGCGCGATAACCAAGGAGCAGGCTAAAAACCATCCGCAGCGAAACGTCATTACCCGCGCCCTCGGCTCCGAGGCAAAGGTGGAGTCGGATTATTTTGAGCTTTCGATGCGCCTTGGCGACTGCATACTCTTCTGCTCGGACGGATTAACCAATATGCTGTCGGATCAGGAGCTTCTGGAATATGCCCTGCTTTGCTCCGAGCCGGAAACGCTGTGCAGAGAGCTTATGCACGCTGCACTTGAGCGCGGCGCGAGGGACAACGTGACCGTGGTTGCGGTCATGAAGTAAGCGGCACTGAATGGAGAATTAAATGGAAACTAATGATAAATACATCGGAAAAATGCTTGACGAGCGCTATGAGATACTTGAGATCATCGGCGAGGGCGGCATGGCGGTAGTTTACCGTGCGCTTGACCGCAGGCTCAATCGCTATGTCGCGGTCAAGATAATGCGCGATGATATGGCAAGCGACGAGGAGTTTCGCCGCCGCTTCTGTACGGAGTCTCACGCCGTTGCTATGCTCTCGCACCCGAATATAGTCGCCGTCTACGATGTCAGCCATAACGACAATGTAGAATACATAGTCATGGAGCTTGTGGACGGGATAACGCTCAAGCAGTATATGGAACGAAAGGGCGTTGTCGCGTGGAAAGAGGTCGTGCATTTCACAAAGCAGATAAGCAAGGCTCTCGCCCATGCGCATGAGCGCGGCATAATCCACCGCGACATTAAGCCTCAGAACATCATGCTCCTGCGCGACGGCACGATAAAGGTCGGCGACTTCGGCATTGCGGCGCTCGAAAACGAGGTTTACGAGAATAACGGCGAGGCCATAGGCTCTATTCACTATATCGCGCCCGAGCAGGCGCGCGGCGAGTGTCCGGACGCGAGGAGCGATATATACTCCCTCGGCGTCGTGATGTACGAGATGCTGACGGGGGAGCTGCCCTTCAACGGCAATACCCTCGGCGAGATAGCGGTTCAGCATATGAACGCAAAGCCCGTACCCCCGCGCGACAAGAATCCCGCCGTCCCGACCGAGCTTGAGCGCATCACGCTCAAGGCCATGAACGCGGACTTAAACGCCCGTTATCAGTCCGCAAACGCGCTTCTCGGCGATTTGGAGGCCTTTATCCATACGCCGGTCAACGTTCAGGGCGAGATTGAGGAGGATTACGAAAATCCGGACGTCAAGCCCGTCCGTTCGAGCACGGAGCTTTCCAAGGAGCGCTACAGAATGCGCCGCCGCCGTTCGGGCGTCGTGAGCTTTATGTCCGGCACCTTTGGGCTTCTGGTTCTGGCCATCGGTCTTTTCGTATTTCTCTGGAACTTCTGGCTCAGGGACGTTTTCTCCCCGGCGGAGCGTATTCCGCTGCCGAACTTTGTCGGCAGTAATTATGACGCAGTCATCGGCAATACGGAGCTCAACTCGACCTATAAGTTTAACGTAATATACGTTTCGGACGACAGCTCCGCGCCGGGTACCATTATAAATCAGGATCCCGCCGCCGGGCGCAGCATGATGGTCACGCCCTCGGGAATCGAGGTGGATATCACCGTAAACGCAGGCTCCAGCCAAATAGTCGTTCCCAACGTGACAAATACCGATTACCGCGAGGCGATGCGCAATCTTCGTGCGGCGGGCTTTAATGTCGAGATAGAAAACGCCGCCTCGGACAGCTACACCAAGGATTATGTCATTGCGAGCATTCCCGCGCCGGGAGACTCCGCATCGGCGGGCGATACCGTGACCATTACGGTCAGCGCGGGCCCCGAAATACTGTATGTCTCCATGCCGAACCTTGTCGGCAGCACTGAGGACAGCGCCATTTCAAAAATCGAGAGCAGCAATCTTAGCTATGGCGGCTCGGACCGCGTCGTCAGCGACTATGAGCCGGGGACCGTCATTGACCAGAGCATAAGCGCCTCGGAGAGCATTGCGGAGCACACGAAGATTTATCTTACCGTCTCCGCCGGTCCGCAGGGGTAAGAGTGCATGAAGGACGGAGTTATCGTCAAGGCGCTCAGCGGCTTTTACTATGTTCGCACCGAGCCCGGGGATGCGCTGCTTGAATGTAAGGCGCGCGGCAAGTTCCGGCTGGACGGCACCTCGCCGCTGGTGGGGGACAGGGTCAAATGCAGCCTGGACTCAAACGGCAAGGGTCGCATTGACCATGTTGAGCCGCGCCGCAACTGGTTTATTAGACCCGCCGTTGCAAATATCGACACGCTTGTTTTTGTCGCCGCGAACACAAACCCGGTGACGGATCCCTTTCTCATTGACCGCGTCTCCGTTATCGCTGCCGAGGCCGAATGTGAGCTTTTGATATGCGTGAATAAGACCGACATTGACGCGGGAAATTCGCTCTATGATATCTTTACCGCCGCAGGCTTTAGCGTCATTCGTACAAGCGCCGTCAGCGGTGAGGGAATGGACGAGCTGCGCGAGCATCTGCGCGGCAGGATATCCGCCTTTACCGGCAACTCCGGCGTCGGCAAGTCGAGTATTCTAAACGCCCTGATACCCGGCGCGAATATCCGCACCGCCGAGGTCAGCAAGAGCTTGGGTCGTGGCAAGCACACGACGCGCCATGTTGAGCTATATGAGCTTGAGAGCGGAAGCTTTATTGCAGATACCCCCGGCTTTGCCTCCTTCGAGGTCGAGATGATGTGTACCATCCCCAAGGAACGGCTGCAATATGACTTCCCGGAGTTTGATGAGTTTATAGGCTCCTGCCGCTTCAATGACTGCGCGCATTTGAAGGAGCCGGGCTGCGCCGTTACGCAGGCGGTTTCGGAGGGCAGGATAGGACAAAGCCGATACCGCTCATATACACGCCTCTATGAGATGTGCGCCCAGCATAAATTCTGGGAAAAATAAGAGAATAGAGTCTATTAAGCCGCCTCCCGCGTATAATGTCAGTAAGACGATATGCGCAGGGGGCGGTTTTTGTGAGCTTCAGGGGGAAGGGCTTTTGGGGTCTGCTTGCGATAATACTTGGGCTTGTAATAATACTCTCGCTGCTTCTGCCCTCGGAATTCTGGTGGATAGTTGCGGCGGGAGCGCTGATATGGGGCGGAATATGTCTTATGAGACGCTGCTGAGCAAGGAGGTCGGGTATGAAAATTTTCGTTGTCAAGCTGCCGAAGCTTCTGTCGCGTATTTTGTCGCGCTGGCTTAAACGGTGATATACGGCGTGTCCGGCGCATAGATTGTACAAAACAAAAAATGCGTCAAGGAGAGCGGAAATGGATATTTGCTTTGAAAAAAAGTGCATAGATATATTTGCCGAGCGCCTGCACCAGATAAAATGCTGCACCGAGACCGTCGAGGCGGTCGTGCCGGACACAAATGAAGATATAGCCCGCGTCGCCTCGCTTCGGACTATGCTGCTTCTCAAGGGCAAGGACATGACGGCGCGCGGAATACTGGTCAGCGGTGAGATACGCGCCTCGCTTTTATATGTCACCGAGAGCGGGGCAGTGCAGTCGGTGCAGCTATCTAAGGAGTTCAGCCTTGATTATGAGAGTGATATCTTGCTCGATGAAAAGCTATCGCAGGTGAAGCTTGAGCTCAAGGCGGCGGAAACACGGGTACTGAATCCGCGCAAGCTCTCCGTGAGCTTTGAGATATGCGGCGAGCTGCGCTCATATTCGCGTGAGGAGCTTTGTATCTCATCGGATATCGGTGAAGCGCCCTGCGTCATACATAAGAAATACGCGCATTGCAGCATAACGCCGGTTTTCGCCGTGACGGAAAAGACCTTTGCCTTCACCGAGCAGTTCAGCCTCCCAGAGGCGAAGCCGCAGCCCTCGGCGCTCTTGTCGCAGAGCGTGGACTATGAGATAAGCGATATTCAGACGGTCGGCGGCCGCGCGATAATAAAGGGTAATATTTTTCTCGCGCTCTGCTATAGCTCGGAGGGCGTAGATTATCCGCTCACGGCGGAATTCTCCTCTCCCTTTTCGCAGCTTGTCGAGGTTCCGGAGAGCGAGGCTCCCGGCTATGCCGCAAATATCGAAATCAACGGCGCATATTTCAGCATAATCGACACGATAAGCGGCGATAAGGCGATAAATCTTGAGCTGCACTGCCTGACGGAGCTGCTGTGCTTCGGCAGCACGGAGCTGAGCTATATCGAGGATATCTATTGCAATACCGCTGAGCTGAGCTTTTCGACTGAGAAAAACGCTCTGCCCATATCTTGCGAGGCGCGCCGCCTCCCTCTTACGTTCAGCGAAAGCCTTGATACGCCCGAGAATTGCAGCGACGTCATTGCCGCCTTTGCTGAGCTTGACCGCTGTGCCATATCCAAGGGACTTCTGAGCGCACAGTGTCTTGTCGATATTCTGTACCGCAGCGAGGACGGCGCAATTTCGGTCATGAAGCGGAGTCTTGAGCTTGAGGCCGATTGTCCGCTTGAGGCGGAGAGTATTTTGCATATGCGCATCGCCGAGATGAAGCTATATCCCACGGGAGGCAGCGTAGCTCTTACGCTCAGTGTCGATGCCGTCTGCTTTTGCCGGAGTATGAGTGAGCTGAGCGCGGTGACGGCGGCAGAACTTGACGAGGATAGCGCCACAGGCTATGACAGCTTTCCGACATTAAGCGCGGTACGCTCGGAGGGCGAGTCGATTTGGGCGCTTGCAAAGGCATATCGCTCAAGCGAAGAGCAGATTTTTGCCATAAATGGTGAAAATTGTGCCGCTTCCGGGGAAATGCTGCTTATTCCTAAAACGAAATAGGTTCAAATTGCAAATAGCCCTTGTCATATTGCGCAGTTTATGATACAATATCTGCCGTAAAACGTGTTATTTTCTTACTATACATAAGAGGAGCGAAATTTTATGTCCGGACATTCCAAATGGCACAACATACAAAAGACGAAGGGAGCGGCTGACGCAAAGCGCGCGCAGGCCTTCACCAAGATAGCCCGTGAAATGATAGTAGCGGTCAAGGAAGGCGGCGGCGGAGATCCGCGCAGCAACTCCAAGCTTGCGACCGTTATCGCCAAGGCAAAGGCCGCAAATATGCCTAATGACAATATCAAGCGCACCATTGACAAGGCGCTCGGTTCAGGCAATACCGAAAACTATGAGAAGATAGTCTATGAAGGCTACGGTCCCTGCGGCGTTGCCGTTATAGTTGAGACTATGACCGATAACCGCAACCGTACCGCCGGTGAAATTCGTCACTACTTCGATAAGTACGGCGGAAACATGGGCGCTGCAAACTGCGTTTCCTGGTCCTTCGACAGAAAGGGTGTTATCGTCATCGACAACGAGGACGAGGAGCTTGACGAGGATACCGTCATGATGGATGCACTTGAGGCCGGCGCTGCCGATTTTGAGGCTGACGGCGAGGTCATGACCGCCTATACCGAGGTTGACGATGTTGCGGCGGTTGCCGACGCGCTGACCGCAGCAGGCTATAAGCTTCTCTCCGCACAGGTTGAGATGCTGCCCCAGAACGGCTATATCAAGCTCACAAACGAGGACGACGTCAAGAATATGCAGAAGATGCTCGATATGTTCGAGGATAACGACGACGTTCAGAACGTTTGGCACAACTGGGAAGACGCCGAATAATTGAATAATATATACAGCTCTCACACTTCAAGTGTGGGAGCTGTTTTTGCTTTCATAATATGACAGAGCTAAGGTTAACATAATACCTAACCTCATGTTTTTATTCATCCGGCGTATATTCAGCTATATCGGATAGCTGACATTGAAGTATAGTACATAGGGTGTTAAGCGTATAGGTGCTTACACTCCCATTTTTGCGGAGTCGGTCAAGCTGACCCGTGCTGACTTTATAATCTTTTATAAGCTTGTATTGCGAGATGTTTTTCTCTCGCATAGTAACCCAGAGCTTATCAAAGCATATCAAAACGCATCACCATCCAATATGTATATCGTAGAATGATGCCTAGTTATTGACAATTGCCCATATACGGGCTATAATGTCTGTTGTATAATATATACGAGGATGGGAATGTTATGCAGGTTTTTGAATGTCCAAAATGTGGAGCCAGCTTTAAGGTCTACGGGGATGAAGAATTCATTACGTGTGAATATTGTGACTCACAGGTAAGGCTTGATTTGCCATATAACGAAAAAAGAGGCGATGTTGATGTTCGGCTAAAGCAAATTGAAGTTGAGAGGGAGTTTCGGTTAAAGGCACTTGAAAAAGAAGAGAAGGAACAAAAAATCCGGAAGAAAATAAGAAAAATATCAATTATTTCTTGGCTTGTTCTGTCTGGTCTGGTGCTACTCGTTTGCATAGTAACTATGTGTTCAAATGAAAGCAGCAGAGCCGATTTTGGAATGTTAATGTTGCTTTATGCTTTTTTCCCAATAGCTATAGGCGGTGGTCTTTTGGTTTTTAAAATCATTCCTGATAAACAACGGGAAAGGGAATTGCTTCAGGAAGGCGGCATAAGGCTTCCTGTGATTGATGGTGGATATGTGGGCAAAAACGTAAATGAGGTTGAGCTAATTATAAGACAAGCCGGATTTAGAAATGTTCAGAAAGTCAGTTTAAACGATGTGATTTTAGGGATTTTTCAAAAACCTGATATTGTCGAAAGCGTTATTGTAGGAGATAAAAATCTGATTAATGGCGGAAAAGTATTTAAGCCTACAGTATTTATTACGATAAAGTATCACGGTAGATAAAAAAGTAGAAGCTGTTAATATGATTTAGGCTTGATTTGACGAGAAACTCAATAAAATAGAATTAGAGGAGATGGAAAGATGACTAAAAACAAAAAAACAATATTTCGCAGGTGGTGGTTTTGGGTAGTACTTTTTCTTGTCATAGGCGTAATTACAAATCCGGGTTCTTCTGATAGAAAGGTAAATGATAAGCAAAACACAGCTATCACAGAAGTAGGAAGCAATTCTGATAGCCTTTCTAAAAATGAAAAGCCGATGCAAACGGTTAAACCTACAGAAACAGTAAAGCCGACTCCGACCGTTAAACCAGAAGATAATACTACAACAGGACAAAAAAATGCATTAAAATCGGCTAAACAATATTTAAGTTTTATGGGGTTTTCCCGTGAAGGACTGATAGATCAGCTTGAGTATGAGCAGTATTCTCGTGAAGATGCAATTTACGCTGTTGATAATTGCGGTGCTGACTGGAAACAGCAGGCTATAAAATGCGCAAAAGATTATTTGAAAACATCTGCTTTCTCCCACGACGGACTTGTTGAACAGCTCGAATATGAAAAATTTACGAGTGAAGAGGCTCAATATGGAGCAGATAATTGCGGAGCGGACTGGAACGAGCAAGCTGTTAGATGCGCCAAGCAATATTTAAGCTTTACATCTATGTCTAGAAACGGTCTAATCCAACAGCTTGAATTTGAAAAGTTTACCCATGAACAAGCTGTTTACGGAGCGGAGCAAAACGGTTATTAAACATGAAAAAGGAGCGGTTATCCGCTCCTTCTATTTTTTCAGTAAAAATGCCTCGCCGTGTCCGTAAGGGGAGCCGTGTACGCCGCTGACGCAGCATTCATGCATACCGGCGCGCTCTGTTATCACAAGCCCGGAAAGCCTGTCGATGCCGAAGTCGAGCAAGTCCGGGCACATCGGGACGCTTGGGCCTACGAGTATCGTATAGGCGTCGCGGCAAAGCTCCAGAAGATGAGGCAGAGTCTTATTTATTATCGAGCTTCCGGTTATGAGCACGACGTCGCACTGCGGCAGCAGATAGTCACAGGCGGGGTCGGGATAATCTCCCTCACGCGGCTCACGCTCAAGAATGAAAATCTCCTTCGCGTCGCGGCGCATTTCCGCAGTGCCGTGCATATGCCCGACAATGCCGACCGTCTTACCGCGAAAGTCAATGCCGCGAGTGCAGTAATTATCAAAGGGCTCGGAGCTTTGCAGCGCGGAAAGGCGCTCCGGCGTATTATAAAAGGCATTTGCCGAGGCGAGGGCGAGACTTGCCTCCTCATAGCGCCAGCTCTTTACCGCCTGCGCCGCCTCACGCAGTCCGAGTCCGAGGAGCCCCTCGGGGAAAATCGCGGGACGGCTTGCGCCCTGCGTGAGCATGGCGGTTCCGCTGTGCTTTTCCGTCTCGATAAGCGCCCAGACGCTTCCGGGAATAGAATACATTATCCGCTCATCGGATCTTACGTTTTCGCAGATGCAATCATATAAAGCAAAAAAATCAGACATGGGCGTATTCCTCAACCCATTTTGAAACTATATTTTGAGCAATTTTATCGTCCCAACCGCTCACCTTCAATATGAGCGTATCAGGGTCATTTGCCAGCGCCTCATGCAGCCGTATCGTATAGGCTGTAAATCTGTCGCCGAGACCGAAGCGCGCCTTAAGCTCCTGAACGCTCTTATTTGCCTTTAGTACGCCGATGCAGGGCTGCTCGGAGGACAAAAACTCGGACAGCGCCTCACGAAACTGCGGTATCAAAATTTCATAGCCGCCAAACTCGTCGATGACCGAGAAGGGATATAGCTCCGACTCCTGCAAAAGCCGCACCGCGTCAGTTCTGAAAACCTCGTTGTCGTGCGTCGGCGGGTTGACGGAGTAATCAAGAAAACGCTTGCCCTCGTAGCTGTCGGGGTCGAGCGCGGCGGCAGCGGGCAGCAGGTCAAAACCGAGCAGAGATGAGTCGGGTGCAAGCCGACGCTCGGTTATAAAGCCGCCGGCATATGCCATTTTATCGCCCAGAGCGCGGCGTATCATGCTCGTTTTACCGCAGCCCGAGAGACCGGTGAGAAATATATGCTTTTTCATACTTAGTCCTTTCGCCGCTTATCTAAAGCAGAGAATGTATTTTATTATAAAGCGCGTGACGATGCTTTTACCGCCGCAGAGCCTGTCGCGCATATCTATAAACAGGGCATAGGCGGCAATTCGCTCCTCGCGGCTTATCTTATGCTGGCTGAAGCGCGCCTTCTCGGTTATGCCGGTTATCTCCGAGGGAATATCCGCGCCGAAGCGGGACAGCGTCCTTGCGCAGCGGTAAATATAGATGACCGCACGGTTACCGTCACGCTGCATAAAGCGCCGCTTGCGCTCACGCAGAAATACAATCTGCCACAGCACGATGCAGCCCGCCGCCGCGAGAATAATAATCACGATAAGAATTGCCTTTTTCGCGCCGCCGGAAAGACCCGCGCTGTTTTGCGTAACATCGGAGGAAATTATGCCGACCGGGACGATGTCCGGCTGTAGCTCCGCGCGCTCCGGGAGGGCGGGCGTGACCGGCTGCTCATCGCCCGTTTCCGGCTGCGGCTGCTGCGTCTCCTGCGGTGCGTTGCTCGAAACGGCACTGCCCGTGACCTCGACCGGGAGCCAGCCGAGCCCGTCAATATAGACCTCGACCCATGCGTGCTCGTCACTGCGGTAGACATCGACGTATTCGCCCGCCTTTGCGCTCACGGCAAAGCCGTCCACGACACGCGCCGGGATGCCGAGCGCGCGGTACATGACTGCGGCTGCGGTGGCAAAATGGGTGCAGTAGCCGCGCTTTGCCTCGCGCAGAAAATACACGGCGTAGTCGTCACTGTCAAAGCCCGTGACGCTCAGGTCATATTCGGCAGAGCTTTGAATGAACGCGGCAACGCGCCCTATAACATCCGCGCTTTCGGCGGAAATTCCCGCTTCGGCGGCGATTTCGAGCATTGCACTGCGTGTAGCCTCGGGCAGCGCGAGATAATTTTCATAAACATAGGCGCGATACTCCGCCTCTGCTGAGCTGTATTCAGCCGGGATGCGCTGCGAGAGCACGTCTCCGGAGTAGCTAATATATTCCGCAGAGTATTCACTCTCGCCGGTTGAGGCGACATAAATATCATTGCCGCTGTATTCAAGCGAGTAGTAGGGGAGTGGACGCACGGTTTTTCCCGTGGCAACAAGCTGAATATCCGCCTTGAGAGTCTCTGCGCCATTGGCGTTTTGCAGCGACAGCCCGGTAAAGCTGAGCGGAGCGCCATCTCCGAAGCTTGCAGCCGTGCTCCAACCGGTGCCGAGATAATTGCCGTAGGAGAAGCAGCGAAGATACATATATCCGCTCTGCTCGGCGCGGACGCGGAGCATAAGCTGTGTACGGTCAAAGTCCGGGTAGCCCTTGGAGAGGTCAAGCGCACCGTCACCCATGCTCCAGGCATTGCTCGTGAGATCATCAAGCAGCTCCGTGAGCGGTGAGTCGGTCTCGGTCGTAGGCTCGGGCGATTCCGGGGCTTCATAATTATAGTCACTGTTAAAGATTTTCGTTATGCGCTGACCGAGCGCGTCAAGCTTCTGCGCCATTTCTATATCCGTGTCGCTCAGGTCATACTCGCTCGGCGGGCTGAAGCTTAGAAGCAGGCACAGCAGCAATAGCGCGGGGAGGGTCAGAATAAATACCGTGCTCCCGCCGCCGGAGTCCGGGGAATATGCCCCGCCGGAAACGAGCAGCAGCGAGCAAAACAGCAAAAACGCGACAACGACATAGACCGGCGGGTAGCCATTGACGCATATGCAGAGGAAAAATACCGCTGCTGCAATGAAAAGCGAGCAAAAGACCCGCCCGCTCTCCGCGCTCAGTGCCGAGGCAAGCAGCAGACAGATAAAGGTATAGATAATAAGCAGCACAAGGCTGTGCTCGTCGGTAAGATCAGAAAAATCATATATTTGTGCGGAGTATAGAAAATGGTCGAGATATTGCCCGCTTATCTTATCCGCAAGATCGTTTATCTGAATTAAAAATGCATCCTGCGCACGGCGGCAGGCAAAGAACAGCCCAGCCGCACAAATCAGAGTGCAGGGGAAGGCCATGTGCCGAATATTATGGCAAAGCCATGCGAAAAGGCAGATAACGGCCGCCCAGATATAAAAGCCGCGTGTGCATTGGAGCTTGAAGCTGTCCATGAACAGGAGCGTCAAGCTAAAGCTGCCAAGCGCTAAAAGCAGCAGGAACGACGCGCGATTTAAGGCTTTTTTCATTTTACGCGCACCCCCTCATCAGACACGATGAAGCAGCAGCGGGCATTGAGCGTGTTGACGTTCTGCGCCGCTGCGCGGGGCGCGGATAGGAGATTTATAAAGGCCTGCTCAGACTCCTGAGCGTTTCCGACCGTGGCACAGTCAGAGAACACAAGCTCGTGCTCCTGCTCAAGCTCACATAGCGTCAGAGAAATGGAGCGAGCGTTACCGAGCGCACGGCGGCTTTGCCCCGAGACAATGACATAAATCTTTGCCTCGGCGCTGGTCAGCGGCTCACGCACTATGGTTTTATCCGTTTTGGAGCTAAGCTTCCAGTGAATACTGTTGACCATATCGCCGGGACGGTACTCGCGAAGCTCGTGCTCCTCGGAGTAGCCGCCGCCGGGCTTCGGCTTGAGTATCGTCCGCGACTCAAGCTCTGCCGATATATCCCGAACGCCATCGGGTGCTATGACGGGCGGCATGATGACGCAGGAAACGGGGTCGGGAGATTTACGGTGAATTGAGATAAGGCGCAGCATATCGCAGCAGCGCAGAGCTGAAAGCTCGCAGACAAGTTGCCCGCAGTTATCGGTAGGGAGCGGGAGATAGAGCGTGCCGCCGTTTAGCGTATTCCAATGAAAGCGCTGCTCGGTGATCTCGCCGGTATAAATATTTTTAACTCTTAGCTGTAGACTCAGCCTGCCGAGCGGTATTATACTCCGGCGCAGAGCTACAGAGAGTCCCGCATCGGAGCCGCAGGGGAGAATTCTCGGGGCGCTGACGCTGATTTTCGTCCGCAGCATACCCGGCAGCGACACGAGCAGCATGAATAAGGGCACGATAACAACGGCGGACAGAAAATATCCGCCGAACCAGCCGAGATAGCTCAGCTTGAATATGTACGCCCCGGCTATTGCCAGAACATAAAAAATGAAATATGCAGTCGGCATGGCTTAGATATTCGGCGCCTTCACGCCGTTCATAATACTGCGCATTATCTCCGAATGAGTACGGGAGTCAACCGCGTCGCTCCAAAGGAGACGGTGCTCAATGCAGTCGCGGAAAACAAAGCGCACGTCACGCGGCAGAACGTAATCCCGCCCCTGAATCCACGCCGTGGCCTTGGAGAGCGAGGTGAGAGCGAGGGAAGCGCGGGGGCTTGCGCCCTGAATAATGCGCGAGTCGTTTCGCGTTGCGCCGCAGAGCTGTACGATGTAGCTTACAAGCTCGTCCTTTACGAAAACCGCGTCAACCTCATCGCGTATCTTCATAAGCTCGGCCTTACTCACGACCTGCTGCACGTCCTCAAGGCTTATGTTCTTCTGCTTGCGGCGTATCATCTCCGCCTCATCCTCGGGACTCGGGTAGCCGATGGAAAGGCGCAGCATAAATCTGTCCATCTGCGAGTCCGGGAGCATCTGAGTGCCCTTCGCGCCGGTCGGGTTCTGCGTTGCGATGACCACAAAGGGCTGCGGCACGGGATAGGTGTTGTTATCGACCGTGACCTCGCCCTCCTCCATCGCCTGTAGCAGCGCCGACTGGGTGCGGCTTGTCGCACGGTTAAGCTCATCGGCGAGGAAGAGATTGCAGAGCACCGCGCCGCGCTGATAGTTCATCGTGCCGGTGTTCTTATCGTATATCGAGTAGCCCGTAACATCGGAGGGGAGAACATCCGGCGTAAACTGGACACGGTTATATTCAAGCCCCAGAGCCTTGGAAAAGCCCAAAGCCATAGTCGTCTTGCCGACACCGGGGATATCCTCCATGAGGATATGACCTCCTGCAACTATGCCCAGCAGAACCTTAATCAAAATCTCGTCCTTGCCGACTATTACGCGGCTGACCTCGCGCAAAATCTGCTTTGCATTGCCGATTGAATTTATGGTCTCCATAAAAATGCCCTCCAAGCATATTGATGTCATCATTTCGTAACATTATAGCATGATTATCGAGGGCATTCAAGCCATATCGCGCCGCTTTAAGATTTATTTACTTTTATCGCGGGATTTGAAGAGCAGCGCCGCCAAGAGACCGAAAAACACGGCGGCGCATATGCCGGCAGCGGAGGCGGTAAAGCCGCCGGTGAACGCGCCGAGCACGCCCTTTTCCGCGACCGCCCTTTTAACGCCCTGTGCAAGCGCATTGCCGAAGCCGGTGAGGGGAACCGTCGCGCCCGCGCCCGCCCAATCGGCAAGCGGCTGATATAGCCCGAGCGCGCCGAGTATAACGCCCGCGACGACGTAGGCCGTCAATATTCTTGCGGGGCTGAGCTTTGTTTTGTCAATGAGCACCTGACCGGCAAGGCACAGCAGTCCGCCTATTATAAAGCTTTTTAGATACATCGAGATATCCATGCGCGCCTCCTCATTCCGGATTTTCTATCGCAAGCACATGGCATATGCCGGGGATGCTCTCGCCCTGTTGGGCGCTGGTCGCGGACATGAGAGCACCGGTAGCGGCAAAGAGCACGCGCTTCCATATGCCCTTGCGCATGGCGGGGATTATATGCGCTGCCAGCACCGAGGCGCTGCAGCCGCAGCCGGAGCCGCCGGCGTGTACGTCCTGCGCCTTGACATCGTATATAAGCATGCCGCAGTCGAGATACATTAGACCGGGCTCAAAACCGTCAGCACGAAGCATATCCTCTACAATATCATGCCCGAGCGCACCGAGGTCGCCGGTGAATATCGCGTCGTAATACGAGGGCTCGCGCCCGGTGTCAAGAAAATGCCGCTTCAGGCTTTCGTATGCGGCGGGAGCCATGGCGGCACCCATGTTGTTTGCGTCCGTGATACCGGCGTCACATATCGTGCCGAGTGTGACCTGCGTGACCTGCGGACCCGCGCCCTCTGACGCGAGTATCAGCGCGCCGGAGCCCGTGACCGTCCACTGTGAGCTCGGCGCACGCTGACCGCCGTACTCGAGCGGCAGGCGAAACTGCCGCTCCGCCGAGCAAAAATGCGAGCCGGTGACGGCGCATACGCGCTCGGCAAAGCCGCCGTCGATCAGCAGGGCTGCAAGCGACACCGCTTCCGCCATCGTCGAGCACGCGCCGTAAAGCCCAAGATAGGGAACGGCGCTGTCCTTGAGCGCAAAGGCGGAGGCTATGCACTGGTTTAACAGATCGCCCGAGCATATAAGGTCAAGCTCCGAGGGCACAAGCCGCGCCTTATCGCATACGCTCATAAAGCAGCGGCGAAGCATATTGCTCTCCGCCTTCTCCCAGCTCTTTTCACCGAAGTAGGAATCCTCGGATATATAGTCAAACTCGGCCCTCAGCGGCCCCTCGCCCTCTTTTGCGCCGACGATGCTTGCCGAGGCGATTATCGTAGGGGGCACGGCGAGACGAATAGTGTTTCCGGTCTTTTTCATACCGCTTCTCCTTGCAAAGCATATTTACGGAATAATTATAGCTTTCCCGGGAAAAGGGGTATTATTCGCATATTTTTTCCGCCTCGATGATATCGTCAAGAGCTATCTGCGCTGTTCCGACGACTATGCGCCTACTCAGCATATCTATCAGCATTACCAGCCCGACAAGGCTTTCATATGCCCGCCCGTTATAATAGCGTATCTCGCTCATGTCTCCGGGACGCAGAGCGCGCAGCCGCTCGTCAAGCTCCTGTGCCGCGTCCTCACCCAGCGTAATGCGCGGCTCCTGCATGAGATTAAGCTCCGCTATTGCCTCGTCATAGCCCTTGAGCGCTGCAAAGGGCATAAACTGCTTTGCCCTGTCGGCACTGCTCATTCTGCCCATTAAGCCCTATGACCTCCTATCTGACGGCAGCGATCCCGTGCGGTCGCCGCATCCTGCAGATCCATGCAGCGCAGCAGACTGCCGCTTCCGTATTTTTGCTTGACGGCAAGCATAGCGGTCTGCAAGCGCCGTTCCCGCTCTTGCTCGGCCTGCGAGGTGAATATATTATACTGCTGTCCCTGCTCACGGTGGAGATTGGCATAGCAGAGCGTAAGACGGCGAATCGGCAGCTCCGGGCGCATGATACGCTTATAAATACTCTCGGCTGCGAATATAAGCTCGTTTATCGAGCAGGTGGGCAGCTCAAGACGCATACTGCCCTGTATCGAGGGCAGACCCGAGGACTGCGAGTAGCCGAGGGAAAGACTTATGCTGTCGCTCACGTCGCCGCGCGCGAACAGCTCAAAGCCCAGAGCCTCCGCCATCTCGCGCACTATTATCAAGCCCTCGTCATACTCATAGTCGCGTGTCAGGACTTGCCCGCTCGTGATGCTGGAGCTTTTCGGCTTATAGGCCTTTATATCGGCAATCGTCGTGCTCTCGCGGCCGTGGGCATGGTCTATCAAAAGCTCCGCGTCAACGCCGAAGCTCTTATAGAGTATATCCTCACGCGCTGTGGCGATATCGCGCATCGTGAGTATGCCGAGCCGCTCAAGCCTTGCGGTAATGCCCGGACCTATACGCCAGAAATCCGTCAGCGGCTTATGCTCCCATAAAAGCTCCTTGTAGCTTTTCTCATCGAGCTCACCGATAAAATCCGGCGCGTGCTTTGAGATTATGTCCAGAGCTATCTTGGCAAGATATAAGTTGCTCCCTATGCCGCAGGTGGCGACAAGCCCGGTCGTTTCGCGTATCTCGCGCAGCAGCATAAGCGCAAACTCACGCGGGCTCATGCTGCGAAGGGCGGGGTAGCGGCTTATATCTATAAACACCTCGTCTATGGAGTAAACGTGTATATCCTCGGGCGAGAAATGCCGGAGATAGACGGAATAGATTTTTGCCGAATATTTTATATACAGCGCCATGCGCGGCGTCGCCATGATATATTCAAGCCCCTTTGGTATCTCGAATACACGGCAGCGATTTTTCACGCCGAGCGCCTTGAGAGCGGGACTGACCGCAAGACATATGGTTTTATCGGTGCGCGCCGCATCCGCTACGACAAGCTTTGCCGTCATCGGGTCAAGCCCCCGCTCGACGCACTCGACCGAGGCATAGAAGGATTTTAAGTCTATGCAAATATATACCTGCCGCACCGGTGTCCGCCTCCTCTCCTAAGCAGATATCTGTTTGTATTATAATATCTTATTAAGATAAAATCAAGAGTATTTTATCCATACCGGCGGGCGGTATTGCTATTTGGCCGGGACTGCGCTAAAATATTCGGGAAAGGCGGGGGGAGACATGACACTTGAAGAGATAAAACTGCGTCGCTTGGCGGGGCAGCACCTGACGGACAAGAGCGATGCGGCCACTGTTCTGCACGATCTCTGCGGCATACAGGCGCAGATGATGAGCTACGCGGAGCACTCTCTCGGCATACGCTGCATTGATGCGCCGGGGGATATAGACGGCTTCTCCGCAAAGAGCTGGACGCTCCGCGGAACTATGCATATCTTCGCGCTGGACGATCTGCCGCTTTTCCTGCACGACGGGCGTACGCATTATCTGCGCGAATGCGACATGTTCGGCGCGGACGGGAACATCAGCGCCAAGCGCAAGCAATATTTTGCCGACGCCATACTAAAGCTTATATCCGGCGGCGCGGACACGCGCGACGAACTGAAGGTACACTGCTTTGAGCTTGGCATGACCGAGCAGGAGGCCGAGAGCGTATTCAATTCGTGGGGCGGCACTATCCGCGCGCTCTGCGAGGCAGGGAAGATATGCGGGCGGGCTAACCGCGAAAAAGCGTATAAGCTATGCCCGGAGTTTACTCCGATGGACGAAAACACCGCGTGGCTTGAGCTGACGCGACGGTATTTCACGCACTACGGCCCGGCGACGCTTCGGGACGCGGCCTATTTCTTCGGCGTGCCGCAGTCAAAGATAAAACAGTATCTCCCGCTGCTCGACGTCAGAACGGCTGAGTACGACGGTAGAAGCTATTATAACATAGAGGACGAGAGCACAGAGCCGGGCGAGATGCCGGAGTGCATATTTCTCGGCGGCTTTGACCAACTGATGCTCGGCTATGAAAAGCGCGAGAGTCTGTATCTGCCGCAGGAGCACCTGCGCGGCATATTCAGTCTGGCGGGCATGGTCAGTCCCGCGGTGCTGCTGCGCGGAACGGTGTCCGGCAAATGGGCTTACAAGGGAAAGACACTGACGGTCACGCAGTTCGGCGGGATATCGGAGCGTGATAAACGTGCAATATCCGCGCAAGCTGGTATACAATGGCCGGGTGTGAGTAAAATCGTGTTTATATGATGTAAAAAAATATAGCCATATGGAATATACCGTGATATAATGGCTATCAAATAGATAGAAATAGGGAGAAAAACATATGAAGTGTCCGTTTTGCGGTTATACAGAGAGCAAGGTCATTGATTCCCGCCCCGCGGAGGAGGGCGCGACAATACGCCGCCGCCGCGAGTGTCTGGCGTGCCAGAAGCGCTTTACCACCTATGAGATAATAGAGCGTCTGCCGCTGGTCGTTGTCAAGAGAGACGGAAGCCGCCAGTCCTTCGACAAGGTGAAGCTTATAAACGGCATGGTTCGCGCCTGTGAAAAACGCCCCGTGACGCTCTCGCAGCTTGAGAGCATTGCCGATGATATCGAGCAGGAGCTCCAGAGCGCGCTTGAGCGTGAGATAAGCACCGTTGATATCGGCGAGATGGTCATGGAGCGGCTCAAGTCCGTTGACGAGGTCGCCTATGTCCGCTTTGCCTCTGTCTACCGCAGCTTCAAGGATATAAACACCTTTATGGAGGAGCTAAGCAAGCTCTTGACGGACAAGTAATATATAATCACATGATGCTGCCGAGGCTTATCTGCTCCATTGTGGCTATGCTGCTGAGATGATAATTAAGCCTTGCATAGGCTCTGTCTATCCCCTCGTATTCTCCCTCTGAGAGATCTTGCAGCAGCTCATAAAATGCGTCGCTCGTTGCGTCTATCTCCGAATGGCGCACGAAGATATGCGTGTAGCGCTCCGCGCCAAGCCACTTTTCAAGCGCCTTGTCGGCGTCCTGCACGGCCTTCTCCGTCTCGCCGGCTGAGATGGCGCGCTCCGAGCTTTCAAGGCAGGCGCCTATATCCGCAACAAGCCTTGTGACATAGATAATGTTATATATCGCGCCGCCGACGAGGGTCAGCAGCAGAAGTCCGGCTGCAAGCTCACGTTTCATTTTTGCGCTCCTTTTGTTCAGGCTCCATTGCGGCGAAATAGATTTGACCGCTTTTATTTAGCGTCATGAGAAATACATCGGCAGGCGATTTGAGCCCGCGCTCATTGAGTTGCTTTGTGAGCCAGTTCATATCCCGCCCCAGATGGAGGAGATTTGTCTCCATGACGCGGCCGTCGTTTATGATAATCGCGGGGTATGCGTCGCAGCTCGTCTCTATATTAAGCATAGCGGGCGTGACCGGGGACTCGGATTTATAGAGAATTACGTTGAGCTGTCCGTCGGTTTCGAGGATGCCGTATTCTATCTTGCTTATATCGAGCACGCCCTGATTGCGCAGCTCCTGCATAAGCTCGTCGAGCGAAAAGCGGTTTTTCCGCAGCTCCGTCTGTATGACCTTGCCGCGCAGAATGAGCATACTCGGCCGCCCGAAGAAGATACTGCGTAGTCTTATGCTTTTAAGCGTAGCTCCCGCAATCAGTACCTCGCAGCAAAAGAGCGTCAAAATCGGTACAAGCCCGTTTATCAGGGGAATACCGATATCCTGGAGCGGGTGCGCCGCCAGATCCGCGATAAGCGCCGCCAGTACAAATTCCGACAGCTCCATTTCGCCGAGCTGCCGTTTTCCGAGCAGGCGCATGGTAATCAAAAGCGAAAAATATATAATCAACGTGCGGAGGAGAACTATTGCCATATGCATACACCTCGTGCAATAGCTTTCCCGTTTTTGCCGCCGCAATTCAAAAATATAGCAGGAGGGCAGAAAATGAAGATAATTACACTGGAAAAGAACGAGGCCGATAAGCAGGCCGCCGAGCAGATAGCGGAGATGGTGAGGAACAAGCCCGATGCTGTGCTTGCGCTCTGCGCGGGAGAAACGCCGAAGGGACTCTATTCCGAGCTTTCCGCGATGTGCGGCAGGGGAGAGGTGAGCTTTGCCTCGGCGCGTATATTCGCAGTGACGGAATATGCGGATCTGCCCTATGAAAATCCTGAAAACTGCCGGCATATGCTCAATGAATGTCTTATAAAAAATATAGATATAAAGCCGGAAAGCTGCCACTATCTCACAAGAGACGATTTTGAGCATTATGATGATGAGCTTGCCGCCTGCGGCGGTATTGATATCGCAGTGCTCGGCATAGGCGAGAATGCGCACATAGGCTTTGACGAGCCTGCGACCCCGTTTTATAGCTTTACACATATCCAAAAGCTCACCGAGCGCACAAGACGCAGCAAGGCGGAGCGCTTTGGCGGGGAGGAAAATGTGCCCGAATACGGCATAACCATGGGCCTGAAGACGATTACAGAGGCCAGAAATATAATATTGTTAGCATACGGCGAGGAGAAATCTGCCGCCGTTTATCAGATGATATACGGTAAGACCATGAGCTATCTGCCCGCGTCCTTTTTGCAGATACCGCTTGAGGTCACCGTGTATCTCGACGGCGCCGCCGCTTCCAAACTTTAAATATTGGAGGAAAAACAATGGGTAAATACTTTGGCACAGACGGCTTCCGCGGTGAAGCCAACAAGGATCTGACAGTTGAGCACGCTTTCCGGATCGGCCGCTACCTCGGCTGGTTCTACGGTAAAAATCACAAGCCTAAGGTAGTAATCGGCAAGGATACCCGCCGTTCGAGCTATATGTTCGAGTCGGCGCTCTGCGCGGGTTTGACCGCATCCGGTGCCGACGCATATCTTCTTCACGTCACCACAACGCCCAGCGTCTCATATGTCGCTCGTGCGGATGATTTCGACTGCGGCATCATGATTTCCGCAAGTCACAATCCCTATCACGATAACGGCATCAAGCTTCTCAACGGCGACGGCGAGAAGATGGACGATACGCTGCTTGACGCTATCGAGGAATATCTGGACGGCTCCGAGGAGCTTCCCTATGCCACCTTGGACGCTATCGGCCGCACCGTTGACTATGCCGCCGGACGCAACCGCTATATCGGCTATCTTATTTCGCTGGCAACGCGCTCCTACAAGGGCAAGAGGGTCGGACTCGACTGCGCAAACGGCAGCACATGGATGATGGCAAAAAGCGTGTTTGACGCGCTCGGAGCGGACACCTTTGTTATAAACAATCACCCTGACGGGCTGAATATCAACGTGGACTGCGGCTCGACTCATATCGAGCATTTGCAGAAATTTGTCCTCGATAACGGTCTTGACGTGGGCTTCGCCTTTGACGGTGATGCGGATCGCTGCCTTGCCGTAGATGAAAACGGCAATGTCATAAACGGTGACCATATTCTCTATGTCTGCGCCAAATATATGCAGGAGCGCGGCAGCTTCGGCAATTCCAAGGTCGTCACTACCATAATGTCCAACATGGGTCTTTATAAGGCTCTTGACGCGCTCGGCATCGGCTACGAAAAGACCGCGGTCGGTGATAAGTACGTCGCGGAGAATATGCGTCAGAACGGTCATCTCATCGGCGGCGAGCAGTCCGGTCATATTATCTTCGGCCGCCTTGCAAACACCGGCGACGGCATACTTACTGCCATCAAGGTCATGGAAGCCATGTGCGAGACAAAGCAGCCTCTTTCGGTTCTGGCAAGCGGCATGAAGATGTACCCCCAGAAGCTTAAAAACGTCGTCGTCACCGATAAGGACGAGACTCTCGACTGCGACGAGGTCAAGGCAGCGGTAAAGCAGGTCGAGGAGGAGCTGGGCGAGAACGGCCGCGTCGTTTTGCGTAAGAGCGGCACAGAGCCGCTGCTTCGCGTCATGGTCGAGGCGACAAGCGACGAGCTTTGCGAGGAAAAGGTCGATTATATCATCGACGCGATGCGTAAGTGCGGAAAGCTGATAAGGGTGAAGTGATATGAGCAGCTCTATTGAGATAAAAAATCTCCTTGACCTTGATAAAACCATTGCAGCAGGGCTTTTTGAGGGCAAGACCTACCCTTGGGAGGCGCTTGACGGCATAAAGAGCTTTATTCTTGAACTCGGCGAGACGCTGAGCTCCGAGGAGTATGAGCACCCGGAGGATGGCGTCTGGATAGCGAAGGACGCGAAGGTTTTCCCCTCTGCGTATATCGGCGCTCCCTGCATTATTGACCACGGCGCGGAGGTTCGTCACTGCGCCTTTATCCGCGGCAGCGCGATAGTCGGCAAGAACGCCGTTGTAGGAAACTCCACGGAGCTTAAAAACGTTGTTCTCTTCGATAACGTTCAGGTTCCGCACTATAATTATGTCGGCGACTCCATCCTCGGCTATAAGGCACATATGGGCGCAGGCTCGATAACCAGCAACGTCAAGAGCGATAAAACTCTTGTCACTGTCCATGTTCCCGGCGCGCCTATTGAGACAGGGCGCAAAAAATTTGGCGCGATACTCGGCGACAATGTCGAGGTCGGCTGCAACAGCGTCCTCAATCCCGGCACGGTCGTCGGGCGCTGCTCAAACATTTATCCCGTCTCCTGCGTCCGCGGCGTAATTCCGGAAAAGAGCATATATAAGGCCAAGGACAATATAGCAGCTAAAAAGTAATAATAAAAAAGCATGGATTTTTGTCATCCATGCTTTTTTGTTTAAATTATTCAGGAAGCTTGCAGACGTCTATCCATTCCAGAGCCTTTGAATATTTATATAGCTCGTCCAGGTCCAGCTCGATAGCGCTGTTTGCGCTGCCGACGGCGGGGAACACGGTCTCAAATCGCTTGAGGCTTACATCGAGATACACCGGCACACCCTCGTTGATTCCGAAGGGACATACGCCGCCTACGGGATGCCCGACCAGCTCCAGCACCTCATCCGCCGTGAGCATCTTGGCCTTGAGGTGAAATTTTTCCTTGAACTTATGGTTGTCTATGCGCGCATCGCCCGCGGCGAGTATCAGCATACAGCCGTCCTGCGTCTTGAATGACAGGGTTTTTGCTATTCTTGCGCCCTCAACGCCCAGCGCCAGCGCCGCAAGCTCTACCGTAGCGGAGGAAACAGGAAACTCCTGCACCCGCTCCTCCATACCTAATGCGCGAAAGTAGGCGCGCCCCTTTTCAATTGACATTATTCTATCTCCAAATCTAATATAATACTATCTGCGTCCGCCGCCACCGCCGGAGAAGCCACCGCCGCCGCGACCGCTGCCGCCTCCAAAGCCACCGCCGAAGCCGCCACCCCCACGTCCGCTGCCTCCACCGAAGCCGCCTCCGAAGCCGCCACCGCCGCCTCTCGGCGGCCAGTTATCGTCGTTGTCCCAGCCGCGTCCGCGAGAGCCTTGTGACATGTTGTTAAGCAGGCACAGCCAAGGCAGCCATGAGCCGCCGCCGCGTCGGCCGCGCCGCCCGCCGAAGGGATTGAGCAGGACGAATATGATGAGCAAAATTATAATCGTCCGCAAGGCGCTTCCGGAGCTTCTGTCCGATGACTGACCGGCGTTATAGCCGTCATTATAGCCGCTGCTGTAAGCTCCGCCATAATTGCCGCCGGAGCTGCTTCCGGCCTGCTCCACGGCGCTGCCGTAGTTGTTGTCATACCATGAGAGCAGCGCGTCGAACAGGGAATTGACAGCATCGTCGTATTTCCCATCGTCAAAATCCTGCCAGAAATACTTTTCGAGCATATTATCGACCTTATCGCTCGACAATACGGAGTTGAGCCCAAGACCGTAGGCGAGCCAGGCCTTGTTTTCCTGCACGGCAAGCAGCAGGAGCATACCGTTATTGTACTGCGCCGAGCCTACGCCCCAGGTATTAAAAAGCTCGTAGGCATAATCGTCGCAATACATCCCGTCAAGGTAGTCCACCGTGACGACAACTATCTGCGCGCCGCTGCACTGCTGCTCAAGCGCACCGTTATAGTCACATATACGCTGCTCGGTGCTCGCCTTGAGGACGTTTGCATAGTCTGCAACATAAAAGCTGTCGCTCTGCTCGACCACCGCATAGGCGCTGACGCCAAGCGAGAGCATGAGCAGAAGCGCCAATATAAATGTAAATAGCTTTTTCATCTTTATACCCTATAATCATGCTCTTGCAAAGAGCTCCGGCGCATCCACACCGGACAAGCGGGCAAGGATACCGGCAGGGAAGCGCTCAAGATAGCTGCGCTTAAATTCATGGACGGAGTCGTTATAGCCCGAGTCGCCGATGACCACGGTGGCATTGCTCACGGTGGACAGATACTGCTCCACACCTGAGGTATCCCGCTCCGAAAGCCCAAGACCCGAATACTCAAGCTTCAGCGTCTCGATGCAGTCAAGAAGCTCCCGGAACTTTGCGTAAACCGTCGTATAGGCGCTGCTGCGCTGGTCGAGCATGCTCTTGAGCTCTACCGAGCACTGCTTGAGCGTTACCACGTCATAGCCGTATTTTGTCACGATAGAGGCAAGCCCGTCCGCCGCGCCGCAGATATTATTGAGCTGCTCTGCAATGGCGGGGTGCTTGTAGCCGCTGTAGGTCACACCCTTATAAAAGCCGTCGCTCACCTTTTCCGCCTCGCGCCCGAGCTTTATATTCGTCGTAAGCAGCGTTGAGCCTATCACGACAAGAACACAAAGCAGCAGCGCAATAAGGCGGTTTTTGAGTATTTTCATAGCTGCACCGCCCGCGCTCAGCCGCGCATATCAAGAAGCTTCTGCTTCAACTCGCCCTCGATGCGGCCCAGCTCCTCCTCGGCCTGCAAACGCTTTGCACGGCCGTCGTCCTGTATCTGGCGCACCTCGTCAAGCGTGGAGATAAGCTCCTGGTTGGTCTTTTTGAGCGTCTCAATATCGACTATGCCGCGCTCCGTCTCCTTGGCAATGGCGACGCTGCCCTGATGGAGAGCCTGCGCGTTCTTAGTAAGAAGCTGATTTGTAACGTCCGTCACCTCACGCTGCGCCTTCATCGCCTGATCGGAGTGATAGAGCGAGAGGGCAAGCACCATCTGGCTCTTCCAGAGGGGGATGGTGTTAACGATGGAGGAGCGGATCTTCTCCGCCATGAGGCTGTCGTTATTCTGAATCATGCGGATTTGCGGGGACATCTGAACGGATATCATGCGCGTAAGCTCAAGGTCGTGTATCTTCTTTTCAAAGCGGCCTATCATATTGGCAAAGTCGTTTGCCGCCTGCGCATCCTCGGGCAGCCCCGACTCCGTGGCCTTCTGCTGGTACTTGGGCAGCTCTACCGTGCGAAGCTCCTCAATCTTGAGCTTACCGGCGATGATATACATCGTCAGCTCCTTCATGTATTCAAGGTTGCGCTCGTACATCCTATCCATGAGGCTGATGTCCTTCATGAGAGTGACCTCATGCTTTTCAAGAGACTCAACTATCTTGTCAACGTTGACCTCGGCCTTGTCGTACTGCGCCTTGAGCGAGGCAATGTTCTGCGAGGTCTTCTTGAATAGACCGCGGAAGCCCTTCTTTTCCTCGGGGTCAAAATTGAGCCCCTGAAGCTCGACCACGAGATCGCCGAGCATATCGCCGACCTCGCCCAAGTCCTTGGTGCGCACGCTGCTGAGCGCGGCCTCGGAGAAATCGGAGATGTTCTTCTGCGCGTTGGAGCCGTAGTTCATGACCTGCTGGGTGTTGAGCACGTCGATTTTCTCGGCAAAGGCCTTGACCGCTGCCTGCTCTGCGGGGGAGAGCTTTTCAAGCTCGGGTCTTTCAATGGGAACGTCCTTTTTTTCCTCGACGGGAGCGGCGGCGACAGCCTCTTCGGTAGGCTCAAGGGTAAGAGTGGGAATGTAGCTCTGCTGTTCGTTCATGTTTTTCATCCTTTCTGATGTATGCTCAGATATCAAAATCCTTGCCGCCCGAAAGTCCCTCACGGGCAAGCATCTTGTTCATAACGTCTATATCGGTCTCAATGTCGAGCGCCTGATTTGCAAACAGCGAGTCGAGAAGATTTTTATATGCCTCTATCGCCGTGTCAAGCATCTCGGTTATGCTCTTCATTGTTTTATCCAGATTTTCTCCCTGAATACCCTGCGCGCTCATTCGGTCATAGGCGTTCAAAAGCTTTATTGTCGTCGGGATATAGTAGCTCTGGAACTTCTTTATCTGCGGGATATCGGAAGGGTCGGCTATCGCGTCTTGCGTTATCTTGTCCGTAATGCGCATAAGCTCGTTTATCTTCTTGCGTATCTCGGGGTCCTTTATTGACATATAAAGCCGCCCCATCTCGCTTAGAGCGCGGTTTCCCTCGTCAATTATCGGGTCTATCTCCGGACCGTAGCTCTTCTTCTCGGTCTCCGGCTGCTGAGTCTCGTTCTCGCGGCGAAGCTGCTCGGCGTTTTCCTGCGCCTTTGCCTTTTTCCCCGCCTGCTTGCCGACAAAATACGAAAAGCATGAGGCTATGATAATCGTCACGATAAGCCCGCCGAGCTTATACACCGGCGATATCATGCACATCAAAAGCCATACGACGGCAAAGGTATATATCGGCGCTGCGGAGCGCTTTCTCTTATTTTTTCTTGACAAGGGGCTTTCCTCCCTATATTATTATCATCCTATTTTATATCGAAATATTGTTTCAGTCAAGACTATTGCAAAATAGATGTGGTATGTAGTATAATATAAAATGTATTTTAGTGCTTTCGGGCATAAAGCCTGAAATATTGCCAAAGGAGAACATCTCATGATAAAGATAGCTCCGTCCATACTCTCGGCTGATTTTGCCCGTCTGGGCGCCGAGGTTGATGAGATTTCCGCCGCAGGGGCGGATTATGTGCATTTTGACGTTATGGACGGCAGCTTCGTGCCGAACATATCCATCGGTATTCCTGTTCTCAAGTCGCTGAGGAAGGCTACCGATATGTTTATTGACGTTCATCTTATGATTGACCGTCCGATAAGATATACAGAGCAGTTTTGCAAGGCGGGGGCTGACCTTGTAAACTTCCATGTTGAGGCGGACTCGCAGGAGAATATTATAAAGGCCATTGAAATCGCAAAGTCTCTCGGTAAAAAGACCGGCATTACGCTAAAGCCGAAAACACCGGAGGAGGCGGTAAAGCCATATCTCGGGCTTGTTGACCTTATTCTCGTCATGACCGTGGAGCCGGGCTTCGGCGGGCAGAGCTTTATGCATGAGCAGCTTCCCAAGATAGCCGAGATACGCGCCATGCTCGACGCGGCGGAGCTTGATACCGAGCTTGAGGTTGACGGCGGGGTAGACGCAAGCACCGCGCCGCTTGTCAAGGCAGCCGGGGCAAACGTCCTTGTCGCAGGCAGCGCCGTATTCGGCAAGCCTGACCGCAAGGCCGCGATAGAAGCTATACGCGAGGCCTGAATATCACTTCCATTGCCGCTGTAAACGCGGCGGAACGGAGAAAAAATGTCATTCTTTCCTGCATCACTTGAAAACCTTATCGACAAATTTGCCTCTCTCCCGGGCATTGGCCGCAAGAGCGCACAGCGGCTTGCATTCCATGTGCTTTCTCTGCCGGAGAGCGAGGCAAACGCCTTTGCAAACGCAATTATAGACGCGAAAAAGAGTGTACACTGCTGCAGCATATGCCAAAATCTCACCGAGGGGGACATTTGCTCGATTTGCGCAAGCGACCGCCGCGATAAGGGGACGATTTGCGTCGTTTCGGAGCCGCGTGATGTGCTGTCTATTGAGCGGGGGAGGGAATATAACGGGACATACCATGTGCTGCACGGCGTTCTCTCGCCGATGAACCATGTCGGTCCCGACGATGTGCGTATTAAAGAGCTGCTTCAGCGCGTTGCAAGCGAGGATGAGAGCATAGAGGAGGTCATCATGGCCACAAATCCCGACACGGAGGGAGAGGCGACCGCGATGTATATCTCGCGTCTGCTCAAGCCCTTTAACGTCAAGGTAACTCGCCTTGCCTACGGTATCCCCGTCGGCTCAAACCTTGAGTTTGCCGACGATGCAACGCTTAACCGCGCCATTGAGGGGCGCACGGAGATGTGATACTAAATCACGATTAAACTGGGCAATATTTAGTATCGGCCGCCTGACCGGTACAAATCGGAGCATATACATAAAATGCCGCCGGCTCGATATTCAGCAGCGGTAAATTCAAAAAGGATTGGAGATTTATAAGAAAGTATGGTTTCAAAGCTAAAGATAATTCCCCTTGGCGGACTTGGAGAGATAGGCAAGAACATGACAGTCTTCGAGTTCGGCAGCGATATAATCGTTGTTGACTGCGGCATGGGCTTCCCGGATGAGGATATGTACGGCGTTGACATGGTCTTGCCGGACATCAGCTATCTCAAGGCAAACGCCTCGCATATCCGCGGTATTATCATTACGCACGGACACGAGGATCACATCGGCGCCGTGCCCTATGTTCTCAAGGAGCTGGATGTTCCTATTTACACCATGCCGCTGACCGCAGCTCTCATTGAGCTCAAGCTTGAGGAGCATGATTTACTCTATAATACGCAGATATTCACCAAGAAAGTAGGCTCCAGCTTCCGTCTCGGCGCATTTACCATCGAGTTTATAAACGTCAACCACAGCATACCAGACGCTGTCGCCCTTGCTATCGGTACGCCGGTCGGCACCGTTATTCATACGGGCGACTTCAAAATTGACGTTACGCCCATTCAGGGCAGCATGATGGACCTGGCGCGTCTCGGTCAGCTCGGCAACGAGGGTGTCCTCGCGCTTTTGAGTGACTCTACAAACGTCGAAAAGCCCGGCTACTCCGCCTCGGAGCGTAAGGTCGGCGCAAGCTTCAATAAGCTTTTCATGGGCTGCAATAAGAGAATTATCATAACGACCTTTGCCTCTAACGTCCACCGTCTTCAGCAGATAATCGACGTTGCGGCAAAATATGGCCGTAAGGTCGCTATCACCGGACGAAGCATGGAAAATGTCCTGCACGTCGCCTCCGTTCTCGGCTATGTGAAAATTCCCGAGAACGTCATGGTGGATCTCGAGAAGGTCAATTCTCTGCCGCGTGAAAAGACCGTAATAATATCCACCGGCAGCCAGGGTGAGGCCATGTCCGCGCTTTACCGCATGGCATTTTCCGAGCATAAGCAGATCAAGGTCGATGCGGGCGACAGAGTCATTATCTCCGCCTCCGCAATTCCAGGAAACGAGACTATGATAAGCCGCGTCATTGATGAGCTCTTCCACAAGGGCGCGGAGGTCATATATGACCGCAATACCGAGCTGCACGTCTCGGGTCATGCCTCTCAGGAGGAGCAGAAGATGCTGCTCGCGCTGACAAAGCCAAAGTATTTCATTCCTGTTCACGGTGAGTACCGTATGCTTGTAAAGCACGCGGAGCTTGGCAGACTCATGGGCGTTCAGCCGAAGAATATCGTCATTGCCGAAAACGGCAAGGTCATTGAGCTCAGCAGACGCGGAATACGCTGTGAGGAGTCTGTCCCTGCCGGCGCCGTTATGCTTGACGGCAGCGGCACAAGCGAGGTCGGCAGCGTCGTCATGCGCGACAGGCACCGTCTTGCGGAGGACGGTATGATAGTTGTCGTCCTGCCATACTCCTCGGAGGACAGAAAGCTATTGTCCGAGCCCGAGATAATCACCCGCGGCTTTATCTACGTCAAGGAGGCCGAGGGCATGATGGATGAGCTAAAGCGCGTGACGCTGGAATCCGTCGCCGCCTGCGAGGAGCAGCGCATAAGCGACTGGACGGCGATAAAGAACCGCGTCAAGAGCAATCTTTCGGGCTATCTCTATAAGACCACCCGCCGCAGCCCGATGATATTGCCGGTCATATCCGAGATATGAGTATGAATATTCAGATATACGGCAAGTCAAAATGCTTTGACACGAAAAAGGCGGAGCGCTATTTCAAGGAGCGGCGCATAAAATATCAGTTTATCGACGTTATCAAGTACGGCATGAGCAGGGGAGAGCTAAGCTCTGTGAAAAATGCCGTAGGGCTTGACGCGATGGTCGATACAAACGATGAGGATTATCCGCTCTATCAATACCTCGCCTCAAACGAGGCAAAATTGGATAAGCTCTTTGAAATACCATATCTTATCAAGACCCCGATCGTCCGAAACGGCAGACAGGCCACAGTCGGCTATTGTCCGGAGGTTTGGAAGACATGGGAATGACACTCAGAGGCTACAGAAGGGGATGTGTGCTGAACCTCCTGCTTTATGCCGTCATGCTGATGTTCCTCGCCGGTATTATTTATTTTTCCTATCTCATGGTCATGCGCGCCCAGTGGCGTAGCCTGAAAAACGATATAGCGGACGCGATAAACGACTCGCGCTATGCCTCGCCCAAGATGTACTGCGGCGGGAATGAGCTTCCCTTTACGCAAAGAGATGAGCTCTATTTCAGCAAGTTTATCACAGACCCGTATTTCATCCCCATAAAAGCAGGGGAGATGGAGATAGAGGAGCGCTCTCTGGTGATTAGCCTCGGCGAAAGCAGTCTGAGCTTTGCTCCGGGCGGAGAGGGCGGGATAATTTATGTCCGGCTTGACAGTCCGAGCGGCTCAAAGGGCTTTTATGTGCGAAGTCCCGTCGATTTCGCGCATCTTGAGAGATATTTCGACGCCAGATATAAATACCCGGATTAAAGATTCTAAAATAAATGTTGGGGTAGACTTCTCGAACAGAGAAGATCTAAACCCCAACATTTTCTTTTGAAAAATGAAAAACAAAAGTAGAGCATAACAGGAAAAACCTTTAGAATAAAGCCGATAGATATGCATCAGTCAAGGCATACTTGAATAGAAGGCCCACGGCCGCTTGCCTCATTCTTTGGGCTGATAATCCATCCTTACATACTTCGCCATCCAGACAGGATCCTCAAAATCATCGTATTCTTTCATTTGGCAGTCGTTGAGCAAGTCATCGGCAAGGTTCAAAATAAGATCCCGAAGCTCCAGCTTCTCAAGGAATTTCTCAGGAATCGCCTGGATACCAAGTGCAGCGCCCATGATATTTCCCGCAATCGCGCCGGTGGAGTCGCTGTCTCCGCTGTGATTAACTGCCGCAACAACGGCTTCTTCAAAACTCTCCGGGTGTTTCAAAGAACTATAGATTGCGATGGCCAGTGCCTCTTCTCCGACCCAGCCCTGTCCAAGTTGCCTGATTGCATCCAAGTCGTTCAATTCTGTCTGCGATAGATCAATCGCTTTCTGGAGAAGTGCCTGGAACACATTCATCTTTTCCGCTTCCGGAAATATAACCGGGAGTGCAGAGCGAGCCGATTCTACAGCTGCCAGAATCGATTCGTCTTCATGTTCAACCAAATACCGGATAATATGAACTAAGGCTGCTGCTGGCAACCATCCTAACTCATGACCGTGGGTTATGGCTGCTGCTTCTGCACCTATCGCATCAGATTTCTCTATGGGTATTCTCTTGTTGGCAAAGTACAATCCTATCGGGGCTACGCGCATCACGCCGCCGCAGCCCTTGCTGTGGTTGATTGGATGCTTCACGGAGCCTTCTTCAGCGCTGGCCAAGGCAGACATGCAGGTGCTTCCGGGCGCACGTCTGCTAAACAGCTCCGGCACATTAACAAGCCAGGAGTAGTGGTTCTCCTTTGGTAAAGGGTAATGCTCAGTTTGTGTGCGATACCAGTCTTTGTAGCTGTATCGAATATAATCCTCATAGGCACCCATGATACCGCGGAGCATTCCGCGAGTTGTGCCAAGGAGCAGGCCTGTAGAGGTAAACAGCGTCATTTGGGTATCGTCAGAGATTTGAGCTGTCCCTTTATACAGCTCATACTCTGTAATCCCATTCTCTCCGTATCTGCGGAATATATAATAATCTGGCATGAACTCAACGGCATAGCCCAGAGCGTCTCCAACCGCTCCACCTATCAGGCACCCACGGAATTTTTCTTTAGCTCTCATTCGAGTTGCTCCTTTTGTCTATATCCTGTATGTTATATGAAAGATATTACAACAAAACTGCTCGGATTGGAAGATGTAGTTGCAAAAAATTTCATGAAAATGTTGGGTGTAGATATTCTCTGATTGAGAAGCCTACCCCAACATTTTTAGATATATATAATAAATCAGCAGCAGAAAAATCTCCAGCCGCAGGTTGGACCGAGACAGGCGTTTGCAATGCACATCGCCATGCACAGTCTGTCCGGCGAGATGCCGCTGCGGTAGTTTACCGTATAGTTATCATAAAAATCTCCGCCGCTTTGAAGCTGCTCAAGAAGCCGCCGGTATTCCTCGTTGCCGGGATCTATCTCGACCGCCTTCTTTGCCAAGTCAAGCGCCGCGATTTTATTGCCCATGTACATATTCGCACCCGCGCTGAGATAGTACCACTTGCCGTCACGCTCGGGCACGGGAACGCCGGAGAGAGCGTTGAGCGCCTCTTTGTACATACCGTTGCGAATATAATTCTTCGCCGCCGTGTATTCGCTCCGCTCCGTCTGCTGCCGCGCACCGCCGCGCTGACCGTAGGCCTGACCCCATGCGCCGAAGGGATCAAAGCCGCCCCAAGGGTTATCATACTGCTGATAGCCGTACTGCTGCCCGTAGCCGCTCTGACCGTATGCGCTCTGCTGCTGCGCCGCTCCGCTCTTTATCGCGTCATAGGCCGCGTTTATCTCGTTCATGCGCCTTGCCGCGTACTCGTCGCCGGGATTTCTGTCCGGGTGATATTTCTTTGCAAGCTCTCTGTATGCTTTTTTGATTTCCTCGTCGCTCGCGTCGGGCGAGACGCCGAGAACCTTGTACGGATCCTGATACATCTGAGGGTCCCTTCTTATTTATTATCGCTTTTATCGCGTTTTTCGCCGTATTTCTTATCGAACTGCTGCCAAAGCCCCTCGCAGAGAATATTCTTCAAAATATCCGCATCCTGCACAAGCGGCAGCTTGTCAAAATATAATATACATTCGCCGAGCAGCATACGCAGAATATCTCGAAAGCGCTGCTCGTTGTTATTCAGTCCGTAATACTTCCTGAACGGATTATATCTGGAATAGAGCGTGTCCTTATCCAGGTCCATGCAGGCATCCATGACATATATAAACCTGCCGAGCGCGGCCGCCATGCGGCGCACCGTATCGCTCCAGCGATCCTCCTGCCAGACGAATAGCTCCGCCATCAAATCGCCGAAGCAGGCGGAGGCCTCGTCCGCGCCGTCGGGTATGCTCTTTTCAATCTCATGCAGCCGTGACAAAGCCGAGGCTATGGCCGCGCATTGACGCGGATACTGCGCCTCGAGCTTTTTATAGCTGCCCTTCATGAGTCCCGCCTCGCATACTGCTGCTATGCTGCCGTCGTCCTCCCAGTCATCCATGCATTTTTGATAGGCGAGGGCAAGGTTCATGTCCGCCGCATAGTCGCTTGCAGTGCTCATGACCCAGTCCCGCGGCTCAATCGGATGGACAAGGCAGATCCCGCTGCCCGACTGCTCCTCCGGCTCATAGAGCGAGGAGAGAAAGAGCACCAGAAAGGTCATATCGTAATTTAGCGTCAGACCTGAGATCTGCCCATGCCTTGAACGCAGCGAACGACACAGCCCGCAGTATGCCGCGCGGTATCTCTCAAACTGCGGCTGACTCAGCTTTTCCGGTGCCGCTACGAGATAACCGAACATCAGGTTTTACCCGTGAAGGAGCTGCCGCATTTGCGGCAGACTATTTTTATTTGTCCCTTGCCGCGCGGAACTCTGAGCGTGGTGCGGCAGGAGGGACAGGTAAAAAACTTATAGTCCTTGCGCTGTACCCAACGCTCATGCCGCACGCGGTATGCGGCGTCAACGCGGTATTTAAGACGGATAAACTTGCCGTTTTCCTCGCGGCGCTTCGTAATATTTCTTGAAAACATACGGAAATATATATAAATAAGAAGCGCGAGCACCGCGATATAAAGATACTTCCCCGCCTTGCCGGGTATGATAATACTCAGCAGGATAAGGACAATATCCATTATCAGCAAAAAATTGTTAAGCTGGTCATTGCCGTTTCTCCCGGCCATGAACCTTGCCAAACGCTCTCTCATACGCTCACCTTTTATAAAAAAATATTTCAAATTATGATTACATTATTATATTCTATCATAAGATTTGCGCAATGTATCAAGAAACTGTAAACATAATTAAATAAATTTTTTATCTTTTGTTTTTACGCGCCGCGAGAGACAGCTCAATTATTTTTTCGCAAAGCTCGCCGTAGCTCAAGCCCTCAAGCCTTGCGGCCTTGGGAATAAGGCTTGCCGGGGTCATGCCGGGGAGGGTGTTGACCTCAAGACACCAGGCCTTGCCGTTTTTGTCGAGAATGAAGTCGGAGCGGGAATAGACGGATAGCCCCAGCGCCTCGTGAAATCGCAGCGCCATGTCGGCGATCTGCCTGTACTCGTCCTCGGTAATATGCGCGGGACATATCTCCTGAGCGCCGCCCGCCGCCGCGGACTGATACTTTGCCACATAGTCAAACTTGTCTGGCGAGATTATCTCTATCGCGCTGAGCGCGTGCCCGTCAAAGATCGGGACCGTAAGCTCGCGGCCGAATATCCTCTCCTCAACGACTATGCGGTTTCCGTATTTCAGTATCTCCGTCAGCGCGGAAGCAAGCTCAGCGCGGCTTTCGGGGAGACTCACGCCGATGGATGAGCCGCCGTCAACGACCTTGACGACACAGGGCATGGGGAGCGTCGCCGCCAGATGCGGCACGTCCTCCGCCGTGTAGCGCAGCTCCTGCCACTTCGGGGTGCGTATCCCGGCAGACTCCATGATGCGCTTTGCGATCGCCTTGTCCATCGCCATGGCGCTGCCGAGACAGTCGGAGCCGGTGTAGGGGATGCCGAGCAGGTCGAGCGCCGCCTGAATTTTGCCGTCCTCGCCGTCTGCGCCGTGCAGACCGAGGAACACGCAGTCGGCAAGCGCGCATATCTCAAGCACGTTTTTGCCGAGTCTGCTCGGGCTCTTGTATTTTCTCGAGGCTATGACCGCCTGGAGGTCGGGGGCCTTTGCTTCAATGGCGACCTTGCCGCAGAAGCCGTCGGGCACGTCGAAGGCGTCCTCCAGCCTGCCCGTATAATCCTCAAGACCGAGGAACATATCGACGAAAATCGCCTTGTGACCTCTCTCGCGCAACGCAAGGCACGCGCTTGTGCCGGACACGAGCGAAACGTGCCGCTCGGTGCTGATGCCGCCGCCAAGAACCACTATCTTCATAGCCATCGCTCCTTAATAAAAAACATAATTTATAGAATAGCACTTTGCAGTGTAAAACACAAGCAATAATCTGTTAAAACTGAAAATCCTCCGTATTGCGAAGAAATACGGAGGATTTTGCATAGTCGTCATGTTAAGCGTCTTATTTTGCAAAGCTGATATATATTGTCAATTGATTTGGAATATAGCTTATACTCAGGCTCTTTTCACCGTCGGAGATAAGCGTATTGACGGAGACGTAGTCCTGCCCCTTGACCTCCTCGGAGCGGCTTTCTATCAGCGAAAAGCCCGCCTGCTCCAATTGCTTCATCCAGCTATTATATTCGCTTTCGGATATATCACTAAGGCTTAGGCTACAGCTTCCGGAATCGGTGTCAAGTATAGCCCAGTCAACCGTGCCGCCCGGGACGGGAAGCTTTTCCGTGTACTCGTTTTGAGGCCATACGCCCTTATCGAGCATAGCTGCTTTGTCGGAGCTGTCTTTGCCTTTCCCGCCGCAGGCCGTGAGCGTGAGCATGAGAATTATAAAAACAACGGAAACATATTTTTTCATATTAAGCCTCCAAATGCTGAAGTAACAGCGACTTGCATAAAAAATTATAGAGCCTTTTGTTGTTTGCGTCAAGCCGCTTTCGTTTTTTTAATTTCCCTCGACACCTCCAAATTACGCCGCGCACCGCACAGACAGGCATAGAAAGGGAGGCAATGTATATATGATGTATATATAATGAGTGTACGCGGCGCAAAAACAGCGATAAATAAGCCTTTCACCTCGCATACTGCACAATGAATGCCGTTTAGTTTGTACATATCTACACAAAACGAATAAATAAATTGACTTCAAATGGCAGAACTGTTAAAATAATATCACCTAATCCATGACAATTAAAAAAAGGGGAGGCAAGCAATGAGAGATCTAAAGCATCTGGGCTACTTTGAAAACCTCCTGAGGGAGGCAAACAACGAGCTGATCGTTCAGGCAAAGAAGGACGGCAAGATCTGCGTCGCGTTCGTATGCGAGAATACCCCCGAACCGCTGATGAACCTTGACGGAGCATTCTCTATCCGCCTGTCCGCGCCGAACACCGGCTCAATGGACATCGCAACCTACTACATGACGAGCTTCCTTTGCGAGACCAGCCGGGCGCTGCTGGAGCGTGCCATTGAGGGCGGCTTCAACTTTGCCGACTGCGTCATCGCGCCGGACGGCTGCACCATGATAAACCGCTGTGTCGAGAACATGGAGCTGCTGAAAACCATGGGCAAGGGGAACGACCGCTTCTTCCATCAGTACATGGAAATTCCCCTCAAGGCGGACGATAACGGCGTAGAGCTTCTCAAGCTCCAGTGCAAAAACCACATCCTTACGCCGCTCAACAGGGCTTACGGCATTGACACCTCCGATTCTGCTATAAGGAAGGCTGTCGCCGAGCACAACGAGATTTGTTCGCTTATCCGCGCAATCGGTGATTTCAGGAAGGAGGAGCGCCCGCGCATCACGGGATATGAGTTCCATGTGCTCACGCTGGCGACTTATCTTGCCCCCAAGTACCTGCTTGTCGACAAGCTGCGCGAAACGCTGGAGGAGCTTCGGACCCGTGAGCCGGAGCCAAAGCCCTACCGGGCGCGCATCGCCGTCGTCGGCTCGGAGGTGGACGACAGCGGCTTTATCAAGCTCATCGAGGAGACCGGCGCCTATGTCTGCGTGGATCGCTTCTGCTTCGGGTCACTGCCCGGGCGGGACGTCATCGAGCTCAATGATGACGAGGACGCGCTCACTCAGGTCTGCCGCCAGTATGTCTATCGCGGCCAATGTCCCCGCACAATGAACATGGAGAAGGTTTACGGCCGCAAGCAATACGTCAATGACATAGCGCACGAATACGGGGCTGACGGCGTCATTTATCAGCAGGTGAAGTTCTGTGACCCGTGGGCATACGAGCGGCTGCTTGGCTCGACAATGCTCCGCGACGATTACGGCTTCCCGGTGATGTCGGTTGACAGACCCTATAATATCGCGTCCTCTGTCGGTCAGATGCGCACGCGAGTACAGGCCTTTGTGGAAAGCATTGAGATTAAAAAGCTTCAGGGAGGTGCAAGGTAATGGCGCTGGTGGAAAACAGCCGGAAACGTATAGGCGAAAAGCAGCTTGGCGTGCTTTTTGACGGCGGCAAGGTGCGCCGCCGCCGCGAGTGGCGCGGTGTGAAGGACACCTTATATGATTATTTCAGATGGCTTTACCTGCTCTCCATCCTTGCCGGCGTTATCATTAAGCCCAGAAACGTCAAGGCAATGTTCAGATATCGCTGGTTTGCAAATTACCTTGCCGTGCCGCATATGCTCGATAAGTTCACCATGGGACTGCGTGACGAGTCTCTGCGCATAGTACATACCGCGATGGACTTCGTCGTCAAGGACGTGGCGACCTGCATCGACTGCTCTATTCGCGGCGACCGCCGCACCGGCAACGATGTCAAGTATTCAAACGAGTGCGTCCTGACCGACGAGAACGCCATGACGGCGTTTATGATGGGCTTCCCAACGCTCCACGCGATACTGCGCGAGGTGCCGACAATGTTCTCCGCAAACCTGCTCAATCAGTATTCCTCTACCCATTATCTCGACGTCGCGCAGCAGTTCGGCATTCCGGGCGACGTGTGCCCGATGCCCGAGGCCGAGGCGGGAGCCTCCATCGAGGACGATTTCCCCGTGCTCGGCAAATGCGCCGTGCAGGTCAATACCACCTGCGACGGCTCGCTGATGGGCAACGGCATCATCGCCAAGCGCCTTGAGCGCGAGTACGGCATCCCGACCTTCCAGCTTGTCGCGCCCATGCGACACAAGGAGGAGGACGTGCAGGAGTACGCCGCGCAGGATATCAAGAAGGCCATCGCGTTCATCGAGGAGCAGACCGGCGCGAAGTGGGACTGGAAGGCGTATTTCGAGTGCGCCAAGCGCGTCAACGAGACGACGCGCAACCGCCTGACGTGGCTTGAGGTCAACAGTACGCCCTACCCGCAGTTCATCGGCGCGACCTTCTCGCTGTATAACGACACAAACTACATGGGCAACTGCGGCCGCTCGCCGCTGTTCCCGCCGATAGACCGGAAGATAATGAAGTATGTGCAGCGCGGCTACGAGCGCAAGACGATGATGGCACCCGAATACCGTCACCGCTGCATAGTCTGGGGCGTGCAGCCGCAGTACGTCATAGATATGCTCAACTGGATGATACACTGCTGGGGCGTCGTGCCGCTGACGGATATGCTGTCCATGGTCATCAGCAAGGAGATTGCCGAGGAGGATACGCCGGAGAACCGCGAGCAGGCGTATTATGACATGGCGTATCTGACCGAGAACATGATCATGCGCAACCGCACTCACGGCGGCTATAAGGTGCTGGTCGACGAGCTGTGGGAGTTCTGCGAGAAGATGAACGCGGACATGGTGATGATGTGGGAGCACATGAGCTGCAAGGCGCTGGTCGGTATGCACGGGCAGTTTGAGGAGCAGGCGCGCGAGCGCGGGATACATCTCGTCTGGGTCTGCCATGACCTGTGCGATCCGCGCGTGTATTCGCGTCAGGCCATCCGTGACCAGTTCAACGAGTATATGCGTACCGTCATGCGCGAGGAGCCGCTGGATCCGTCCATCGAGGTTCTGCCGGACGAGAACGCATGGTGACGAAGGAGGAGAAAGTATGAATCTGAAGAGGCTGTCGTTGAAGCTCCTCGGCGGAGCGGGCGGATTTTTCGCCGTGACCTTTTTGATATATTTCTTTAATCTTGATATGAAGTTCCTGTCCTCCTGCGTGGAGCCGATCCTGCTCCGGCACTACGACCGCATCCCGCGCAAGCATTATGTCTGACGCATATCGTATGGCATAGCGGTGACGCTTGATAGCTAAGTGAAATAAAAAGCTCCCCCGTCTTTGCCTTGCGCTCAGACGGGGGATTTTGCGGGTATATTATTTATGAGATTGGCAAGAGAATAAAAAAAGAAGCCCCGCCAACAGTGAATCCCCGGCTCCAATTGCCGTCGATTATAATGACGTCACTTCTCAGGCAAAGGCGGCAGAGTCAGACTGCGATGGCCTTTGGTGATTAAATTAAAATCGGCAAGCTTCAACGGAAACCTGCCGATTTTTGGTCGGAGTGGGGAGACTTGAACTCCCGGCCTCTTGGTCCCGAACCAAGCGCGCTACCAGCTGCGCTACACCCCGTAATATTTCTTTTTTCAAACAGCTTATTCATTATAATGATGATTGGGCAAAATGTCAAGCAAAATTTTAAGTCATACGCCTGTCCCTCGGTAAATATAGATTGAAGTGGAGGGATGCGTGTGAAAAACATAAATATATATAAAAGCTATGCCGCCGCCGGGATATTCCTGCTTCTGACGGTATTAAAGCTTGTCCTGCCGGGGCAGAGTCAGGCTCTTCGCGTTAAAATACTTGAGCTGATAAACCGCAGCGACGACTATACGGAATATGCGGAGATGATACAGACCCTTGGCAGCAGGATATCGGAGGGCCGCCTTGCCGAGAGAATTGTCCGGACCTTCGGACACGAATTAGATACATATCCAAGTCCGACACCTTCGACTCCCAGCCCGGAGCCTGTGCTGCTGCGCGAAAGCTCTGATAGTATATCTCCAAGCCCCACACCCGAGCCTACCCCAGATCCGACACCCGAACCTACCCCTGAGCCTACCCCTGAGCCTACACCCGAGCCTACACCGACTCCAAGCCCGGAGCCGAGCGTCTCGGAGCGGGAGGGCGATGCGGTGCCGGCAAACGTGCGGACGGATATGCCGGAGATACCCTTCGAGTACACAAGCCCCGTCGCGGGCTATGAGTCCTCCGGCTTCGGCTACCGCATGCACCCGCTGCTCGGCGAGATGAGATTTCATTACGGCACGGACTACGCGGCTGATATGGGCGAGAGCGTCGCCGCCTTTGCCGACGGCTATGTCTATGCGGCAGGGGAGAGCGAGGGCTACGGCAAGTACCTTATCCTCACGCATGAGGGCGGCTTTGCAAGCCTATATGCTCATCTCAGCGAGTTTGTCGCCCACGAGGGGGACATGGTCAGACGCGGCGAGACGATAGGCCGCGTGGGTCAGAGCGGCAACGCGACCGGACCCCACCTGCACTTTGAGCTGTTTTTGAATGATGTATATATAAATCCCGAATATTATGTATGATAAAAAATTCAAAATCAGCGCCGGGGCGCTTATTCTCGCGGCGCTGATATACTATACCGCGGATTTCGCCGCCCTTGCCTGTCTTGCTGCGCCCATCTTCGCCCACGAGCTGGGGCATATAATATGTCTGCGGCTGCTGGGGCTTCGCATACGCGGCTTTCGTGCGGAGCTGCGCGGGCTTTGCATGGGCTATGCCGGCTGTACAAACGGGCTCGGCCGTGTGCTTGCCGCTGCCGCAGGACCCGCCGCCGGGGGCTTATATGCGCTCATGGCCTCATATGCCGGGAAAATACTCGGAAGTGACTGGCTTTTGTGCTCGGCGGGCGTGAGTATATTATTATCGTGCTTTAATCTTCTGCCTGCCCTCCCGCTTGACGGCGGGCAGATATTTTCAGAGCTTATGACGGCGCTTTTCGGGCTCAGGCGCAGTATGCGTATCGTTGAGCTTACCGGGCTTGCCGTCGGCGCGCTGCTGCTTGCGGCGGGACTGTGGCTGCTGTGGACGGGCAGGGGAGCGGCGGTGATAGTCGCGGCGATATGGCTTTTGCTGTCTCAGCCGGAAAATCCCGTCCTCGGACGCAGAAAAGAGCTTTTATAAACAAAAATCATACTATATAGCCGATTTGAGATACTGCGGCAAACATAAGCCTTGCAAAGCGACGTGAAATGTTATAAAATATTATGATTAAAATTTCAACGGAGCTGTAAATGGACAAAAGACTTGAACGCATACTGCCGCGTGTGCAGAAGCCTGCACGCTATACCGGCGGCGAATATAACCAGATAATAAAGGACAAAACGGATATCGAGCTGCGCATGGCCTTCTGCTTCCCCGATACCTACGAGATAGGCATGTCAAACCTCGGCATGAGCATTCTCTACCACAGCATGAACAGCCTCGACTATGTATGGTGCGAGCGCGTTTTTGCCCCATGGGGAGATATGTACGAGGAGATGAAAAAGGCGGGCATCCCGCTCTACGCCCTCGAAAGCGGCGACGCAATGACCGAGTTTGACGTGATAGCCTTTTCAATAGGCTATGAGATGGCGTTCACGACCGTGCTCGATATGCTCGACATGGGCGGCATCCCGCTGCGCAGTGCCGACAGAGCAGAGCTCCTGCCCCTTGTCATCGCGGGCGGCACCTCTGCCACAAACGCGGAGCCTATGGCGCCCTTTATCGACCTTTTCATCGTCGGCGAGGGCGAGGAGGTCAACAATGAGCTGCTTGCGCTGCTGCGTCAGGCAAAGCGCGAGGGCTGGAGCAAGCATGATTTTCTTGTCCGCGCCACGGCGTTCGGCGGCGTTTATGTTCCCTCGCTCTACGAGGTCGAGTATAATCCCGACGGTACGGTCAAGGCATATATCGCCTCAGACGGCGCTCCCGAGCAGGTGACAAAGCGTATCATCATCGACTTTGACTCCGCGCCGTACCCGACTGCGCCCATAGTGCCCTCTACCGAGGTCGTGCATGACAGAGTAAGTGTCGAGCTTTTCCGCGGCTGTGTCCGCGGCTGCCGCTTCTGTCAGGCGGGGCATGTTTACCGCCCCATTCGCGCCAAAAAGCCCGAGACTATTATAAAGCAGGGCATCGAGGCGCTTAAAAATACCGGCTATCAGGACGTGACGCTGCTGTCACTTAGTACAAGCGATTATAGGCCGCTCCCCGAGCTTTGCGACGGACTGCTCGAATACTGCGAGAGCCGCAGCATCGGACTGTCCCTGCCCTCGCTCCGTGCGGATAACTTCTCCATAGAGCTTATGGAAAAGCTTCAGAAGGTGCGCAAAAGCGGTCTTACCTTTGCCGTCGAGGGAGGAAGCCAGCGCCTGCGTGACGCGATAAATAAAAACGTCACCGAGGAGGATTTGCTCAATACCTGCGCCATAGCCTTTGCCGGCGGCTGGAACAGCGTAAAGCTCTATTATATGCTCGGTCTGCCCACGGAGACTGACGAGGATATAATCGGCATTGCAAAGATGGCGGACGAGGTGCTTCACTGCTGGAGAATGAACGCCAAGAACAAAAATCGCGGCGTCAAGATCACCATATCCACCTCCTGCTTTATCCCCAAGCCGCACAGTCCCTTCCAGTGGGAGGCGCAGATAAGCATAGAGGAATATCTTCGCCGCGTAAATCTCCTGCGCTCGAGCATCACCGCGCGCAACGTGACCTATAACTGGCATGACGCGGAGACAAGCCTTGTCGAGGCGGTGCTCAGCCGCGCCGACCGCCGGGTGGCGGATGCCATCGAGGAGGTCTGGCGGCAGGGCGGCAGACTGGATTCCTGGTCTGACTACTTCTCCTTTGAGCGCTGGATGAGCGCCTTTGAAAAATGCGGGATAGATACGCGCTTTTACGCAAACCGTGAGCGCAGTGTGGACGAGATACTCCCTTGGGATGTTATCGACGTGGGCGTGCGCAAGGCACATTATATCCGCGAGCGTGAGCGCTGCTACGCATCCGAGCTTTCGCCCGACTGCCGCCGCCAGTGCTCCGGCTGCGGCGCGCTGAAGCTTATGAACGGAGGACGCTGCGATGGATAAGCTTAGATTGAGATTTGAAAAAACCGGACGTGCGGTGTATATATCCCACCTTGACCTCATGCGCACAATGCAGCGCGTCTTTGCGCGCGCAGGGCTTGAGCTCAAGTATTCCGAGGGCTTTAACCCGCATCCGCAGATATCCATTGTCCTGCCTCTCTCCGTCGGCGCTGCAAGCCTATGCGAGATAATGGATTTCCGCCTGACTCAGGAGGTCGATCTGGCGGAGCTTCCGGCTATGATGAACGCCGTCATGCCCGAGGGCATCCGCGTCATAGAGGCATACGAGCAGCAGCGCAAGGCGGCGGAGCTAAAATGGCTTGACGTGAGCGGAGTGTTTGAATATGACGAGCGTGACGCGGGGATAATGCTCCCAGCGCTTGAGGAGTTTTTCTCCTGTGACGCTATTGTTATTACGAAAAAGACCAAGCGCGGCATGGGCGAGAGCGATATAAGACCCGCGATTAAGACCATTGCCTTTACCCGCGAGGGAGAAAACGATATCCGCGTCACGGCAAGGATATCCGCGCAGGAGCCGACGCTTAACCCCGAGCTTCTTGCCGAGGCGCTGCGCCAGCTTTCAGAGAGCATAGCACCGGACTTTGCAAGGTTTACAAGACTTGAAACCTATGATGCGGAGATGAATATTTACCGATAAAAGCGCGAAAAAACACTTGATTTTGCGCATATGCTATGCTATAATACCATAGCTTTCACAGACAATGCGTCTGCGGGCATAGAAAGGCGGTCCGCTGCCGAGGCCTTGAGCCCGCCGGTAAGAACGTCTATATGTAAGGAAGGATTAGATTATGGATCTGGTCAAAATTCTCAGCGAGCAGTACATGAAGAAGGAACTGCCCGAAATGAACGTCGGCGATACCGTGCGCATCATGGTTCGCGTCAAGGAAGGTAACCGTGAGCGTACCCAGGCTTTTGAAGGCACCATCATTGCCAAGAAGCATGGCGGCATCAACGAGACCATCACCGTCCGCCGCATCTCCTACGGTGTAGGCTGCGAGAAGGTCTTCCCGGTTCACTCTCCCTCCATCGACTCTGTCACCACCGTCCGCAAGGGCAAGGTTCGCAGAGCAAAGCTGTACTACCTGCGTGATCGCGTCGGTAAGAAGGCAAAGGTCAAGGAGCGCCTGTAAGCGCAAGCCTTACCGCAAAAGGATTAAAAAGCATCCTCTGCTTGTCGGAGGATGCTTTTTAGTTTGCAATACTACCATCGCTTGACAAGGGCAGACACGCCTGACAGCGCGCCTTTTCGGCGCTTTTTGCCCTTTTCGCCTTGGCGGGCGCCAGCCCGCCTGCATCTCAAAAAACAAAAATCACTCGAAAATTCATCGCTGTCAGGTGCAAAGCAGTTTTGACGGAGCGGAAATGTGTTCAGACGAGAAAAGACTCGCAGGAAATACTGCCGTATTGTCAATGGTCTTGACGAAGTATGAGCGCATTTCCGCCCGTCAAACCGAGTTTGCCCTTGTCAAGCGATGGTCTATTAGCTGATAAGTTCTGAGCTTGGCGGGAAAAGGGGAGACGATGGTGTTTTTGAGCGTGGTGCACCGATTTTCACATCAATATTCCACGCTCCAGAGCGTCAGACCATTGGGCGGGGCGGTGAAGCCTGCGCGGTCACGATTTTTCGACGCAAGAATTTCCGCGCAGTCCTCGGGGCAGAGCTTACCCGTGCCGACCTCAAGGAGCGTACCGACGATGATGCGCACCATGTTATATAAAAACCCGTCCCCGGTCAGCGTGAGCCGCAGCTCGCCGCCGATGCGCTCGATATCAATGCCTTCAAGCCTGCGCACGGCGGATTTTTTCATGTGCCGGTTTGCGCAGAAGGCGCTGAAATCATGCGTCCCGCAGAGAAAGCCTGCCGCAAGGCGCATTTTGTCCACGTCCAGAGTCTCGAGGAAGAAATAGAGATACTTTCTCTCAAACACGTTCGGCGCGGTGCTGTTCCATATGCGATAGACATAGCTCTTTCGCTTGCAGCTGAGTCTCGCGTGAAAGCGCGGGGGAGCAGGCTCAAGTGACTCGGCTCCTATATCCTCCGGCAGATATTGCCGTATCGCCGCAAGCAGCTCCTCACAGCTCATGTCCGTCTCGGCGCGGAAGGAGCAGACCTGCATACGCGCATGAACTCCCGCGTCCGTTCTGCCGGAGCCGGAAACCTCGACGGTATCGCCGACTAAGCGCGTCAAAAGCGTCTCAAGGCGCTGCTGTATCGTGTTATCTGTGTTGCCCTGTCTCTGCCAGCCCTTATATCGGCTGCCGTCATATGATAAAACAAGCTTATAATTTGCCATAATACCGCCTCGGATGAATAATTCTACAAAAGATTGTATTATATTTCCCTTGTCTTTGCAAGTTTAATTGACAGCGGGGGAAGCGTGAATTATAATAACATGATAAAATATAAAAAGGAGCATACTATGACAGGCAGACACACAGCCCAGCACAGCGCACAGCCGACGGAGAGACGAACCCGCAGAGCAGACCGTTCCCGTCAGCCGGCGTGGCTGCTGGCTATTTACGATATATTGCTTACGGGGCTTGTCCTCTGCGTTTTTGCGACCTTCCATCATGTTATACCCCGCATGAACGCCGCAAAAATGGAGCCGCCGAAGCCGACAAGCATATTGAGCCCGAGCGCTCAGCCGGCGCAGAGCCAGACGGAGCGACCGGCGGAGGAAAGCGCCCCGGTTGAGAATACCCCGGCTCCAACGCCCGAGGTCATTGATAATCGCACCGAATGGCAGAAAAAGTTTGAGGAGCACTTTACAGACGAAATAGTCAGAACGGACAATACATATACAAGCCCCGATGTGTCCATAACTATAAGTACGGTGACTGTCGGCGAGGGCGGATATTCCTCGCAGTGCCACATTGCGGATATTTATATCGCCCAAATCGAAAACTTCCAGACCTATTTTGCCACCGGCAGCTACGGCTACTACGCAAGCCAGAGCGCCCTCGGCATAGACCGCGACAGTGACGCGCTCATCAGTATAAACGGCGACTACTGCAACAACCAGACGAGCGGCTTTCTCGTGAGAAACGGCGAGCTTTATTATACGGAGCAGACCAGCAACGATATCTGCGTTTTGTACCGTGACGGCACGATGGCGACCTTCGGCCCCGGAGATTATGTCGTGGACGAGCAGCTTCAGAAGGAGCCCTGGCAGGTGTGGAAGTTCGGACCGAGGCTTCTGGATGCAAACGGCGCGCCGATAAGCGATTTTAACACGAGCAAGGAGATAAAATGGGAAAACCCCCGCAGCGGCGTGGGCTACTATGAGCCGGGGCACTACTGCTTTGTCGTCGTTGACGGGCGGCAGAACGGCTATTCGCGCGGGCTTACGATGGACGAGTTTGCCCAGCTTTTTGCAGACCTCGGCTGCAAGGCGGCGTATAACCTCGACGGCGGCGCCTCGGCGGTCATGACCTTTAACGACGCGGAGTACAGCCACCCCAGCAACGGCGGCCGCGACCTCGGCGACGCGCTGCTGATAAAAGAGATAGACAAGGCGGAGGGGGAGAAGTGATATGCGATTTTTGAAGAATTTCCTGCCGCATCTCGCCATTGCAATGGCGCTCGGGCTTGTGGTCATCATGATTTTGGACGGCTATAACCCGCTTATGAAGTTTCTCACAAGCAGCACGACGAAAGCGTATATTGTAATACTTGCATTTGTCGTCATCACAAGCTCTATTATGCTCATTGCCGACAATCGGCGCGGTTGAGCCGGAAAAGCCCGGTTTATCTTATAAAACGGACAACATATAGCAAGCGTATTTGTGGAAAATTAACATAAAGCGCGGCTGTGTTGACTTGATTGAAGCTGAAAAACCGTTAATATTATTTGTTGAAGAAACGGTAAAAACATGATACAGTATTAACAAATTAAGCTACGGCAGAAGGGGATAACTCACCATGTTCACTGACTCATATTTTGATAGATTTGTGCTGCCGGAGGATCTGAGCGAGACTCTCAAGAAGTGTCGCTGCCTCTGCTATCCCGAGACTAAGGAGCAGCTTGAAGAAATGTGCTTCGGGCCTACGCACAGCTCCCGCTATGACGTGAGCTACACTCTGCCCGGCCGGGGCATTGTCAAGGAGGCGGAGGTAGTCCGCTGCAAGAACGGCCCCGTCGTAAACTTCATGGAAGACTATATGCGCCGCCGTGACCCGGACTGCATGCGCATCGGCGACGAGCTGCCGACCGATAAGCCGCGCTTTGATGATGTCTACGGCTACAAGTTCTCAAAGCTCCGCGCAGAGACGATGGATTGGCTTGCAGGTCAGCAGGTCATACTCCTGCCCTTTAAGGCCGGCGGAAAGTATTACGGCTACGACAGTCTTATGGTCTGCCCGATGAACGCGGCCTTCTTCGCGCTGTCTCTTGCGAATATGCAGGGCTTTGTCAGCATCTTTGACGTCAAGCCCGGCTACACCCCGCGCGGTATAATCTATGTTGCGCCTCCGTTCAGACATACGCATTTTTCCGGCAAGCAGGTCGTTGTGCATCAGCGCAGCGAAAAGCTGCACGAGGTCTTTTCCTATAACCTCTATCCCGGTCCCTCCGCTAAGAAGGGCGTATTCTCCATGCTTCTCGATATCGGTGAGCATGAGGGCTGGATAACGAACCACGCCTCCGCAGCGCTGCTCGAAACTCCCTATGAAAACGAGATAGTTTTCATGCATGAGGGCGCTTCCGGCGGCGGCAAGAGCGAGATGCTTGAGGAGGTACACCACGAGGAGGACGGTCGTCTGCTTCTCGGTACGCATACCGTCACGGGCGAAAAGTATTACCTCAGCATGGGCGAGACCTGTAAGATTCATCCCATTGCGGACGATATGGTTTTGGCGCATAAGGATATGCAGAACGGCTCCGGTCATCTTGTCATAGCCGATGCGGAGGACGGATGGTTCCTGCGCATGGACGGCGATAATTATTACGGCAACAGCCCTACCTATGAGAGAATAAGCATACACCCGAGCGAGCCGCTGGAGTTTTTCAATATGGACGGCGTACCGAACGCGACCTGCCTTATCTGGGAGCACGTTATCGAGTCCACCGGCAAGCCCTGCTCCAATCCGCGCGTTATTATCCCGCGTGAGATGATAGAGAATATCGTCCCCGGCAACAAGCCGCAGGAGGTCAATGTCCGTTCCTTCGGCGTGCGTATGCCGCCCTCCACGGCAAAGAACCCAAACTACGGCGTTATGGGTCTTGTTCAGTTCGTGCCTACGTCCATTGCATGGCTCTGGCGTCTCACCGCGCCGCGCGGCTTCAAGAATCCCTCGATCGCGGACAGCAACGCAGGCAGCGGACTTAAGGCCGAGGGCGTCGGCTCCTACTGGCCCTTTGCCACCGGCATGAAGGTCACTCAGGCAAATATGCTGCTGCATCAGCTCATGGACACGCCGAATACCCTGAATATACTCATCCCGAACCAGCACATCGGCGCATATAACGTCGGCTTTATGGGCGAGTGGCTGATACGCGAGTATCTGGCTCGCCGCGGCGGTACGGTGCGCATGAAGCATCTTGCAAAATCCCGCTGCCCGCTGTTCGGCTATTCGCTCGACGAGATGAAGATTGACGGTCAGTATGTACGTCAGACCTTCCTGCGCCCGGAGCTTCAGTCCAAGCTCGGCTTTGAGGGCTTTGACGCGGGTACAAAGATACTCACCGATTTCTTCAAGGAGCAGCTTCAGGAGTTTATGACCGACGAGCTTGACCCCATCGGCCGCCAGATCATAGAGCTTTGCATGAACGACGCGCCTCTTGAGGATTACCTCGCAATTACCCCGATGCACAATATAAATTAAATAATATTATCAAAACCGGTAAGGCCAGAGCTTTACCGGTTTTAGACTGTAGATATAGTCCACGATATGGAGTGGCGAAGCACTTTCGATGGAGTGGCAGAAATCGAATGTGCGGATAGTAAAAAAGCGCCGTCTCGGGATCTCTCCCAAGACGGCGCTTTTCTGTTGTGGATCAGAGCGAACACTTTACGGCGAAGCCGCCGCTGAAGAAATAGGTGTTCGTCCATTACCTGTTTGGTGGAGCAGGGGTGTTCAAGGATGAACACCCCTCCGAAGCTCCGGTTTCGCCTTCAAATGCCGTTTCGATATCATCCAGCGGGATATTGTCAATGCTCAACGGCTTCTTGCTGGCGTTGATGATGAGGGTAAAGTGGTCGTCATACAGGTAGATGGAATGAACAAAGATATTGATGATAGCTCGGCGCTTATTTACATCGTCAGCGGGCATTTCACAGACATAGTCCAGAAAGGCCAAGATCTGCGCCTCGGTCAGCGTGATCTTCTTGTTTTCCTCGATAGCAAGTTGCGCCTCCAGCTCTGCCTTTTCCGCCATGCGCTTGTTGAGTCGATCCGTCAGCATCTCCACGGCCCGCCCCTGCTCAATGGCTTTCCAGAGATTTTCAATGGCCGTATCCGCCTCTCGGATCGCCTTTTTCAGCGCCTTGGCGGTAAGGTTATCCGGGCTTTTGGCGCACTCCTCAGCCACCTTCTTGGCAATGAAGCGGATTTTCTCCTCGGTCAGCATTTTCAAACACTTGTTGACCACACGGTCCTCGATATAGGACTTGCTGACGATCTTCTTGCCGCACTTCTTCCTGCGGGCATTCTTGCACATATAGTAGTGATATTGCCTGCCGGTCTTGCTGGTGCCGCCGTAACCCACCATCATTTCCTTGCAGTGTCCGCAGAACAGCTTTGTGGTTAGCAGGTATTCACCTTCGCCGTGGGTCCGGGCCGGCGCATTTTTGTTTTTGTTCATCATCAATTGCACCCGGTAAAATAGGTCATCATCCAAAATGCGAGGCATCCCACCGGGTGTTTCCTTTCCTTTGTAAAGATAGACGCCGATATAACGCTTGTTGCTGAGCAGGTGACTGAGACTGTTGGGGCTGAATTCCTTGCCGAGAGAGGTCTTGACCCTGCGCCGTTTCAGATCCCGGATGATCTCCGCTTTCGTCTCGCCGCTGGCGTAGCGCTCATAAATCTCACGGACAATGGCGGCTTCCTCCTCATCCACATAGAACCGCCGCTCGGCGTCGACCTTTAAGCCCAGGCCGGGGTTGCTGCCGTTAGACAGGCACTTTTCGGCATTGATGGCCATGCCTCGATGGATCTTCTGAGAAAGCTCCACGGAATAATATTCCGCCATACTTTCCAGAACGCCCTCCACCAAGATGCCGGAAGCGTCGTTCGCAATATTTTCCTTGGCGGACAGCACCCGGACACCGTTCTTTTTCAGCTTCGCCTTGTTGATAGCACTGTCATAGCGGTTGCGGGCAAAACGGTCCAGCTGATATACCAAAACGCCCTCAAAGGTGTGCTTGTCGCTGTCGGAGATCATCCGCTGAAATTCGGCACGGTTGTCCGTGGTGCCACTGATGGCTCGATCGATATACTCTCCGACAACGGTATAATGATTCGCCTCCGCATATTCATAGCACACCTTGAGCTGTCCCTCAATGGACTGCTCCGTCTGGCTGTGGCTGGAAAAGCGGGCGTAAATGACTACATTCATACAGAATCCTCCTCTCCGATTTTCATTATAGTCATCCGCTCTCCGGTGTCGAATGTGCCGCATATTCCGGGTGCTTCAGGAGCCACCTTGCAAAATAGGCCTTGCCCTCGTCGCTGGCGTAAAACTTACGCAGCTCCGGTAGCATGGCCTTGGCAAAGGAGGTGAGCAGCTCCTCCGGCAGTGCGACCTGCGTGTAGTCGATCGTGCGATATTTTTCCATAGGCCGCACCTCCTTATCGCGCTCGGTCGGTTCGTCGGCGGTAGTCCCGCTCGCAGAGCTTCACCACGGCGTC
>CAKTMC010000004.1 GCA_934573735.1 uncultured Oscillospiraceae bacterium | reverse complement strand
CTATACCCTTTCTGAGACATCTTTTCTCTTCACCACCATTCATTTTGTGGGTTGACACTTAATAGTTAATCTTTCTGTTTCTGTCGTAGATGATACAGAAAAAGCCGCTAAAAGCCAATAACCTATCTGTTGAGTCATGAATTCAACCATTGGTTGAGCAGTTAAATTATACTGCGCCGATGCCCGATGTCAAGGGCGTTTGCCGATTTCGTATAATACTTTACCATTATTTCGCAATAATTGAGCCCGATTCGACATTATTTTTGCAGAAATTATGCCGATGTAAACACTTTTGACTCGCTGCCCATAGCAAAATCAGAAAAAAAAGCGTATAATAATTATATAACAATCTTCTGGAGGCCTGAGAGATGAAAAAGAGAACCGGCGAGGACAGGATATGGACCATACCCAACATACTGTCTATCTTCCGCCTGCTTTTGATACCGGTATTCGTTTACACCTATTGCGGACTGAAAAACGGCCTTTTGACCGCGCTCGTGCTGCTGCTCTCGGGCATAAGCGACACGGCGGACGGCGTAATCGCGCGTAAATTCAACATGATAACCACGCTCGGTAAGGCGATAGACCCCGTGGCGGATAAGCTGACGCAGATAGCTATGCTTCTGTGCCTCTTGACCCGCTTCCCTTCGCTGATAGTTCTGCTGCTTTTGCTTGTTATAAAGGAGCTTACCGGCGGAGTGATGAGCCTATTGATTTTGACAAAAAAGAAAACCGTCCTTGCCGCCGACTGGCACGGTAAGCTCACGACCTTTTTGCTCTACGCTACGATGATACTTCATCTTATCTGGGGCGCTATTCCCCCTGCCGTCTCGAACGCGAGCATTGCCGTATGCTCCGCTGTGACGCTCATGTCCTTTATTCTTTATTTTATCCGCAACATCCGCGCCCTGTCCCGCAAAAACGAACAGCCGGATGCCGCCTGAGGTGCATAATGGGCTTTTGGTACTGCGTTATTTATATTGCCGTTTTGGGCATTCTATCATTTATAATCGGGAGACTCCTGCCGAAGGGCTGGTTTCACGCCGATAAGTTCCCATACAAAACCGCTGCCGGGGAGCAGAAAATCTATCAGGCGCTCCGCGTAAAGAGCTGGCAGAGCAAGGTTCCGGACATGAGCAGGCTGTTTCGCCACATCATGCCGGCAAAGAAAATGACGGCGGAGACAGTCGCCGATATCCCGCGTATGCTTGAGGAGACCTGCGTTGCGGAGCTTACGCATACGCTTTTAAGCATACTGGGTCTTGCCATGCTTTGGCTTTGGCCGGGCTGGGGCGGGATAATCGTGACGATTATATATATTCTCCTCGGCAATGTTCCCTTTATCATAATTCAGCGATACAACAGACCGCGCCTGCAAAGGCTCTATGCCATGCAGCAGCGCAAACGCGAAAGGAGCAGCGTCTGAATGCGAACTTTAATATTAAGCTGCAACACCGGGGCAGGGCATAATTCCTGCGCACGCGCCGTGCAGGAGTCCTATAATGCCAAGGGCGAGGTCTGCGAGATCACGGATGCGCTGCTATTCATCTCGGAGCGTGCCTCCCAGTTCATATCGAATTGGCATACAAGGATATATCTTCACGCGCCGCGTCTGTTCAAGGTCGGATATCAGAGCGCAGAAAATCACGAGTCTCTTTTCCACGAGGGCAGAGGCATATATAAATTCTTGACAAGAGGTGCAGACAGGCTGTATGATTATATAATTGACGGCGGATATGACAATATAATCTGTACTCACGTCTTCCCCGCCCTTGCCATAACCGAGATGCTTGAGCGGCACCCGGAGCTTGAGATAAGCACAAGCTTTATCTCCACCGATTACACCTGCTCGCCCAGCGTTTCGGACTCCTGTCTCGACCGGTACTTCATTCCTGACGAGTCTCTCTGCGATGAGTTTGCCCGCTGCGGCGTTCCGCGTGAAAAGCTTATAGCAAGCGGGCTTCCCGCGAAGGCGGCATTTTATAAGCGCCCCGATAAGAGTGAGGCAAAGCGTGCGCTCGGCATGGACGAAAATCAGCGCCATCTTTTGATGATGTGCGGCAGCATGGGCTGCGGACCGATACGCGACTTGACTGAGCTTTTGTGTGAGCGCATCGGTAAAAATCAGACAGTCAGCATCGTATGCGGTTCAAATGAGGAGCTTTACGAGAAGCTTACGAAGAAATTCGGCGCTGTAGCGCGTGTACATATTTATGGCGTTGTTTCGGATATGCCGCCGCTTATGCAGTCGGCGGATCTCTTTCTTACAAAGCCCGGCGGACTGAGCAGCACCGAGGCTGCGGCTGCCGGAGTGCCGATGGTGCTAATTGACGCTGTCGCGGGCTGTGAGGAGCACAATCTCAAGTTCTTCCTCGCTCTCGGCGCTGCCGTCACGGCGGACACGCCCGAGGAGCTTGCCGAGCTGTCTCTGGCGCTCCTGTCCGATGAAAAGCGCCTTGCCGAAATGTCCGCCGCGCTTCCCGCCGCCGAGGAGACCCCGGCAGAAAAAATCTATGCGCAGCTGCTCCGCTGCGCCGAAAAACGGAGCAAAGAGAAATATGCTTGAAACTGATTTACGCAAATTCCGCTTCAGCAAGCTGAACACGGACGAGTTTCGCCATGTGAAGCTGCTGCTCTTCTGGCCGATATTCGGTCTGCTGTTCACCTATGTCGAGCGCTTTTATAATGTCGAATATCATGCGATGCACTGTGCGCTCGACGATATCATCCCCTTCTGCGAGTGGTTTTTAATTCCCTATCTATTCTGGTTTGTGTATCTCACGGGAACGGTAGTTTATACCTTTTTCTTCGACGTACACGCATTTAAGCGGATGATGCGCTTCATCATGCTTACATACACGGTCACGATTATAATTTATTTTATATATCCGACCTGCCAGACTCTCCGCCCGGCAGAGCTTCCGCGCGATAATATACTGACGCGATTTATCGCATGGTTTTATAATTTTGACACAAACACAAACGTCTGCCCTTCGATACATGTGCTCGGCTCTGTGGCGGCGATGCTCGGGCAGTGGGACTGCCGGAGGCTGCAAAAGAACTGGTTTAAGCTTCTCTCGGCGCTTATATGCGTGCTCATATGCATATCCACGGTGTTTATGAAGCAGCATTCCGTGCTCGACGTTGTTGCGGCGCTGCCGCTGTGCCTGATAGCCTACCCCATATGCTACAGGCTTAAAGGCCGTGAAAAAATCGGCATGACTCAACCATGAGTTGAGTCGTGCCGATTTTTTATAAAATAGTATATTCTATATTATAAATTAAAAAGCTCATTATAATTACGGCGCTTAGAGCGGCGATATTTGTAAAGGAGCTCTGGGATGAATACTTGAGCGATAGCCATCGCAGTCACCATAACGATCATTTCCTTCCAGTATTTCTTGTATAGCTTAAAGTTCGTTAATACCATTTTGTTCCAATAATCGCTAAAAAAATCTTTGAAATGCATCACAAATCCTCCCCGTTTTTTCTTTTTGGATATATTCAATTATAATATGAAATGGTCAAAATGTCAAATTAAGTTATATTAGAATTGACATAGAGCCTTTTTATTTTTTATCCGCGAAATAGGCCCTCGCCGTCTCCGCGTCCTGCTTTATCTGCGCTGCAAGCTCCTCAAAGTCCTCAAATTTTCTTTCGGGGCGTATAAACGAGTAGAAATCGACCCGCGCCTGACGGCCATAGAGGTTCCCGCTGTAATCGAGCAGAAAGCTTTCCACGCTCACGCGGTTGCCGTTGCCGACCGTCGGTCTAACGCCGACATTTGTGACCGCGACATAGCTTGTGCCGTCCTCAAGATAGACTCGTGTGGCGTAAACGCCGTGTCTCGGGACTAAAACGCCGTCCGGGAAGAACATATTTATCGTAGGCGTACCCATTTTCGCGCCGAGATGATAGCCGGAATGTACGGTATCGGCCAGCGAATGAGGATGACCGAGAAGCCGGTTTGCCTGCTCTATCTCGCCATTTTCAATAAGCTCGCGTATATGCGTTGAGCTGACGACAAGCCCGTCAACGATGACGGCGGGGATGATATCACAGCCGATACCGCGCGCCTCACAGTATTCCTTGAGCCGCGCCGCCGTACCCTCGCCCTTATATCCAAAGCAGAAGTCATGCCCGACCACTATCCAGCCTATATTGAGCTCGGATATCAGAGAGTCGATAAACTCAGCCCAGGGCATATGCATGACGTGCTGATTGAAATGGATGAACACAACGTTATCTATACCAAAGCAGCGGCGAATTATCTCCTCGCGGCCGAGCGCACTGTTTATCAGCGGCACTTCCTTTTTGAAAACGAGCGTGTCCGGGTGTACGTCAAAGCTGAGAACCGAGGGTATGGCGCCGATTTCCGCCGCGCGCTGCTTTGTTCTTTCGAGCAGCGCCGCGTGACCGAGATGCACACCGTCAAAAAATCCAAGGGCAATCGCTCTTTTTATCTCTGACATTAAATTTTTACCTCTTATACTTCAAAAAAGCTCTTTATGGTTTTAAGACGACCCTTTTCGGCGCTGCACAGTGCAAGAAATTCACCGCTTTGCGAATATACGCGGTATTTCTCGTCAGGCTCGGTGCAGGATATTACATTCCCGCAGCGAAGCTTTCTTTCGTTCTCGCCGCCGATATGGATTTTCTCAGCGTCGGCAAAGAGCGTATCTACCGGCAAAAGCAGCTTTTCGAGTCCGCCCTCGTCCCTTGCACGCTGAACGTCGTCTATACTGTAGGCGTTTTCCACGTCAAATTCGCCCGCACGGATGCGGCGCAGTGAACTCATGCAGCCGCCGAAGCCAAGGCTGTCGCCGATATCATTGCAGAGGGTCCTTATATACGTCCCCTTTGAGCATTCCACATCGAGCGTCCAGTCCGCGCCGGAGCCGTCAAGAATATCTATGCCGGATATTCTGACCGGTCTCGGTCTGCGCTCGACCTCGCCGCCGCGCCGGGCAATGTCATAGAGCTTTTGTCCGTTGATTTTTATAGCCGAATACATGGGCGGTATCTGCATGATATCGCCGCAGAATTTTTCCGCCGCGCTTTTTAGCTCATTGCGCGCTACGCTTGCCTCGCAGGAGCGGAGACTGTTACCGGTTGTGTCCTGCGTGTCGGTCGAAAGTCCGAGGCGAAGCCCCGCGATATAGCGCTTGCTCTGTGCCTCCGCAAACTCGACAGCGCGGGTCGCTCTGCCGACAAACACGACGAGCAGTCCCGTGGCCATGGGGTCAAGCGTACCGGAATGACCGATGCGTCTTTCACGCAGTATGCCCTTGAGCTTTGCGACAACGTCATGACTTGTCCAGCCCTCGGGCTTATCTATAAGGAGTATCCCGTTCATTTCCAGACCTCATCCACGACAGCAAGGAGCATATCTCGCGCCTTGTCGGGCGGGCAGTCGATGGTGCAGCCAGCCGCCATAGCGTGTCCCCCGCCGCCGAAAACGGCGCAGATATCGCTGCTGCTGACGTCGCTGCCGCTGCGAACCGAGACCTTGCTGCTGCCGTCCTCACGCTCACGGATAGTAATATTCACGCGGCTGCCCTCGGCTCTGCCGGCAAGCCCCGCCAAATCATCGCAGTCCTCTTCGCCTGCACCGGCCTCGCGCAGCATTTCCCTGGTAATTATCGCAACGCTTATCTTACCGTCACGATAAAAGCCCATATCGGAATAAATCATGCCCTCAAGCTTCATACGGGCGCGGGACATCTTGCGGAAAAACTTTGTGTTGACCATCGCCGTGTCCGCACCGAAGTCCAAAAGCTCTGCCGCCGCTCTGAAGGTCGCGGAGCTTGTGTTGAGATACTGGAAGCAGCCGGTATCGGTCGTGACTGCGATATAGAGCAGATCAGCCTCCTCGCGGCTGAGTCCTCCGCACATTTCCTTGATTATCTCGAGCACGATTTCCCCGCAGGCCGCCTTCTCCGGGCAGATAAGCTCCTTCTTGGCGTAGTGGGAATTTGTCGGGTGGTGGTCAATGCATAAATCTATCTCGCCCTCAAAGCCAGCCGCAAACATTTTCTCCGTTGCAACGTCAACCGAAACGATATATTTCGGCTTAAAGCTCTTGGGAGCAAAGTATTTCTCGACGTGGGGCAAGAATTTTGACATAACCGCCGGGTTTTTATACAGATTTGCCCGCTTTCCGGCGCGGCGCAGCGCACTGCAAAGCGCGGCGGCACTGCAAAGCGTGTCCCCGTCGGGATTTGAATGGGTTATTATAAGAATATTATTCTTACTCAGTAAAAGTCCGGAGCATTCCTGCGCGGTCATTCGCCATCATCCTCGTCTCTCTTGATATCAAGATTACTGATAACCTCGCTGATGTGCGCGCCGTACTCGATGCTGTGGTCTATCTCAAAGACGAGCTCAGGGGTGTAGCGCAAATTCATCGAGGTGCCAAGCTCACGGCGAAGCCAGCCGGAGGCGGATTTGAGTCCCTTTTTGAACTCCTTCTCGTCCTGCATGCCCATGACGGAGAGCCAAATCTTTGAATAGCGCAAATCGCCCGTGGTCTCGACTCTTGTGACGCTTATCATACCCTGCTGGACGCGGGGGTCCTTGACCTCGCGCAGCAGCTTGGAGATGACGAACTGAATATCGTCATTTGTCCTTGCTAATTTATTGGATGCCATATAATTCTCCTCTTGCAGCGAAAGGGCGCTTAAAATCAAAGCGCCCTGTTCCTATAAGCTTATCTGTTTATCTGCTCCATTACGAAGCACTCGATAACGTCGCCGACCTTGATGTCGTTGAACTTCTCGACCTGCATACCGCATTCGTAGCCGGAGGCGACCTCCTTAACGTCGTCCTTGAAACGGCGCAGGGACGCCAGCTCGCCCTCGTGGATGACGATATTGTCACGCAGAACGCGAACCTCGCAGCCGCGCTGAATCTTGCCGTCCGTGCAGTAGCAGCCGCAGACGGTGCCGACCTTGGAGACCTTATAGGTCTCGCGCACCTCGGCGTGACCGATGACGACCTCCTTGAACTGCGGGGCAAGCATGCCCTTCATGGCGGCCTCGATTTCGTTTATGCAGTCGTAAATGACGCGATACATACGCATATCGACATTGGAGCGCGCGGCGCTGTCGCGGGCGGCATTGTCCGGGCGGACGTTGAAGCCGACGATGATCGCGCCGGAGGTGGCGGCAAGCATAACGTCGCTCTCGTTGATAGCGCCGACTGCGCTGTGGATGACCTTGACGCGAACCTCATCGTTGGATATCTTCTCAAGCGAGGTCTTGACCGCCTCGGCAGTACCCTGAACGTCCGCCTTGACGATGATGTTGAGCGTCTTCATCTCGCCGGACTTGATCTGGCTGAAGATGTCCTCAAGGCTTACCTTCTTTGCTCCGCCCATGGCGTTATTCATCTGCTGGACGCGGCGCTCCTCGGCAAGCTCTCTTGCCATACGCTCATCGGCAACGGCGTTAAAGATATCGCCCGCGCTCGGGACCTCGGAAAGACCGGAAATCTCAACCGGCGTGGAGGGGCCCGCCTCGGTGACGCGCTGTCCCCTGTCGTTTATCATGGTACGGACACGACCGACTGCGGTACCGGCTATGATAATGTCGCCTGCCTTGAGCGTGCCGTTCTGGACAAGGACGGTCATGATAGGTCCACGGCCCTTATCGAGACGCGCCTCAATGACTGTGCCCTTTGCGGCGCGGTTCGGATTTGCCTTAAGCTCCTGAACCTCGGCGAGGACAACAAGGTTTTCAAGCAGATTATCCATGCCCATACCGGTCTTTGCGGAAATCGGGCATACGATAGTGTCTCCGCCCCATTCCTCGGGAACAAGGTCATACTCGGTGAGCTGCTGCTTGATACGGTCGGGATTTGCGCCGACGGTGTCCATCTTATTTATCGCAACGACGACCGGAATATTCGCGGCCTTCGCGTGGTTGATGCTTTCAATGGTCTGCGGCATGATGCCGTCATCCGCCGCGACTACGAGAATTGCGATATCAGTGACCATTGCGCCGCGGGCACGCATCGAGGTGAAGGCCTCGTGACCCGGGGTATCAAGGAAGGTGATGGGGCTGCCGTTTATCTCAACGGTATATGCGCCGATATGCTGCGTGATGCCGCCGGCCTCGCCGGAGACGACGTTTGCATGACGGATATAGTCAAGGGTAGAGGTCTTGCCGTGGTCAACGTGACCCATAACGACAACGACGGGAGCGCGGGGAACGAGATCCTCGGGCTTATCCTCATGGTCGTCGATAAGGCGCTCCTCAACGGTGACGATGACCTCCTTCTCGACCTTGCAGCCAAGCTCCATGGCAACGAGCGCCGCGGTGTCATAGTCGATAACATCAGACACGGAGGCGAAAACGCCGAGCTTAAAGAGCTGCTTTATGACCTCGGACGCGGTCTTTTTCATACGGGAGGCAAGCTCACCGACGGCTATCTCATCGGGAATTTCGACCTTTAGCTGCTGCTTCTTGGCTATCTCAAGCTGAAGCTTCTGCATACGGTTGCGCTCCTCCTGACGGCGCTTGGAGGAAGCGGACTGCTGATTTTGACGCTGCTTTGCCTTGCTGACTATCTTCTCCTTGGAGCTGTGGCGCATATTGCCGGAGCCGGTCTTACTGCCCGCAAGGTCTTCAAACTTCTCGTTATATTTCTCGATATTCACGGCCGCGCTGCCGCGAGTGTCGATAACGCGCTTTTCGGCGACCTGACGCGGGGTGTGCGGCTTATTTGCCTTGTCTGCCTTCTGCTGCGGAGCGCTCTGCTGGCTCTGAGCCTGCGCGGGAGCGGCGGGCTGCTTTTCCGCCTTTTCGGACTTATCGGTCTTTTCGGACTTCTTCTCGCCCTGCGCGGGCTTTGCGCTCTCCTGCTCCTTCTTTGCAGGAGCGGCGGGCTTTTCGGGCACCTTGAAGATATCCTCAAGGCTGTCCGCCTGATTATGCTGGGTCATATACTCGAAGATAACGTCGAGCTCATGATTCTCCAGCACCTGCATATGGTTTTTGGGCGGCGCGATATAATCGGTCAAAATCTGCCCAATCACCTTTGATGTTACGTTGAAATCCTTTGCAACTTCATGCACTCTGTATTTTATCATGCTCATACGTCATTCCTCCTCTTTCCGATCCTCTTGTTCTTCTCGTGCGCTGCCGCCTCTTTTTTGCGCTTATCGGCCTTTGCAAAGCGCTGCTGCACCTCGGCAAGCTGCTCATCATAGCAGCCGGGGACGGCCTCCGCCAGAGACTTCATAAATGCGTTTGCAAAGCCGATATCCGTTATCGCCGCCATGGAGCAGCCGGGTAAACCGACATTTGAGGCTATCTCATCCTTGGTAAAGGGCACTGTCACGGTGAGAACGTTTCTCCCCCGCGTAAAGCCCTCGGCGCGTCTGCGGGCGTTATCCGACGAATCCTGCGCCAAAATCAGCAGCTTTGCCTTTCCTGCCCTGACTGCGCCGCCGGTATTCGTCTCGCCGACGGAAATCGCGTTTGCCCTGCGCATGAGGCCAAGCAGCCTGAGTGTTTTTTCTCTCATTCTCCGGCCTCCATTTCTTCATTCAGTTTATCATATACCTCTGAGGGTATCTGCGCCGAAAATGCGCGCTCCAGAGCCTTGGTCTTTATTGCTTTTTTCAAGCATTCGGGACTTGAGCATATATATGCTCCGCGCCCCGGCGCCTTGCCCTTGAAGTCAAGCCCTATCTCGCCCTCGGGCGAACGGACAACGCGGATAAGCTCGCGCTTCGGCTTCATTTCGCGGCAGCCGAGACACTGCCGCATGGGTATTTTCTTTTGCATCCTGCCGCCGCCTTTCTCAAAAATTAAGCCTCGGACTCAGGCTTGATATCTATCTTGAAGCCGGTGAGCTTTGCTGCCAGACGTGCGTTCTGCCCCTCCTTGCCGATTGCAAGAGAGAGCTGATTATCCGGCACGATGACACGGCAGCTCTTGCCGTCCTCAAGCATGGTGACGCTCACGACCTCGGACGGAGACAGCGCCGCAGCGATGTACTCCTCGGGATTTTCGCTGTACTTGACTATGTCTATCTTCTCGCCGCCAAGCTCGTTTACGATGCTTGCAACACGGCCGCCCTTGGGACCGACGCAGGAGCCGATGGGGTCAACATTGGCATCCGCCGACCAGACCGCCATCTTGGTGCGGCTTCCCGCCTCGCGGGCGATGGACTTTATCTCCACGGTGCCGTCGTATATCTCGGGAACCTCAAGCTCAAACAGACGCTTGACAAGACCGGGATGGGTGCGGCTAATGAGCACCTGAGGGCCGCGGGTCGAGTTTCTGACCTCAACGACATAGACCTTGATATGGTCGCCCTCCTTGAGCTCCTCGGTCTTGATGCGCTCGTTTGCGCTGAGCATGGCCTCGGTAAACTCGCTGTTGGAGGAGATGCGGATGGAAACGCTGCCGTTGCGCGGCTCTATGTGGGATACGATACCGGTAAGTATCTCATGCTCCTTGGAGGTAAACTCCTCAAAGACCAGCCCGCGCTCCGCCTCGCGTATGCCCTGAATAATGACCTGCTTTGCAGCCTGCGCCGCGATACGGCCAAACTTCTTTGTCTCGACCGGGACGGAGACGATGTCGCCGAGCTTTGCGCGCTTGCTGATTTTCTTTGCCGCTTCGAGATTTATCTCAAGGTTTGCATCCTCGACCTCTTCAACGACAGTCTTCTTCACGACCATGTCTATGCGCTTTTTGTCCTCATCCATGACGACCTCGACATTATCCCCACAGTCGGGATTGTCGCGTCTGAATGCGGCGAGCATGGCCTGATTTATCTTGTCGTACATATAGCTTCTCGGGATGCCCTTTTCCTTCTCGATATCCTCTATGGCTTCAAAAAATTCTGCGTTCATTACTTTAACCCCTTTTATATCGTTGCGTGCAGTCTGACCTGCGCGACCTGTGACTTATCAAATTTCAGCGTTTCCTTGCCCGCCGTGACGGTAACTGCGCCGTTATCATATGCCTCCAGCGTGCCGACAAAGGACTTTCTGCCGTTTTTCGGCTGATAGAGCTTTACCTCGACCTGACTTCCCATAAACTGCTCAAAGTCCGAGGGGCGCTTGAGCTCCCGCTCCGCTCCGGCAGAGCCGACCTCAAAAACATAGCTGTCGGGTATCGGGTCCGCCTCGTCAAGAAGCGGGTCGAGTGCGCGGCTTATTTTCTCGCAGTCATCAATCGAGACGCCGCCGTCCTTATCAATATAAACCCGCAGATACCAGCTTCCCGCCTCGCGCACATATTCCACGTCCCAAAGCGAGCAGCCCTCCTGCTCTACGACCGGCTTTGCCAGTGCAAACACCTTGTCGGTTATCTTGCTCATGTTTATCTCACTTCCATATTTTAGTGCGGCAATGCCGCTCGTAAAAAAGAGTGAGCCGAAGCTCACTCTGACATTACCATAATCCTTAGTTATATAATAGCACTGTATCCTGTATAATGCAAGACCTTTTTTGCCATAAGTACAGAATATTTTGATTAAATACGATAATCCGGGTTATAGTGCGCGTAGAATTCCTCAAAGCATATGCCGGTTTGCATGATAAACTGAGCGGCCTCCTTGCCGACATAGCGATAGTGCCACGGCTCATCCCAGCCGGTCAAGAGCACCTTGCGCGTCGGGTATCTCTTGATAAAGCCGTATTCGGCGCAGTGCTCGTCAAGCCAGTCATAAAAATCATGGTTCATGTTCTCATAGACGAGGCGGGAATAGTGCTTATCGTATATATCCACCGCAAGACCGAGCTGATGCTCACTGCTGCCGGGGAACATGGTTATTTTCTTTGCCTCCTCGACGGCCTGCTGATACTCCGGCTTATTAAAGTCGGTCGATATGCCCATCTCGAGCGCTATCTGAGTTGTCTTGCCGTTAAAGAGCTGATTTTGATAAGTATATGTTCTGTACGCAGCGCCTATGACGACATTAAAGCCCGCGTCCTTGAGCGCCTGTATCATCGCGTTGAGATCGTCCACCGCACGAGCGTCAAAGCTCATGTAATAACCGGATATCTCGGTAAGCTCCTCCGGGGCAAAGGCCGAGGACAAGAGGTTATCACTGTTAACGAGCTTATAGCGCCAGTCATTCAGAAATTCCTCCTGGTCGATTTTCGGCCAGATGTCCGCAGTCGGCTCCGGCGTATTCAGCGAGGCCGGGTCAAGAAAGGACACGCTGTCGCTTTTTATATACGCTCCGTCCACACCGCCGAAGATAACATCGGTCAAGTTCTCGGTGCGGGAGTCGATTATGGTATAAAGCACAAGGCACAGTACCGCCATGCATATAAGCCATGCGACCTTCTTCCCTTTCACTGCCCTGCACCTGCCTTTCAATCAAAAATAAATTAAATCAGTTTATTATACCACCATTCCGCCGTAAATTCAAGCCCTGCGGATATTCCTGTCCCCCACCTTAATATATTCCGTCAGAAAATCTATCGCCTTTCCATAGGATTCAAAGCCGTCGCCCGCAAAGCGTCCTACGCAGGCCATGCCCGCATACGAAATCCTTCTGAACGGCTCACGTCCGTTCGGCTCGGACATATGCACCTCTGCGGCAGGAAGCTTAACGGCGCGGAGTGCATCGAGTATCGCAATGCTTGTATGCGTATAGGCGGCGGGATTTATGACTATGCCGTCGGCATTTCCGTATGCCGCCTGAATTGCATCGACTATCGCGCCCTCATGGTTTGACTGAAACAGCTCGCACTCTATCCCCTTTTCGGCGCAGCGGGCACGGATATAATCCTCAAGCTCGGCATAGCCGCGTCTGCCGTATATCTCCGGCTCGCGTCGACCGAGCAGGTTCATATTAGGTCCGTTTATTATAAGAAGCTTCATCTGCATATCTCCCCTATTATCGCCACTACCGTTTCTGAAACCGTGCCGTTATTATCAGCCGTGAAATCGGAGGCCGCCTCATACAGCGGTCTGCGCCGTGCGTACATCGCCTCAAGGCTCCCTCTCTGCGAAAGCGGCCGCCCGTCGGTCGGCAGCTTATCCAAATCGCGCCGAAGCCACACGACATAGGAATTCTGGCGCAGCAGGTCAAAATTATCTTCCCGCGTGACCGCTCCCCCGCCGCTTGCGATAACGGCGCCGCTGAGCCTTGTAAACCTCTCAAGCACTCTATGCTCGACCGTGCGAAACTCATCCTCACCGCCGCGGGCAAAAATCTCCGGTATGCTCACGCCCTCGGCGCGTACTATCTCGTCGTCGATATCAATGAATTTACGTCCGAGTCTTGCGGCAAGCGCCGCGCCGACCGTGCTTTTCCCGCTGCCGGGCATACCGACAAGGATTATATTCCGCATCTCCCGCTCGATTGCTGAATATATCTCCGTCTCGCTGTGCTCTGGCTCTGCGCCGGTGAACAAGCTCGACGCGGCGGCAGCCTGCGCAACGAGCATATGAAGCCCCCCCAGCGCCTTTATTCCGAGCCGCTCCGCATCCAGTATAAGCCTTGTGCGCATCGGGTTATATACGAGGTCGAGCACACAGCGAAGACTCGGAAGCCGGGCAAGCTCTGCCTTGCACTCGCCGTTATTCGGGTACATTCCGACCGGGCTTGCGTTGACGAGCAGCAGCGCGTCTTTATGCTCATAGATATTCTCATAATTATTCTCGCCGCTTCGGGAAATGACCACAGGCTCCGCCCCAAGCTCACGCAGTACGCACTGCGCGGTAAGCGATGCGCCGCCGCTTCCGAGTATAAGCGCCTTTTTTCCGCTCAGCTCAAGACCGGAGAGGCGGACAAGTGCGAGAAAGCCGTCATAGTCGGTATTGTATCCGTAAAGCTTGCCGTCGCGCCGCACTATCGTATTGACGCAGCCGATACGCTGTGCGCGTTCGCTGATAAAATCGCAATAGCTCATCGCACTGCGCTTATATGGTATCGTCACGTTTACGCCCTGCCATTTCGTATCGGCAAAAAATGCGTCAAGCTCCGAGCTATCGCGCTCAAACAGGCGATACTCGTAGCCGCCGAGCATGGAATGTATCTGCGGAGAATAGCTATGACCGAGCTTTTCGCCCAAAAGTCCGCAAATCACAGACACACCTCCTCGCTGAAGCTGCCGAGATAGCACGGCTCGGCACATTCAGACTCAATATCGCGCAGCAGCGCCTCAAGCGCCGGAGAATATACGAGCTCATCCGTCTCGAAATACAGCTCCGCCTCATACTCGCGGCAATGTGCGCTGCGGCTTTGTATGCGCTTTATATTCACGCCGAGGGCGGAAAAGCGCTCGGCAAGACGGGCAAGCTCCCCCGCTCTGTCGGGCAAGCTTATCATAAAGGCGCTCTTATCTGCGCCGGGATATATCTCAAGCTTGCTTGAAATGCAAAGATATCTAAGGCTTGCGGCATGACTTGAGGGCTTATCATTTATTATTTTCAGTCCGTAGTGCTCCGCCGTAAAGCGCGGGCAGACTGCGGCCGCGTCTATGCTCTCCGCCTCAGCAACGTAGCGCGCCGCCTCCGCCATGCTTGCAAAATATTTCTTTTCGGCTCTGCTCTGCAAGCGGCACTGCGCAAAGCCGCGTTCATCCGAGCAAATAAGCTCCGCCTCCGAGACTCCGTAGCGCGCGGCAAGGACAATATCCTCCTGCGCCGCCGCTGCACGGGCAATGTAAAATTCTCCGGCGAGTATATCGTATAGCCGTGCTTCCTCCTCAAGCAGAGCAAAGCGGCACATTCCGGTCTTGACTGCGCGCAGAGCGTGCTCCGCCGTGTCAAAGTACATGATTGTCGGGAGCTTGAATAGCCGGCGGCATATGCGCTCCGCCGTGCTGCCGTCGGTGCCGACACAGGCGACCGCCGCACGCGACGGGAAAAGCGGCTCGGTATTTTTTATCGCCTCCCGCATGAGCGCGTAAATTCGGCTCTTGCTGCCGCTGAGCGTATTCTGATATGAGCGGCTGGCGGCAAGGATGGCTCGGTAAACGGACTCTGAGTATTCGGCAAAATCGTCTCCCGAGAGCTCCGCTATACGCGCCAAAAGCTTGCGTTCGCGCCCCGCGTCGAGCGTCGGCATACCGCTTGCGCGCTTATATGCCGATACCTTTGCGGAAATCTCCATACGGCGCTTGAAAAGCCTTATAAGCTCATCGTCAACTGCGTCTATCTCGCGGCGCAGAGTATTAAGTTCATCACTCATCGCTATCCTCCAATACTGCGTCCAGCAGCGCTATTGCCGCCGCCGCTTCTATGACAGGCACTGCCCGCGGCGCTATGCAGGGGTCATGCCGCCCGGAAACACTAAGCTCTCGCTCCGTCATTTCGCTCAGTGAGACGCTCCTCTGCGTTTTTGCTATGGACGGTGTCGGCTTTACGGCAGCGCGGAATATGAGCGGCATACCGTCCGAAATGCCGCCTAAAATACCGCCCGCATTATTAGTCGCAAGGCTGATACAGCCGTCCTTGATGATATAAGCGTCGTTATTTTCGCTCCCGCGGAGCTCGGAAACGCCGAAGCCTGCGCCGAACTCAATGCCCTTCACGGCGGGAACTGCGAAAACTATCGAGGCTATTCGCCCCTCCAGTCCGTCAAACAGCGCGCCGCCGAGTCCCGCAGGTACTCCGCTCGCTGCGCACTCAATGACTGCGCCGAGCGAATCGCCGCTCGCCGCCGCAGCCCTTATCGCGCTCTGCATTTTTTGCGCCGCATCGGGTGAAACACAGGGGAAATCGGGGCAACAGTCCGCCGCGCCGAGCATCGGGTCATAGGGTGTGTCATAAATATCGCCGATTTTCAGAATATGGGCGGAGATTTTTACGCCGCGTCTGCGCAGGATTTGCAGGCATATTCCCCCGGCAACGCAAAGCGGCGCCGTCATGCGGCCGGAAAAGGCTCCCCCGCCGCGCATATCCTCGCGCCCGCCGTATTTGAGCCATGCCGTATAATCTGCGTGTCCGGGACGCGGGCAGTCGATTAAGTTTACATAATCTTGTGATTTTACATCCTTGTTTTCTATCACGGCGCGGATCCTTCCGCCGTCGGTCACGCCGTCACTGAGTCCCGAGGAGAATATAGGCTCGTCCGCTTCACATCGGGCTGTTGCATATTCGCTCTGACCGGGGGCGCGGCGGCGCAAAAATGCCCGCAGCTCGGCAAGGTCGATGCTCTCCCCCGCCGGGATGCCGCTCAGCTCCACGCCTATTTCCTTTTCATGTGAGCGCCCGAAAATGCTGATTTTCAGGCGGTTTTGCCAGCTATACGGCACTTATTGCACCTCCAAGCTCCTTGAAGCGAAGCCAAAAGTCAGGATAAGATTTTGAAACGCAGTCGGCATTGGATATAATTATCGGCTCCTCACAGACCGTACCCGCCACCGCAGCCATCATAGCAATACGGTGGTCGTTCCTCGGGTCAACGCGGACACCCCCGCGCAGACGCGCCGCGCCGCTTATTCTGAGTCCGTCCGCGCTCTGCGAAATATCAGCGCCGAGACTGCTCAGTACGCTGCACACTGCGTCAAGCCTGTCGCACTCCTTGAGGCGCAGGCGGGCGGCATTTTTTATCGTGCAGCGTCCACGGCGCAGCGACGCCGCCAGCGCAAGCGGCGGGACGATATCCGGGCACTGCGACACGTCAATTTCGACCTCGCCGTCCGATTGCAGCAGGTACAGATACTCGCAAATTATCCTGTCGCCCTGTGAGCTCCCGGCGTTCAGACCCAAAATCTCAACAGAGCTGCCAAGCTGCTGCGCCGTGAGCCAGAGCGCCGCGTGTGACCAATCGCTCTCAAGCGCGCCGCTGTGCGGGGTAAAGCTCTGGGGCATGATATAAAAAGCCTCGCCGTGCTCATCGATGTCTACATCTACGCCGTGTGCGCTCATCGCCTCAAGCGTCATATCCACATAGGGGCGTGACTGTATCTTGCTCTCTGCGCGTAAAATCGACTTATCCTCAAGCAGAGGCAGAGCAAGCAGCAGCCCGCTGAAAAACTGGCTCGACACGTCGCCCGGCAGGGCATAGTCCCCCACCGTCAAGCGTCCGTGCATGCTCAGTATGTTATTTTTTAATGAGTATTCTATATTTTTTTCGCGGAAAATGCGAAAATACGGCTCAAGCGGGCGCGCCATGAGCGAGGCTGCGCCGCTAAGCTCCGCCCCGCCGCATAGGGCAAGCGTAAGCGGAATAAGCAGGCGCAGCGTCGTCGCGGACTCGCCGCAGTCTATGCGCGGCAGCCCCATCGCCTCGCCGCCGCTTATAATAAGCTCATCACCGCTTCGGTCGATTTTTGCGCCCATGGCGGAGACGCCGCGCAGCGTAGCCAAAATATCATCGGAAAAGCAGACGCCGCGTAACCTGCTCTCGCCTCTTGAGAGCGCTGCGCAGATTATCTCCCTATGACAAAGGCTTTTGCTCGCAGGGGGCGTCAGAGCGCCGTGCAGTAAGCCCGGGCAAATTTTAATATCCATAGATTAGATACCCACGCGCACGATGCGGTCAAAGTCGGAAAACGGCAGCGTTTCAATTCGGCATATTCCCGCCGAGCACGGAAGAACAAGGCTGATGTTCCCGCCGCTGCGCTTTTTATCGTTCCGGGCAGCGTTGAGCAAGGGCTCAAGCGGAATATCGCAGCTTGTCGGCAAGCCGTAGCGTTTCAAAATAGACTCAAGCCGCTCATCAAGCCCCGGCTCACATAGGCCGAGCCGGACACAGCCGCGAGTCATGACCGCCATGCCGGCAGAGACCGCCGCGCCGTGCGAGATCTTATAATCACTGCATTTTTCTATCGCGTGCGCCAGTGTATGCCCGAGGTTCAGCAGACGGCGCGCGCCGTGGTCTCGCTCATCCTGCGCCACAAGCTCCGCCTTGAGCCTCACACAGCTATAAATCAAGTCATTTATATCGTTTATTGCTCCGCTTTCGAGCGCACAGAAAAGCTCCTCGCCGCCAAGACAGGCGCATTTTATCGCTTCCGCCATGCCCTCGGCGTAATTCTCAGCTGGGAGAGTGAGAAGGCAGTCGGTATCGCATAGAACGAGACTCGGCTGATGGAACGCGCCGACGAGATTTTTCCCCGCCGGGAGGTCAACTGCCGTCTTGCCGCCGACTGAAGCGTCAACCATGGCAAGCAGGCTCGTCGGCATTTGAATATATGCCGTGCCGCGGTAATAAAGCGCCGCCGCAAGACCGCACAAATCACCGCAGACCCCGCCGCCGAGGGCAACGAAGATATCGTCGCGGTCAAGCCCCTGCTCCGCCGCAAAGCTCAGAATATCAAACAGCGTCTCCGGCGTTTTCGCCGTCTCGCCCGGGGCAAAAGTATATAAATATGTCTCAAATCCGGCATTTTGCAGGCTTTGTATAACTTTTTCGCCATATAATTTTCTGACATTGCCGCCCGCGACAAGAAGCGCACGACGACCGCTGACTAAGCTTTTGCATCGCTCACCCGCGCCGTCAAGCAGTCCCGAGCCTATCAGGACCTCATAGGCGGGTTTTGTCTCTACCCGAACAGTCTTCATTCCGCAAGCGCCTCCCTGAGTCGCCCGAGCTTTTCACTCAGCGCGGCAAATTCCTCCGGCTTCAAGGACTGCGCGCCGTCGCAGAGCGCGTGCGCCGGGTCGTTATGAACCTCGATAATAAGCCCGTCACAGCCTGCCGCCGCAGCGGCCAGTGCCATAGGCGCAACGAATTTTGCGTGACCTGTGCCATGACTCGGGTCAACAAGCACGGGAAGATGCGTTTTTTCGTGCAGCACCGGCACGGCAGAGAGGTCGAGAGTGTTGCGCGTCGCAGTTTCAAAGCTGCGAATTCCGCGCTCACAGAGTACGATTTTCTCATTGCCGCCGGAAATAATGTACTCCGCCGCCATCAGGAGCTCTTTTATCGTATTCGCCGCGCCTCGCTTGAGAAGAATGGGCTTATCCGTATGCCCGAGCGCCTTCAAAAGCTCAAAATTTTGCATATTTCTTGCTCCGACCTGAATCATATCGACATTTTCAAACAGCGACAGGTGCGCGGTGCTCATTATCTCCGTCACGATAGGCAGCCCCGTCCGGCGCTTTGCCTCAAGCAGCAGCTCGATGCCGTCCGCACGAAGTCCCTGAAAGTCATAGGGAGAGGTGCGGGGCTTGAAAGCGCCGCCGCGCAGGAGCTTTGCCCCCGCCGAGCGTACCGCCTCGGCAATCGCGCAAATCTGAGTCTCGCTTTCGACAGAGCAGGGGCCCGCGATAAGCGCAAAGCTGCCGCCGCCGATGCTAACACCGCCGACATTTATAACGCTGTCCTGCGGATGGAAGCTCCGGCTCACCGCCTTATACGGCTCCGAAACGCGCTGCACCGAGGCGACAATATCAAGCGCGCCCAAAAGCTCCTCGTCAAGCCGCCAGACATCGCCGGTGAGACACAGCACACGAGCGCCGCTTATCTCCGTCTCGCGGCAGCTCAGACCGAGCGAAGAAATCCAGTCCTCAAGCTCATTTACGCGCTGCTCCGGCGCGCCGTTTTTTATAAAAAGTATCATATTACTGCATCCTTTAAGCAAAAAACGCCTGCCTCGGGGCAAGCGTAAAAGGGACAAATTTCACCCTACTTATAATATTGTATTCTATGGGATTTGTCAATCTCAACCTCAGTTTGGGCAGGCGTCCTCGCCGAGCGCGGCGCGGAGCTTTTCCAGGGCGTGCTTTTCGATGCGCGAGACGTATGAGCGGCTTATTCCGCACTGCTTTGCAACGTCCCGCTGTGCAAGCGGCTGTGCGCCGTTTAAGCCGTAGCGCAGTCGAATGATCTTCGCCTCCCGCTCAGTCAGACATTCGTCAATGCAGCGGTCAAGCTCCCGGCAAAGCTCGCGGCAGCCGATGCGCTCCGCCATATCCTCCTCGCAGGCCAAAACGTCGAGTATTGAAAGTCCGTCCCCATCACTGTCAACATCCAGCGCCTCCGACAGACTCACATCGCTCATGCTCTTTTTCTGCCCGCGAAAGTACATGAGTATTTCATTCTCAATACACCTGCTTGCGTAGGTAGCAAGGCGGACGCCCTTATCCGCTCGATAGGTATTTACGCCCTTGATCAAGCCGATTGTGCCGATGGAAATCAAATCGTCCAGCTCGTCGGTCTGGGTAAAATACTTTTTCATGATATGCGAAACGAGGCGCATATTGTGCTCCACAAGCTTATTTCGCGCCTCAATATCGCCCGCCGCCCACAAATCGAGATATTTCTGCTCCTCCTCGCGCGAGAGAGGCTTTGCAAAGGACTCTCCCGGCGCAATACGCAGCATGAGCAGGAGACTATTCATGAGTAACAGCAGCGCACTTTCAAGCATGTGCTCACCCCCTGTTACAGCATATTACGACAGCCCTTGTACAAATAACGCAGGCATTCGGCCTGCGTTATTATTCCTCGAAAATATATCCTTCCTTGAGAAGCGTTGCGGCAAAGCTATTAAACGCAGAGCGCGCCGTCTCCTCCGGGATATCATACTCCGCCATGGCAGCGGATATTATTTGCTCGGACTCGCCTATTTTCTCAAACTGCCGCCAGAACCACGCGCCGGTGCTGTTGAGGCTTTTGACATACGGAGTTTTCCCCCTCGCTTCTCCGGTGGAGACAAGCAAATTCTCATCGCAGACCGTAGTCATGACGATACCGGGACGCACAGAGTATTTCATTCAAGCTTCAACTCCTTACTGATAGTATCATGGCATAGCTCCGCCGCGGCCGTATCTCCGCGATTTCTGAGCAGCCAGACCGGGACGCCTTCCAGCAACTTTGTCTCGATTTTACTGACATGCTCAAGCTGCTCGGCGTTCTCCGCGCTGAACAAAAACTGACTGAAAATCCGCCCCACGGCTTCACGCACGCTTATACGGCGCATCGAGTTTTCCTGCGCCTGCTCCAGAATTATCACGCCGCCGAGGGGCGCGGACAGCATCTGGTGCATACCCTCCTTGCCGTACCACGGCGAGGGGCAGACGGCGATCATCTCACCCGAGGCATCAAGAACAGGCTTATCTCCGTTCATAAGCTGTATCTCATCGCCATAGCGGAGCTTCCAGAGCACATAATGGGTCGATTTTCCCGTGCCGCTGGGCGCGCTCAGCAGCCACGCCTTACCGTGCCACATAAACGAAAGCGCGTGAAACACAGCTCGCTCATAGGGCAGCAGCGCATCACAGCAAAGCCGGCACAGCTCCATGCTCTCAACGTAGCCCTCGTTCGGTGCGCCGGGATAGCACGGCATGACGCGGTGAAGCTCGTCCTCCGGCAAAAAAGCAAAGGTCTGCGGCGCGCTCTCGGTCGCAAGAGGCTCAAATATGTATTTATAATTATCATAAGCGAGACTCAAGCCGACGGCAACGCCGCCCAAGTCCACCGTCAAATCAATCATAAAATCAGAAATTGCAGCGAAGGGAATTTGCATCCCTCCGCTGCTTTTTAATCAGTTGGAGTTGATAACCTCTCCGAGGCCGTTGACTATCTGAACGCTGCCATCGGGCAGAGTCATCCTGTAAAGGCCGTTTCCTGCCCTCTCAATATGTCCTTGGCTTCCTGTCACGAAACCGCAAGGGTCAACATTCTCAAGAGGATTAAAATCAGGCTGGAAATCAGGTATAACAAATCTGTCCATTATCTGCTCCTTTCTCAGCCCTGAAGCCCATACCAGTAATTATAGGTAAGGACTCGGCTCGTGCCGTAAACAAGGCTTCCGTCAAGAGTGATCCAGTACGGCGTAATGCTGAGTGTATCGCCGTCGTTCATGTCATCGGTCGAGTACTCCTTGAGCATGAGCTGGGCGTTTCTGCCCACGCCGCTGAATAGATAGGAGGTGCTGTACCATGTATAGCGAGATGTAAAGTAATTGCAGGGGACTGTCTCGCCGTTTATGATATAGCCTGCCTCGCTGAATATACCGTTTTCAACGGCAGACATGAGATACACGCTTCCGCTGAAGCGAAGCTCCGTAAGCTTCACCTGCAAATAGCTGCCGCTGAGATACTTGGCATATATCGCCATGTTCTCCTGAACGTCACGGAGATTTGCAGGAGTGGTGAAGCCTTCATCGCTAAACCAGCCGGCAAAGACCTTGCCGTCAGCACCGCCGAAGCTTATCATTGCGCTGAAGTCACCCGGCTCGCCGCTGAGCTCATAGACATTGCCGTTGTCGTTCACCGTGACGGTGACGGTATTCACATCGGGCTCGGGGCTCGGTTCGGGTTCCGGTTCCGGAGTCGGTTCGGGTTCCGGAGTCGGTTCGGGTTCAGGGCTGGGTTCAGGGCTGGGTTCAGGCTCGGGCTCGGGGCTCGGTTCGGGCTCGGGACTCGGTTCGGGCTCGGGACTCGGTTCGGGTTCCGGAGTCGGCTCAACGGGTGTAAGGTCATACTGGCTGCAGTCGGCATTGTAAACGCTCATTACCCTGAGCATTGCCGGGCTTGCAATCGGAATGAAAGTCAACTGCGAAGGAACGTCAACATTTCTTATCATGCCAACCTTCTGATATTTGACCTCATTTCCTGCGCCCTCACCCTCATACTGGCAGGTGCGAGTGGTCGTTCCGGTAACCTTGACGTTATCAAGGGTAATCCAGTAGGGAGTAAATGTGATAGTATCTCCTGCATTAGTCCAGTAAGCCTTGGGAACATCATGGCAAACGAGATAGCCCGTGATATTGGGGAAGTTATTGTCACCGGGACTCATCGTAAAGGTTGTGCCATTATTGTAAGTGACAGTGATATTTTTATAAATATTTCCGCCATGCCCGGAGCTTAGCTGGTCACCGGCAACGCCTACATCGGCTATCGGAGCATCCGCACCGTTGCTGGCCGATGTCACAAAGCCGACCTCCTGATAATACTGGCGGTCAATAGCGCTTATAATATAGAAGCCGATAACATCAACTATGCCCGGTTTCGTATGCTTATAAATACTGTAGCTTACGGGCTTAAGATATGTAGTCGGGACCTCCCAGATATAATAGGTTTCACCGGCAGTGGGCACGAAGCTCGTCGGATTGCCGCCGTTGAAATCCGCAACGGTGGTATAGTCCGCCTTGAAGGTGCCGCCGTAGAGGTAGCCTTGGCTCACGCATTTTGTGATATCAAAGCCCGGAGTGACCTTATGTGTGTCTGTTCTTACTATATCGCCACCCTGAACATGAGCAACATAGAAGCTGCGGGTATAAGCAAACCACAGCTCACGGTTTGCGTTGCCGGTCTGAACCTCGACGGATGCTGTTTGATTCTGAGTTACAGTGGAAGCACTATGCCCCTCAAGAGTGTAGCCATAGCATTCCGCGCTTTCAATATCGGGAGCCGTAATGCTGTATGTGCCATAGTCAAGAGCGGAGCTGCTGCCGTTGACGCTGTGATATTCCGCCGTCTTGAGCTCATAGGCCTTGTCAGGCGCGTCTACGATAGCACCGTCGGCGCTCATCGGATTACCGTTGCCATCGACCAGATAATAATGAAGCTTGATAGTTCCTCCTTCCGGAGTGACCTCAGGTATGGGGAAGTTTTTACTGGTGTCGTTGTCAAGGTAGTTCGTGTAGCTGAATGTCGTGGTTTTATTCGTGGGGTAGGTGGTGCCGGACGATACGCCATCATTGAGCTTGACGCGATACTTCATTATCGCATCATGTCCCTCGTTGATGTTGCCGACATTCCAGTTAAGCTGCTGTCCGACTCTCGTAACGCTGCCCTGACTGAGATAAACGTCATAATTGCCTGCCGTAAACTGAGCAAGCTCATTCGTGACGCTCGGCTCATTATAAAACGCAAGGCTGACATAATCACTCATGGGGTCAGTGACATTGCCGTTGCTCGCGGCGATAGCAATGCTGCCGGCGATAGTCTCAAACGCGGACTGGAGCTTGCCCGCAACGTCGCTCTCATTGGACGCGATGGCAAAATAGCCCTTTACCGGGTCGGAAGCGCAGGACTTCAAAACATTCTCACCGTTGGTTCCCGCCTGAAGCGCAACAGAATACAGCGTCGCGCCCGCAGCCTTTGCCTGATTTGCTTCCCATATGGTGGCTACACCATTGTTGGTACCGCTCTTAGTTGTAAAGGTGCCATCAAGGGAGTACACATAGTTTTTGTCAGTACTTTCACCATGCTTTGGACAAGTAGCTGTTACCAATGCATTATAGCTAATTGAAAATCTGTCACCCTCACCAATTCTTTCATCATAGTTGGGCGTTGCAGCACCTATATTGGTAACAGAGCCTCCTCTTGGACATCCCAATGAAGTCCACGCATCACAGTTTGAATAGGTTGCTGTAGCAGTAAACGGATGGCTATAAGTCGGCTCACCGTCAGACAGTATGACAATATTCTTGAGCTTGCCGGTGGATGAGGCGGAGGAAAGAAGCTCCTGCGCCTTGTGGATACCCGCCTGCTGGTTTGTACCGCCGTAACTTGAGTTACTTTCCTTGCCTATTGCATTAATCTTATTAATAAGCTCGACCCTGCCGGAAGCATCATAAAACTCCGTGAAGCTGCGAACATTTGTTCCGTAAACGACAAGTGCAATTCTGGTCGTGCTGCCCTCGGTAAGCAGGCTGTCTACAAAGGCCTTTGCGGCAAGCTTTGTCTTATCCATACGACCATTATTGTACATACTGTTGGAGTTGTCGATGACGAGAACAACATCAGAGGTAGATTTATAGTTCTTGCCCTGAATGGTCAGGGTGATCTCATACTCGCCCTCTGTCTTCGTTGATTTTGCCTCTTTAAGGAGATTTATAGCCCCCTCATTAGGCCACGTCGGATCCTCGCTCTCTCCCTCGGCAAAGGCGACTCCGGAGAAGAGCGACAGCGCCATGACGAGCATAAGAAGCAGCGCCAAGGCACGCTTACAATTCTTCATAGTATTCCTCCCTCGTAAAAGTGTACTACATACCCGGGACGCAAGCTTCCCCCGGCACTACCAATACCGTCATTCCGCCCCGTTTGGATATACTTAACATTTATACTCGTCGTTATATTACCATTTATTACTGAGCATTGCAAGGGCTTTGTGGCACTTTTTAGCGCTTAAAAACCTTAAGATTGCGTAAAGATTTTAACGAAGGAGTTTTATGTTAACACAAAATCAGCAAATAAATTTTATGTCAACCTGTAATCAGCGTGACAGAAAGTGGGAGAGCAAGGCTCATGTAAAACACTCGTTTTTTCGCAAGCTGACAATCGGCGCGACGTGCTGCTCCTTTCAGGGGAAAGTAGTCGCCGAATTATAGACCGTGGCAGATGGGAAAAGATAGAACTCAGTGCAGACCATTCTTTTCCCTATTGGCACTTTCTCAGTCTCGGAGACCCCTCAGTCGCTTCGCGCCAGCTCCCCTAAAAGGGGCGCCAAGGGCGTAGACTATATGCCCCAGCGTCGATTTAAGGTTTTTCGTCACTCAAGAAAAAACAACGCGACGCACTGCCCCAAAGCGAAAAACTACCCGAGCTTTCACTCGGGTAGTTTCAAGTAAACAATATTACTCCTCTTCGGGAACAATGCCGCTTGCTTCGCCGGTGGCGGAGACTTCGTAGACGAGAGCGTCCTCTGCGGGCTCAAGCTCTTCCTCCTCGACCTCCTCAATGGGAGCGCGCTCCGGCTCGGACAGAGCACGGATGGAGAGGGAGATCTTGTGCTTCTCTTCGTCGATAGCGGTGATCTTTGCGTCAACGACATCGCCGACAGCCAGAACATCCTCGGGCTTGCCGATGCGGCGGTTTGCGATCTGAGAAATGTGAATCAGACCGTCAACGCCGGGGAGAACCTCTGCGAATGCGCCGAAGGGCATAAGCTTAACGATGGTGACCTTTGCAACGCTGCCAACACCGTAGGTATTGGTGAACACGGTCCAGGGGTTGCCGTTGGGATCCTTGTAGCCGAGGGAGATCTTGCGCTTCTCCTTATCGAAGCTGATGACGTAAACCTCGACCTCGTCGCCGACGGAGAGAACCTCGGAGGGCTGCTTGATGCGGCTCCAGCTCAGCTCGGAAACGTGAACCATACCGTCAATGCCGCCGATGTCAACGAATGCACCGTAGCTGGTGAGGGACTTGACAACGCCGTTGTACTTCTTGCCGACCTCGATCTCGTTCCAGATGCTCTCGATGCGGTCGCGGCGCTCTGCCTGTGCAACGCGGCGGATGGAGCCGACAACTCTCTTGCGGGCCTTGTTGACCTCGGTGATCTTGAGGCGAACGGTCTTCTTGATGAGCTGGCTCAGCTCTGCGTCGCGGGGAAGATCGGTCTGGGATGCGGGGACGAACACGCTGACGCCCTTGACATTGACGACAACGCCGCCCTTGTTCTCGCCGGAGACAACGCCCTCGAGAACTGCGCCGGACTCTGCGGCCTCCTCGATCTCGTTCCAGCTCTTTGCAGCGTCAAGACGCTTCTTGGAAAGCATAACGGTGCCTTCAACATCGTTGACTCTGACAACAACTGCTTCAATGGTGTCGCCGACCTTGACAACGTCTTCGACCTTGACGCCGTCGTCGGTGAACTCGGAAGTGGGAATGAAGCCGGAATACTTGGTGCCGAGGTCTACGCTGATCTCAGTACCGGTAATAGCCACAACATGTCCGGTTACCTTATCTCCATTATATATAGTTTTGAGAGTCTCCTCCAGCATTTCGTCAAAGGACTTTTCGGCCTCGACTGCGGATTCTTCAACTTTGATTTCGTCGCTCATTTTGTTTCTTACCTCCTTAATTATCCACGCCGGCGTCGACGCCCCTGCCGTAAGCCCGACGGTATCCGCGTCCGTGACCTTGTCCATATCCAGCTCATCACACTTCTCTATGAACTGGACACAGCCGCAATGCTCAGAGCAAAGCTGGGCAAGATGCAGACTGTTGGCGCTGTGCTTTCCGCCGATAACCACCATTGCGTCACATTCAGAGGCAAGCTTTTCGGCCTCCTGCTGCCGCGCAGACGTAGCAGTACATATTGTATCAGATATTTTCAGATTTGTACACCTTTTTTTTAGGATATTGCAACATTCGGTAAAATTACCGTGTGTCTGAGTAGTTTGAACTACAACAGTTAGAGGTTTATCCCAAAAATCAGAATTTTGCACAAGCCAAGCGTCCAATTCCTCAGCGTTTTCAAAGACTTCATGCGCTCCGCACCAGCCGCAGATGCCCTCCACCTCCGGGTGGCGGCGCATACCGATGATGATGACAAAGCGCCCCTCGTGCGAGGCCTCCGACACAATATTATGGATAAATTTAACCTTGGGACAGGTCGCGTCCACTACCTGTGCGCCCGTGCGCTCAAGCGCGCGCTGCACGCTCTCTGCGACTCCGTGCGCCCGTATCAGTACGCGCTCCCCGCGCTCCGCCTCCTCGGGCGAATTGATGAGCCGAAGACCGCGCGCCGAGAGTGCGCCGACCACGTCCGCATTATGGATAAGCTCGCCGAGGCTGCTGCATTTAGCGCCCGAGTCAAGAAGCTCCTCCGCCATCCTGACAGACCTGCTCACGCCGAAGCAAAAGCCCGCGCTCCTTGCGACGATAAGCTTTTTCATACGCCGAGCCTCTCCCGGACTATGCCGCGCAGCAGCGCCGCGCTCTGCTCAAAGTCAATATCGCTCGTATCGACACGCACGGCGCCCTCCGCCGCACGCAGGGGAGCCGCGGCACGGCTGCTGTCCTGCTTGTCGCGGTACTCGATATCGCGCAGGACCTCATCGTAATCCGCGTTTACGCCCTTTGCCTGAAGCTCAAGCATACGGCGCTCCGCACGGGCTGCGGCGCTTGCGGTGAGGAATATTTTAAGCTCCGCGTCCGGGAGAACGACAGTGCCGATATCGCGCCCGTCCATTATGACGTTATGCGTTCTCGCCATGCGGCGCTGCATCTCAAGAAGATATGCGCGAACGCTCGGCATTGCGGCGACATTCGAGGCGCAGATGGATATCTCAGGCAGGCGTATCTCGGCGGAGACGTCCTCGCCGTCCAAAAGCATACGCTGCTCCCCCTCCTCGTTATAGCGCATCTCAATGCTTATCCCGGGAAGCATGGGCTTTATTGCAGTCTCGTCCTTGCTGTCAAGTCCGCGGCGGTGCGCGGCGAGACCAACACAGCGGTAGATAGCGCCGGTATCGACATAAATATAGCCAAGCTCATGCGCAAGGCGGCGGGCAAGGCTGCTTTTTCCCGCGCCGGAGGGTCCGTCAATGGCGATAGAATTATATCCGTTCATCAGAATTCATCCTTAAGTATAGATTTTCCGGCGACGTAGCCGGTTGACCACGCGATTTGAAGATTAAAGCCGCCCGTATAGCCGTCAAGGTCAAGCACCTCTCCCGCAAAATACAACCCGTCCACAAGCTTTGATTCCATGCTGCGGGGATTTATCTCCTTCGTGCTCACGCCGCCCGCCGTGACGATGGCCTCGTCAATTGGGCGCGTACCCGTAACGGAGACGGGAAAGGCCTTGAAAAGCTGTAGGAGCTTATGCCGCTGCTCGCGGCTTATGGAGTTTACCTTCGTGTCCTCGGGTATGCCGGAGAGTCTCACAAGCACGGGTATCATCGTGCGTCCCGCAAGCTCGCCGAGGGCGTTTTTGAATTCCTTATTGGCGTATTTCTCAAAGTCGCGCAGAATTCTCGCGTCAAGCTTCTTCTCGTCAAGCGCGGGCTTGAGGTCGATCTCAAGCCTGTATTGCGCCTGCCCCATGCGGCGCATATGAGAGCTTGCCGAGAGCACCAGAGGACCCGACACGCCGAAATGCGTAAATATCATCTCTCCAAGCTCACGGTATATAAGCACATTGTCCTCATACGCCGACAGCGTCACGTTCTTGAGCGTAAAGCCCTGCATCTCGGCGCAGTAATCGTCTCCGCTTTCGAGCGGGACGAGCGAGGGGCGCGTGGGATTTACGCTGTGCCCTGCGGAGATGGCAAATTTATAGCCGTCGCCGGTGGAGCCGGTCAGAGGATAAGACAGTCCCCCGGTGCAGACGGCGGCAGCGCGGCACTCAATAAGCCCTTCCCCGGTCAAAACGCCGCAGACACAGCCGTCCTCGATACATACGCTTTTCGCGTGAGTGTGCATAATGCGTACCCCGGCGCGCTCACACCAGTGCGCCATGCAGCCGGCAACATCATTCGCGTTATCCGAGACGGGGAAAACGCGGCTGCCGCGTTCGGTCTTCAGCTTTAAGCCGTGCGACTCAAAAAGCTCCATGGTCTGCGCCGGAGAAAGTCTATTCAGCGCCGAGTACAAAAAGCGCCCGTCACCGGGGATATTCTCCATAAACGCCTTGATATCGCAATTATTTGTGACATTGCAGCGACCCTTGCCGGTTATTCTCAGCTTTCTGCCGAGCTGGCGGTTCGGCTCAAGCAATATAACGCGCATACCGCGCTCCGCCGCAGTAGCCGCGCACATCATGCCGGCAGGGCCGCCGCCGATGACGACAAGCTCCGCTTCGGCAATTTTTTTATTCTCCATGGTCAATTCTCCGCATAAGAAAAAAGTTTTTCAAAGGGTGCTCCGAGCAGCCTGTCCACCGCAAGCGCGAGAGAGTTTGCGGCGCAGAGCATCGCCGTATGGGTGGGCGGTATGCCGCCGCAGTCCACGTCTATGCAGGCGCTGAGAGGCTGATCCGCAAGGCAGTCAGTCTCCGCGACGGCAATTGTCGCAGCGCCGCAGGAGGCGGCGTATTTTATAAGTCCCACCGCAAAGTCCGCAGACGGGCTCGATGCGAAAACGACAAGCGCATCGCCCGCTCCGATATCGACGGTACCGAGCCGAAGCCGCGCCGTCACGAGGTCGCCGAGCGGGATGACTCCGGGCTTTATGAGGCTGAGCCAGCCCTCAAGCGCCGCCGCAGGAGCGGATACGAAGCCGCCGCCGTGGATGAACACGCGGTTTGCCTTTGCGATTATCGAGGCTGCATAGTCGAAGTTATTTATATTCTTCTCGCTTAAAAGCGCGTTGAGCCGTGCCGTATCCTTTGCAACGCTGAGCTTGAGCGCCCGCGCCCTCTCGTCTTGCACTGCGCTCTGCGCCGCAGCGGAGAGCTTTTCACGCAGGGCATCCTGCATGGCGGCGCGAAACTGCGTATAGCCTTCATAGCCCATGTCCGAGGCGAAGCGCACGACCGTGGATTCGCTGACCCTCGCCGCCTCCGCCAAGGCGCTTGCAGTCAAAAAGGCCGCGCGGTCGCAGTTATCGCATATAAACTGGGCTATATAGCGCTGCCGCTTAGACAGCTCCGGCATACGCGCCTGTAATTCATCAATAATATTATTCATAGCTTATTTGCCGAAGGAGGCTATTTCCTCCGCCGTCAGCTCACGCCATTTACCCACGTCAAGCGAGCCGAGCTCAAGCTCTCCCTCGCGTATGCGGCACAGGCGCGTGACCCGCAGCCCGACCGCGGCGCACATTTTCCTGACCTGGCGGTTTCGCCCCTCATGTATCGTTATGTCAAGCTCCGCGCCGCCCGGTGTGAGCGATATTATATCGACCTCCGCGCCGCGCGTAAGATATCCGTCTATGTCCATAGGCATACGCAGATATTCCACTGCAAGGCCTATATCCTCGCCCCGAACCCATGTTCTGTAGCACTTATTCACCTCATGCGAGGGGTGCATGAGCCGGTTTGCAAAGTCTCCGTCGTTTGTGCATATCAAAAGCCCCTCGGAGTACATATCGAGCCTGCCCACGGGATAGACTCGCTCTCCGACATCAGCTAATAGCTCCGTGACGCAGGGTCGGTTTTTCTCGTCATGCATTGTGGTAACGTAGCCCTTGGGCTTATTGAGCATTATGTAGCGCTTGCCGCCGGGTCTGGGCAGCGCCCGCCCATCGACAAGTATCTCGTCCTCACTGTCCGCACTCTCGCCGAGCGCCGCTATGCGCCCATTGACGCTGACACGCCCAGCCTTTATATATTCCTCGGCGGCACGGCGCGACATGAGCCCCGAGGCCGATATGATTTTTTGAAGTCTCTCCTGCATTAAGCAAGCTCCATTCGTATATATAATTTGCCGCATGTGCGCAGTAAAAGCGATACGTCCTCCGAGTACAAGAGCTCACACTCCGAAAGCAGCTTTTCACCGCTTTTTATTATGCATCGCCCCGCGCGCTCCCCCGCCCTTACCGGCGCAAAGACGAAGCGCGGAAGCTCATAGCTTATGCTTATCTCCGCATCTCGCGGAAGAAACAGCACGGTCTCCCGCTCCGGAACAACACCGACAGAGGCGGCAGCGCCGGATATGACCGATATCCTCGGAAGCTCTTCCACGCTCAGCGGCCGGCGCTCGGAATACTCGGAGAACGCCCAGTCGTAGAGCCTGCAATGGTCGCTCCAGTCGTCGGGGTCAGAGAGCGTCACGCAGATAAAGCGCGTCCCCTCCCGCTCACAGCAGCTCACAAGGCAGCGCCCGGCTGCCTGAGTATAGCCGGTTTTCCCGCCGAGACAGCCCTTGCAGCGCCAGAGCAGCTTATTATGATTATAATAGCACTGCTCCCCTATCTGCCTTGACGCGGCTGATATTATGCGCGAGAAATCCGCGTTTTGCATACAGTAATCCATCAAAAGCGCCATATCGCGCGCCGTGGAATAGTGCTCGTCCGCGTCAAGCCCATGCGGATTTGCAAAGGACGACTCCGTCATGCCAAGTTCCCGCGCCTTTTCGTTCATGAGCACGGCAAATTCCTCGATGCTCCCCGCCGTATATTTTGCCAGCGCGTCGGCAGCGTCGTTTCCCGAGACGAGCAGCAGCCCATACAAAAGCTCCTCGACCGTGACGCGCTGACCGGGGCGAAGGTACATCGACGAGCCCTCAATGCCGCAGGACTCCGCGCCGACCTCCAGCTCCTCGGGAAGCGCGTTATTCTCGATCGCAACTATCGCGGTCATGAGCTTTGTCGTGCTTGCAATGAGCGAACGCGCATCAGCGTTCTTTTCGTATATGACCTCGCCGCCGGAGTGCATGACTATAGCGCTCACGGCGCTTGTCCCCGGTGCGTCGCTCACGGCGTACACCGGCGTAACTATCCCGGCAAAAAGCGCCGCGATAATTATAAAGCTCAAAATTTTCCTTCTTTTCAACAATAAGCACCACCCTATAATGATTTGGGCAGTGCTTATTATTGACATTTGCCTTTCGGCTTATGCTGTCAGCCCTTCTGCTTTTCGATAAAGCTGTCAACGCGGTCGATGACCTGCGGGACAAGGTCTATTATCCTGTCAACGGTGTTGCTGGCGGGAGGAGTGACGTTTATCATGCGGATGTTGCCTTCCTTGATGACCAAAAAGCCCATCGGCTCGATTTTTACGCCGGTCGCGTTGCCGCCGCCGTAGGGTCTGCTGCCGTCATTTTTCTTGGAGCCGAGCTCCACGCCGCCGCCGCCGAAGCCGACGCTGATCTTGGAGATGGGTACGAGGGTTATGCCGTCGGGAGTATAAATCGGGTCTCCGACCACGGTGTCTACCTTGAGAATGTTCTTGACACTCTCCATAGTGTTCTGCATGAGTTCGCCGATAGGGTTGTTATCCATTGTTGTCCATCCTTTCCTCTGCCTGTATGTTTTCTTCTATTTCTTTTATTTCTTCGCAGCTTGCGCCGTTTTGCGCAGCGCGGCGTTCTTTTTTGAGTCTGCGCTTGTTCTTTATAAGTATGCCCAGAGCGCCGAAGGCTATAATAAACAGTCCCTCGAATATCTGACCGATACGCAGCGTGACCGCGATACCGAAATCGAGACTGATATTATCCGCCGTAAAGTCCACATCCGTCTGCACGTCGGCCACGCGCACGCAAAATCTCTTTCCGCACAGCGGCGCAAGCGAGGACAAAGCGCCGTTTACATAGCCGTAGAGCATGGCGGTATTATATGGGTCGTCACCCGCGGCGGTGAAGTGGAGCAGGAAGCGGTCTACCCTGATAGTCAGGATATGCCCTACGCCGTGCAGCGCCTTTTTTGCAAGGGCAAGCAGCTCGTCGCGTGAAAACTCAAATTTTAGCCGCTTTTTCGGCTTTTCCTCAGCCGGGGGCTTCTCTCCCTCGGGCTTTGGCTCCTGCGGCTTCTCCTTTTTGTGGCGGTTCTTGAGCTTCTCCATGAGCGAGCCGTTTGGGTACAGCTCAATAAGCTTGCCGCAGACCTTTGCCGAGGCCTTGAGCTTGCCGCCCATATACTCCGCGTCGATGCCGACGCGCACAAGCGATATGAGCAAAAGCAGCAATATGACAAGCCCAAGCACCGAGAGCAAGGCTATGCCGAGAATTTTCAGTATCACGCCTAAAATGTGAAGCACTACCAACTACATCACTCCTTGCCGTCCGACTGTGTAATTTCGCTGAGGGTAATCTGACCGCTGTTCTGTGCGTTTTGCAGCTCGTCAATGGCGTGCTGCAGCTTCTCCACGCCCTCGCTGCTGCTCATATCAGGCAGCGGCGGAAGCTCGTCAAGGCTCGACACGCCCATCGTGCGCAGGAAAACGTCGGTCGTTTTGAATAATGAGGGTCTGCCGGGAACATCGAGTCTGCCGCAGACCTCGATAAGCCCGCGCTCCGTCAGCGCACTGACGGTATATGCGCTGTCCACGCCGCGCACCTGGTCGATATATGCTCTTGTGACGGGCTGGAAATAGGCAACCACTGCAAGAGTTTCGAGCGCCGGCTGAGAGAGCATCGGCGGCTTTCTCTGCTCGAGTGTTTTCGTAATATAGGGCGCGTACTCCGGGGCAGAGCACATTTGAAGCTTCTCCCCAAGGCGAAGTATTCTCATCCCGCGCCCCTCGCGCTCGTATTTCTCCGAAAGCTCCGCCGCGGCAAGAGAGACTTCCTTCTCCTCCGCGCCGAGCACCAGCGAAAGTCTCGCAATCGGCACGCTTTCGCCCGCTGCAAAAAGTATGGCCTCAATGGCCGATGAAATATCCATAAATCTCACTCAACAATCTTTTCGATTATCTCATCCACGTCGCCGCCGGTAAAGCTCAATGAATAGCCCGCGTCGGCGCGGTCAATATGTATGCTGCCTATGCTGCACAGCTCAAGCACCGATACGAAGGTCGCAACAAGCTCGCTGCGGCTGCGGCAGCTTGAATAAAGCTCAGTAAGATATACGCTGCCCGTGCGCAAAAGGTCGATTATCTGGCGGCTTTTATCGCGCACGCTGTACACGATGCGCTTTGGCACCGCCTGCGCCAGCTCCTCCGGCTCCGCCATGCGCCCGCCGCGCGAGAACATATTAGAAAGCGCCTTTAACAGGTCAACAGGCTCATGCCGGTATTCATATTCCTTCGACGTCTTCGGCAGCGGCTCGGGCAGCTTTGAAAAATAGAGCAGCCCCAGCTCCGACGCTTCCTTCAGCTGCGGAGTAATCTGCTTTACGGCGCTGAGCGTATCGCGGCTTTTGAGCTGCTCAAGAGAGGCAATGAGCACTTCAAGCTCCGAGACCTCTTCCTCCTGCGTCAAAAGCGTCTTGGTCTTGATATAAAGCAGGTGCGAGGCCATCTGCACAAATTCGCTTGCAATCTCAAGGTCAAGCTTCTGCATCTGGTCAAGATAATCCAGATACTGCTCAAGAATATCCGAAATCTTGATATCACGAATTTCTATTTTATTTTTGGAAAGCAGCATCAGGATAAGGCTCAGCGGCCCCTCAAAGTCCTGAAGCTCGTTTTTCTCGCGGACAATGCCCTCAAGATAAAAGCTTGGATTTTCCATGTATCGGCTCACATATCAGAGATAGAATAGTTTGAAAACAAGGGCGCAGGCCCACTGCGCAACGGGAATAAGAGCGGTGTAGAGCCACTGTATCGCCGCACTCAAGGGTCTGCCGAGTATGCCGGTGGCAACCAAAAGCACCATTGCAATGGTTCCGTATCGCTCGTAGCGCATAAGCTTATAATAGCTCTCATCGCTCATAAGTGAAAACAGCACCTTCGAGCCGTCAAGCGGCGGCACGGGGATAAGATTAAATATGCCGAGTCCTACGCTTATGTATGCCGTAAGCTTCATCATACGCAGAAGGTACTGCCCTACGGCTCCCGCACTTAACGGAATGAGCAAAAGCCCATAGAGAAACAGGAAAACGACCGCAATGAGAATGTTGCTCACAGGCCCGGCAAGAGCGGTGATAGCCATGCCGCGCTTCGGATTTTTGAACTTATACATATTCACCGGCACGGGCTTTGCCCAGCCGACGCGAAAAATCACCATCATGATAAGACCCATAATATCAAGGTGCTTGATGGGGTTTAGCGTAAGCCTGCCGGCTCTTTTCGCCGTATCGTCGCCGAGCCTATACGCGACATAGCCGTGGCTGAGCTCGTGGAGCGTGATGCAGATAAGGGCGGGAACCACGCTGAGAAGTATGTCCAGCAGATTAGTAAAATCAAAGCCGTCCCAAATAGTTTTTAGTGCGTCGATATCGCTCACCTCCGTGATTATATTATCATATCAAATAAAAGCAAAAAACACAAGTGCAGGAGAGAAATAATCTTTCCTGCACCTTGAATTTATCCGATCAGCTTGAGAATTTCCGCAAGGAGCACTTCCCTGCCCTGCCCCTTTTCGGCGGAGAAGGGAATGAGCGGCACTTCCTCGGGAAGCTCCAGCGTCTCACGAATGAGCGCCATATTGGGCTCGACCTCGCTTTTTTTGAGCTTATCGAGCTTATTTGCAACGACCACCATCGGGCAGCCGGAGCCCTTGAACCACTCCGCCATGGTCACGTCGTCCGCCGTGGGCTTATGACGCGCATCGACTATCATAACGCCGAGATCCATAAGCTCGGGCTCGGCAAAAAAGCTCTCCATAAGCCTGCCCCAGCGCTCCTTCTCGCTCTGGGAGACCTTGGCGTAGCCGTAGCCCGGCAGGTCAACAAAGTAGACCTTGCCGTCAATGAGAAAATAATTGACGTGAATGGTCTTGCCGGGCTGCGCGCCGACACGGGCAAAGTTCTTGCGGTTGAGCATACGGTTTATGACCGAGGACTTGCCCACGTTCGACTTACCGGCAAAGGCTATCGCCGGGACGGAAGAGCGGATAAACTGCCCCGTGGAGGCGGCGGACTTTATAAACTCCGCCTTATTTACGTTTAATCCTGCCATGCTCACCTACTGTCTCACCGCGCTGCCCGCACCCGCGCCGACAAGCTGCGGCGGGCAGAAGGAGGGCTTATCCTCCGTGCGGACGAGCGCAAGGTCGAGTATCTTGTCGACGTGATCCGTCGGCACAAACTCAAGCGCATGGCGCACGGTCTGGTCAATATTCTCAAGATCCGGCTCGTTATCGGCGGGGATGATGACCGTCTTGACTCCGGCGCGCAGTGCCGCCATCGTCTTTTCGCGCAGACCACCTATGGGCAGGACTCTGCCGCGCAGGGTAATCTCACCCGTCATTGCGACGTCGTGCCGTACCGGGGCGCCGCTTAGCGCCGAGATAAGCGCGATAGTCACCGTGATGCCGGCGGAGGGGCCGTCCTTGGGAACCGCGCCCTCGGGGAAGTGAATATGTATGTCCTTGGTTTTATAGAAATCGTGCTCAATGCCGAGCACATCCGCACGGCTTCTTATATAGGTCAGCGCGGCGCGGGCGGATTCCTTCATCACGTCGCCGAGGTTGCCGGTAAGCTCAAGCTTTCCGCTGCCGTCAACGACAGCGACCTCAACGTCCAGCACCTCGCCGCCGACGGAGGTATAGGCAAGCCCGCGGACAAGACCAACCTCGTCGCGCACGCGAAGCTTGTCCGGCTTGAACCTCACAGGCCCCATAAGGCTCTCAAGTGCTCCCGCCTTCACGCCGAGGCTCTTGCACTTTTCCTCGGCAATATCGCAGGCGGCGCGGCGGCAAAGCCTTGCGATCTCGCGCTCAAGATTTCTCACGCCGGACTCGCGCGTATAGCCGTTTATAAGCTCACGCATCGCATCGTCGCTGACGCGGAGCTGATTTGGGCGCAGACCGTGCTTTTTCCGCTGCTTGGGAAGCAGATGCTTCTTCGCTATCTGGAGCTTTTCCTCGTCCGTATAGCTTGAAAGCTCGATGACCTCCATGCGGTCAAGCAGGGCTCTGGGTATGGTGTCGAGCGAGTTTGCGGTCGTTATAAAGAATACCTCGGAGAGGTCAAAGGGTATCTCAAGGAAATTATCGCGGAACGTAGAGTTCTGCTCACCGTCCAGCGCCTCAAGCAGAGCCGCCGAGGGGTCTCCCCGGTAATCGGAGCCGAGCTTATCTATCTCGTCGAGGACCATGAGGGGGTTGCAGCTCTTGGCCTGAATGATGCCGTTTATTATTCTGCCGGGCATGGAGCCTATGTAGGTCTTACGGTGACCGCGAATTTCCGCCTCGTCATGCACGCCGCCGAGCGACACGCGGACAAGCCTTCTGTTGACGGCCTTGGCAATGCTCATGGCGATGCTGGTCTTGCCGGTTCCCGGAGGGCCGACAAGGCAGATAAGTCCGCCCTTAATCTCTGGGCTGAGCTGCTTGACCGCAAGATACTGGATAATACGCTCCTTGACCTTTTCAAGCCCGAAGTGATCGTCATCCAAAAGCTTGCGCGCTTTCGCAAGGTCGATAGTCTCGACCGTTTTCTCTCCCCACGGAAGCTCAAGGCAGGTATCGAGATAGCCGCGCAGCACCGCCGCCTCGGAGGAGCCGAAGGGCTGCTTTATAAGGCGTGAAAGCTCCTTATTGAGCTTCTCCTTAACGCTGTCGGGCGCATCAAGAGAGGCGATTTTCTGCTTATACTCGCCGATATCGTCAGTCTGCCCGTCCTCGCCCAGCTCCGCCTGAATAATCTTCATCTCCTCGCGGAGATAGTATTCACGCTGGCTCTGGTTCATCTGCTCCTGCGTTGCCTCGGCAAGCTCCTTTTCAATGCGAAGTATATTAACCTCGCGTGACAGCAGCTTTGCAAGCAGGGCAAGGCGCTTACTCGGAGCAAGCTCCTCAAGAAGCTCCTGCTTCTCCTCGATGGCAAGATGGACATTGTGCGCAATGTGGTTTGCGATATCCCCCGGCTGACTTACGGCGAGCACATTTATTATCTGCTCCGTTATCGCCTCCGGGTTCTCCGCAAGATAATCGTGATACAAAGACAGGCAGTTTCGTATCAGCGCTATCATGCGCTCCTCGCTCACGCGCTCGCCCTTATCGGGCATTTCAAAAATGTCCGCGGTGTAATACTTGCCGTCTGTATTGATATACTCCGTGCAGGCGCGGTACATTCCCTCGACCATTACGCGGCAGGTCTTGCTGCGCGGCGGACGAAGCTGCTGCTTTATGCGGCAGACCACGCCCACGCTGTAAATGTCCTTTTCCTCGGGAACATCTACGGAGATGTCCTTCTGGGCGGCAAGATATATATTCCTGTTCCCTTTTATGGCAGCATCGAGCGCCGCGAGCGAGTTTTCCCGCTCGACCTCGAAGCTGAGCAGCATGCCGGGGAACACGTTAAGCCCGCGCAGGGCTATCATCGGCATATTCTGCACTTGCATGATATTTTCGCTCATAATTCTTCTCCTTTCCGGAGTGAATAAAAATCAGGCGTTCTTGTGGATAAGCTCGGGCGCAGTGCCGTTTTTGACGCTGTCCGCCGTAATAAGAATTTTGGAGATAGTGCTGTCCGAGGGGACGGTAAACATCACATCGGTCATCACGTTTTCCATCACGCTGCGCAGACCGCGCGCGCCTATCTTCATTTCTATCGCCTTATCCGCCACGGCCTCAAGCGCGCCGGGGGCAAACTCAAGCTCCACGCCGTCATAGTCCATGAGCGCCTTATACTGCTTGGTCATGGAGTTTTTCGGCTCGGTCAGGATGCGGACAAGATCGTCCCTCCCCAGAGATTCCAGCGAGGCCACGACCGGCAGACGACCTATAAGCTCGGGGATAATGCCGAACTTGAGCAGGTCATGCTGCTGCACCTGACCCAAAAGCTCGCCGACGTCGCGGTCACGTCCGCTCTGTATCTCGGCGCCGAAGCCCATGGAGCTTTTATCCGTGCGCTTTTCGATTATCTTATCAAGCCCGTCAAAGGCGCCGCCGCAGATAAAGAGGATATTTGTCGTATCGACCTGAATAAACTCCTGATGCGGGTGTTTGCGTCCGCCCTGAGGCGGTACATTCGCAACCGTGCCCTCAAGGAGCTTCAGCAGCGCCTGCTGCACGCCCTCTCCGGACACGTCGCGTGTAATCGAGGTATTCTCGCTCTTGCGCGCTATCTTATCTATCTCGTCTATATAGATTATGCCGCGCTCGGCGCGCTCCACGTCAAAGTCCGCCGCCTGCAAAAGCTTGAGTATGACGTTTTCCACGTCCTCGCCGACATAACCCGCCTCCGTAAGCGTCGTAGCGTCGGCAATGGCGAAGGGAACGTCCAGCATCTTCGCCATGGTCTGGGCAAAGAGGGTCTTGCCGCTGCCGGTGGGGCCTATGAGCAGGATATTGCTCTTCTGGAGCTCAACATCCTCATCCCCGCCGTGCAGTATGCGCTTATAATGATTATATACTGCGACGCTCAGCACCTTCTTTGCGTGCTCCTGACCGATGACGTATTCGTCAAGTCCGGCCTTTATCTGCATGGGCTTTGGCAGCTTATCAAATACGAGCGGCAGTCCGTCATAGCCGGCGACCTTCGGAAGCTCCGGATCGTCGGAGACTATCTCCATGCACATACGCACACACTCGTCGCATATATAGCTGCCGTTGCCGGCTATAAGGCGGTTGACAAGCGACTGAGGCTTGCCGCAAAACGAGCATCTTATGCTTCTTCTGTCTTCATTCTTTGCCATATACTTCTCCGTTCCGTCATGCGCTTTATGAAGATTGGGGGAACCTGCGTCCCCCCAATCCGAAAATTATCAGCGCTTATAAATGACCTTGTCGATAATGCCGTAGGTCTGGGCTTCCTCGGCGGTCATGAAGTGGTCGCGCTCGCAGTCGCGCTCGATAGTCTCAATGTCCTTGCCGGTATTTTCGGCGAGGATGGCGTTGAGGCGCTTCTTGATCTTGAGAATTTGCTCGGCCTGAATCTGAATATCGGTGCACTGACCCTGACTGCCGCCGGAGGGCTGATGGATCATTATCTCCGCGTTCGGCAGAGCAATGCGCTTGCCCTTTGCGCCCGAGGAGAGCAGAAACGCGCCCATCGAGGCCGCCATACCGATGCAGATGGTGGAAACGTCAGGCTTGATGTACTGCATCGTGTCGTAAATGGCAAGACCGGAGGTAACACTGCCGCCGGGGCTGTTGATATAGAACTGAATGTCCTTATCGGGGTCCTGCGCCTCAAGATAGAGAAGCTGGGCGACGATGAGGCTTGCCGTGGTGTCGTTGACCTCCTCCGAGAGCATGATTATGCGGTCGTTGAGAAGTCTTGAAAAAATGTCATACGAGCGTTCACCGCGGCTGGTCTGCTCGACTACATATGGAACTAAACTCATTATACTAAACTCTCCTTCAAAATATCAGTATCCAAGAGAGCATATCCTTATCCCGGGATAATTATTCAGCCTCTGCTGCTTCCTCGGCGGGCTTTTCCTCGGTCTTCTCCTCGGGAGCGGCCTCGGTGATGACGGCGGTGCTGAAGATAAGGTCGGAGGCCATCTCCTTCTTCTGCTCCTCTGCGATAAATTCAGCACCGAAGTACTTCTTGAGATCCTCTGCTCTCACGTCGAGCTTTGCAGCGGTCTTTGCGATATACTCATCTATTTCCTCCTCGGTGGGAGCAAATTCCTCAGCCTTGACAATAGCCTCAAGCAGCAGATCGCTCTTTACCTGAGCCTCGGCTGCGGGGCGGATGGTGGTCTTTACCATTTCATCGTTGAGGCCCAGCATCTGGCAAAGCTGGTCCATGGGGATGGAATTATCGGTAACACCAAAGTTTCTCGCATAGTTGCGGACTATCTCCTCCGCCTTCTCCATAACCATGACCTCGGGAACCTCAACGCTCATGTTCTCAATTGCCTTGTGCATAAGCTCTGCACGAACCTCGCCCTCGCGCTGCTCGGTCTTGCGCTTTGCAAGCTCGGCTCTGAGGTCTGCCTTGTACTCGTCGAGAGTATCAAAGCCGTTGTCCTTTGCAAACTCATCGTCAAGCTCGGGGAGCTCGTTGACGGAAAGGTTATTGAGCTTTATCTTGAAAACGACGGACTTACCGGCCATCTCGGGGGTGTAGTTCTCGGGGAAGGTGATGTCGATATCCTTCTCCTCGCCGATGCTCATGCCGACGATCTGCTCCTCAAAGCCGGGAACGAAGGAGCCGGAGCCGAGCTCGAGGTCATAGCCCTCTGCCATACCGCCGTCAAAGCGCTCGCCATCGAGGTAGCCGTCAAAGTCGATGTTTGCCATGTCGCCCATCTGAGCCTCACGCTCAACGTCGACCTTGCGGGAGTTGCGCTTGCGGGCTGCATCCAGCTCGTAGCCCAGCTCGTCCTCGTCAACCTCTGCGGGGTAGCGCTCTGCGCTCAGACCCTTGTACTGACCGAGAGTGACCTCGGGGTAGCAGGTGACGGAGAAGGTGTACAGAGCGGTCTTGTCATCGGTGACGTTTACATCAACGATGGAGGGAGCGCCGACAAACTTGATCTCGTTTTCGGAGATACCCTGCTCAAAGGCCTTGGGAGCCAGCTCATCCATAGCGTCATGATAGAACACCTCAGTGCCGTACATGCCTTCAACAACAGCGCGGGGAGCCTTGCCCTTGCGGAAGCCGGGGATATTTATGCTGTTCTTATTGTTCAGGTAAGCGGCATTGACGGCAGCCTCAAACTCGGCGGCGTCAGTCTCAACCTGAAAACTAAGAGTGTTATCTTCTTTTTTCTCTACGTTCTTGACAATCATTTAGATTTCCTCCTCATAATGTGCATAACACAAGCTTTAACATGATATCAGATATTGCCTGTAAAATCAATGACAAATTATTAAATTTCCTCACGATTTTGGCACTTGCTGAATTTTGACGCATTATTTTTGCATTTCTCTCCGCACATTTTTGCCGCAGCGCCCTGTTTTCGACCGGCATTTGTTGAAATTTATACTCGTTTATGCTATATTAGCTCTCAGTGACCTTCAAGGAGAGACCCATGAGAGAGACTTTTAGGGCGCGGCGCGCGCTTTTTATACTATTTATAATATACTGTATCGCCATGCTGCTGCTGCTTTTTGCAAGACGCAGAGCCTTTATCGCAGAAAGCTACCGGGAGCAGCTAAAAATGAACCTGAATCTCATCCCGCTTGAGACGATACGGCGCTATGTGTATGTGCTCCGGTACAACTCAAACCCCTATATGCTCAAATTCGCGCATTTTAACATTGCGGGAAACGTCGCGGCGTTTATCCCCTTCGGCTTTTTCCTGCCCAGTCTTTTTAACAAGCAGCGGAAATTCTTTGTTTTTATCGCTTCCGTCGTCGGCACCGTCTCCGCCGTGGAGCTGACGCAGCTATTCACTCTGCGCGGAAGCTGTGACGTAGACGATTTGATTTTAAATCTAATCGGCTCGCTGATAGGCTTTTTGCTCTGGCGCATTGCCTTCAGATTATATAAGAAGAAGTCCTGAGTGTGCTACTTAGGCCTTACTCAGGACTTTTTAAGCTTGTGATAAAACGCGCATGACTTCGCTCTTGGCGAAACTGATGGGTCTCCGGGCTGAGAAAAAGCCAATCGGGAGAAGAATTGTCTGAACTGCATCCTGTCTTTTCAGCTCTGCTCCGCATTCAGGTCTGGCGACCCCTTCGGCGCTTCGCGCCACTTCCCCTAAAAGGGGCAGCGCCCTGCGGGCGCGGCAAGCCCGGTCAATCCAAAATTTTCAGCGGAGTAAAGTCGAGCCAATCCGCCGAGACGAGGCGAAACTCCGTCCCGCCGCGCCAGCCGTTCAGCGCCGCGCCGCAGCCCTTGCCGTGGATATGCCCATAGCAGCACAGCCGCACCTCATGCTCACGCAAAAGCGCCAGTATCTCGGGGCACTCATATCTGAGAAAAATCGGCGGATAATGAAGAAAGACAAGCTTTTTATCCGTGGGCGCGGCCTTGAGCGAGGCTTCGAGCCGCCCGACCTCGCGCAGCATGATTTTCTTGTCATGCTCACCGCCCTTTTCCTCCTCGTAGAACCAGCCGCGTGTGCCGCAGATGCTGTATTCCCCGTATTGAAATGCGTTATTATACAGAATATCTATGCTTGTAATACCGCACTCGGCAAAAAACTTTTTCGCCTTGGCAGCGGTAGACCACCAAAAGTCGTGGTTGCCCTTTAATATTATCTTTTTGCCGGGGAGCGAGTCGATAAAAAGGAAATCCTCGCGGCACTGCTCGATCCCCATGCCCCAGCTAATGTCGCCGCAGATGACGCAGACATCGTCCCCGCCTAAATTTGAGAAGCCGGCGCGCAGCTTTTCGGCGTGATTTTCCCACTTGGAGCCGAAAATGTCCATCGGCTTCGACGCGCCAAGCGATAAATGCGTGTCCCCTATCGCGTATAATGCCATATATAATTCAGCTCCGTATTTTTTCCGCGCCACGGCAAATAATATACTCGGCGAATGCCAAATATTTATTTCGGAGGCGCAACATGAACGACAAAACCCGTAACGACGTCATTCCCGGCGTCGGCTGTGACGTTACAAACTGCAAGTACAACACCATCGACTGCCGCTGCTCGGCAAGCAGAATAAGCGTACAAAACGAAAAGGCGAACAGCAAGGGCGAGACCTACTGCTCCACCTTCTGTCCCCGCGGCTGCTGCTGATAGGCAAAAGCCTCGATTACGGAATCGGTAATTGCCGGTTCCGTAATTTTATATAATCGAGCTTAGTCGCAGCGAAATGCGTCTGCTATGTGCTCAATTTTGATTTTTCTGCTCTCCTCGCCCTCGGGCGCGTATATCTCGATAACATCAAACCTCGGCTGAAGCGTACAGCCCGTTTCACCGAGCCAAAGCTCCGCCGTGCCGATTATCCGCTGCTGCTTTGCGCGGGTGACAAATTCACGCGCCTCGGCAAAAGCCGCGCTTTTGCGCAGCTTGACCTCGACAAAGACAACAAATCTGCCCCTTGAGGCTATCAAATCTATCTCCCCGCCGCGGCAGCGGTAGTTTTGCGCGAGTATCTTATATCCGCGACGGCGGAGGTACTGCGCGGCGCGCTCCTCGCCCCAGCTTCCAAGCTCACGCCCTGCCATCAGTGCAGCTTCCTCAAAAAGCTCATGCGATGCACGGGCGAAGCGCCAAGCTCACGAATTGCGGCGTAGTGCTGCTTTGTGCCGTAGCCCTTATGCCCAGCAAAGCCGTAGCCCGGATACTGCGCATCAAGCTCACGCATGACGCGGTCACGGCTGACTTTTGCGAGTATGGACGCGGCGGCGATATCGGCGCATTTTGCGTCCCCGCCTATTATGCAGCGGCAGGGATATTCTATACCCCGGCTCTGGTTGCCGTCTATAAGCGCAAGCTGGGGCTGCATTTTAAGACCTGAAATCGCACGGTTCATGGCAAGGAAGGTAGCGTTAAGAATATTCATCGACTCAATTTCCTCAACGGAGGCAAAGGCTATGCTATAGTCAAGCGCCTTTTCGCATATTTCGTCAAATAGCGCCTCGCGCTTCTTCTCGCTGAGCTTTTTCGAGTCGTTCAGTCCGTCTATTATAATTTTGCGCGGCAGGATGACCGCGGCGGCGCAGACGGGACCTGCAAGCGGACCGCGCCCCGCCTCGTCAACGCCGCAGATAAGCTCTGCTCCCGCGTCGTATAGCTCGTTTTCAAGCTCCCATAGTTCAGGCATCGGGCGCCTCCAAGGTGAGTCTGCCGAGCTTTCCGTCATGGTACTCGCCCAAAAGCGTATTTGCCATGCGCTCTATATCGTACTCCCCGCGCGAAACCAAAAAGCCGCGCTTCTTCGCCGCCTGCTCCAACAGCTCAAAGCCGTTCATATCGGGGTCGGGCGTAAACTTATAGCGCTCCTCTATCGCCTTGGGGTACATCTCGCGCAAACGCAGCATAAAGTTTGCGCCCAAGGTCTCCTTATCGAGCACATCAGCCTTTATCGCGTTTGTGATGGCCAGCATCTCGCCGACCTCCTGACTGTCAAACTTCGGCCAGAGTATGCCCGGAGTATCGAGTAAATCAAGCCCCTGGTCAATATTTATCCACTGCTTGCCGCGCGTAACGCCGGGCTTATCCCCAGCTATCGCGGCCTTGCGTCCTGCGACCTTATTTATAAAGGTAGACTTGCCGACATTCGGTATGCCGAGTATCATAACGCGCAGAGGACGACCCACCTGCCCCTTTGCCTCGTATGCGGTAAGCTTATCCTTTAACATTCTGCGCACGGCGGGAGCAAAGCCGCTCACGCCCTTGCCGCTTTTCGCGTCAGTTTCGAGTATGGCAAGCCCCTGCGCCTCGAAATATCTGCGCCAGCGGGCGGTAAGATTAGGATCTGCAAGGTCCGTGCGGTTTAGTATGACAAGGCGCGGCTTATCTCCGGCGAGTCTGTCAATATCCGGATTGCGGCTGGAATACGGAATTCGCGCGTCCAGTATCTCGCACACAGCGTCCACCAGCGCAATATTCTCCTCTATCATGCGCTGTGCCTTGGTCATGTGGCCGGGAAACCACTGGATATTCATTTTTTCAAAGCCTTTGTTATCCGTCATTTCACTGCTCCAAACTCGGTAAGCGGATATATCACCATATAAACCTTGCCGATTATAAGTCTCTCATCGACCATGCCTATGCGCTTATCGCGGCTGTCCGTGGAGGCGTTGCGGTTATCGCCCATGACGAAAACGCAGCCCTCCGGCACGGTCTGCGGACCTATAAAGTCAAGCTTCTTCTGCGTAAGCTCGCTTATATAATCCTCCTCTATCGGCTCTCCGTCAACGTAGACGATGCCGTTTGCAAAGTCAATGTTGACCTCCTGCCCGCCGACCGCGATAACGCGCTTGACAAGCGCCTTGTCGGGGTCGTATTCATCCTTTTTGAACACGACGACATCACCCTGCTTCGGCTTATAGAACAAGTCCGAAACAAGCATCTTATCGCCGTTTTGGAGCGTCGGGTTCATAGACGTACCCCGCACGTCAACGACACGGAGCACGAAAACAAAGAGCATGACGCAGATTATCAGCGCGCTTATAAGACACTGTATCCAATCGTATGTATCCTTGAGAGTTTCTGTGACGACCGCCTCGTTCTCACGGGGCTTTCTTTTGAATTTCATAAAATATCTCCTTTGCAGGAATTGTGCGATAGCTTTTATATCAATTTATATATTATACACTATTTTTCCCGCCATGTAAACGCTTATTGAAAATTCGGGCAAATAATGATAGAATAAGCCCGAGAATAATATTCAGCGGAGGGTAAAGGCATGCCAAAGCTCAGCGTGATCGTCCCGGTATATAATGTTGAGAGCTATCTCCCCAAATGCATAGACTCGCTCATAGGAAAAAGCCGCGATTATGAGATAATCCTCGTAAACGACGGCTCGACCGACGGCTCAGCCGCCATTCTTGCCGACTACGCGGCGCGCTATCCGGAGCTTATCCGCGTTATCAGCACGCAAAACTGCGGAGTCGGTCAGGCGCGAAACACCGGCATTGAAGCCGCAAGAGGCGAATACTTTCTTTTTGCCGACAGCGACGACTATCTTGCGCCGGGCGCGGTCGATGCGCTGATCGAGCTATGCGACGGCAGCTTTGAGCTCTGCTTTTTTGACGCAGTCTCGGTAAACGAGAGCGGAAAAGCTCTCCGTCATATACCGGGCGTATCGCGTCCGGACGGCAGCAGCTTTTCACTTGAGGAATATCCTGCGCTGCTGCTTGAGCTGCCCGCGCCGTGGAATAAGCTATACAGGCGCGAGCTCTTTCTCGACACCGGGATACGCTATCCGGGGAGAGCATGGTTTGAGGACTCGCGCACAACGGTAAAGCTCTACCCCTACGCCGCCAGAATAAAATATGTTGCCAAGACCTATTATAATTATCTTCAGCGCGAGGGCTCGATAACCAACGCCCGTAAGGCTGACCGCAATATTGAGATACTTGATGCGCTTGAGGATCTGGAGAGCTATTACCGGGAAATCGGGCTATTCGAGAAATACCGGAACGAGCTTGAGTTTCTTGCGCTCAAGCATGTGCTCTTAGCCTCCTCCCTGCGCGTTGTCATGGCAGACCCGGACAGTCCCCTGCTCGATACGCTGCTTGATGCCTTCATAAAGCAGCACCCGGAGCACCGCGCAAATCCCTATATGAACACGCTGAGCGCGAAGGAGAGGCTTATATATAAGCTGCTCATGAAAAAGCGCCGCCGCACATTGAGAAGAATGTTTTTGATAAATAACGCTTTGCGCGGAAAGTTCAAATAATAATGCAAAAATCAGGCTCCAATGCCTGATTTTTGCGTTTTATGGGGTAATATTGGACTAATTGCAGAACATGAGTCTGATGCTGACTTCAATATCGGCGCCCCCTCAGTCGCTTCGCGCCAGCTCCCCCTAAAGGGGAAGCCAAGGACGCGGACTATGCCCAGCTCAAAGCCCTCTCTTGATCCTAAACAGCAGCTTTGTCAGGTTCTCCATGCCGTGGTAGTTCAAAAACATCACGACGCGGACCTTTTTCGGCTGAGCCCTGTATGTCGGGCAGGCTGTGAGTTTTGGTATCTTATCATGCACATATTCGCGCATCTGCTTTATAACCGCCTTTTTATCGGGGCTATTCTGCTCGGCGACGCGGTTTATCGAGGTGCGGAGCAGATGGGTCAAAACAAGATAATCGAGCTTATCCTCGTGCCCGCTCTCTCTTGCGGCCTCACGCAGACCGTCAAGCACCGTGAGCATATCCAGATTTTTGAGCGCGTTATTGTTATTCATAATAGAGCCTGCGCGATTATTGCAGAAATAGAGCTTTTCATGCAGCACGGCAAGCCTGTCCGTCTTAAAAAGAAGTCTTCCCGTAAAAGCCAGATCCTCATACCAGAGCCCCACCGGGAAGCGCGTCTCGCCGATGGCACTGCGGCGAAAGAGCTTACAGCAGGCAGAGCAGGTAACTGTCAGCGGGTCGCCGTTCACAAAGCTTGTGCAGTCGTGCTCCGTTATGCTGCCGTCCTCGTTATAGTCGCGCATATCGCAGAAGGCAATGTCGGCGTTTTCCCGCTCAATAAGCTCAAGGAGCTTTTCATACATTCTCGGGTCAACCCAGTCGTCGCTATCGACAAAGGCTATAAATTCACCCTTGGCAACGCTCATTGCGTAATTTCGTGCGGAGGACAGCCCGCCGTTTTCCTTTATCATCGGGATAATAAGCCCGGGATAGCGCGCGGCATAATCGTCTATAATACGCTGCGAATTATCGGGAGAACCATCGTTCACAACTATGATCTCATAGTCCGAAATCGTCTGATTTACAAGCGAATCAAGGCATTTCCCAAGATATTTTTCAACATTATATACAGGAACTATAACGCTGAGCTTCATTTTTTGCTCTCCTTTTTGATTATCCTCTGCGCCGTCATATTCTCATAATAAAGCATCGCCGCCGTTATCGCAAGATAAAAAGAGACGTTCGGACGCCGCAGTATAGCACCGGAATACTGCGCAAGCCCAAGCTCCATAGCAAAAAGCATAGCGCAGGCCATATTACGCATATTCACCGCTCCCTTGAAGTCACGCAGCAGCCGCCGCAGAAACACGAAAAACACATAAAGCAGGAAGCCTATATAAAGCCCCGCGCCGAGATAGCCGTAATAATACTTGAGCGCTGCCCAGTCGTTTTCAAGGTCATAGGTATCCTCCGGCGAGGTGTTCATAGCGTAAAACTGGAAGCCGACAAGCCTTGTCGCAAGGTCAGTCTCATCCCAGGCAAGCCTTGCAAACGTACGCTTGAGGCGGCGCACATCCATAAGCGTGCCCACATCGTCGGTATAGTCATACTTCTCCATTATCCGCTCAAGCCCGAAGCGCTGCTGCATATCCTCAGGGATAAAATTAGTATAGAGCTCGTTCATATACTCGTCCCATTCGGCAGGCTTGTCCTCCTCGGCAGGAGTATTATCGTTTTCGCAATCGCCGTCACGGATATCGGGATATTTTACCTGATAATAAGACTCCTTTGTTGCCTTGGAGTATTCTATATTTGATTTTTCGGCGGCGGCCGGGGTGTAGGGGTAAAGCACAAACGAAAGCACCGCGACAAGCACCAGAGCCGAGGCTGCGGCTATGTCGCGTCCAAGCCTTGCCCTGTCGCCGCATATCCATGTCAGCGCGAGCATGATAACGCCGCAGACGCACATCAAAAGCAGCGAAAAATAACAGGCCTTGGTGCCGTTTGCTATGAGAAACACGGAGCTACCCACGATAAATATAAGCGTCAGATAAATCGGCTTATCCTTGAGCGTGCTGAGTACGGAGCTGAGCGCAAGTATCGCCAATATAATACTCGCGGAATTACCGTTTGTGACGATGACCCAGCCGGAAATACCTATCCCGTCCGGATAGGTCGAGTTTGCCGTATGCGTCAGTGCGGAGATGACAAGCGAGGCGAGCAGCACGGCGGCGGCGATATGAAGCCCCCGCTCGACCTGTAGCGCGCGCTCCTCGCCGTCCAGATACGCCATAAAGCACAGCGCCAGCACCGGCATCTGCACGACACGCGCCATGTACTCGGTATCAAGAATAAGCATATAATTGCCGACGCGCAGACCGTTTAGAACGTGCAGCAGACAGTAGCCGCCCACGATACACAGCGCGATAAAGAGCTTTTTCCTCCGCTCGCCGCGCAGGGAGATGAGCAGCATTATCGGCAGCGCTATCATAATAGCAAGGCGGATACGCCCCGCAATAGTTCCGTTGTCGTTTTGCGTCCAGAACGCGAGTATGTCAAGCAGCGGCTGCAATACTATGAGCATCGTCAGCCAGTTGTCATACAAAAATTTTCTGAGAGAGCTCTCATTTACTCGCATATACAGTCTCTATCCTCCAATAGCCGGAACCATTGCCGGGACACGTTTTCCCGGGAAAAATCCTCCGCGCGGCGCAGTGCGGCGCGGCTGAGCTCCGCCATGAGCTTTGGCTCGTTTATCAGCCCGAGAAGGCGCTCGGCAAAGGTGTCTGCGTCTCCGTCAGGCACAAGATAGCCGTTTACGCCGTCCGTTATAGTCGCCGCGGGACCGACCCTCACGTCATACGCCACCGGCGCAAGACCGCAGCTCATCGCCTCGACCAGTGCGAAGGAAAGCCCCTCGCTCTTTGATGCGCTCGCGTATATGGACGCGGAGAGCATTTCGCGCTCGACCTCGGGAGCCGAAAGCATACCGGTAAGATTTACACAGTCGGAAAGCCCCAGCTCATCTCTCAGCGCCTCAAGGCTCTGCCGCTCCTCGCCCTCGCCGATTATGCGCAGGCTCCAGTCCGGGGCTTTTTCATGGACGGCGGCAAATATTCTTATAAGCCTGTCCATGCCCTTGCCCTCGACAAGCCTGCCGACGGCGACAATGGTATTCTCGCGCCGCTCGGGGAGCTTTTCCGGGTAATGCTCAAGAAAATTCGGTATCGCGGTGACGCGGGTATGCTTATTCTCGCGCATTATCTCGCGTACCTCGCCGGCAAGACCGGGCGTGAGCAGAATAAACACGTCAAGTCCGCCGTATTCGTTTTTGAAGCTATCGAGCAGCTTTTTGTCAAAGCAGTGATCCTGATGGAGCTGCCCGAGCTTATATACTCCGGGGCGTCCGTATTTTGACAGCAGGACATTATGCTCCGGGCGCGTGGTAATAATAATGCCGTCGTTGATTTCGGATATCGCGTCTATAACGGCCTTCTTCTTATCATGCAGGATGCGCAGCGCCTTTACGCTCTCGCGGGCAAGACCGAATACGTCCCCGCGGCTTTTGCACTCGCGCCACTCCTCGCGGTTCGGCGTTTCGTCCAGCAGATATCTTATTTTTACGCGCGGATCTATCGGGAAGGCCGGAGCATCCGGCATATCATACACGGATATTATCTCCACGTCGTATTTCTCCGCAAACATACTCGTCATCTGGCATACGGCCTTTTCTATGCCGCCATAGGCAAGATGCAGCGTAATTATACGCAATGCTTTCATATATCGTCTCCCTGAAATTAGTCTGCCGTCCTGCTCCTGCCCCGGAATATGGTCGCGTTCAGTATCTCATATGCCAAAACGTCCTTGGTAATGATAAGATAGACGGCGTAGAGCGCGACGCAGGCAAGGATTATGGCAATTATATTGAGCCAATAGTTTAGCCCCGCAAGCCGAATGAGCAGCGAAACGGGAATAAAGAGCATGGAAACGAGCAGATATCCCCATGTTCGCTTTGAAAACAGGCAGCTGTTAACGCCAAGTCTTTTCACGGCATAGAAATGGCAGGTGATAACAAAAAGTATAACCGCAAGAGTCGTCGTTGCAAGCGAGGTAATGACCGTGAAGCAGTCCATGGCGACAAGGGCAAAGTTCATCACAAGGTTCAAAACGCCGAACAGTGCAAGAAGCAAGACCTGCTGCTTCTCCTTGGAGTTTACATACATGACGAGATTATTGAGCACCGACTGATATGACAGCGCGATGCGGGATATTGCCGCGACAATGAGCACCGGCCATGCATAGGTGTACACATCCCGCGTATATAGCTCCATGACCTCCTTGGCAAGGACGATGAAGCCGAGGTTTATCGGGATAACGAGTGCAAGATATTTCTCGGTCGTGCTTTTCAAAACGCTCTCATATTCGTCCCGCTTACCCTCGCCGAGCAGCGCCGCCGTGCGCGGGATGGCGACATTTATAAGCGCAAGCGGAACGGCGGAGACCATGCCGACCATATTTGTCGGGATAAAATACTCCGTGACCGCGATATCGCTCACAAGCGGCGAGAGCATGACCTTGTCAAGCTGGAAGTAAAACACATCGACGTTTACTATAAGTAATGACACGATAAGCGGCATAAGGTGCTTTTTTATTTTAAGCCCTCCGAAATTAAAGTGAACGTCGCGGCGGATGCGGATATAGCTCAGGATATTATTGAAGAAATTAGTCATCGAGATGACCACCGCATAGGGAACAACGTCGCTCGGCTTGCGCACAAAGGCAAAAATCGAGATAAGGTAGCCAAGGCGCACCAAAATGGTCTTGACCATTATAAAGCGGTAGTTTTCCTTCGCCTCGTTTGCAAATTCAACATAGAAGATGTTTGCAAAAAGCTGAATAAGCATCACAAGATAGACAACGACCTCTATCTGCGAATTGGAGCGCCAGAAGCTATGGCCGACATAGATAAGCATTGCAATGCCGTTTGAGACGATGCCGATGACAAAAAGGCTCGTGAAGAGCTTATTCATCGCAACCGGGTCATTGCGTACCCTGCTTATTTCGCGCACGCCGTAGTTATATATTCCAAAGGATGCAAGGGCGAGAAAAATGCTGTATTCGGTATATACGCGGTTATATATTCCGTAAAGCTCCTCGTTCAGAAGTCCGTTGATATACGGTCCGACGAGCAGCGGAACAACAAGATTGAATATATTAAGCAGAGCCTTATAAATGCCGTTTCTGGCAAGAGATTTTTCCTGCATAGCTTGCCTTTCTAATTGAAATGATATATAATCAGCTAAAGCTAATTTGATATTTTACTATTTTTTCATCACAAAGTAAAGTCTTTAATTCTTAATAATCATGGAGGCAGCATGAATAAGATACTTGTACCCACCGGATATATGGGCTCCGGTTCGTCTGCGGTGACGGATATTCTCGCCGAGATAGACGGCTGCAACGCACGCAACGGCGACTTTGAATTTGTCTTTCTTCACTGTCCCAACGGTGTTTTTGACCTTGAGGATAAGCTTCTGCGCGGCAACAACGCACTGCGCAGTGATGAGGCGCTGCATAGCTTTCTCGGCACGATGAAGGAGCTTTGCACAAAGAAATACTGGTGGGTCGGGCACTATAACGAGCATGTAGGCCCCGGCTTTTATTCGCTTTGCCGCCGCTTTACCGATGAGCTGACCATGTCCCGCCCGGACTATTACTGGTACTGGCAGGAAAACACAAATTCGCGTATGTTCCTTGAGCTTTGCGTGAGAAAGCTCCTCGCCATGCTAAGCTTCAAGAAAATCATGCTGCGAAAGCCCCGGCTGTATTACGATACTATGCTTGCTATCCCCTCCGAGGAGGAATTTTATACCGCGGCGCGGCACTTTATTTCCGGGGTAATGGATGAACTCAGGCTCAGTGAGCACAGCGTCGTGCTTGACCAGCTTCTTCTTCCGCACAATCTTTTCCGCGTGGATAATTATTTCGGCGACGAGCTGCGCGTATTTGCCGTAAGCCGCGACCCGCGCGACGTGTATATTATAAATAAGTATTTCTGGTCAAAAACAAACCTCGGCGTTCCCTTCCCGACCGATACCGAAGCGTTTATCAGCTTTTACCGCCGTCTGCGTGAAAGTGAGCGTCCTGCCGAGAGTAATAAGATACTGCGCGTTCAGTTTGAGGATTTGATTTATAACTACGAAGCCTCGCTCGAGAAAATATACTCCTTCCTCGGCATTACAAAGCAGCAGCATAGCGCGCCGAAATCGCATTTTGACCCGGCAGTCTCCATCCAGAACACCCAGCTATTCCTCGCAAATGAGCAATACGCCCGCGAGGCAGAAAAAATCGCCAAGGCGCTGCCCGAGTATATATACGATTTTCCATACGAAAAGGTTCCCGACACGAGCCGCACTTTTTGATAGCGATACTATATTATCTTGTATTTATTAAACCGAGGCAGTTCGCTGAACTGCCTCGGTCAATTAATAATATATATTTGTTCAAAATTCCGGGTTAGACCTCTCGCGCCGGGAATATCCGCACACAAGCAACGGTTATATAAGTACGCTCTATAAGTCGACAAAAGTCAAATCAAAGCCCGGCGCAGACAGCTTCGATTTGTAGAAAAAACAACACCATCGGTCGAACCCTAGCCGCCTGCGGCGGCTGATGACCTCATGGTGCTGCTTTATTATGGTGCCGGTGGCGGGGGTCGAACCCGCACGGGGTATTAGCCCAACGGATTTTGAGTCCGCCTCGTCTACCAATTCCAACACACCGGCATATAATATCACGCGAGGAAATATCACGCGAATAAGAGTATATAACATTTCCTCGCGGATTTCAAGCATTAATTATTCGGTTCGGCAGTTTCTGCGGGAGGAGCCTTCGGAATGAACATCAAATTCATGTCGGTGGGCGTGGAAATACCGGGCACAGTCTCCTCAAAGCTATATTGCCAGATGTCCGTGGCATAATAAAAGTCGGGGAAGTCGCCCGGAACTGCAAGCCAGAACTTATATGCGGTCAGGCGGCTTAAATCATAGCCGTAGTAGCCGATATAGCGGTTAAAATACACGCCGGGCTCATAGCCTGCATTTTTTATCGTCTCGCAGAAGGCGACCGCACAGGCGTCAAGAATGTCCTTATCGAGCTGATAGGTTCTCGCGTCCGCTCCGGCTTCCTCCATCTTCTCCCAGTCGTAGATTATCGGGAGGTCTACCGTATAGTCTCCGAGGAGCTTGACGACGTATTCGGCCTCCTCAATGGCCTCTGTGACGGTTATAGCCTGAGAGAAGAAGTAGACGCCGGTTTTTAGACCGTTTGCCTTTGCTCCCTCGATATTGGCCTTGAAATAGGGATCCTCAAAGAGTCCGCCCTTTGTATAGCCGCGGTAGCCTATGCGTATATATGCAAAATCAACCCCGGAGTCTGCGACAGCCTTCCAGTCGATTTCATACTGATGCTCGCTCACGTCTACACCGCGCAGCGTGGTGTATGCGTCGCCGACATACTTGGGAACTCCGTTATATTTGACTATCTCACCCTGCGCTATGTCGTTTACGTCCACACCCTCAAGCGGGGTCATCCAGACCATGCCGAAGCCGTCATTTATATATACCTGTCCCTCGTGCGGATCGACCGGCGGCTCTGATCTTGAAAAAAAGGCAAGGGCGATAACTGCGATGAGCAAGACCGTGAGCACGAGAAGCACGGGAAGAACTTTACTTTTTCTGGTTTTTTTCATGTTTTTCTCCTGTTTTTAAGGCTTTTCGAGCTATATCGTAGCACAAAAGCGCCGCGCTTGCAATCGGTCTTAAAAAATATTATGATTTTTTGAAAATAGTTGTTGACAAATGCAAAAGTATTTGCTATTATAATCGAGCCGGTTGAAAATGCTGGTGTAGCTCAGCAGGTAGAGCAGCTGATTTGTAATCAGCAGGTCGGGGGTTCGAATCCGTCCACCAGCTCCACCGCAAAAGATGCAGGCAATTAAATATGGGGGAATTCCCGAGTGGCCAAAGGGGACAGACTGTAAATCTGCTGGCAATGCCTTCGATGGTTCGAATCCATCTTCCCCCACCAGAAAAAAGCACTTGCATTTGCAAGTGCTTTTTTCCTTGGAATGCATTTTTATTTATTTTTTTATTATAATATATAAATACACGGAGGTTTTTAATATGAACGTTCATGAGAAATTTATTCTTCAGGACTGCCCCTACTGCGGCGGCGCGGGACTGCTGGAGGAGGAAAACGGCTGGTGCTGGTATGCCATGTGCATGGACTGCGGCTCGCATACCGCCTCGTTTGAGTTCAGTACCCCTGCCGAGAGCGAGGAGGCCGCAGGTAAGGCCGCATATCTCTGGAACATAGGCAAGGTCGTGCGCAGCAATATAAGCGAATAAGCACATTTCTACAAAATATATATTTTTCGTCTGAAGGATTGTTCTTTCAGGCGTTTTTTTATTCGGACGCCTCTCATGCGCGGGAAATCTGCTATATCCCTTGTCGTTTCCTGTCATTTCTCCGCCGGTATAATCGAAAACAACGAATTATATACTCGTAACTGTGTTTCATACAAAATACCCCAATACCATATGTCAGGTATTGGGGTAGATATCAAACTCTTTGTGATTCTTTTCTCTTTGCTTCTTGTTTTACCCCATCTCAGCTATTGACATAGAGACTATTATATTATCCTCTCACTTGCTGTGGACGTACTCGTTCATGGGATGAACCATATACTCGTTATACGGGAAGCGGTCGGTCGTGACGTAGCCTGCGGGCGCGTCGATAAGCTGCGGGATGCGGTTTACGAGCGTTGCGCAGGTGAGCTCGACCGTTGCGGGCTGATTGACGATGCAGGTCGTCTCCGGCTCGCCGTGGAGCGTCCAGACGTTGCGGTCTATCTCCTCGGGATTATAGATCTTGCCGATGCACTCTGTCTCAAGCGTGATGCCCTCCTCGGTAGTCGTGGTAACTATCGCGCGCATACCGGTAGCATTGCCCGCCTTGACGACCATACCGAGAGTCTCGCTCTTGAGAGCCTCCTTGTCAATGCAGGGGATGCACTTCTGCGTCTGGGAAACGACGTGCAGACCCATCTTGCTGCAAAGCCAGCCGTTCTGGTTCCACATATACGACGGGACGTACTTCCCGCTCTCGACAAGCTCCTTCATCTCATCGGAGGGCGTGTCATTATAGCAGCCGATGGTCTTGTTAAACTCCTCGACGCTCAGACCCGCTCCGTGACCCTCCGCAAGCGCCAGACCGTAGTCTTCAACATTATAGGAGCTGCTGCCGACTATCTTGTTTATCTTATGAGAGGAGCCGGCAAGGTTTGTGACCATGGTGCCCCAATAGAGATCGCAGTAGCCGACGCCGGTAAGGGTGCAGTTGCCCTCCTTGGCAAGCTTATCGAGCTTTGCCGTAAGCTCCGGGGATGAGTTCCAGGGATAAAGCGCCTCCTCGCAGGTGGTTATCGCGTTTACACCGTGCTTTGCGCAGATGGTGAAGATATCCTCAAGCTCCGCCACCGTGCTGCGCGTTGCGATGATGCAGACGTCAGGCTTGAGCTCGCCTATGCGCTTATCCGCGTCCAGTGAATTCTCGACCGTCACGCCCACAAAGGGATAGCCGTTGCCGATTATTTGGGAGACGTCCTTGCCGATATGGCTCTTGTTGCGGCAGAATGCTCCAACCAGCTCGCCGTCATGCTCAAGCACATAGCGCATGAGGTAACGGCTCATCTTACCCGCTCCGTACTGTACAACTCTGACCTTGCGTTCCATAAAATAGCCTCCTTAAATAATTATAATTTTCGACAAGCAAGTGGGTTATTTATTTAACACCCTCTGATTGTCATTATAAGGCTTATAGTATGTGCAAAGTCAAGCGTTTTGTACAATAAATATTACAGTGCGTAATTTGGTTATTATTACTTGAATACTATCGGAATTTGCGTTTTATAAAACATCTGCCTGCGGTCAAACTCCAGCACCGGGAAGTCGATTATGACCTCGCAGAGGTAGTCCCCCGCTATCTCGCAGTTGTGCTCGCGGACATAATCCATGAGCCGCCGGACATTTTCCGCCTCGCGCGTAAACTCATTTGAGCAGAGGCAGACATAGGACGCGGCGGACAGCAGCTCACAGCCCTCCCCCGCGCCGTCCTCGTCCACGAATACAAAGACCTCGTCGGAGTAAAGCTCACCCTCGGCAAGGCGCTCGCGGCGAATTACCGTGCCGATATTGCTGAAATATGACATCGGCATATTGCTTTTGACGAGATGGCGCTTTAGCTGGCGCAGCATATACTCGTAGCCGATTTCATCCTGCTCAAAGTAATTTACGCCGCAGGAATAACGGAAAATGCGCCGTTCCGGGATAAATTCGAGAAAAATCTCTCCGTTTCGCGGCATGGACTCGTAACGCTTAAAGTTTTGCAGCGTGCGCATTATCGCGGTGCGAGAGCGCTGAAGCTGCTTTATACGCGCGTCAACGCTCGCCTCCTGCTCAAGCAGCAGGTGCCGCAGAGCCTCGCCGTCGCTCTTTTCAAGAAAGCTGCGTATCTGGCGCAGGGTCATACCGTAGACCTTCATGTTTTGTATGAGGTCGAGCCGTGCCGACTGCGTGATGTGATAATACCTGTAGCCGGTGTCTGCGTCTATGTAGCGCGGCTTCAAAAGCCCCTCGCGGTCATATAGCCGAAGCGTCTGCTCCGAGACGTGGTTAAGCTCCGCCATCTGCCCTATGGTCAGTCTTTGCAGATCCATAAACTCTCCTCCTGCTATAAGGTTTTCTATTATATTATAGCCTTAGGCGCAGCTCTCCGCAAGTCGGAAAACGCCTGAAAACACAGTATTTTTGCGTCGCAAATCAGCGTCTGCGGAATATAAGCTTGACTATAGGGAGAATAGCCGCGTAGAGTAGCCCTGCTATCGCCCAGATTATCCATGTCTCCCTTGCCATCATCGGCTTATTTGGGCTGAACATCGCCCACAGGAAAATTGCCGTCACTATGAGCCAATAGACGGTACTAAGCGTGCCGATAACATTCCCGCGGCTTTTGTTGCTGCGGCTGTAATCCCCTTCCTCAAGAAGCTTCTGCATCGCGTCGTGATACGTCCCGACATAGACAAAGGCCATGCAGCCGAGAGCTGCCATAAACAGCAGCACGCACACAGCGGCAGCATAGAAAACGCCGTCCGAGGCAGGCATGAACGCAATAACGGCAAAGAGCGGCAGCACCGAGAGAATACAGAGCACCGTTCCGATCATAATCAGGCGAGAGCTCGTACCGCGAAATTCCTTTTCCCGCTCACGGACCATACCCGTCACGCCGTATTCCGTCTCAAAGGCTTCGCTTTCCAGAAATTCAAAATCCTTCGCCTTTGCAGCGCAGGACATAAATATAGAAACGCCTATCGCCACAAATACTATCAGTACACAAAGCCCTATACCCACCGCCGTCAAAGACGAGCTTATCCAGTTCATGGTATCCATCGCCGATAACAGCAGCAGGCATATCGGCGACACGGCACACAGGAAGGCCGCCAATGCCATCCTCGGGGCAGCGGCGCGGCGAAGCTCAAGATACGCGGACGCCTCCTCTATGCTCACCCGGCGAAGGCTCGGCGTATCCTCCACGCAGACCGGTTCAGCCGCCGTCAGCTCGTCCTTGAGAAGAAAATCGGTGCTCACGCCGAAGATGCGGCTCATCTGCACTATCTTGTCAATATCAGGTATGGACTGCGCGCCCTCCCACTTTGACACCGACTGCCTCGACACGCCAAGCTGCTGCGCCAGCTCCTCCTGCGACCAGCCCGCCTTCTTGCGCAGCTCGATTATTTTATCTGCCAATATCATAAGAACTCCTCCATCTCGGCGACCTGCCGTTATGTCGGTCTAAATATACCCCTATCCCCGGTTGCAGACAAGAAAGCGCGCCGTATAATCTGTCAACCCACGGTTGCGCAGGGCAGTTTTTCGCTCCGCGCCCGTTTTATTATATAATATAAAAGCTAATTCCTATTTTCAATACTCGATTTCTAAAGTTTATTAAATCTTCGCCGGGATATCCCCAGCGCTTCCATTTTTCGCTTTTTTATAGTATTATCAGATTATATTTATTATCCGGATAAAATAATACGGAGGTGCAGAATGAGAAAAACAACAAGCCTATTACTTGCCATTTTTATGCTGATATCCTTGACGGCCTGCTCCGCGTCCTCTCCGCCGGAAGCGCACGATACCGCGCCGAGTGCCGCAGTCACGCCGAGCAGCGTGAACAGCAGCGGTGAGCGCGGCGAATTGAGCTTGGCTCCCTCCGGGGCAATTTACGTCAAGGAGCGCATAGAGCTGCCTGGGACTCAGGCAAATATCCGTCAATCAGTGCTGACCGGGGATAAGATATTCGCCTACGGGATTGATTGTTACGATACGCAGGTCTTTTATCTCATCGACCCTACAGACTGCTCGGTCGAGGCGCTGCCAATCGAGGCGGAGAATTTTTATCTTTTAGGGCAGAGCTATAAAAATGAACAGCCGGTTTTGACGGTCAACGAGGACGGCGATTATCTCCTCAGCGTGTATGAAAACGGCGAGCTCACCTTACAAAGCATCATAAGGCTTCCGGAGCAGTATGCCGGAGATGTCATAACCGGGCTTACACTCATACCGGAGCATTATATCCTTGAGCTGAGCGGCGAGCTTATTGCCACAAGCCGAGACTGTGAGATAGAAAAAAGTCTGGGCAGCTTTTTAGGCTCGCACATCTGCGGCATAACGCAGGACGGGCACTTAGTCACAGCCCTATCCCCAAAGCCCGGCAATCCCGCCGCAAGCCCTGCGACAAGAATCAGTGTCCTTGATTTTGAGCTTGAGACGCTTGGAAGCTACGAGACGGAGCTTCTGTTTGACTCCTTCTGCTCCTGCGCTCTTGATTCTGAGCTTCTGGCTGCGAAAAACGGCATCGTATATTCATATAAGTACAAAAGCGGCGAAATAGAGGGGCTTATTGACGCGGCATCAAGCGGCATGAGCCTGAACAGCCTATACTATGCGCCCGAAGCTAAATACATAAGCTTTCAAAAGGGCATCCCCGCAGTATGGAGCGTTATCAGCGACGAGGGGCTAAAAATCCTGACGCTTGCGACCTATGACTTGAACTACTCCTTGGAGCAGCTTATAGATATGTTCAATGAGTCCTCGTCCGATTGCAAAATAAAAATCATCGACTATGCCGCATACAATGATGCCTCGGCAAGCAGCGCCATGACGCGGCTCAACGCCGATATCGTCGCGGGCTTCACCCCGGATATTTATGATTTGAGCAGACTTAACGCGCAGTCCTTTATAAGAAACGGGCTGCTTGCAAATATGGAGGAATATTTCCCGCAGTGCGGCATTGAGCCTGAGAGCTTGGTGAGCGGCGCGTATAACAGTCTGAAATCCGAGGGCGGGGTATATTGCATAATGCCCTCCTTCACGCTGCTTTCCGTGGTTGGCAATGCCGAGGACATCAAGGGCGACACGCATCTGAGCTCCGACGCATTCTTCGCCATGTCTACGGATATGCCGGCGCAGTCGCTGCTCGGCACAGAGATGACGCGGGCGGACTTTCTGAGATATACGCTTTTGTTTAACGCAGGAGAATACATAGACACCGATAGCAAAAGCTGCAAGCTCACGAAGTCGGGCTTTGGGCGCTATCTTGAGCTTGCCTCGCGGCTGCCGGAGGAGACTGATAATAACACAATAGACTCGCAGGATATTTCCCGCGCCTATGCCGGTGAGCAAAGGCTTATACTTTCATCCATAAGCGGCGACCTGATTTCGTATTTTTCGTATTATAACACGGTCTTTGCCGGGAATGCGGAGTTTGTAGGCTTCCCCTCCGATACGTCCTCCGGAACCGCCTTTATTCCCTCCTCGCTTGTCGGCGTTTCCTCTGCTTCGCCCTATAAGGAGCGGGCGATGGAGCTTATAGCCTTCCTTCTCTCGGAATACTGTCAGTCGAGCGGAGCTATAAAGGGGCTTCCGATGAATAAGGCCGCGCTCGATGGAAGAATAAACTATTGGGCGGCGGAATATGAGAAGTTTGACAAAGCGCTTGTGAGCTTCTATGACGGAGCTCGGGTAGAGATAAGCGGAAGCGGTACGGCGGAGGAGATCAAAAATCGCATATATGCCGTGCTCGACAGGGGCGACACGCTGGCAGTGCTCGACGATACACTTTTTGAGCTCATATACGCCGAGTGCCAAGCCTATTTTAACGCTCACACCGACCTGCCGCAATGCCTTGACGCGCTGAGCTCAAAGCTCTCGATATACCTTGCCGAGAAATACTAAATTAAGAAAATTAATCTATGATTTAACAAGTTTGAAACATCTTTTTGCTTATATATGAAACATCTTTCCTGTATCTTAATACTCGCAAGATACTTTTTCATTTTGTCCTCTTTCATCTATACAGCAAGCCCGGATTGTTCCACCGGGCTTGCTGTATTTTTTATGGGCTAATTCTTAAGATTATTATATTTTCGTTACGAGCCCCGCAGGACTTCCCTTTTTCGGTTTTCTGTCGTATAATATGAAGCATCCAAAGCATGAAGGAGGTATGCCTCTTTGGAAAAGAAGAAGAAAAACAAATATAACAAGGCTCTGCGCATTGTTCTTATCCTGCTCTGCGTGGTTTTTTTCTGCATCTTCTCGTTCAGCGGCTATAAGCTTTTTTCCACGCTGCATGAATATAAGGTCGCGGAGAAAACATACAACAAGATAAGCAGCAATTTTGTCTCCCCCAAGAAGGATGACCCGAAGCCCGAGGATCACAAAAACGAGATTACCGAGTCCTCCCCCATTGAGGTCGATTTCACCGCTCTGCGTGAGCAGGGGCCGGACGTTGTCGGCTGGATATACTCCGAGGACACCGTGATAAATTACCCCGTCGTGCAGGCGGAGGATAATTTTTATTATCTTCACCGTTTTATTGACGGCGTTTACAATGCCTCCGGCTCGCTGTTTCTCGACTGCACCTGCAACGGCGACTTCACCGGGCGCAACACCGTACTATACGGGCATAATATGAATGACGGCTCCATGTTCCACTCCCTGCTTGAGTATAAAAATCAGGATTATTATAACGAGCACCCGGTCATGTACTTAAATACCCCGACCCAGAACTATAAAATCGAGATATTCAGCGCCTATGTAACAGACCACGAGTCCGAGACCTACAAGATGTTCTTTGACTCGGACGAGGACTTCTCCCGCCATCTTGACGACTGGCGCGTTCAGTCCCTTGTGAGCACCAATGTAGCGCTCTCGACGGAAGACAGAGTCATCACCCTTTCGACCTGCACCTATGATTATTATAACGCGCGCTTCGTCGTTCAGGGCAAGCTTACCCCGGTCAATTAAAATAAGATAAGCACAAATAGTTACATTCTGTTCTATTTATGTTTTAATTTTCCGCAATTCTTAATAATCCATAAGATTGGCTTTTATTAAGAAATATTATGTAAATACCCCTTGCAATTCTAATATAATTTAGCTATAATGCAATTGTAGTAAGTTACAGGATGGTTAAAATTTAGTTACAGCAGTTTGTAACGCCTTGGCACTCAGCAATGCGTGTCAGAAAGCCATAAGCCTTCCAAGTTTCAGCAAAATCTTTTTGAGGTGATATTTATGAAGAAGACAGTTAAAGTACTGTTAAGTTTGGTTCTGGTCTGCCTTTTCGCTTTCCAGTTCGCATCTGTACTGCCTACCGCCGCAAGTGCAGAGCACGTTGACTCCAAGTGGGACAATATCCCCTTTGAGGTAAAGTATTTCGTGCTCAACGGCGAGGGCAAGTATGAGGCTATGAGCGATGAGCTGCTTCAGAAGGCCTCCTACAAGTTCGTCGGTGAAGACCTTGGCGAGTCTCAGAGCGTCATGGGCAACTTCCTCAACGGCGACTTCGTCCTTACGCCTCCCCAGGGCTACTACGCACAGAGCGTATTTATCGCGGCCGAGGAGCGTGACGGTATGGGCTCTCATACCAATCTTATGAAGTTTGCTCTCGCCGATAAGAGCTCCGGTATGTTCACCATCAAGCGCGGCGCACTCGCAACTCAGAGCGGCGACGGCATCGATACCAATCTTCTTGTTGACGCTCAGGGCGCAACGAAGTATGTGATGAACGTTCTGCTCTCCAGCCCCATGACCGCTCCCTCCGTAAGCTACAATGACGGATGGCTCAACGGCAAGGTCGGCAGCTTTGACGGCAGCGTTGAGAAGGAAGATGACGGCAGCTTTACCCATACCGTCTCCAACACCTATACCGAGTATGCCGGCGGCGAGATCTGCAAGAGCATGACCCTCGTTTACGCTAACGGCTCTTCCATGACCGTTGAGGCCGGCGATGTCATCAATCTCTGCACCAACGCCACCATTACCGGTAACTTCGTGGTTCCCGTTAAGGTTTATGCCAGAAATGCCAGCTACGTCTACGGTGAGTCCGTTCCCGAGCTCACTCTTGACGCTACCCAGTCTCCCGTAGGCTACAACGTCACCGCTCAGGCAGTTGCAGGTGACTTTGACGCAGACGGCAACGCAGTTATCAGCGTTGTGAACGTCGTTGTCACAAGCTCCGACGGCACCGTAATCGATGCCGATAAGCTTGAGCTCACCACCGTCCCCGCAACTCTCTCCGTCACCAAGCGTGATATCACCATCAGCGCAAAGCCCGTCAGCTCCGCATACACCGGCAGCGCAGTCAATGCCACCGAGTATGAGCTCACCGCAGGCAGCCTCGGCAGCGACAAGATCGAGTCCGTCAGCTTCACCGGCGGTCCCGTCAATGTCGGCACCGGCATGAGCACTCCCAGCGGCGCTGTCATCAAGAACGAGGCCGGTGAGGATGTCACCAAGTTCTATAACATCTCTTATGTAGGCGCAGAGGTTCAGGTCACTGCCTGCACCGCAGAGGTCGTCATCAAGGCTGACGATGCAAGCAAGGTCTATGACGGCACCAAGCTTGAGGCAAGCTCCGCAAGCGCTGCCGGTCTTGTCGGCGGCGATAAGCTTGAGAACGTTGTTGTCTCCGGCGAGGCCACCGTTCCCGGCACCGACGGCGTTGCAAAGGTCACCGGCTACACCATCAAGAACGCAAACGGCGAGGACGTCACCGCAAACTACTCCAACATAAAGCTCGTTGACGGCAAGCTCAGCATCACCAAGCGCGAGATAACCGTCACCACCGGCTCGGCAAAGAAGGAGTACGACAAGACCCCGCTTACCACCAAGCCCGATGATTACAAAATCACCTCCGGCTCCCTCGTTGACGGTCACAAGCTCAGCCTCACCCTCAACGGTACCATTACCGACCCCGGCACCGCAAAGAACACCGTCAAGGACGGCAGCATCAAGATTACCGATGCACAGGGCAGAGATTACACCGCATACTACATGGTCAGCGTTAATCCCGGCGAGCTTGAGATAACCGGCAAGAAGGTCATTGCCATCAAGGTCAAGGCCGCCTCCGCAGAAAAGGTCTATGACGGTCAGCCCCTCACCGCTGCAAACGCAGAGGTCGTTGAGGGCAAGCTTGAGGACGGCGATACCCTCGTTGCTGACATTACTGCCAGCATCACCAATGCAGGCAGCACCGCAAACAAGATAAACAAGGTCACCATTAAGGACGCAAGCGGCAAGGATGTCACCGGTAAGTACACCATCACCACCGAGGACGGCACCCTCACCATCACCAAGCGCGCGCTCAAGATAACCGCAAAGAGCGCCGAGAAGGTCTACGACGGTAAGGCACTCACCGCAAACTCCTGCGAGGTCTCCAATAACATCGTCAAGGGACACAACATCACCGTCACCGTTACCGGCAGCCAGACTCAGATAGGCTCCTCCAAGAACAAGGCCTCCAATGCCAAGATCGTTGATGCCAACAAGAACGACGTCACCGGCAACTACGACATCACCTATGTTGACGGCACTCTCACCGTCAAGGCAGCAAACGCCAAGCCCAAGACCGGCGACGATGCCAACATGGGTCTCTGGATTGGTCTCATGGCAGCCTCCGCAGTCATCATCGTAGCCGCAGTTCTCTACTTCATCAAGCGTGGTAAGAAGAATAACGAGCAGCAGTAATCCCATAAAATCATAAATCGTCAGGAGCGCTTTTGCGCTCCTGATTTTTATTGACTTTTCCGGATTTAAGGCTAAAATATAAAAGGATAAATACATAATCGGAGGCTTGCAAATGCTTGACTTTTTAAGAAGCGAGGGCGTGGACGAATATATGCTTGCGGAGCTTGAGGACTTCCGCAGCCGCTATCCCGTGAATGAGGCAAATATAGCCCGCATTCCCTCCCCGAAATACAGATACTATGGCCGCGAGGTCTGGCGCAAGGCGCTTGCCGCTCTCCTTGCCGGAGAAAACCTGTTGCTTGTCGGCCCCAAGGCCACCGGCAAAAACGTTCTGGCGGAAAATCTTGCCGCAGTGTTCCGCCGTCCGCAGTGGGACGTTTCCTTCTATCTCAACACGGATGCCGCCTCCCTCATCGGAACGGATACCTTCAAAAACGGCGAGGTCACTCTGCGCCGGGGTCCGATATACCAGTGCGCGGTCGAGGGCGGCTTCGGCGTGCTCGACGAGATAAACATGGCAAAAAACGAGTCGCTGTCCGTGCTCCACGCGACGCTGGACTTTCGCCGCATCATCGACGTGCCCGGCTATGAGCGCATCGAGCTTTCCCCCTGCACTCGCTTTATCGCCACGATGAACTATGGCTACGCGGGCACACGCGAGATAAACGAGGCGCTGGCCTCCCGCTTCATGGTCATCAATATGCCGGTCATCTCTGCCTCCGACCTTGAGCGCCTGATGCTTGCGCAGTTCCCGCAGCTAAAGCCGGAATACGCGCGTCAGCTTGCGGAAATGTTCCAGGAGATACGCAAAAAGTGCGACAGCTCCGAGATTTCGACCAAGGCGCTCGACCTGCGCGGTCTGCTCGCCGCCGTCCACCTCACTCAGGAGGGGCTCAGTCTCGGCGAGGCGCTCGACATGGGCATACTCAGCAAGAGCTTTGACGAGTTTGAGCGTCAGCTCGTAGCGGACAGCGTTGCGGCGCGCATCGACGGCAAGCTCGGACGCGACGATATTTTCGCAAAATGATTGAGATAAACGAGCTTCAGCGCAAGCGGGCGGCGAATATCATCTGGAACTGCGCGGGAAGCTATGATTTCCGACCGGATTTTCGTGCCTATGACGCAGACGGGCAGGCCGATCTATACTGGAACTGTATCTTCGGCGCGGCGCGCAAGCACTATGACTACAGCGTATTCGAGGCGCTTTTCCGCGCCGTTCAGCAGTATGAGGACGCGGAAATATACGAAAATCTTCTCTGGATAGGGCTTGAGGGCTGCGTGTATCAGCACGAGCTTGGCGAGCGTCCCGCGCTCAGCCGCTTACGTCAGAGCTATGCAAGGCAGTATGTCAGAGAAAACAGCTATGCAGAGGATTTTCAGTTTGACAAGGCGCTGTCGCTTGCGCATTTTCAGCGTGTGCTCGGACTAAATCCAAGACTTGACCCCTATATGGAAAAGCTCCTGAACGAGCTGGAGTTCCCGCCGGAGCTTACGGCGCAGGAGATATACGAGCGCGCAAACGAGCTTTTACTCCGCTGGTTTCAGATACGCGCCGAGGAACGTAAAAAGGAGCTCAAAAACCGCCTCGTCCAGTCCTTCAAGCGCAATAAAAGCAAGCGGGATGATCGTAGCTTCAGGCGCTTCGGCATCGGGCTTTTGCAGCATCCACAGAATTCATATGGCGGCTCGGCAGCCGAGGGCGGGCAGAACAAGGAGCTTAAAACCAAGATGTCTGCCGAGGAGCTTCGCCGCTTCATGGAGACGAAATACGGCCGCTCGATATATTCCCCCGCGCATACAGACAAGCTTGAACGCAGTCTCTGCGTCGGGCGGCATGAGTTTTGCCACCTGCTTGTGACTCGCGGAGACAGACCGGACGCCGCCGCAATCCAAAACGGCTTTGAGGCGCTTTCGCGTCAGCGCGAGGCGGCACAGATAGAGCGCAACCGACAGAGCTTCCGGGCAAATATCGCGCAAAACCGCACCTCGATAACGCGTCTGACGGAAAAAATCCAAAACTCCGTCCTGCTGCATCTGCAAAGCTCCCCCACCCGTGCAAACGCCGGGAGCTTGGACGGCGGGAGGGTCTGGCGCGCCGTGCATTTCGGGGACGAGCGAGTATTTATAAAGCCCGAGGCGGACGACTCCGGCGGGCTCTCGGTCGATATTCTGCTTGACGCCTCGACCTCGCAGAAAAGCCGCCAGGAAATCGTCTCCGCGCAGGGCTACATGGTCGCCGAAAGCCTGACCCGCTGCGGTATTCCCTGCCGCGTCATGTCCTTTTGCTCGATGACGGGCTACACCGTGCTGCGTATTTTCCGCGACTATGAGCACCCGGCGGATAACCGCCGCATATTCGAGTATGTCTCCAACGGCTGCAACCGTGACGGGCTTGCTATTTCCGCTGCGCGTGAGCTGATGCATGAGTCGCGCTGCGAGCATCGTATGCTCATAGTATTGTCCGACGTAAAGCCCAATGACGTAGTCAAGACCCGCGCCCGCGCCACGGAGGACAGCATCCCATACGAAAAGCAGGCGGGCATAACCGATACCGCGCTGGAGGTGCGACGCGCCCGGGCTGAGGGTATAGCGGTGATCTGCGTCTTTACCGGCGACGATGAGGACGTTCCGTCAGCAAAGCTCGTCTACGGCAGCGACTTCACGCGCATAAAATCGCTTGATATGCTCGCCGACGCCGTGGGTCGGCTCATACAAAACCAGATCAAGAATTTATAAAACCCTGCAAGTATTTTACTTGCAGGGTCAAGCTATATTATCCTAATATTTTGACAAGCTTTTGGGTTATTCTCGTTGAGACCTCAAGATAATACATGTAGTCTGCTGTTGAAAGCTCGCTATCCTCAATCTCATCAAGCGCATCCATTATTTCAAGATATTTGTTCATCATGCTTGTGTATTTTCCGAGCATACTCATTATATCTCCCGAGCTTAAATATGACTGCATAAAATCAATATACTCGTCAATAAATTCCTCATAGCTGTCCATCTGTGCCTTAAACGCAGGTGTTACGCCGTCGGAGGAGATTTCGGTGGCTATAACAGCAGAATTCAATATCCGTTCAAAGTCCGGCAAATAGTCATACTCTGCATCATTCGGATATATTGATATCATTACAGATATCGCTTTAAGCTTCGGACCGAGGAACAAAACAAAACTGCCGTCATATCCTTCTTTTTCATATTCTGCTTCCAGCGCAGGACATTCACCCATTGTAAGCTCTTGAGTATTCCTTATTTTTACCTCGAAGCTATCAGAAACATATTCAGCTAACTCCAGTTGCACGCCTCTAAAGGCTTCCGCAGACAAGCCCTTGTCATAATCAACATTAAAACATAAAATGCCTCCGATTTCCTTGCCGGACTCACGGAGCGTTATTTGCTCTCCCTTGCTGCTTTCTTCCGGTTCCGGCGCTTCATAATACGACGGTATCTGAAAGCTCAGACCGCCAAATGAGTATTCCGTATTACTTGCTTCATCAAACCCGTTTCTGTCCGGCTTAGGTTCGACTGACGGCTCCGGTGTTGGCTCTGCTATGGGCTCCGGTGTCGGTGCTATCGTTTGTGCCGGTGTGGGATTTGGAGTTTTTTCTGGTGCTGCTGTGCCGCCGCAGGCACACAAGAAGAGTGTTACAGTCGCTAAAAATAGGCAAAATACTTTTTTCACAGTTAATCCCTCCATCTGTTTTTTTCCGCCAAATTATTATAATATTATTTAAGCACATAATTTGACTTGTGTCAATAGCGCCGCGCTGCTTTAGCAAGGTTTTAATTGAACATAAAACCCCTAAAATACTTATATGGAGGGGGTATCCGAAGTGAAGCTGGAATACAAGCCTTATTATGAAAAGTTTGGGCTTAACGTTGTCTACTATCGTAAGCGAAAAAAGCTGACTCAACTACAGCTTGCAGAACAGGCAGATATCGACCGAAGCCATATCAGCGCCATTGAACTTGGCAACGTCGGCGTGTCCTTCGACCTTATTTTCAAGCTATGTGACATACTCGATGTAAAGCCACGCGATCTTTTTGATTTCAGAGAATAAAAGCCAGCCGATTTAACGGCTGGCTTTTATTCTATTCTTTTACTTCGCTTTTCTTTGCCGGGACGAGCTTCTTACGGCAAAGCATGAACACGATTATGGAGACGATAAATGGGAAGAAATATGTTGCAATACGGTACAAAACAAGGGCGCTCGTTGCGCTTACCGAGCCGAGTACTTTCTTGAAGATAAACAGGAACGATATTTCTATTGAGCCAAGCCCGGACACGCTCGGCAGTACGCCCGCAAGCAGCAGCATCAGCGAGGAGAGCGCCTGCATCCTGTCAAAGCCCGGAGTTGCGGCCCCGACAGCTAAAGCGCCGACATAGGGGACGCAGTAGAGCAGAGTGAGCTTTGCGAGATTTAGCGCGATTATCGCCGCCATCCTGCCCTTGCTCCTTGCAAGGTGCCGCGCCTCGGAGTACATGAGGCCTATGTTCTCGCTCCATTTTTCCTTGCGCTGCGGCCATTTTCCGCTCTCCGGGAGCTTTGATATGAGCTTTATGGCAAAGCGGCGCAGTGCGTCCCAGGTGCATATAAGTATCAGTCCCGTGATTATCAGCGCGCAGAGCGCAAAGCCCAGCATTAGATACTTCCCCGCCTGCGGAAGCTCCGAGGCTATCCAGCTATGATGGAAAACAAGCAGCATGAGCGCATAGAGGAAAATCGCGCCCTTATGGAAGATATACTTCATTATCATAAGCCCGACGGAGTTGCCCACGTCAAGCCCGAGATTATATAAATATCCGCTTTGCATCGGTATCGTCGCCGCACCGCCGCTTGTGACAAGCCCGAACACACCGAGAAAGGTTAGCTCAAAGGCCTGCCTATAGCTGAGCTGCGGCATACGGCTGCGAAGCAGCAGCATACACATGAGCGCGTCTACAGCCTGATATCCCATGCCCAGTGCAAGCAGGATGAGCAGCGAACGGAGGCTTATTGACGCGACGCTTCCCATAATGCCCTCGACATTGCCCCGCAGCACCAGCGCCAGTATAAGCGCCAGCACGAGCACGGTCAAAAGCCCGGAAAGCAGCGATTTCAAACGCTTTTTAGCCATTTCTGCGCGCTCCCCCGCTCGGTTCCGTCCTCTGACGCAAAAGCTCAAGCCGCTTATCCAGATCCGCGCTTATCTCGGCGCAGTCCTTGAGCTCACGGTTGACCTCCTCGGGCGCGGCAGGCTTTTTATAGCGGAGCTTGTGCTCGACGCTTGCCCACCAGTCCATGGCCATCGTGCGAAACTGAACCTCTACGCGCATCATCTTTTTGTGGTCATGCAGGAAAATCGGAGTCTCGATGATGAGATGCAGACTCCTGTAGCCGTTCGGCTTTGGATTTTTGATATAATCCTTCTCCTGAATAAGCACAATGTCGTCCTGCCGCAAGAGCGCGTCACGCAGCATATAGATATCGGAGATATATGCGCAGATAACGCGAACGCCCGCAATGTCGTTGAGATTTTTCTCTATGCTCTCCGCCGAGAAGGGCAGATTGCGGCGGCTGAGCTTATCCATGATGCTCTCGGTCGTCTTGAGTCTGGTCTTTATGGCTTCGATGGGGTTACGGTCATATTGCAGCGAAAGCTCCTCGTCAAGGACGTTAAACTTTGTTGTGACCTCCATCATCGCACAGCGATAATAGCTCATAAGCTCGCGGTAGGGCGCGGCATAGGACTGGAACTTTTCCTTAATTTCGTTGTTGTTATAGATGCGGGAAATCACGTTTCCCTCAATATTCTTTATGCCGTTCAATACTTTCTCCTTAAAATCAAATGGGCAGTAATCCTACTGCCCATGATTATACCATATTCTCAGGCAGGCTGTAAAACCTTTTCTTCACAGGCACGGCGCTGCCTCGGCAGCAGACCCGCTCCCCCGTGAGCATACAGCCGAAATCAGTGCAGTCAGCCCTGAATGAAGAACGTCGGCTAAACAGCTTTTATTCCTCTACCTCGAAATCACCCTCGATAACGTCGGGATACTGGTGCTTGACGATTTTTACCGTGCAGAGGGAGACGCAGATGTTCAAAAGTCCCTCTACCAAAAGACCGATACCGGCAAGCAGCATAATGACCGCCGCGCTCTCGCCCGGACGCAGAACAAGAACGATGCCCATTGCGACGGTGATAAGCGCCATAACCATGACAAGCCACCATTTTCTGATGCCGAAGCGCTTTGCGTCAAGGGCTATCTGTATCTTGAACAGGCCGTCGGTCAGAACGCAGATGCCGAGGACGATGCAGAAAAAGCTCATCGCGCCGTCCGGCTGAAGCAGGACGAGCACCCCCAGAGCAATAAGCAGTATGCCGAAGGCAAGGTCATACTGAAACGCAAGCCTGAAAAGGTCCTTGGAGAAATAGGCCACAAGCTTTACAATGCCGAAAACTATCATGGCGATGCCGAGCGCCGTACCAACGACCGTAACACTGAGCTGCGGCATGGCCATCATCACGATGCCGAACGCGCAGAGCAGTGAGGAAATGACAATATAAGAAATTTTAGCCGCCTTCATAGGTTTTACGGAGCGCATAATTTAACCTCTTTCCGCAGTTAAAATGATACCAACTGCATTTTATGGTCATATAATAGCATCCATGCAGCACATCTTCCATAGACAGGACTTTTTTTCTGCGGTAAAGTCCGACATAAATATAAATATGTCTGAAATTCAATCTCCCCTCCCGGAGCGTCTAAACAAGTCTCTTGCATTTCATAAGAAAAAATGATATATTCTATATAAATATAATGGGATAAGTATTAAGCAATCGTAGCTTCAAAAAGACAGACTTATTTGGAGGAAATAATATGGCGTCCTTTACTCGCAAAGCGATACAAGAGGCCTTTCTCAAGCTGCTTGACGCGCGCCCGCTCAACCAGATCACCGTCAAGGATATCGTTGAGGAATGCGGCGTCAACCGCAACACCTTTTATTATCATTTTCAGGACATTCCCACACTCATCAAGGACATATTTACCGAGCATGCCGAGCTGCTTTTGAAGCAGCACCCGGACTATGACTCGCTTGAGGACGCGCTGGATGAGGCGGTGCAGCTTGTGATAAAAAATAAGCGCATAGTCTATCATCTCTACCGCTCCGCAGACAGAGCGATGATGGAAATGTATCTCATGCGCATATGCGAGCAGCTTATCCTCTCCTATATCCATGACAATCTCGGCGATTTGCCCACCAGTCCCGAGGATAAGGCCATCATTGTCCGCTATTACAAGTGCCAGTGCTTCGGCATGATAATAGACTGGCTCAACAGCGATATGCGTTTTGACATTGCCGCAGAAGCGCGGCGTATGTACAAGCTTAGAAAGGGTATGCCGGAGGAGATACTTCGCCGCGCCAGCATGCAGTGGTCAAGCAAATGAGCAAACAGGGTGAAAGCGGAGGAATGCGTCTGCTAAAAAGCAGTAAGCACGGCTTTTTCCGTATAGTATTCAGCCGCGTAGGGCTTATCGTTCTGCTGCTTCTGCTGCAGGTATCGCTCATCACGGCGGTAATGCTCTGGTTTTATAAAATACTGCCGCATTTCCTCGCGGTTCAGGCATTATTCGTCATCGTGATGGTCCTGACGCTTATCAATAGCCGTATCGACGCCTCGTCAAAAATCACATGGCTTATTCTCATCATGTCCGCTCCCCTCTTCGGCACGCTTCTCTATGTCTACGTCCGCACGGATCTGGGGCATCGCGTGCTGCGCGACAGGCTGCGCCGCATCATCGGCGAAACAAAGCAAATGTTGCCGCAGGACGAGGAGACTATGCAGCAGCTTGAAAAGGAGCACCCCGAGGTCGCCGCGCTCGATGAGTATCTCAATAAAAGCGGCTGCTTCCCGGTATATGATAACTGTGAGCTCAAGTATTTCCCCTCGGGCGAGGAGAAGTTCAAGGAGCTTCTGCCGCGGCTTGAGGAAGCAAAGGACTTTATCTTCCTCGAGTATTTCATCATCGAGGAGGGCTATATGTGGGGCAGCATCCTCGAAATACTCAGCCGCAAGGCCTCCGAGGGCGTTGACGTGCGCGTAATGTACGACGGGACAAACGAGTTTGCAACTCTGCCCGCAAAGTATCCGCGCCTGCTCTCGGAGCTTGGGATAAAGTGCCGCCCCTTCGCGCCGCTGACTCCCTTTGTCTCGACGCATTATAATTTCCGTGACCACAGAAAGATTCTGGTCATTGACGGTAAGGTCGCCTTCACCGGCGGCATAAATCTCTCCGACCGCTATATAAACATCGGCTCGCCCTACGGTCACTGGAAGGACACCGCAATTATGCTGCGCGGCCGCGCCGTGGACAGCTTTACGCTGCTGTTTTTGCAGATGTGGAACATGGGGCAGGACGAGTTCGAATACCAGAAATTTCTCTCCGTACCGGACTCTGCACCCGCCTCCCCCGCTCCCGGCTGGGTCATTCCCTACGGCGACAGTCCCCTTGATAATTTCCGTGTCGGCGAGATGGTGTATATCGACATTCTGAACCGCGCACAGCGCTATGTCCATATCATGACGCCATATCTCATCCTTGACGGTGAGCTTGAGACGGCGCTCCGCTTTGCGGCGCAGCGCGGGGTCGACGTGGAGCTTATTCTCCCCGGCATCCCCGATAAGCCCGTGCCCTACGCCCTTGCAAAGACTCATTATGCGGCGCTTCTTGACGCGGGCGTAAAAATCTATGAGTACACCCCGGGCTTTGTCCATGCCAAGGTCTTTGTAAGCGATGATGTGAAGGCCGTTGTCGGCTCGATAAACCTCGACTACCGCAGCCTGTACCATCATTTTGAATGCGCCGCGTATATCTACGATGCGCCCTGCATCGCGGACATTGAGGCGGACTTCGTCTCGACAAGGAGCGAGTGCCGCGAGATATTGCACGAAACGCTCAAGGAAATTCCCTGGCACACCAAGTTTGTCGGCGGCGTTACAAAGGCGATATCGACTATGCTTTAATATCTATAAGCAAAATCCACCCTGTCAAAAGGGTGGATTTTTTGATATTAAGCTCATTTTTCAAAATGCGCGGCGACGTCCTTGAGATATTCTCTTATCGGCAGATGCTGAGGGCAAATGCTCTCGCAGTGACCGCAGCCTATACAGTCGCTCGTCTTGCCGAAGTTCTTGCCGAGGTTATAGTAATACTCTCCGTGCGGCGTCCAGTCCTTGTCCTTGCTCTCCTGCATCTCCGCGTTATATAGGGAGAAATACCTGGGGATGGCGATATTCATCGGGCAGCCCTCAGTGCAGTAGGAGCAGCCGGTGCAGGGTATGGCGATATTCGCGTTTATCGCGTCCACCGCCGATTTTATAATGGCTCTCTCCGCGTCGTTCAGAGGCTTGAAGTCCTGCATATAGCCGGTGTTATCAAGCATCTGCGCCATATCGCTCATGCCGCTGAGCACCATGAACACCTCGGGGCAGCTTGCCGCAAAGCGTATCGCCCACGAAGCAGGCGAGGCCTCGGGCGCGTAGGCACGGAGCATTTTTTCAACGCCCTCGGGGAGCTTTGCAAGCGTACCGCCCTTTACCGGCTCCATGACTATGACCTTTTTCCCGTGCTTTACCGCCGTCTCGTAACAGCGGCGCGACTGTACACCGGCACTGTCCCAGTCAAGATAGTTGAGCTGGAGCTGAACATATTCTATCTCCGGCCACTCGGTCAGCACCTCGTCCAGAAAATCCGCCCCGTCATGGAAGGAGAAGGCGATATGCCGCACAAGTCCCTCCGCCTTCTTCGCCTTGAGCCACTCGTAGCAGTCATAGCGCCGGTAAGTCTCGATGCTGTGGACATTCACGTCATGCAGAAGATAGTAGTCAAAGTATTCGACTCCGGTCTTGCGGCGCTGCTCGTTAAAGATTTTGTCCCTGTCCTCAAGGCTGTGGACATAGGATGCGTGAAGCTTTGTCGTAAGAGTAAAGCTGTCACGCGCATGACGGTCAACCAGCGCCGCCTTGACCGCCTCCTCGCTTTTGAAATCACAGTACATCCATGCCGTGTCAAAATAGGTGAAGCCGCGCTCCAAAAATGCGTCTACCATTTTCTTCGTAAGCTCGATGTCGATGCTGCCCTCGTCGTTTTTATCCAAAAGCGGCAGGCGCATCATGCCGAAGCCAAGCTTTTTCACGCTCATACTCTTACCTCCGTATTCTTATATTTTTATGATTTTTGCGCTTTTTGCCTCCGCAAAGCCCTTGAACGCGCCGAAATCGTACTCCTCCGGGCAGCATAGCTCATAGTGCTTTGCCTCTCCCCTGTTTATCACGGCGAGAAACGCTCCGTTTTCCGCCTTCTCACCGAAGTGATCTATCCCGCCGCGAATATATCTCAGGATAAGAAGAATATCCGCGTCATATGCCATGAACACGGCCTCGCCCGTTGAGAGCGCGGGGTTTTCGTTTCTCAGCCCTGCAAGCTCTGCGTAAAAATCATGCAGCTCCGTCTCGCCTTCACGGAAGGGCTGACGGTTAAAGGGGTCGCCCACGCCGCACATCCCCTGCTCGTCGCCGTAATATATACTCGGCACACCGGGCACAGCAAATTGCAGCACGGCACAAAGCCTTTCGCGCTCCAGGGCAAGACGCAGTGACTCCTCGTCAAAGCTGAGCTTTAGCTGCTCCTCGCGGCGCAGGGCCCGTATATTAACATCGGTCGCAAGCGCGGTGCGTATGCGGTCGGTGTCATGCGTGCCGAGAAGATTCATAAGCGAATAATACATCGGCGCGGGGTAGTTCTGCTGCTGTGAGCCGAGAAAATCGCGCAGAGCAAAAGCATCTATACGCCCATGAATAAAATCGAGCGCCGCAGCTCTGAAGGGATAATTCATCACCGAGTCGAGCGAATAGCCGAGCGCATAATTTCTGCGTCCGCCGTAGCTTTCCTTGATGACCGCGTCCTCCCATACCTCGCCGAGCACCGGCGCGTCAGGCTCGACGCTCTTTGTCGCGGCTCTTATCTCGGCAAGCGTATCGTCGGGCAGCTCGTCGGCAACGTCCAGCCGCCAGCCGCAGGCGCCGCGCCGCAGCCATGTCTTGACTACGCTGTTTTCGCCGCTTATCACGAAGTCCTGCCACTCGGCGTTATGCTCGTTGACCTCGGGAAGGTCCTTAAAGCCCCACCAGCAGCGGTAATCGTCCGGGAAATGGTGGAAATCATACCACTTGTAATATGGCGAGCTCTCGCCCTGACAGGCGCCGAGGTCGGGATATGCGCCGTTACGGTTAAAATATACGCTGTCCGCCCCGGTATGCGAATACACGCCGTCAAGCATTATGCGGATATCCATGGCGCGCGCCGCCTCGCAAAGCCGCTCAAAATCCTCATTCGTGCCCAAAATCGGGTCTGCCTTGAGATAATCGGAGCTGTCGTAGCGGTGGTTTGAGCGCGCCTCGACGATGGGATTTAGATATATGCACCCGATGCCGAGCGCCTTGAGATACGGAAGCTTCAGCTCGATGCCGCGCAGCGTCCCGCCGTAAAAGTCATCGGGTGAATACGCGCTTTCAAACTCACGCGGCAGATAGCGCACAGGCTCGTCAAGGCTCTTGTGCAGCTCCGGTGTCTGGCCGAGTCTTTTATGATACTCTACGCCGCTTCGCGCCGTATCATCGTCCGAAAACGCAAATCTGTCGGGGAAAATCTGATACATCACGCTGCGCCGAAACCATGCGGGCGTTTCAAAATCGCGGCAGAAAACCGTCAGCCGGAAGCCCTCTCCGCGCTCGGTACACAGCCTTGAGTGACAGCCGCTTTCATCCGGGCAAAGCCAGAGCGCGCCCTCTGCGGTATCGAGCCGGAAGCAATACCAGAGTGCGGCGGGCTTTTCCGGGGAAATATACGCAGAATACATATCACCCGCCCGCTCCGCCGGGTACTCCCGCTCAAAGTCGTCGCCGTAGAGAATAAGCGCCGCGCCGTTTATCGCACCGGCACCGAGTCTAAAGCCCAGTCTCAGCTCCTCGCCCTCGCGCAGAGCGCCGCCGGGACAGCGAAACCTGATGCTCCGCGTATCGTGCAGCGCCTCTATATGCGTCCTTGCCGCCTCGCGCAGTACGGTTATAAGATGCGCCGTGCGCGGCTGATACGGCATCAGCTCCGCCTCATCCGTATGCTCCATGCGGCAGTCAGTGCAGCAGCCGGCGCATATCTCAAGCGCAAAGTCAAGCTTCATCCCGCAATCGTCCATCAGCAGACGCATAAGCTCCGCGGCCGCGTATGCGCTTTTCTGCTCGGGCAGACACTCGCGCAGACGATCCAGCGGCAGACCGCGCTCGACGCAGTCCCGCGCCGCGGCATACACCGTTGCCGCCGTGTTAAAATACTCCCGCATCGCCGCAGGACAGCTATCGCTCTCAAGCGCCGCGCAGAGCTCCTCGTCCCCGCCGACGGCGCGCCATTTATAATTCTCGTCCCGCCTTGCCCTTACCCGGCGGCGATCGCTGTAGCGCACGGCAAGGCTGTAGTCCGCGCTCCAGCACTCGGTATAAGTGCCGCCGAAGAAAATATCAAATTCTTTTTCGTTCTCTGTCTCTATTACAGCATCCATATATAAAGCCTTGCGTACTCCTGTGCAGATTTTTCAAAGCCGAAGTCGGTCTTCATCGCGTGGTCAATAAGCCCATGCATAATTTCCTTGTCACCCCAGCAGCTAAGCGCGAGACGTATCGCGTCGCGCAGCTCCCATGCGTCGTAGTTTGCAAACGAGAAGCCGTTGCCCTCACCGGTGAAGCGGTTATAGGGCGTGACCGTGTCGCGCAGACCGCCGGTTTCGCGCACTATCGGGAGTGAGCCGTAGCGCATCGCTATCATCTGGCTCAGACCGCAGGGCTCAAAGCGCGAGGGCATAAGGAGGAAGTCGCTTGCCGCGTAGACAAGATGGCTAAGCTCCTCACTGTAGCCGATATAGGCGCAGAGTCTCCCCTTATAGCGGTACTCCGCCGCACGCATAAAGTTTTCAAAGCTCTCGTCGCCGCTGCCGAGGAGCATAAACTGAATGTCCTCGCGCTGCATGAGATCGTCCAGTATGCAGGCGACAAGGTCAAAGCCCTTCTGCTCGGTCATGCGCGTGACCATTGCAAACAGCGGCACCTCGGGGCGCTGCTGAAGTCCCATTCTCTTTTGAAGCTCCGCCTTGCACACGGCCTTGCCCTTGAGGTGTCCCCTGTCGTAGCTTGCGGGGAGGAGCTTATCGGAATGGGGATTGAATACCTTTTTGTCAATGCCGTTAATAATGCCCGAAAGCTCGGCGCTGCGGGCGTTCAGGATGCCCTCAAGCCCCTCGGCGTAATATGGCATTTTTATCTCCGAGGCGTAGCTGGGGCTGACGGTGTTTATGCGGTCTGCAAATACGCAGCCTGCCTTGAGAAAGTCCGCACAGCCGTTGAGCTCCATGAATTCCGGCGTATAGTAGCGGCTATCGACATCAAGAAGATCCTGAACATAGTCAAAGCCGAACTTGCCCTGGAAGGCGATATTATGTATCGTCAGCAAAAACTTGAGCTTTTCCTGCATACCGCCCTGATACTGGGTCTTTGCAAGCATCGGCAGCATTGCGGTGTGCCAGTCGTTGCAGTGAAGTATCTGGGGCGTAAAGTCGAGATTGGGGATACAGTCGAGCACGGCGCGGCAGAAGAATGCGTATTGCTCGCCCTCGGCCTGTCCGCCGCGGTATATCTTATCGCCGAAATACTGCTCATTGTCTATGAGGTATATCGTCACGCCGTCAAGCACGAGCTTTTCGACTCCGACATATGCCTGCCTCCAGCCGAGCGTGCAGTAAAAATCAAACATATGCTTGACCCGGTCGCCGTATTTATCCTTTATAACGCGGTGATATGGCGTTATAACTCGCCCGTCGATGCCGAGAGCGGCAAGCGACTTCGGCAGAGTGCCGACAACGTCCGCAAGTCCGCCGGTCTTGCTCAGCGGAGCGCACTCCGCCGCGGCAAGCAGAACGTTCGGCAGATCGGACAGCCCTTTTTCCCGCAGCATTTCACGAAATTCCTTCTTCATAGCCTACTTCCTTTCGTAGTAATATATATATCATTTATTTATATTATTATTATTTTTTCTCGGTCTGAACTCATAGTACACGCAGCTCATCGGCGGGAGGACTATCCTTGCGGAGTGCTGCATATCCAAAAACGCTACCTTATGCGATCGCACAGCGCCGGGATTTTTCACGCCGCTGCCGCCGAAGCGCTCATCGTCGCTGTTGAGTATTTCCTTGAGCGTACCCGCAACGGGCAGAGCAATCTGAAAATCATCGTATCTGACGGGCGTAAAGTTGCAGGCGCAGACAAGATACGCGCCCTTCTCCGCGTCCGGCTCCATACGCATAAAGGCAATGGAGCTGCGCTCCCTGTCGTCCACGTTGAGCCACTTAAAGCCGTCCCAGCCGTGGTCGCGCCCGTACATGGCAGGCGTGGAGGTATAGATTTTATTGAGCGCACGGTAATACTGCCGAAGCTGCTCATGGCGCGGATAATCCAGCAGCAGCCAGTCAAGCCCCTGCTGCCAGTTCCATTCGATAAACTGACCGAACTCCCCGCCCATGAATATGAGCTTCTTGCCGGGATGCGCAAACTGATAGCCGTAGAGTGCGCGCAGCGAATTGAACTTCTGGTCATAGTCGCCGAACATCTTGTCTATCATCGACCTCTTGCAGTGTACGACCTCGTCATGCGAATATGCAAGCACATAGTTTTCCGCAAAGGCATACATCATCGAAAAAGTAAGCTTGTCGTGATGATGACTGCGGTAGAGCGGGTCCATCGACATATAATCCAGGGTATCATGCATAAAGCCCATGTCCCACTTGAAGCAAAAGCCGAGTCCGCCGTCCTCGGGCGGCGCGCTTATCCTCGGGAATGCGGTCGATTCCTCGGCAATGGTCACGGCGCCGGGGTAGTTTACGAGCACGGTCGAATTGAGCTTCTGCAAAAATGCGACTGCATCAAGATTTATGTTCCCGCCGTTTTTGTTCGGCGTAAACTCGCCGGGGCGGCGGCCGTAATCGAGGTACAGCATCGAGCTGACCGCGTCCACGCGAATACCGTCGATATGATAATCCTCAAAGAACTTGCAGGCCGAGGACACAAGGAAGCTCTGCACCTGCGTCGAGGCGTAGTCAAATACGAGCGTACCCCACTCCGGGTGCTCCGCCATGCGGCGCTCCTTGCACTCATAAAGCGGTGTACCGTCAAACATGCTCAGTCCGTGCTCATCACGCGGGAAATGCGCCGGTACCCAGTCCATAATAACGCCGATGCCGCTGCGGTGGAGCTTATCGACAAGATACTTAAAGTCGTCCGGGTCACCGTAGCGCGAGGTCGGCGCATAGTAGCCCGTGACCTGATAGCCCCAGCTCCCGTCATATGGGTACTCGGTGACGGGCATAAGCTCAACGTGCGTAAAGCCCATGTGCTTGCAGTAGACGGCAAGGGAATCGGCAAGCTCACGGTATCCGGGCTTTTTGCCGCCGAGCTCACGCCATGAGCCGGGATGCACCTCGTATATGCTCATCGGCTCGCGCATAAATTCACGCTCGGCGCGGCGCGACATATAGCCCTCGTCCGTCCACCTGTACTTCCCGCCGTCCCAGACGCGGGAGGCGGTGTTCTCGCCGTGCTCTCCCCATGCCGCAAAGGGGTCGGACTTCAAAAGCTCACGCCCGTCCGCTCCGAGCACGCAGAACTTATAAAGCGCCCCGACGGAAAGCCCCTTGACGAAGCATACCCATACCCCGCCCTCTATAGGCTCCATCGGCGTCGCCTCGCGGTCCCAGCCGTTAAAGTCGCCGACAAGACTTACCCTGCGCGCATTCGGCGCCCAGAGCATAAAGCGGTGCGCCCGAAGCTCCGGGATATAGCGGCAGCCGAAGCACAGCCACGCCTTGCGCGCGCTTCCGGTGTTGAAAAGATACACATCCAGCTCAGGTATGAATTTTTTCTCTCTGTCGTTCATGAAGCAAAGCCTCCGTAAAGCCGCGCCTATACAGCAGGACACAGCTCATTTTCATTTCATATTATTATAACTTGAATTGCGGATAATTCCAAGTATAAATTGTCGCGCTTCCATAGACAATCCCCGCCTCATGTCGCGCCCGGAGGGCATTGCGCCGAGTTATACGCCGTTTATTTGTCGATTGTGCCGAATAAAACTGCGTTAAAAAATGTGCATAATTTGTCATTCACGCCTTTCGCTGAGATTATTGCAAGTGTTTTTTGACACAAACCGCATTTTGTCTGAAAACCCGGCGTAATATAGGCCTGAATTTTTGTGGAATATGACTATATCGTACTAAAATTGGAATGACAATTCAGCGTTTTAGCCGAAATTCGTCAAACTGCAAAATTCAGAGTGTCAACAGCCTTGAAAAAAAGCTGTTTATAGGTTAAAATACACAAACGTAAGATACCCCGGCAAAACTTCAAAAACACAGGAGAGAACTCAAAATGGAAAAGATACTTTGGCTTGCCCCTGTACTTGCAGCGATTGCTCTGCTCTTCGCGCTCTACAAAGCTCGCTTCGTCAACAAGTGCGACCCCGGCAACAGCCGTATGCAGGAAATCGCCGCCGCCATCGCTGAGGGCGCAAGCGCATTTCTCCGCGCGGAATACAAGATACTTGCGATATTCATCGTCGTCCTGTTCGCGCTTATCGCCATCTTCATCGACTTCGGCACTGCGCTCTGCTTCGTAATCGGCGCGCTGTTCTCCATTCTCGCCGGCTTCTTCGGTATGCGCGTCGCCACCAAGGCAAACGTCCGTACCGCAAACGCCGCGCTCACCGGCGGCATGAACAAAGCTCTGAGCGTCGCCTTCTCCGGTGGCTCCGTCATGGGCATGTGCGTTGTCGGTCTGGGTCTGCTCGGATGCAGCCTTATCTACATAATCACCGGCAACTACAACATTCTCTTCGGCTTCTCCCTCGGTGCCTCCTCCATCGCCCTCTTCGCCCGTGTCGGCGGCGGTATTTATACCAAGGCTGCTGACGTCGGCGCTGACCTCGTCGGCAAGGTCGAGGCCGGTATCCCCGAGGACGACCCCCGCAACCCCGCAGTTATCGCCGATAACGTCGGTGACAACGTCGGCGACGTTGCCGGTATGGGCGCAGACCTCTTTGAGTCCTACGTCGGCGCTCTCGTCTCCGCTCTGACTCTCGGCGTTTCCGTTCAGGGACTGTTCACCGGTGCCGGTGCCATCTTCCCCCTCGTCATCGCCGCAGTCGGTATCCTCGCCTCCGTCATTGCGACCTTCTTTGTCCGCGGGAAGGATAACTCCAACCCGCACAAGGCGCTCAAGACCGGCTCCTATGTCTCCGCAGCCATCGTTGCGGTTCTGTCCATCGTCCTGAGCTATGTATTCTTTGACAAGATTTACTATGCGCTGTCCATCATTGCCGGTCTTATCGTTGGTTTGGTGATCGGCTTTGTCACCGAGGTCTACACCTCCGATGATTACAATTCCGTCAAGCGCATCGCAGCCCAATCCGAGACCGGCTCCGCCACCACCATCATATCCGGTGTTGCAGTCGGCATGATGAGCACATGGGTTCCCATCGTCCTTATCTCCGTCGGCATCTTCGTTTCCTACAAGGTCACCGATAACCTCTACGGTATCGCTCTTGCAGCCGTCGGTATGCTTGCCACCACCGGCATCACCGTCGCCGTTGACGCATACGGTCCCATCGCCGATAACTCCGGCGGTATCGCCGAGATGAGCGGTCTTGACCCCAGCGTCCGCGAGATTACCGACAAGCTTGACGCAGTCGGCAACACCACCGCCGCAATGGGCAAGGGCTTTGCAATCGGCTCCGCCGCTCTCACCGCTCTGGCTCTCTTCGTCTCCTACGCTACCGAGGTTCAGCTCAACGCGATAGACCTTCTCGACCCGAACGTTGTTATCGGTCTTCTTATCGGCGGTATGCTTCCCTTCGCCTTCTCCGCTCTGACCATGGAGTCCGTCTCCAAGGCAGCCTACAAGATGATCGAAGAGGTTCGCCGTCAGTTCCGCGAGATCCCCGGCATCCTTCAGGGTAAGGCAAAGCCTGACTACAGCTCCTGTGTCTCCATCTCCACCCGTGCAGCTCTGCATGAGATGATAGTTCCCGGTCTCATGGCCGTTATCGTTCCCCTGCTCGTCGGCATCCTGCTCGGACCTGCCGCTCTCGGCGGTCTGCTTGCCGGCTCCCTCGTAACCGGCGTTCTTCTTGCCATCTATATGTCCAACGCCGGCGGCGCATGGGACAACGCAAAGAAGTACATTGAGGGCGGTCACAACGGCGGTAAGGGCTCCGATGCTCACAAGGCAGCCGTCGTCGGCGACACCGTTGGCGACCCGTTCAAGGATACCTCCGGCCCCTCCATCAACATACTCATTAAGCTTATGACCGTTGTTTCCCTCGTTTTCGCACCTCTCTTCATCAAGATAGGCGGCCTGCTGTAATTTATGCAACTAATATAATATAACCTACCTTATCCCTTTCCTTAGCGCCGCGCCCCGGGCAACCGGGGCGCATTTTTTGCGCTCATTGCGCATAAGCTTATCCGACACAGCGCAAAAATCTTAAGTTATTAAATCGCAAAATACGGGCATAATGGGCTTGCTTTATTGTCGAAATTTAATTATAATATATTAGCTTTGCTCGATTTTAGTTAGAGGTTAGAAAATGAAGAAGATTTTTATAAATGTAGGCTTACTGACGATTTTGCTTGTGGTTTTCTGGTTTACGCTTTTGGCGCGCATCTCGCAGCCCGAGTATGACCCCGCCGTAAAGCTCCCGGACGAGACTCCCGCTGCCGAGGCTACACCCGTGCAGCCTGAGGCGACGCCGGAGCCTACCCCGACTCCGACCCCGGAGCCCACGCCGGAACACTTCACCCTGTCCTTTATCGGCGACTGCACCCTCGCCCCGCACCAGAACACGCAGGACTATTTCAATAAGGTCGGTGACGATTACGCCTATCCCTTTGCAAATACCGTGCAGTATTTCTCCGACGATGAGTACACCTTTGCAAACCTTGAGTGTACCTTCTCAGACAGAAATCTCCCCCCGGTAGGCTACCCCACCTTCTATTTCCGCGCACCGACGGCATATGTGAATATTCTGCTTGAGGGCGGCGTCGATTTTGTCACCACCGCTAACAACCACTTCAAGGATTTCGGCGACAAGGGCGCGGAGGATACATACGCAACTCTTGATAACGCAGGTCTGCCCTACGGCAAGGTCGGTCAGGCGCAGGTCATTAGCACCAAAAGCGGCATTAAAATCGGCGTTTACTGCGGCTTTAATATCGCCGATGGGCTCTTTGTTCCGACGACCGAGGAATGTCTGAACGCGATAAGTCAGATGAAGGCGGACGGCGCGGAATATATCGTCATGGCCTTCCACTGGGGCAAGGAGCTTTATTATAAGCCCTCTCAGAAGATGATAGACCTGGCCGAGGCCTGCATTGACGCGGGCGCGGATCTCATCTACGGCTCGCATCCCCATGTGCTCGGCCCCATCGTCGAGTATAACGGCGGCATCATCATGTACAGCGTCGGCAACTGGAGCTTCGGCGGCAACACTCAGCCGACAGATCAGGACACCGCGATAGTACAGGTCACGATAAAGCGCGACATTGACGGCAGCCTCAGCACCGAGGGCTATGACGTCATCCCCTGCTGCGTCAGCTCCAATATGAGCGGCGGCGTAGGCTACAACGACTATAAGCCCACCCCCTACCCCGAGGACAACGAGGGCTATAAGCGCGTTCTCAGTAAGCTTGACCCGAACTCCGGCTGGGAGAACGCAAACAAGGACTACAGCGCCTGGTACAGCGCTTGGGGCTGATATAATTACAAAAACAGCGAGGCTGAAAATTCAGTCTCGCTGTTTCGATATATATAATCAATATATAATCATTTAGTTCTGAACTCTTCCGAGCCGAGGAAGAACAGAGCCAGAGTACCGGGACCGACATGAGAGCCCGTAACCGGCTCATAGCACACGGTCATTATCTCATGCGGAGGATTGTTCCTGTTGAGCAGGTTTATAAGCTCCTGCGCCTCGTCCGGACAGTCGGCATGGGCTATGCCGATGCACTGATTATACGGCTCGCGCACCATCTCGTCATACTGCTCCGCCAGCGCCTTAATGGCGTTCTTTCTGCCGCGGGTCTTTTCAAAGCAGACGATTTTGCCCTCGTCGTCACCCTTGAGAATGGGCTTTATGTTCAAAACGGTAGCAATCGCCGCCTTGACGCTCGAAAGTCTGCCCGTACCGCGAAGATATTTCAAATCGTCCACGGTAAAGACCTGGCACATATTATAGCGGAGGCTGTCAAGCTCGGCGGCATTTTCCTCAATTCCCATGCCGTCACGCCGATTTTGCGCCGCCTTAACAGCCAGAAGCCCCTCGCCGAGGGAAGCGGAAAGAGTATCTACCGTGCAGATTTTTCTCTCCGGAAACTCCTCAATGAGCTGCGCCGCCGCCATCATAGCGGAGTTATACGAGCCGCTGATGCCCGAGGACATACCGACAAAAAGGACATCCTGTCCCGCCTCAAGAAACGGCATCATAGCGTCAATATAGGTCTGCGGAGTGACCTGCGAGGTAACGACCTTCGCCCCGTTTCTCATCGCATTATAAAACGCCGGGCCGTCAAAGCCTGTGTCTCCGGAATCAATGGGCTTTTCGCCGTTTACCATATATGTCAGGGGCAGAGTCTCAAGCTCCCACTTTTTAAGCTCCGCCGGTTCGAGATTAGCCGAGGTGTCAGTCATTATGATATACATAATATTTTTCTCCTTAGTATCTAATGCTTGGTATTAGATTAGCATATGTATATCATTAAGTCAAGCAGTATTTAATTCAAAAATGTTTACAAGCGCTTGATTTGATGTTATAATCAAGATTATGAAATAGGAGGTTGACGCCATGGGATATGATAAGGCACTTATAGCAGGCAAGCTGCGGCGCTGGGAGAAGTTTCTGGAGCGCTTTCGTCTCCCCGCTTGGGAGGATATTCCCGACTTCGGGCTGTATATGGAGCAGGTGGTGCAGCTTCTCAAGCAATACCTTGACTATATGCCGCCGGAGCTCAAGGAGGAGCAGGTTGTCACCGCCGCCACAATAAATAACTATGTGCGGACTAAGATCATGCCGGAGCCCGTGAAAAAGAAGTATTTTCGCGTTCATATCGCCTATCTTATCATGATTTGTACGCTCAAGCAAAGTCTCAGCATTGCTATGGTGCAAAGGCTCATCCCCATAGGACTTAGCGAGGATGAGCTGCGCGAACGATATGAGAGCTATGCCCTGTGGCACCAGAATTCAGCGGGATATTTTGTCGAGCAGGTGCGTCTTGCGAGTGCAAGGCTCCTTGACCACGACAAGGAAACCGAGCTTGCCGTTAATAATACCGAGGAGCTTATAGCATCCTCGGCAATAATCGGGGGCTTTTCGCGGCTTCTGGCGGAAAAGCTTTTACTGCTCGATGGGCGCGATTTGTCCAACGGCGGCAGCATAGAAATTGACCGTTGAGCCGCCTATATCGGCGCTTTTACTCAACGTAGAACATTATTTTTGTGATATATTCGGCTTCATTTCCGGTGGAAAGATAGTCGTTTATCGCAAATTCATAGGAATTTGATATAATTTTCAGCTTATTCAAGCAGCAATACTCGAGTATTCTCTCATATGAGCTGCCGATTGAAAGATAATCGCCCGTATGGTATGTTATCACGCATCTCCCGGCGGGCAGCTCGACAATGCCCTTGGCGGCGCTGTTTTCAATGGGCAGGAAGGCATATGACGCCTCCGTGTATCGCCCCTCCTGAATACGCTCCAAGGGCACTATTGCGCCGCTTTGAAAGAAAACGGGCAAATGCTCCCTGAACGAGCGCACAAAGCACTGCTTTGTCGCTATGCTGACCATGTCGAGCGTATAGGGCGGGGCGACCTGCTGAAGAAGAATGTACCGCGCCTTGACCTGCTCAACGCTCACCTCGCTGCTCCTGCCGATATCCGCCGATCGCTCAAGCTGAGCGCAGCGGTGCTCAAGACGGCTTCTTATAAGCTGCAATTCATGTATCTGCTGCTCGATAATGCTGAGCTGCTTGCGCATTGCGGCAAGAGACGAGTCGAGCGTGTAGCTTTTCATGTGGGCTTTTATCTCCTCAAGGGAAAAGCCCGCTTTTTTCATTATGCAAATCGTGTCCAGATAATCAAGCTGGGAGGCGCTGTAGTAGCGGTATCCGTTATCGGGGTCAACATATGCGGGACGGAAAAGCCCGATTTTATCATAAAATATCAGGGTTTGACGCGAAATATTCTGATGCTTTGACAGCTCACCGATAGAGAAATAGTTGTTCATATAATGCTCCTTGACCATATAGCTGCTATATGGTTTTTATCATAGCATGAATGGGCTGAGTATTCAAGGATTCGAATCGCAGCAAGGTCTGCCCTTGCTCCATATCAAGCGCCGGCGCATCCATCTCCCCCTTCGAGCTGCTTTCCCCTAAAGGCGGAAGCTTCTTGCGCTGCCGATTTTGACCTCACAACAAACGAGCACATGATGCGTCATGTGCTCGTTTGCAAGTATTAAACTAACTCAGCCCTATTGACTGCACGGCGTATCTCGTCCAGACTGCGCCCGTGCTCACGGGCGAGGCGGGCAAGATCCTCATATTCCGCCTTTTCGCGCCTTACGCCGTAGCCCTCGGCGCATTTTACGCGGACCGCGCCGAATTCCGTCTCGAGGCTTTTTTCACGGCGCTTCAGGGTATAGCGCTGACAGCTATATTCCCGAACGCCGAGAGTCGCGGTATTCTTGAAGATGCAGCGGAGCATTTCATCGCGCTGTGCTTCACGGCACATACAGGTCAGCATCACGCCCGGTCTGCTCTTTTTCATGCCGATGCTCGTAAAATACACATCGAGCGCGCCGAGCGAAAAAAGCTCCTCCATCGCAAAGGCAAGCGCCTCGGGGCTCATATCGTCCAGATTGCAGGCAAGCTCAATGACTTTTTCGCTCTCGTTCTCCGTCTCACCGAGGAGCGCCCGGACTATGTTCGCCGTGGGAAAATCCTTTTTTCCGGTGCCATAACCGACTTTCTCAACCTTCAAAATCGGGCGGCGAACAAAATCAGACGCAAAATGCTTCAAAAGCGCCGCGCCCGTCGGCGTACACAGCTCACTCTTTATCTCGCCAGAATACGTCGGCACTCCGCTCAGAATAAGCTCTGTCGCCGGGGCGGGCACGGGCAGAACGCCGTGCGCACAGCGGACAAAGCCGGAGCCGACATTCACGGGAGAGGCAAGAACAAGCTCGGGCGCAAGCTCGTAAAGCAGCTCGCACACGCTCAGAACATCCGCCAACGCATCGAGCGAACCAAGCTCATGGAAGTGGATATTCTCCATCGGCTGCCCATGTACCCTCCTCTCCGCCTCGGCAATAATACCATACACGCTTTTTGCGTCTTCTCTGACCTTTTCGGGCAGGCTCACGCCGTCAATAAAGCTCATTATTTCCCGAACGCTCGTATGCTTATGGCTGTGCCGCTCTGTCTCCCCTTCCTCGTCTCCGTCAACGAGAACTGTGACATGAGTCCCAGCTATGCCGCATTTTGAGTCCGGCGCTGCGCTTATCCGGAGCTTATTGCAAAAGACCGCGTTCATGCGGCGAAGAAAATCCTCGGGCGCTGGATGGAGCTCTAAGAGCGCCGCAGTCAGCATATCCCCGGCGCAGCCCATGGCACAGTCAATATATAAGCTTTTCATATGCTCTCATCCCTCGCCTTCGAGTCGATTTTTATAACATCAAAATACTCTTTAAGCCCGTTTTCTATTATTTTTATCTCGTTTTCGGCTTTTTCCCGCTGCTTTGCCGTAAATTGCAGGAGTGCTCCGCCCTCGCGCAGACGGACACGAAAATCACTGTAGCCGAGTGAAAAAAGATAGTCTTCACTCATCTCGACGGCGTGTAGCTTTTCGGCGCTTATCTTCTCCCCTGTCGGAATTCTGGTGGCAAGGCAGGCATAGGCAGGCTTATTCCATGTAAAAAGCCCCGCCGCACGCGACATACGGCGAACGTCGGCCTTGGTGAGCTTGCAGATACGAAGCGGGGAGAGAATATTCTCCTCCGAAAGGACTTTCATGCCCGGTCTGTCCTCGCCGTCGTCACTGGCGTTTGTGCCGTCAATGACGGTATCATAGCCCTCTTTGGCAGCGGCGGCGCGTATCTCGCTCATAATATGGCGCTTGCAGTAATAGCAGCGGTTTGCGGGATTATCGCTGAGCTCGGGAAGCTGCAAAACATCAATATCTATCTCGCGCAGCCGCACACCCAGCTCATCGGCAAGGCGCATTGCGTCCCGGCGCTCAAACTCCGGCTGAAACTGGGATTTTATAAAGAAGGGCGCAGCATCCGCGCCGCAGCGCACAGCATAATACAATAAAAAGGCTGAGTCCGCGCCGCCGGAGAAGGCCAGAGCAAGCTTATTATGCTCGGCGAAAAAATCTTCAAGCTTCATTTCAGTCAAGATGATTTATCATACTGGCAAGGTAGCCTGCGCCGAAGCCGTTATCAATGTTCACAACGGACATTCCGCTTGCGCAGGAGTTGAGCATACTCAAAAGCGCCGCAACGCCGCCGAAGCTTGCGCCATAGCCGACGCTCGTAGGAACGGCGATGACCGGGCAATCGACCAAACCGCCGATTACGGAGGGCAAAGCCCCCTCCATGCCCGCAACCGCGATAATAACGCGGGCGCTCATGACGGTATCCATATTCGACAGCAGGCGGTGAATTCCGGAAACGCCCACGTCATAGAGGCGCAGCACGTCGTTGCCGAGAGCCTCTGCGGTCTTGGCCGCCTCCTCGGCGACCGGGATATCGCTCGTGCCGCCGGTGGCGATAACTATACGACCCTTGCCGCTCGGCTCCGGCATTTTACCGATAATGCCGATGCGCGCCATGCTGTTATACTCAAGGGGAAGCTCTGTCTTGATAAGCTCCGCCGCATCCTCCTCAAGTCTCGTAATCAGGACGGTCTCCTGACCGTTATTTACCATGGCTCTGGCGATGCCCAGAATATGCTCCTTCGCCTTGCCCGCTCCGTATATGACCTCGGGCACACCCTGACGTATGCCGCGATGGAAATCTACCTTTGCGTATTCGCCTATCTCCTGAAACGGCTGCATCTTGAGCTTCAGCGCCGCGTCGTCCGGGCTGAGGCTGCCGTCTGCCACATGATACAAAAGCTCCGTCAATTCATGCTTATCCATTGCTTTTCCCCTTCAATTTATGTGATAACACGCGCCGCAGGCCGCTGCTCGCAGCGTGGATTTGAAATCCATATTATTAACTAAGCGCCTGACCGCCGTGAATTATTATAATCAAAAATCAAGGACTACGTCAAGCACTATATATCGCCGCGCTACGAAAAGCTCCATATCCCATTGCCGCAGGATATGGAGCTTTTGCCGGATAAATAAAGCCTATGCTTTTTTCTTAAACTTCAGCGGGGCGCGCTCGGAGATGATGACCGAGACGATTATGAGCACGAAGCCGCAGGCAAGCTTGAGCGTGACCGGCTCTCCGTAGAATATCACGGAGATGATAATTGCGAACACCGACTCAAAGGTCATGATGACCGCCGCCGTAGATGAGGCGGTGTAGCTCATTCCCCAGGTTTGCAGGAAGAAGCAGACCGCGGTACACATCACGCCGAGGTAGGCAAGGCTCCCCCATGTTTCGAGGCTGAGCCCCGTGGGAACCGGCTCAAAAATCAGCGCACCGATAAGGCATATGACCGCCGCCGTGCCGAACTCGATGCCGGTGAGGGAGAGCGCGTCACAGTCCCCGATAAAGCGCTCGGTCATAATTATTTGCAGCGCATAGAACAGTCCGCAGACTATCGTGAGTGCGTCTCCGATATTGATGGCGGTGGCGCCGTTTACCGACACGAGCCCAACGCCGCAAAGACACATCAGGGCGGCAATAATATTGGCACTGCCGGGGCGGCGCTTATATATGCCCCAGAGCATGAAGGGGACGTACACGCAGTAGGTCGCCGAGAGAAAGGCGTTTTTGCCGGGGGTAGTATATTTGAGTCCGTAGGTCTGGAAGATATACGCCGCCGAGAGGCATATGCCGAGGATAATTCCGCTGCGAAGCCTCGCGCGGCCAAGCTTTTTCAGCCGCTTTCTCGCCGCGAAAAGGAGCAGTGCCGCCGCAATGATGAAGCGCAGCGCCAAGACCCACATCGTACCGATGGAGTCGAGCGCCTCTTTCATGATTACGAAGGAGGTGCCCCAGATGAAGGCCGTCCCCCACAGGGCAAGATGCCCGAAGAAATTCTTTTTGTCTGTCATGTCACTCTAACTCAGGACCAAAAGCCCTGCGCAAATCATTCTTTTTTCATATGGGCTGCGGCGGCGCGGAGCATGAGCTTTTTCACGCTGCCGGAGTCGAAGCTGATCTCAATCAGGAAGTCGCCGCCCATGGGGGACATTTTCACGAGTCGCCCCGGACCGAAAGCCTGATGCACGATGCGGTCGCCTACCTCAAACGCCGGGACTGCCGCCTTCTGCGCGGCGGGAGCCGCGGGCGGGGTAGGTCTGTGCGCGGGGGCGCTCATGCCGTACTGACGCGCCGAGGGATAACGGCTCCTTGCAGCGCCGCTCTCGGTGCGGTGCTCCGTGCTTCTCTGACGGTGGGCAAGGTGCTTATCTATATGCTCCTCGGGTATCTCCTCGACAAAGCGGGATGGCTTATTTGCCGTAGTCCTGCCGAACAGCATTCTCTGCCGCGCGCAGACGATATGTAGCTGGCGCATGGCGCGGGTTATCGCAACGTAGCAGAGACGGCGCTCCTCCTCCATTTCCTCAGGCTCACCGATGGCCTTCATGCCGGGGAAGATGCCTTCCTCCATGCCGACGATGAACACGGTCGGGAACTCAAGCCCCTTGGCGCTGTGCATCGTCATCATCACAACGCTGTCGGAGTCCTTATCATAGTTATCAAGGTCGGTATAGAGCGCGACATCCGCGAGGAAGCCCTCAAGCGTCTGGTCGCCGGACTCTTTCATGTAGCTTATGATGCTGGTCTTTATCTCGCGCACGTTCTCGGCACGGGCGGTGTCCTCGACGGTGTGCTTTTCCTCAAGCGCCTTGAGATAGCCGGTCTTTTCAAGCAGCTCGTCAAGCAGCGCGTCCGGCGTATTCTTTGAGGCGAAATCGCGCAGCTCGTTCATCATGGACGCAAACTGACGCATACGCAGGGCGGGTCGGCTGAGCTCGGGATATTTGTCCGCGTGCTCAAGAACGCTGTAGGTCGATATGCCCTCACGCGCCGCAATCTCCCTTGCAGTCTCCATGCTGCGCTCGCCGATGCCGCGCGGCGGAGAGTTGATGATTCTGCTCAGGCGCAGCTCGTCCTCGGGTACGGCGATAACGTTCATATACGCCAGCACGTCCTTGACCTCGGCGCGGTCAAAGAAGCGTGTGCCGCCGATGATACGGTACGGCACACCGGCGCGCTTGAAGGCGTATTCAAGCTGGTTTGACTGCGCGTTCATACGGTAGAGCACCGCGTGGTCGCGCCAGTTCTCGCCGCGGCCGTAATCCGCCATTATCTGCGAGGCGACGTACTGCGCCTCCTCGTGCTCATTGTCGGCGACGTAAAGCTTTATCTTGTTGCCGTCGTCCTTGTCCGTCCACAGCTCCTTGCCCTTGCGCCCCTGATTATTGCGGATAACGGCGTTCGCGGCGTCGAGTATGTGGCCGGTGCTGCGGTAATTCTGCTCAAGGCGTATCGTGCGGCACTTTTTATACTGCCCTTCAAACGACAGTATATTCTCAATGGTCGCGCCGCGGAACTTATATATACTCTGGTCATCATCGCCGACGACGCAGATATTCCCGTATCCGCCCGCAAGCATAGACGAGAGCAGATATTGCAGGCGGTTTGTATCCTGATATTCGTCGATAAGGACGTATCTGAAGCGGCGCTGCCAATAGGCTCTGGCATCCTCATGCTCCTGAAGAAGCTTTACGGTGAAGAATATCAAATCGTCAAAGTCCATGGCTCCGGCGGCAAACATACGGCGCATATATTCAATATATATCTCGCCTATCTTGCTCTTTATCAAATCGCCGCTTGCCCGCGCCTGACGCAGATACTCCTGCGCGGAAAGCTCCTGATCCTTTGCGCGGCTTATCGTGCCGAGGACGAGCTTTGGAGCGTAGGTCTTATCGTCAAGGTTCATGTCCTTGATTATATGCTTTATAAGGCTCGTGCTGTCCGAGGTGTCGTAAATGCTGAAATTCGACGGGAAGCCGAGCTTTTCCGCGTCGCGCCGGAGAATACGGACGCAGGCGGAATGGAAGGTGCAGGCCCAGATGTCGTTTGCTTCTGGACCGAGCATTTTTTCAAGGCGGGCCTTGAGCTCGCCCGCCGCCTTATTTGTAAAGGTAATGGCAAGTATGCGCCACGGCTCCACCGGCTTAAGGGCTGCGATGCGCCGCCCCTCCTCGCTGCCGGACTGCATGGCGGCAATATCGTCCTCCGATGCCTTTGCGGGTATTTCCTCGCTGTCAGAGGCCTTGCCGTATTTCAACAGATTTGCGATGCGGTTTATTAACACTGTGGTCTTGCCGCTTCCGGCTCCGGCCAGTATCAGCAGCGGCCCCTCCGTGGCCAGTACCGCTTCGCGCTGCTTGTCGTTGAGCTTGGCATAGTCGGAGCTTACAAGCGCCCGCCGTGCCTCGATGTATCTCTTTTCAAAATCAGTAACCATAAATTTTATTTTATCATAAATCTTTCTTCTCGACAAGCACTATTAGCAAAAAGAAGTTCGTTCCTGTTAGGAATAAACTCCGTTGCGCATTTGCTACGATTATATGTTATGGCGAAAGCATCATATGCAGTGGTAACTTTTGAAGTAGCAAAAAGCAGGGAACGAAATTGTCCCCTGCTTGCTATTTACCAATTTCTATCCTGGTATGGAGTGTCGGCAATGCCAGCTTTATTTAGTTTCTTTACCATTCGGTCTAGTTTCGGTTTCCACATTTTTTTGAACCACTGTGTTTCTCCAAACAATTTAACAAGCGTGGGGCTGACTGAATAATAGAGGTAAATGAATAGTCGACCATACCATGTTTCGGCAAGCGTATAATCGCGATAACGCCGCAACGTCCAGACTTCCGGGCAATCATAGGAGCCATAGACCGACGTCGCTACGTAGCAACCATTTGAATTACCATCGTTTATAGCCAGAATCTTTTTTGCTTCTACATTATTGGGGTCAATTTCAAGGATACGTTCAGCGCACTTTTTTGCACGCGAAGGTTCTTCTTTGCATCTTTGCAGCAGTCGCTCAACATCGTTATTCAGGTCAATCACAGACTCTTTCAATGGTTTGTCATCTTTGGTAATCAGGAATTTAGTCCCGCAGTATTTACATATATAATAACCGTTTTCTTCATACAAATCGTTTGAACCACAATTTTTACAAGCAAAATCTTTCATGAAAAGCTATCCTTTTTGTTATTCTTTTTCAATAACAACAGCATTGCCATTTGCAGTAACACAGATGATGTAAGGTTCATATACTGTTCCCGCCCCGGGAACGCCATTGTATATACCGCTTCCGTGTTCCGGTTCTAATGTTAGATAATCAAAATCAACTCCTATTACCGCATTACAGCCTAAATCGTATGCTGCCTCTTTGAGCTCGCGCAGAGCAACCCTCCTAATTTTAACCAATGCGTCGGTTAAATTTTGAGAATTATTCGTAGTAAAGAGAAAGCCTGAACGCGGAATCTCTACTGCATCGTCACCAGAAATATACCCTGAATATCTTGTGATTTTATATCCATCAAAGCTAAATCCAGATGTAATCAGAATTTTCGATAAAGCCTCTGTCTTTATGCATTCTTCTTCCGCGCGCTTTATTTGTTCTGCTGCGCTCATCACCTGCGTAGTGTTAGCAAGCCACTGTTTGTGTCTTTCTCCACCGTCTTTTGTTTTAGTGTCATACTTACATTTTGGGCAAACAGTCATACCTCCCACCAAAGGGACATTACAATGCGGACAGTTCATTGTGCTTCCTCCAATCAAGATGTATTTAATAAATTGCAAGGATATAATACATTGCTCCTATTGCGACAGTATAACCTATCATTGGCTGTTTCTTTGACGAAGAAGGAGTTGTTTATTGGTGAAAAGCGCCAAAAGTGACAATAGTAATTGTATCTACGTCGTGAACAATATTATAGCATAAAAACCGTAAAGGCACAACATTTTCTTTCCTGAATTTGCTACCTATGGTAACTGCCTTTTTGAAAATAACTACTTCTATCTTAAGCGAATAATGTAAAATGTTTTATAATACTTTTCTGCATAAAAATATCTCCACATTATTTTTATGTGGAGATTATAATTACGCCGGTTTTGTAAGGGCGCAGGCTGTTCAAGCTGCTACGAGAGCATTTTGCGAAGCTCCTCGACCGCGCGTCTTTCAAGGCGGGATATCTGCACCTGCGAGACGTGGAGCACCTTGGCGCAGTTTTGCTGGGTCATACCGTGATAATATCTCAGCGCGACTACCTGCCGTTCCCGCTCGGGCAGCTTTTCTATCGCTGCGCGCAGTGCGACATGCTCGACGAGCTTTTCCTCCGCGCCGTAATCACCCAGAACAAGCTCAAGCGTAAAGCCGTCCTCCCCCGTCTCGCGCTGCAGGCTCTCGGCGGGGCCGGTCGCAGTCTCGGCAAAGGCTATGTCCTCGGCACTCATCCCCGTCTCGCGGGCAAGCTCGGATATGGTCGGCTCACGGCCTATGCGCTGCTCCAGCTCCGTGCGCGCCGAGCGTATCTGCTGAGCCTGCTCCTTGATGCTGCGGCTCACCTTGAGCATACCGTCATCACGCAGAAAGCGGCGTATTTCACCGGATATCTTCGGCACGGCGTAGGTCGAAAACCTTGTGCCGTAGCCCTCGTCAAAGCCCTCTATCGCCTTGAGAAAGCCGACGCAGCCGAGCTGATACAAATCGTCCGGGTCAACGCCTCGACCGAAGAAGCGGCGCGCTATGCTCCATATAAGCCCGGAGTTTTCCTCGACAAGCCGCCCCGCCGCCTCTCTGTCCCCCTCCTGCGCCAGACGAAGAAGCGAGTATAGCTCCTCGCTCATCGGCGGCCAACTCTCGGGCGGACGGCGCGCTGCATCGTCACGGTCGTCCCCTTGCCGGGGCTTGAACGAACGCGGAGCTTATCCATGAAGCTGTCCATAATCGTAAAGCCCATGCCGCTGCGCTCCTCGCCGCCGGTGGTAAAGAGAGGCTTCATCGCCTGCTCAAGATTTTCTATGCCGCGCCCCCAGTCGCGTATGGATATCTCAAGTATTCCTCCCTCAAGTATTCTAAGGCGCATCGAGACCTTGCCTATGTCCTCGGGATAGGCGTGAACGATTGCGTTAGTCACCGCCTCGGAGACGGCGGTTTTGATGTCGCCAAGCTCGTCCATGGTCGGGTCGAGCTGTGAGGCGAAGGCGGCGGCAGCGCTGCGGGCAAAGGCCTCGTTGCAGCTCTTGCTTGGGAATTCAAGCTTTATGTAGTTTGTTGCGTTCATATTTCCTCCTGTTTGACTATCTTACGGTCGCCACCGGCACAAGTCTGTCGATGCCGGAGGCGTCTATCACGCGCAAGGGCTGCTTTGCGGGATTTTCTATCCACGCGCGGCCGCCGAGCGTTTTCATACGGCGGCTCATGCGGATTATCAGGGCGATTCCGGACGAGTCCATGAAGCTTAGTCCAGACATATCCAAAACGCAGTCACGCGGGAGATATTCGTCCAAAAGCTCCTCTATGCTGCGTATCGCGCCGCGCGCCTCGTGGTGGTCAAGCTCCCCCGAGAGAAATACGGTCAGCCGCCCCGCGGCAAAGGCCGTGCTTATGTTCATCATGTCCATTCTCCGTTCTTATATAATTTTATAAAAAAGACACCGCAGAATTTACTCTGCGATGTCATTTTAATATTTATTCTCCGCATATGCTGTCGAAGCATGGGACAGATCATTATTTACGGTACAGCCACCAGACGTTTTTATCCGCGAAGCTCAGGCCGAGACTCTGCTGGAGCGCGCGGGACGCGAGATTATCCGTATACAGATGGCAGTACGGCACGTGCCCCTCCTGCAGCTCGCGGTTTATTGCGGCGCTCTCCAGCGCGGTAGCAATGCCGCGGCGGCGGTATTCCGGTAGCACCTCAAGCACGCCGAGTGCGCCCTGATCGTGCCTGCCGATGAAGCCTGCAAGCTCGCCGTCCACGAATGCGCCGAGCATCGCGCCGTCGTTTATCTGCCACTGCATGTATTCAAGGCAGTCCGGGCCGTTATAGTGCTCTGCGACGAAGGGGGCATAGCTGAGGTCGAGCCGGCGTATATCGAAATCCCCGATGGGCAGCGGCGTATCCTTGAGGTATATCGCCTGCCAGCACTCGGACGCATCGTCAAAGCCGAGCAGCTCCCTCAGCGGCTCCACGGTATCCGCTTGATGCGCCACAAACAGGCCGCATCCGGACTGGGTCAGCTTCGCTATGCGCAGTGCGGCATCGGCATCTCGGCAGGCGAGCATATGCGTGTAGCCGTCGAGCTTGTCGCGGATAAGTACGCCGTCCTCGGCGGCGTACACGACGTCATACAGGTCACGGCGCAGACACTCGATCATATCGAGATTGTGCATATAGTCGCGATTTAAATATTGGAGCGCGGTGTTTATCATAATATGTCCTTTTTACGTCACCGCGGCCGGTATCTTAACCGGCCGCGGCGATTATTTGAATTTATAGATCATTTGCCCAGATTTTCAAGGCTGAGCTTGAGGTTTTCTATCAGCGCTTCAAGCTTTGCCTTCTTCTCGCGCTCGGCATTGACTACCTGCTCCGGGGCACGGGAGACGAAGTTCTCGTTTGCAAGCTTTGCGTTCTGACCGGCGAGCATCTTTTCGGCGTTGGCGAGCTCCTTCTGGATGCGCGCCTTCTCCTTCTCAAGGTCGACCAGCTCCGCCATCGGCATGAACATGCGGGCGTTATCGGTGATGACCGAAACCATGCCCTCACTGCCCTCGGGAGCCTCATCGACGACGCTGACCTCGCTCGCGTAGGCAAGCTTGCAGATATAGCTGCGTCCCGCCTCAAACGCCGCCTTCTTATCCGTTGCGATGATGAGATGCGCCTTTCTGGAGGGCGGCACGTTCATCTCGCTGCGGCGGGCGCGGACTGCCTTTATAGCGGTCATGACCATCTCGAAGTTCTGCTCGTCCTCAGGGAAGCTCAGCTCCGCCTTGTATTCGGGATAGCGCTCGACCATCAGCGCCTCGCCCTCGTGCGGCAGCGCCTGCCATATCTCCTCGGAGATGAACGGCATGAAGGGGTGAACGAGCTTGAGTATCTCGGTCAGGACATAGAGCAGCACCTTCTGCGCGCCGATCTTGCTCTCCTCGTCCTCGCCGTTGAGACGGGGCTTGGTCAGCTCGATATACCAGTCGCAGTAGCTGTCCCAGATGAAATCATATATCTTGCCGGCGGCGACGCCCAGCTCGTAGCTGTCCATATTCTCGCAGACCTCGCGGACAAGCTCATTGAGCTTGGAGAGTATCCACTTATCCTCTATCTCAAGCTTTTCGGGCAGCTCGTTCTTGTCAATCGTGAGGTTCATCATCACGAAGCGGGAGGCGTTCCAGAGCTTATTGCAGAAATTGCGCATTGCCTCGCACTTTTCGACATAGAAGCGCATATCGTTGCCGGGAGAGTTGCCGGTGATGAGGTTATAGCGCAGAGCGTCCGCGCCGTACTTATCGACCATCTCCAAGGGGTCGATGCCGTTGCCGAGGGATTTTGACATCTTGCGTCCCTGACTGTCGCGGACAAGACCGTGAATAAACACCGTCTTGAACGGCTCCTTGTCCATCTGCTCCATGCCGGAGAATATCATTCTCGCAACCCAGAAGAAGATAATATCATAGCCGGTTATCATAACGGAGGTCGGGTACCAGTAGTTAAGCTCCTCGGTCTTTTCCGGCCAGCCCATCGTGGAGAACGGCCAGAGCGCAGAGCTGAACCATGTGTCCAGAACGTCCTCGTCGCGGGTGATGTGCTTGCTGTGGCAGCACTCGCACTCCGTCGCATCCTCGCGGGAGACGGTGATATGGCCGCAGTCGGCGCAGTACCACGCGGGTATCTGATGACCCCACCAAAGCTGACGGGAGATGCACCAGTCGTGGACGTTCTCCATCCAGTTGAGATAGGTCTTGGTGAAGCGTTCGGGGACGAACTTTATTCTGCCGTCCTTGACGACGTCTATCGCCTTCTTTGCCAGCGGCTTCATCTTCACGAACCACTGCGGGGACAGCATCGGCTCGACGACCTTGCCGCAGCGGTAGCAGCAGCCGACATTGTGGCTGTAGGGCTCGACCTTGACGAGGTAGCCCTGCTCCTCGAGGTCTGCGACTATTGCCTTGCGCGCCTCGTAGCGGTCCATGCCGTCATACTTGCCGCCGTTTATGATCTTGCCGTCCTCGTCGATGCACTGTATCTGCTCAAGGTTATGGCGCAGGCCGACCTCATAGTCGTTGGGGTCGTGGCAGGGGGTCATCTTGACGGCGCCGGTGCCGAAGCCAAGCTCAACGTAATCGTCGGCGACGATGGGGAGCTTGCGGCCGACAAGCGGGAGTATCGCGTTCTTGCCGACGAGGTGCTGATATTTTTCATCGGCGGGGTTGACGGCGACGCCGCTGTCGCCCAGCATGGTCTCGGGGCGGGTGGTGGCGATGATGAACTCCTCATCGGAGTTTTCGATGGGGTATCTGATGTGCCAGAAGCTGCCGGGTACGTCCTTATACTCGACCTCCGCGTCGGAAAGCGCGGTACGGCAATGCGGACACCAGTTTATCATGCGGCGGCCCTTATAGATAAGTCCCTTTTCATAGAGGTCACAGAAGGTCTCGCGGACGGCCTTGGCGCAGGTCTCGTCCATGGTGAAGCGGCTGCGATCCCAGTCGCAGGATACCCCCATGCTCTTCTGCTGCTCTACGATACGGTCGCCGTACTTTTCCTTCCAGTCCCAGACACGCTCAAGGAAATTCTCGCGTCCGAGGTCATAGCGGGTCTTGCCCTCCTCCTTGCGCAGTACCTCCTCGACCTTTATCTGAGTTGCGATGCCCGCGTGGTCGACGCCGGGCAGCCAGAGCGCCGCATAGCCCTGCATACGCTTATAGCGGGTCATGATGTCCTGAAGCGTGGAGTCCAGAGCGTGACCCATATGGAGCTGACCCGTGACGTTGGGGGGCGGCATGACGATGGAGAAGGGCTTTTTGTCGGGGTCTATCTCACCCTTGAAATAGCCGCCCTGCATCCACATGTCGTAGATCTTCTTCTCAACCGATTTCGGCTCGTAAACCTTCGGGAGTTCTTTCATATAAACATTCCTCTCATGAAAATTTGCATTTTATAAATTTATATAACTCAGGCTTTTGCCGCACTTTTTTGCGACAAATTCCGCGAATTCCTTTGCCGTTCCCTGCCTGAAGCTCTTATCGGGGACGATATAGGCGCGCTCGTCGGCAAGATATATAAATAAGCTCTCGCGGCAGTGATACAGCTCCGCAATGCGCTTATAGTCAAGATGCTCCACGTTCTCGCCGGAGACTATGTCCATGCCGTTTTCGTCTGCGCTGAGGCTCATCCTATCGACATAGCGCCTTATGTTCCGGCGGCTTTCGTTGGCGCAGAATCGGTCGCGCCGCAGCTCCCAGACGATGAGCAGCACGCCTATGGCGATAATAATAGCGTTTTTTGCCGTCCACGCGCCGCGCATCGTCAGCGTAACGCACAGACCCGCAAATATCAGGGCTGCCGCCGCCGTGAGCACGCGCAAGAGCTTTCTCGAAACTCTGCCGCGGATATAGCGGTTTATGCGGGCAAAGCTGAGAAAATCCAGCTCGTCAACAGTATAATCTGCCGTAAAACTCATAACATCACTCCAAACAAAAACGCCCTGAGGTCAATGACCTCAGGGCGATAATATACCGCGGTACCACCTGAATTCCGCCGAAGCGGCTCTCATGTCTCTGTAACGGGAGGACCCGCCCGGCACTACATATCGCGCCGGATGCTCATGGCCGACCTTCCACGCCGCCTCACAAGCGCTCTCACCTGCCGCGCCCTCTCTGACGATCCGCAAAACGTGTACTCCTGCCAATCAAAGCAGTTAACTCTGATAAATATAGCGTATTTGAAAAACTTTGTCAAGCCGCGGCGGGCAACTTTATCTCAGGCAAGCATCTGCTTGAGCTGATCCACGGTCTGAAGCCCGACGCGCATATCCTTGACCTTGCCGTTCTCGGTTGCAAGCAGGGTGGGAATGCTGGCGATGCCGAGCTTCTGCGCAAGCGCCGGGTTCTCGTCCACATCAACCTTGAATATTTTCACGCTGCCGCCCAGCTCCGCGTCCAGCTTCTCAAGTATGGGAGCCTGCATACGGCAGGGGCCGCACCATGTCGCCCAGAAGTCCACAAGGCATTTTCCCTCGGCAAGCGCCGCTTCAAAGTTATTTTCATTAAGATGCTCAATAGCCATAGTTTTTTTTCCTTTCTTATTATATATAAAGTTATATATAAAGTAAATTATAATTTGTCGATATACTCGCAGGCGCTGAGGGCCGCAATATTCCCCTCGCCTACCGCCTTCGCCGCCTGATACGGCTTGCCCGTGCAGTCTCCCGCCGCGAACACGCCGGGGATGCTTGTCTCCATGCCGCGCCCGACGGAAATCGCCGCGCCGCTGCGCTCAAGCCCGGACATGAGATTTGCAACCGACACCGTATCCTTTATTATGAACACTCCGTCCACCGGATATGTCTCCCCGCCGGAAACGACCGCCTCCGCACGCTGCGTGCCGATAATCTCATAGCGCGCCGCGCCGGGCAGCTCAATGACATTGCAGCCGATGCCGCGCAAAAATTCCGCATCGTGCCTTGCCTCCTCGCTGCCGCCGATAAGGGCGACGGTCTTGCCGCGATAGAGCATACCGTCACAGGTCGCGCAGTAGCTCACGCCTCTGCCGAGATACTCCGCCTCGCCGGGATACAGCTTTTCCCGGGTAATGCCGGGGGCGAGTATCACAGCGCGGCACTCATAAAAATCGCTGCCTACCGCGACGCCGAAGCTGCCGCCCATAGGCACGGCCGAGAGCACACGCCCGTTTATCAGCTCCGCGCCGCTGCTCACAAGCTGCTCACGAAATACGCGCGCCATCTCTTCGCCCGTGACCTCCGGCATACCGGGGTAATTGCTCATGCTCTCCGCCTTATACATGCTCGAGGTATCGACCGGGTTTGTGATAACGGCGACGCTTTTGCCGCGGCTGCGCGCGGTAAGCGCTGCGGAGGTACCCGCCGCACCGCCGCCGACAATAATTATATCATACATAAATATCACTTCGCTTTCTGCTTTTGATTATATCCAATTCCCGCAGGCAAGTCAATTTATATATCTTAATTTTGCAGAGCTTATGATTTTTTTCTTGCATATTATCGACTGCTCTGATATAATTGACTATAGTTAAAAGCGGGATTATGTTTGTAACCATGTCTTATCAAAAAAGGAGAATCACATGAAAAAGAAAATACTTACGCTCCTCATTCTGGCGGCAATGCTCGTCTGTCTGCTGCCCACCGCCGCGTTCGCGCTAAAGCCGGGCGATGCGCTGCCTTATTCAAAATACTGCTCGGCGTGCGGTCAAACTGCTCTGCGTATGTATCTGGACGGATATACGAAGGGCACGTATAATGCCAACTCTGGCGACTACTTTCACATTATACATGCGCATGACGGTTGGGAACATACGCTTGATCATGAGCAGCGTTGTTTTACTCCCCAATTCGGCGATTACACCATCGAGTACGCTCAGCTCTCGGCCTCAAGCGGTCAGGATCCCGCCCGCTATCACAAGGCAACCTGCGTATGCGGACTGTCCTTGAACAAGGAGCACAACTATTCGGAATACCAGTCCGGCAAGCGCAGCTGCTCCGACTGCGGCTATGTGCAGACCTGTGACCACAGCGGCAACACCAATCCCACCTGCCTCAGCACCACCTGCTCCGTATGCGGAGGCACTGTCCCCAAAACGGAACACATCCGTGCGCAGTTCAAGCACGACGAGCGCGGCCACTGGGCATATTGCACCAAGTGCGATTCCCTCCTCAGCAGGGTGCTCCCGCACACATGGGACAACGGCGTCGTGACTGACCCCGGCACCTGCCTCGCCCCCGGTTCGATGAAGTACACCTGCACCGCCTGCGGTGAGACTAAGGCCGAAAGCATCACGGGCAATCACGATTACAAGGACGCGCATGACGCCGACAATCATTATCAGGAGTGCAGCGTCTGCGGTGACAAGAAGAACGTTGAGGCCCACAAGTGGAACGAGGGCGTTGTCACTCAGGAGCCGAACTGCCTTGTCTCCGGTATCATTGAATACACATGCACCGTATGCGGCGCGAAAGACTGCAACGATCTCGAGGGCGATCACGATTACAAGGACGCGCATGACGCCGACAATCATTATCAGGAATGCAGCGTCTGCGGCGACAAGAAGAACGTTGAGGCCCACAAGTGGAACGAGGGCGTTGTCACTCAGGAGCCGAACTGCCTTGTCTCCGGTATCATTGAATACACATGCACCGTATGCGGCGCGAAAGACTGCAACGATCTCGAGGGCGATCACGATTACAAGGACGCGCATGACGCCGACAATCATTATCAGGAATGCAGCGTCTGCGGCGACAAGAAGAACGTTGAGGCCCACAAGTGGAACGAGGGCGTTGTCACTCAGGAGCCGAACTGCCTTGTCTCCGGTATCATTGAATACACATGCACCGTATGCGGCGCGAAAGACTGCAACGATCTCGAGGGCGAGCACGATTACAAGGACGCGCATGACGCCGACAATCATTATCAGGAGTGCAGCGTCTGCGGCGACAAAAAAGACATTGAAGCTCATAAGCTCGTATGGAAGATAGACAGAGAAGCCACGACTTCAAAAGAGGGCGAAAAGCACGAGGAGTGCAGCGTCTGCGGCTATAAGAAGGCTCCTGTAAGCATAGCCAAGCTTTCCCCCTCGGAAAAGCCCAAAACCGGAGACTCTTCGTTCGTATGGGCTGCAATACTGCTTGTAAGCGGCTGCGCGCTCCCGGCAATGCTGTGCATAAAGCGCAGGCGGGCATAATTCCGGCTTGCGGGCGCTTTTCGGCAGCATGGGCTTGCTTAGCTCGCTCAAGTCTGATATAATAGATTAAAATGTAATTATCTGTGTATCTACTTGAGGAGGTACGGCATGCCAAAGGGACTACAGCCGAAGGGTATCGCCCGGCGGAACAAAATGCTGCTGGCGGCGATAACCCGTTTTCTCGCCGATGGCTATGAGAAAACCACCACAGCGTCTATAGCGAAGGCGGCGGGAATGTCCGCGTCGTCATTCTTCGCGGCGTTTGAAAACAAGGAAGCGCTGCTGTTGCAGCTTGTCATGCATATGTTCACCGGGCAGTTCAACGAGATATTCAGTATCATCGGCAGCAATGCGGAGCCGGTTATGATATATGCGGCCGAAACATCCCTGCAGCTTTATCTATCCGAGCTGTCGGAACCTCTGCGCGAGCTGTATGTGACCGCCTATTCCCTGCCCACGACTTCCGAGTATATATATCAGAACACTGCGAAGGAGCTTGAGCGGTTCTTCGCCCCATATAACCCCGGCAGCTCATCCCGCGATTTCTACGAGCTTGAGATCGCGTCGGCGGGGATAATGCGCGGCTTTATGGCCAAACCCTGCGACGTGTATTTTACGATGAATGACAAGCTGCGCCGCTTTTTAAGCTGTACGCTCACGCTCTACCGCGTGCCGCAGAGTCTACAGGAGCAGGTCATCGAGTCGGTGCTGGAAATGGATCTGCATACGACGGCGGTGAATCTTGTTGAGAGCATCGTCAAGCAGGCGGAAATTGGATTTGAAGAAATAATGCATCATGCTTGATATAGGGGGAACGAAGCGCTCGTGAGGATAAATCACGAGCGCTTTGTTGCGGTATGGGGGGTAAGGTTTCTCGAAAGAAACATATAAATCGACGCGGGAGACTTAATTAACCTGTCATTGCGAGGAGGGCATCGCCCGACGCGGCAATCCGCATCCCCTTGGGACAGGCTGAATACCGACTCGGCGTTAAGGAAAAACGGATTCCCATGTCGCTTCGCTCCTCGGAATGACAAAGGTGGGGTACGCGGGCTGCGTTGGTTTTTTTCATTGTGTGAGTCGGAGACGGGATAAACGGCGCGAGGCGTATAGTCTCCGTCCTTGGCTTCCCCTTTAGGGGGAGCTGGCGAGCGCAAGCGAGACTGAGGGGGCACCGAAGTGAAGTCCGGTATAGGGTCTGACTCTGCTCCTTGTCCTACCCCGGCGCCCCCATCCCCCAGTGTGCGCACTGGGTACTTCCCCCTAAAGGGGGAAGCTTGGCCCTTGGCGCCCCCTTTAGGGGGAGCTGGCGAGCGCAAGCGAGACTGAGGGGGCACCGGAAGTGAAGTCCGGTATAGGGTCTGACTCTGCTCCTTGTCCTACCCCGGCGCCCCCATCCCCCAGTGTGCGCACTGG
>CAKTMC010000003.1 GCA_934573735.1 uncultured Oscillospiraceae bacterium | reverse complement strand
GACCTCTCAACTGGCACTCCCCCAAAGACGTCCTTTTTTCTTTCCCTTATGTGTAACACATCATTGACTAACCTACAAGGGCAGGAGTGCGAAAAACTACACCTACGACGATAACGAGGGAGAGTGTATATGAATCCGATTTTTAAGAAAATGGTTGATGCCGTTGAAGCTGCTAACGCCGCACCTGACGATTACATCAATTCCGCTGATGGGCTGAAATACTGCGGCAAGTGCCACACGCCGAAAGAAGCCTTTTATCCCGCAGACCTTCAGGCACAGGGCTTTACCAAGCACCCGGCTATGTGCAAGTGCGCCGCCGAACGCCGAGAACGGGAAGAAGCGGAGCGTCGGGAATATGAGAGAATGTCTTACATGACGATGCTCCGCAGCGAGGCGTTCTGCGATATGCCCGCCGCTGACTGGCGGTTTGAGGCAGCCGCAGTTACGACACCTCAGCTTGTAAAGGCGAGGTGCTACGCACAGAACTGGGACGAGTTCAAAAAAGCGGGGATTGGGCTGCTCCTGTTCGGGAATGTCGGCACGGGAAAATCCTATGCCGCTGGCTGCATTGCCAACACTCTAATTGACCGTTTGGAGTCTGTCCTCTTTGCGGAAATGTCCGATGTGGTCAACCATATGCAGGGCAATTTCGGCGCGGATCGCGACCATTACATGAAAACGCTTATGCGTCCCGATCTTCTCATACTGGACGATTTGGGGGTGGAACGCAACACCAGCTTTGGCAAGGAGCGGGTATTCGATGTGGTTGACAAACGGCTGCTGACCGGCAAGCCAATGATCGTCACGACCAATATTCCGCTTTCCGTTATGAAGCAAGCTGCCGATCTGGATGACCACCGAATTTATGACCGCATCTTGGAAGTCTGCATCCCGATCCGCTTCGACGGGGAGAACTTCCGTAGAGGCAATGCCAGCGCGAATATCAAAAAAGCCGCAGAAATGCTGAATGGGTAAGCTGTTGCAGCAGCTTACCCACCCATGAGACAGGAATATTATTCAACCGGCTTTCCTGTTTCTTCTGAAATAAAACGACCCTCAAACCGACAGCCGATCGCCGCCGCTATTTCCTGCAACTCGCTTTCCCTGAAATTGTCACTGCGCATTTTGCCGCTGATATTTTGGGTTGTGCAGCCAAGCTGCCTTGAAAGCTGACTGACAGTTACGCCTTGCTTCTTCATAGCAGCCCGGATAACCTGAGCCATACTCATTGACTTCACCTCCGGGGATTTTCAAAGTAATTATACATGAGAGCAAGCAGAAATGTCAATTCAGGAGTTACCAGAGAATCGCTCCGGAGCTATTGACCCAAGACTAGAAATAGCATATAATAGTAACTGCTGAGTTACCATCGAAAGAGCGGCACTTCATTCGGCTGACGAACATAACGTCAAATGGAGTGATTACATGGTAGAAAACGAAAACTACAAGAGCTACACTGCAAACAATGGAACTGAGCTTCGCTTTCCCAAGGAGAGCGTGATTCAGATGACAGCAGAGCAGAGAGACTGCTCCCAGAACTTTATCAATGTTCTGGCACAAATCCTGATCAAGTATGCTGCCGCAGAAAAAGAAAATCAGAAAATCAGAAAATCTGAGCAGAGTATTCCGGGCGGTCGATGACCGCCCGGTCCTGCAATAGGAAGAAATCTATGTATAATACGAAAGAGGGCAAATCGTGTGTTATCTATATCCGCGTCAGCAGTGAGCGTCAGGTAAAGGGGTATAGTCTGGACGGGCAGAAACACTATCTGGCTGAATGCGCCGAGCGTCGGGGTATGACCGTTCTTGATACCTACGTTGAAGAAGGCAAAAGTGGCAAGAGTATCGAGGGGCGGACGGAGTTCCAGCGGATGCTGGATGACATTCAGAGCGGAAAAGTACATACGGACTATGTGCTGGTTTTCAAATTATCGAGGTTTGGCAGAAACGCGCGGGACGTGCTGAACTCCCTTGAGTTTATTATGAAATATGGCGTTCACCTGATGTGTGTAGAAGATGGGCTTGATTCCTCAACCTCTATGGGAAAAATGATGATTACCATTCTCGGTGCGGTAGCTGAGTTGGAACGTGAGAACATCATTGCACAGAGCCTTTTGGGGCGCGAGGAAAAAGCAAAGTCCGGCGGCTGGAACGGCGGCTTTGCACCCTATGGGTATCGTCTGGTAAAGGGCGATGACAAGAGCAAAGGGAAATTGGAGACCGTCCCGGAAGAAAAGGCTGTCGTGCAACTGGTTTTTGATATGTTCCTGAACCGAAATATGGGCTACACGGCAATTTCGGGCTATCTCAATCGAAACGGTTATACTCGCCCACCGGCAAAGAATGCCATCCGCCCCAGCTATGGAGAGTGGAGTTCTGACCACATCAAGAGAATGCTTAGCAATCCAGTTTATACGGGGCGCGTGGCATGGGGAAAGCGACGGACAGAGAAAGTTCCCGGCAAAGATAACGAATATCGACTTGTGAAGCAGGATGAGTATATTTTGAGTGAGGTTATTTCCCATGAGGCGTTTGTTTCCAAAGAGGATTTTGACAAGGTTCAGGAAATCAAAGCCATTCGTGGGAAAAAGGGTAATCACAACATTGGTCAGTATAACGCGCATCTGTTGTCCGGTATCGTAAAATGTCCGCAATGCGGCGCACCTATGTATATCGGTATGACCAAGTGGACAAATCAGGACGGCACGGAGCGCCGCACAGAATCTTATGTCTGTTCTTATGCGACTAAACATAGAGGGACTTCGGTATGCCGCAGGAATGGCGTGGTAGCCAGTCAGGTTGAGGACGAGGTGATGGAGTACACCCGGAAGATTGTTCGCAATCCGCAGTTTATCAAGGATTTGCAGGAAAAGGTAATGACCGCCGTGGACATGACCGAGGTCGAGAATGACATTACCGCCTACAAAAACCAGCTATCCGCTTTACAGCGCAGCCGCGACAGCTTGGAGCGGGATATTGACCGCATTGCCCCGGATGACAAGTATGCAGAGCGCCGCCGCGCAGATATGACGCGCCGCCTGAATGACCTCTATGACCAGATTTATAAGGCGGAGGATCTGCTGCAAGAGAGTATGATGAAAAAGGCGACTCTGGAAAGTGAGCAGATGTCTGTACAATCTATGATCGGAATCCTCTCGTCTTTTGACGCAATCTATGATAGAATGAATGCAGCAGAACGGCGCGATCTTGTGAAATACCTGATTTCCGAGGTTGAGTTGTTCCCGCGTGAGGAGCAAAAGACGCAGAAACGCTTTGTAAAGGCGATTGCGTACAAGTTTCCTATTGAGCAAAAGGTGCTCACGCAATTTGATGAATGCGGGGCATCTGTCGAGACGGTATGTTTGATGTCAAGGGTCAAAGGAAAATAGCCGCGAAAGTCCAGTAATACTGCGGTTTTCGGGCAATCGGGCAAATTCGGAATCAGCCAGACCAAACGCTCTGCGGTAACTTATCCAAGGGCAAATCCGGTCAAAAAGTGTGAGAGTTGAGTTGCCAAGTTAGATGTCAATAAGTTGAGTTGCCGAGTTAGATGTTGGGGAGTTGTGGCTGTGAGATAGATGTCAGGGAAAGTCGAATGGAGGTGATAGATTGAAGAAATATTTGGCACCGCTTTTTATGCTCATAATCTTTGAAGCTGTTGCAATTACATTATGGCTTACAAAGGATAATATTTTTTACCTCTTCAATTTCAGCTACATCGGGCTTTCGATATCTTTGGGGATTTTTCTGTTTATAAAAAAATATAAGCACGCAAGACGTATTGTTCAGTTGCTTGTTGGCTTATATATGCTGATATATCTGGGGCTTATCTGCAATGAGAATATGCAGATCGAGGGATTCTGGTACTACTTATTCACCGGAGTTTTTGAGGCTGCCACCATTCATTACGCCGTTGCAAAGATTTTCGGACCACTGTTATTCGGCAGAGGCTGGTGTGGATATGCCTGCTGGACAGCTATGGTCTTGGATTTTCTTCCTTACAAGTCTCCATCACAACCAAGAAAGAAGCTCGGATGGATCAGATACATTACATTTACGGTTTCATTGATATTTGTTGCCTCATTGTTCCTTGCTAAGGTTGGCAATATCGAACGGATTATGTTCTGGGCATTTATTGTCGGCAATCTCGCTTATTATGCTGTGGGCATTGCACTCGCATTTGCGTTTAAGGATAACCGAGCATTTTGTAAATATATATGTCCCATCACTGTATTTTTGAAGCCAATGAGTTACTTCTCGGTTCTCAGGATAAAATGCGACAAAGACAAATGCATCTCATGCGGGAAATGCAAACGAGTATGTCCTATGAATGTAGACGTGACAGATAATTCTCGAAAACGAAAAAATGGAACAGAATGTATTCTATGCATGGAATGTGTTAGAAATTGTCCAAAGGATGCACTTTAGGACAGGCAAAAGGCTCCCACACTGCCATCATCGGCGGCGGGGGAGCGCACTTTACCGGACTCAACCAGCGGTAGAGTTGCAGGTAATCAACCTACGGTTCGTGTAAAAATATGATGATACCGGCTATGCTTAGCCGATGCTTTTGCTTTAGATGAAAGCAATTCAATAATTATGGTTCATCTCGGGAGGTGCTGTAGAGCCTTAAATGCTCCGGATAAGGCATTGGAGTTTTATAATAGAGCAATAGAACTCAATCCTTATGAGGGTACGGCATATACAAATATGGGTACTATCTATTTGCTGAGGTGCGAATATGAAAATGCAAAGCAATGCTATGATAACGGTCTGCCGCTGATTGATAAGTGTGAATTTGATTATTGGATCGCACAAGTAAATTATGCAATTGCGATCGCCAAATTAGGCGACCCCGAAAGAGCCGAAGAGATGATAAGTGAAGCTGAGGCGAGGGGCTATTCAAAAGGTGATGCAATAAGGAAGCTGGCGGGAATAAAGAAAAAACCTTTCTTCTCTCGCTTATTTGGCTGATTATGATATAATGAGTCGTCTTGTGACTGCGGGACAGATATGAATGAGAGAGGTGCAGCAATGACTAAGATTGAAGCGTATGAAAAAAAGCTTATCGAGGCAGGAATTCCGAAGGAAGGTCTTGAAGAGTATGAAAAGCTCCTAAAGCGTGTTCGCGGCAATTTTTTGCGTCTTCAGCACTGCTACATATGCGCCAGCCAGTTTCCACTCAAGCGAGCGCAAGAGGGAATCACACTCATACAATGGGGCTTAGAAAAATTCCCCGACACTTGGTTCCCGGTCTATTCCGCTTATTGCAATATCGGTACACTCTACGAAAGCATGGGGAATTATTCTGATGCATATGCGGCATATATGAAGGCGATAGAAGCCTTGGGCGAGGAGCATATTTCTTATCAGCAGTCGCTATCCGGCAAGCTGCTATGGACGCTCCTGCATGCGGATAATTTCCAATACTCGGAGCAACTTGAGAAGCACTATGCGATGTTCTCAAAAACCAATGACTTTGAGAAAGCCTTTATCAATAACGAATTTCGCCTTGACGTCGCTGAGATCGTGATTTATTTGTGGAAAGGTATGAAAGAAGAAGCAAGGGCGGCATATGCAAAAGCAATTACTTTGACAAATCCAAATATTGCAAGCAGAATTCAGGGCATTTTGAATAAGCACAGAGTCAAGGACAGTTTGAAAAAAACGCGGGAATGCGCAGAATTTTTGAAAAACCTGAAGCTTTAAGAAAGTATATATTGCCGCCGCAAGAGAATTTATAAACAAAACTATCGTTTAACATGGAGATTTTTTGCGGGGGAGTGAAATATGTCGGAAAGGAAAAAGCTTGACGCAATTCTGCTGGGTATAGTGGGCGCTTTTTTCTTTGCCTTCACCTTTATCCTCAACAGAAGCATGAGCTTGGGGGGCGGCTACTGGATTTACAGTGCCATTCTCCGCTATGTCTTTACCCTCCCTATCCTGTTTGCCGCGCTCATCAAGGGAAAAAAGTACGCTCCGGTCTTGACGGATATCAATGGGAATGCTCCTCACAAGCCTCGTGAAGGACGAGAAGGAATAGGAGCGGGATGTAGCAAACTATATTGCTTCCGTAGCTGATTTAATAATTTAATCTCACACAAGGAGGCCAAATCATGAAAAACGGCACGAAAAAGCAGCGCAAGACCGCATACAAATACGATACTTTACCGAAGAAAACAGCGTGGATGCTTTTGGTTGCTTTTATCATAATCGGCACGGTGTTTACCTTCGGAATGCGTTACTGGCAGGCTCCTGTCGCCAGAGATGAGGCCATTCAAACGCAAGCGGTTTTCGCTTCCTACAAGGAGCTGCGCGGCTCCCGCAGGAGCGTCACAAAAATCAAGAGCGTCGAGATTTTCTTTGAGGACAGGGAGCCTCTGAATATTGACGGAAGCTGCTGCGGCAGCGCCGTTTTGGAAAAGCTAAGCGAGCTAAGACCCGGAGCCGAGCTTCAGATGTATGTCCACCCAAACAGCGACACGATACTGGAGCTGCGGACGCAGAGCGATACAATACTCGACTTTGACACGGCAAGCTCCTGCCTTAGCTATAACAGAACCGGCTTTACATATCTCGGCATTTTCATGTATATAGCCGCCGCTGCGGTGCTTGTGAAGATAGTGAAGAAGGAGACCTGCTGAAGACCTAACCTTGGGCGGATTATTCCGGCATAAGGCATATACTGTCCTGCGGCTTTTGATAAGCTTGGCGCCCCCAAACGGGGGCGCATTTTTGCAATATCGATAAGCACTTCGCCGTTTTCGGCACTGACTCAAAGGTACTGTCAAGATTTATGCGCAAAATTGTTTGCAGGCTCCGGCTGAGTGAAGTCAGCCGGCAATAGAGGCGTCGTACAGAGCCGCCTCCAAGTGCTTCATGTTCATGTATTTCTTGTTGCCCCACTGGGTGCCCGCCACATGGCGGAGCCGGGCGCAGACCAGCATCAGAGCGGAGTTGCCATCGGGGAATGTCCCCACCACACGGGTGCGCCGACGGATCTCACGGTTCAGCCGCTCGATCACATTGTTGGTACGGATGCGCGTCCAATGCTCGCTGGGAAAATCGCAGTAGGTCAGCGTTTCCTCAATGCCGTCCTCGACTTTCTTGGCAGCCTCCTTCAGCTTCATGGCGCGCAGCTCGGCAACGACGGCCTTTGCCTTCTCGCGGGACGCTTTCTTGCTCTCCTGGGCGTGGATCGCCTTGAGCATTTTTGCCACAATTTTGACCTTGGATTTTGGCACAACAGAGAAAACGTTGCGGTAGAAATGCACCGTGCAGCGCTGGTATTTGGCCTCGGGGAACACCTCGCCCACGGCCTCCAGCATCCCCCATGCACTTGTCGCCAACGATGAGCTTCACTCCGTCCAGACCTCGTCCACGGAGCCACTGGAAGAAGCTGACCCAACTGGCCTTGTCCTCTTTCATTCCCTCAGCGGCACCCAAAACCTCACGAAAACCGTCCTCATTCACGGCGATTGCCACCAGAATCGCCACATTTTCGTACTCTCCGCCCCAGTTGCGGCGCAGGTAGATGCCGTCCACATAGACATACGGATAGCGCCCGCCCTGCAAGGGGCGGTTTCGCCAGTCCTCGATGTGGACGTAGGCTTTCTTGTTCAGTTCGCTGATGGTGGCGGGCGAGACCTTGCTACCCCACAGGGCTTCGGTGATGTCCTCCACCCGGCGCACGGAGACGCCTGCCAGGTACATCTCGATGAGGGCCTCCTCCACGCTGCTCTCCCGGCGGCGATACCGTTCGATGATGGCAGTCTCGAAGGATACGCCCTTGAGCCGGGGGACGTGGAGCGTAACGTCACCGGAGGTCGTGGTGAGGTCGCGGTCGTAGTTGCCGCTGCGGTAGCCCTGACGAGCCTCATTACGCTCGTGGCGAGCGGCCTGCGTCAGCGACTCCGCCTCCTTTTCCAGCAGCTCGTTCAGGGTTTCTTCTACACTTTCTCGAACTAATTCTTTGAGCTGCCCCTTGATAATTTCCTCGTTTAGCTGTACAATTTTCTTGGACATAGTTTGCTGTCTCCTTTCAGAATGTTTGTGTGGTAACTTCATTCTACCAGAGCCTGCAAGCTATCATACAGGCTATCCATTCTTGCATTCTGGAGGCATAACCTTGAAAAAACTCTCTGCATTCATTGCCGCGCTAGCGCTGCTGCTCCTCGTGGCCTGCGGTACGGCTGACCCTGTGCCTGTACCCACGACCGAGCCGAGTCCGGGCAGCGCCGAGATAATAATCGCGCCGAGCGACACGCCGGACGTCTCCGGCGGAGATACGGCGGCTGATCCCGCACAAACGCTGCTTGACAGCATGACGCTTGAACAGAAGGTCGGCCAGCTGTTCATCATCCGCCCCGAATCGCTGGACACCGGGCTGACGCCTGAGCAGGTTCACGACGCGTCGCAGTACGGCGTGTCGGCGCTGAACGGGGATATGGCGGTACAGCTCAGTCTGCGCCCGGCGGGGGGCTTTGTCCTGTTCGGCAAAAACATTCAGGATCCCGACCAGCTCAACGCGTTTATCTCGGCGCTGAGAGATGAATCCGACTGCGCGCCGTTCATTGCGACCGACGAAGAGGGCGGAGCGGTGTCCCGCGTCGCCGGTTCCGCAGCCTTCGATGTGCCTAGATATGACGGGGCGCAGGCCGAGACCGCCGCGGGCGAGGACGCCGTGCGCAATATGTATGCGTCCATCGGGGAATATCTGCATGAGTACGGCTTCAACCTTGACTTCGCACCGGTGGCGGATACGAATTCCAACCCCGACAACATCATAATCGGCAGCCGCGCTTTCGGCAGTGACCCGGAGCAGGTCGCCGTAATGGTCGGGGCGGCGGTGGACGGGCTGCACAGCGCGGGCATAATGACATGCGTCAAGCATTTTCCCGGCCACGGCGACACGACCGGCGACTCGCACAACGGCTATGTCTCGCTCGGCAAAAGCTGGGCGGAGATACTGGACTGCGAGCTTATCCCATTTGAGTCTGTGCTCGATAGGACGGACATGCTGATGGCGGCACACATCACTCTGCCGCAGGTCACGGATGACGGGCTGCCCGCTTCGCTGTCATACGAGCTGCTTACACAGAGACTGCGCGGGGAGCTTGGCTATGACGGCGTGATAATCACCGACTCGCTCGCCATGGGCGCGATAACCAAGAATTACAGCCCCGCCGAAAGCGCCGTGCTCGCGGTCAAGGCCGGGGCGGATATAATCCTCATGCCGTATGATTACGCCGCGTCCTTCGACGGCGTCCTGAACGCGGTTCGCGCCGGGGAGATAAGCGAGGCGCGCATCGACGAGAGCATCCTGCGCATATTGCAGCTCAAGGCCGAATACGGCCTGCTGGACTGATGAAAAGAACCGGAATTCCGGCGGCGTGTACGCAAAAAACCAGCGTGACTTTTTTAGCCACGCTGGTTTTTTAACGCCAATATTGTTCTTCAAGTTCCTTCGTATGAGCGCGGAACAGTTCGAGTGCCCGCGCCTGAATGGAGGGAAGGGTGCCGTCAAGATTTATGCGCAAATTTATTTGCAGGCTTCGGCTGAATGAAGTCAGCCGGCAATAGAGACGTCGTCCAAATCCGCCTCCAAGTGCTTCATGTTCATGTATTTCTTGCTGCCCCACTGGGTGCCCGCCACATGGCGGAGTCTCGCGCAGTTCAGCATCAGGGCAGAATTTCCGTCAGGGAATGTCCCCACCACGCGAGTGCGGCGGCGGATCTCACGGTTCAGCCGCTCGATCACGTTGTTGGTGCGGATGCGCGTCCAGTGCTCACTGGGAAAATCGCAGTAGGTCAGCGTCTCCTCGATGCTTCCGCGAACTAACTCTTTGAGCTGCCCCTTGATAATTTCCTCATTAAGCTGTACAATTTTCTCGGACATAGTTTGCTATCTCCTTTCAGAATGTTTGTGTGGTAACTTCATTCTACCAGAGCCTGCAAGCTATGTCTTCTTTTATCCTCTTTTCAATTTGCGCAACTTATTGTACATTATCTAAATCTACATATTGTACGTTGCATTTTGTCGGAAAGCAGGATATAGAAAAACTGTGTTGAGTACTGACATCAGCTGCCTCAACACAGTTATACAAATTGTGTTAAACGTGTTACGGTTTAATTCTGTTCGGCCAGATATATGCTGACTCGGCTCTGAATTTGTGCAGCGGCCTCATCCACACTCTTCTGGCCTTCAAAGTATGCAGCAGCTCCCGACTGTATGATCGCCCTCAGGGCTTCATCCTTGTGGACAAGCTTTCTTGTGTTATATACCTGTTCCCGAAGAATTTCTGCATCACTCTCGTTAAAGATATCCATATTCTGCTGTTGGTCACGCTGATTTGTAACAGTGGCATTCACGGCTCGTTCAAAGCGCTCCTTAAGCACCGGAATACCTGTCATTATGTTGGCATTCGATTCGCCCGTCATCAGCATACGTACAAATCTCCAAGCACCATCATGATGCTGACCGGAAGCCAAGATGCCTAATCTGGTGTTATTGCCAACGCTCGGTGCATCGGCATCAAACGGACCATTGAGCTTTACAAAATAACTGCCTGTGTCAGTTGCTTCCGGGAATCCGGCCACAGCATAATCTGTTTCCATGATCGTGCGAGCCCAAAATCCGGCATCACCGGCAAGGTCGGTACTAATTTGAAACAGAAGAGGATTTTCATATTTTTCAATGACACTGGGCTGTTCCTTCAGAAATGCCAACCAATTTTTAAAAGCCGTGCTGTCAAAGGAGCACGTCATCTCATCCCAATCCACGAACTCCGCCGTAGCTGCCAATATGAAACTGTCCAACAACCGCTCTCTGCTTAAACAGTCCAAATCCGCCGTCCGTGTTTTCAGCTCCCGTATGCCGTCGATCGTCCAAGCTTCATTACCTGTATAAATATCGCGGCGAGTAATCATTGTCAACAGTGTGAATTTATCAGTATATTCGTAGAGAGCTCCGTTTTTCAGCATAGCATTCAGCAGCGGCTGGATAAAGTCATCCCTGCTGAGCTCCTCGTCTGCATCAATATATGGCAGCATATCTACAAACAGTCCGTCCTTGATTGCATTTTCCGGTAACAGACTTGTGTCTACTATATCGATTTCATTGGATGTTGCCAGTTCAATCAGCAGACGGTCTCGCTCTGCTTCATTTTCATAAACAACCGGCTTTATCTCAATTTTGAACTCAGGATCTGTGTTATTGAAACGAACGATGGCATCCATAAGCTCACTCGTATATGTATATGCCGTCGATTGATATTGGTACATTTCATCGCTGGAATCGCCGAAGCAGACCATTGTCAGGGTGTGCTTCTCAGGTACTTGGCTTGGCGTTACTTTTATGATATCGCTGCTTGTCGGATAAAAAAACTCTCCCCTGGAGTTCTCAAGAACTCTGCTGCCGCCCATTTCACTATAGCTCAGGGCAACATTCATCCATTTGAATATCTCCGTTTTGTCTCCGGAAACAGGATCATAGCGTAAGAGCGCTTTTTGCTCTGTGGTCAAGAAATCCCCCATATTGCTGCTGAAAAAGCCCTTGTTTTTTATAGACACTACCTCACCAAACTTCAAGCTTGCCTTATCCAACTCTGCATAGCCGCTGCTGGTACGAATATATTGCTTATCATTTACGCGTAATTGGAATATTTCCCCAACAGCGGGTAATGCGGAATCGTCAAGTACTTCTCCGTTAGGGTCAATCAGATAAGTAGTCGAATACGTTGTCAGCAGCGCTCTGTTCGCGTCTAAAGCCAGCACGGAGCAAATAATAGCACCATCCCCCTCGGTGCTGCTGTCTCCTGCAAACGGTATGCGGCTGCATATTGAATTCTTTTTGCTGAGTTCGGTGAAGATAACATAATATCCCAACTCATCTAAATTCGCTCCGCCTTTGATATCTGCCTCTGTGTAACTCTCCTTAAGCAGTACCCAAAACGAATCTCCTGAAACAGATACACACAGCGGCACAGGGTTGTGTATATCTTTTGTCTCCAATGCGAAGCTCTGCCAACTGTCAGAAATTGTATCATAGCTGGCGACAAGCAAGTCACCGTCGGGTTTTTGAACTCCAAGCCATAGAGTATCATTGTACGTATCCCAGCCCCAAATGCTTCCAAGCCAATCGGGTACGGAAACCTTGGCAGGTACATATCCAAGCGTTGTGTTAAGTACATAAGCTTCGGCCGGGTTCGTCATTTGTGCAGTTTCTGTTCTATTGTTAGTGCAGCCGCTTATAAAAAGCATAGAAAGCACTATAACAACAGCAATATATCGTTTCATATGCTCCTCCATGAGAATATCTTCAAAAACAGGATTGAAACAAACTGTTCCAATCCTGCTTTATTTTAACTGAGGAAACAGTTTGCAGAGTAACCAAATATGTTCCGCTGCAGTTCACTATCATAATGGCGAATAGACGCCCAATCGTAGTCATCCGCTGTGCCATAAATCCACTTGTATATATACACAGTGTCCCCAACATACAGCGTATGAATTTTTTGGGCACTTGTGGACGCTTTGGCTCTTACAACAACATCTGTGTGGTTGTACAGCGTTATAATAAGCTTAAAAGCGGAGGGATAACCTCCCGCTTTTGGCTACAGCCAAAACCGATGCAGAAAAACTGCATCGGTTTTCAAGTCTTCCAATATATCAGGCCTTGCAGGCAACCGGAACATAGAGCGTTGCGCCGGCGTAAATCATCTCAAGATTATCCCTGCCGTTGAGCGTCTTCATCAGGCCGAGTATCTTTGCATGATCCTGTCCAAGCCCTGCCGCGATGCTCTCCGTCGTCTCGCCGGAGACTATCTTATGCGCAATAATCTTATAATAGCTGCCCGCTGCGGGAGCGGCGCTGCTCGGGAGAATGAGCTGCTTGCCGTCGGCAATGGCGCGGTAGTCGCTGATGTTATTGAGCTTCTTGATAAGCTCGGAGTTCTTATCGAAGTCAATGCCCATGCTCCGGCAGATATTATACACCGTATCGCCCGGCTGGAAGGTATAGGGCACAAGGTAATATGCCACGCGGTCGCCCGTAGTAGTGCCCGGAGTGGGCGTCGGGGTCGGAGTAGGAGTCGGGGTCGCGCTGCCGCTGCTCATAACGAGCTTTGCATCCTCCTCGCTTGCCGGGAGCTTCAGAATCTGACCCGTGCGCAGCACGTCAAGCTGACGCTCACTCGTAAAGCCGTTGAGCTTCATGATGGCGTACTTGACGTTATAGAAGTTCATACCGTACTTGCCGCAGACCGGGATGAGCATATCCCACTCGCCGACGGTGTGGCTGATGGTCTTATATGCGGGAGTCTCCGGCGTAGTCGGAGTAGGCGGCGTAGTCGGGGTAGGCGTAGTCGGGGTAGGCGTAGTCGGAGTCGGAGGCGTGGGAGGCGTAGGCGACGTCGCAGTTGCGGGGAGCTTTACGACCTGACCGATGCGCAGCTTGTCAAGCTGGCTGGCGTTTGTAAAGCCGTTGAGCTTCATGAGCTGATTTTTGACCGAGGCAAATACAAGCCCGTGGGCGGCGCAGATAGACTCGAAGGTATCCCCCGCCTTGACGACATAGCTCACGGCGCCTGCCGCATCGCTGCCCGCAGCAGCGGAGCCGGCGATTATCTTTGCATCCGCCTCGCTTGCCGGGAGCTTCACGACCTGACCGTTTCTGAGCCTGTCAAGCTGCGACTCACTCGTAAAGCCGTTGAGCTTCATGATGGCGTATTTTACGTTATAGAAATTCATGCCGTACTTGCCGCAGACGGAGATAAGCGTATCCCACTCGCCGACGGTATGGCTGATGGTCTTATACTCGGTGGTGGTCGGCGTAGTCGGAGTTTCGGGCGCAGGAGGAGTGACCGGCTTCGTCTCGGGGACATTGCCGTTTATATCCAGCTCACCGCTCATGATCTTTGCGGATATCTCAACGCTTGCGGGAAGCTTGATTTTCTGGTCGGGGTAAATCCAGTTGAGCTGACTTTCACTATAAAAGCCGTTTATCTTCATAATGCAGTAACGGCACTTGTAATAGTCGATGCCAACGGACTCACAAATCTTCGGAAGATTGTCCCCGCTTTTGACCGTGTATGTAATGATGTTCCCCTCCGCGAAGGCGCTCGGCATAAGCCCGACGAGAAGCATCACCGCAATGAACAAGCACAGAAGCCTCTTTTTCATTCTCTTCTCTCCTTTATCAGTATTTATAAAAGCTATAAAAATTCTGATATTACATTACGCTTACAATTCTACTTCATTTTTGCTCAAATTGCAATGACTTCTTCTCATAAATTTTCTTAATTTTTGTCAAAATTGCCGAGTCGGGGCGGCAGCAAGGCGCTATTTTTCTTGACTATCTAAGAGAAAGCAAATATAATCATAATATCATGTGAAATAAGCACATTTTTGAAGAACTGGAGGAACAACATGAAAGTCATAATTGCCAAGGACTACGCCGCTCAGTGCGCTGCGGCAGCAGATATTATCGAGGAAATAGTCCGCGCAAAGCCCGACTGCTGCCTCGGACTCGCCACCGGCTCCAGCCCGGTCGGAATGTATCAGGAGCTTGCGCGCCGCTGCCGTGAGGAGGGTCTGGATTTCTCTGCCGTCCACAGCGTCAATCTTGATGAGTACATCGGTCTTGAGCCCGAGCATGACCAGAGCTACCGCTATTTCATGGACAGCAATCTCTTTGACCATATCAACATCGACAAGGCAAATACCTATGTCGCCAAGGGCACCGGCGACGTTGAGGCGAACATCCGCGAGTTTAACGAGCTTTTGGAGCGCAGCGACGTGGACGTGCAGGTTCTGGGCGTGGGGCCGGACGGGCACCTCGGCTTCAACGAGCCGGGCGAGACGCTCCATGCAGACGCGCACCGCGAAAAGCTTGACGAGAGCACCATCGACGCGAACGCCCGCTTCTTTGCCAGCCGTGACGATGTGCCGCGCTACGCCGTGACCATGGGCATGGGCGGTATTATGAAGGCGAAAAAGCTGCTGCTCATAATCAGCGGCAAGAAGGATGAGGCTGCAAGGGCGCTGCTGATGTCCGACGGCGTGACGACTTTCTGCCCCGTGACCTTCATGAAGCTCCATCGTGACGCAGTGGTCATTATCGAGCAGTCCCTCGCCGAAAGGATAGGCTATAAGGGGTAATTATAGTTTTTATATACTTGAGCTAACCGGCTGCCGGCCGGTTAGCTGAGTCTGTAGACAAAGCTGTCGGCAATGTATGCAATTGCATGGGGAGAGTGCAGAGTGGGGACGGGAGTCCCCTTTCTGCGTTCAATCCGAGCTTATTCAGGAGTGTTTTTGAATACTCCTGAATAAGTTTTCAAGGCGTCGAACTTTGTCGACGCCTTGAACGCCGCGGGAGTTCCCGCGGCGTTATTTTTTTAATATTATCTTTTATTCCTCAATATTGCGGCAGGTGAAGAGTATTACCTGACGCTTGAGCGCTATCTTACGCAAAAGCTTCATTGCCTCCGCCGTGCGCTCCGCGTCCATATTCACAAGCGCATCATCTATCACGAGCGGGCAGGACTCGCCCTCCGGCAGCGCAAGCTCGCACACCGCAAGCCTCACCGCAAGATACATGAGATCCAGCGTGCCCGAGCTGAGATACTCCGCCTCATGCGCCACCGCGCCGTCCTCCGCTTTTGCCGCGGCGGTAAAATCGCGGTTGAGCGTCACGCCGCTCCAGCGTCCGCCGGTCATCTCGGACATATACTCCGATGCGAGACGGCTAAGCTCCGGCGAGAAGCGAAGCTGCATCTCCGTGTCTGCCGCCTTGAGCGTTTCTATTGCAAGCTCGAGCGCGGCACATTCCTTTTTAAGCTCCGCACGCTCATCCTCCATGCTGCTCAGCTCGCTCTTGAGCACCATCGGGTCGCCCATGGCAGCCATCTTGCCGCGCACCGACGCAAGCTGTGCGGTCAGCCTCTCGGTCTGGGCGCGCTTTTCGCTCAGCTCACGGCCGAGCCGCGCCGCCTCGGTATTGCCTCCCGTGAAATCAAGCTCCGAGAGCGTAGCCTCCTCAAGCGTGCTCTGCCGCTCGCGCGCCGACTCATATGCGCTGCGGCTGCGGCGCTCCTCGCTCTCCGCCTTCTCCGCCGACGCCCAGAGCTCACGGTGCTGCTCCACGGCGCTTTTTATATCCTCCGGCGAGGCGGCGCGATAGCTTTTCAATAGCCTTCGCCGCTCCTCCGCCGCCTGCGCCGCCGCCTGACGGAGCTTTGTTATGCGGAATATAAAGAACATCGCCGCCGCAAGCATTACTATCGCCATTACTATATATATAACGCTGCCCTGCGACATATACAGCGCCGCGCCTATCGCCGCAAGGACAAAGAACAGCAGCGCCAGGATAGGCGAGGCCTTTTTCTCCGAGGCTCCTTTAAGCTCGGAGATACGGGCAATATCCGAATCCACCCTCGTTTCAAGCTCCTCGGGCGGCGTGATGCCGAAGCTGCTGCCGTGCAGCTCCTCGCGCCGTGCGGAAAGCTCCGTCAGCGCCGCGTCATGCTCGTCACTGAGCCGCTTCAGCTCAGCACGGCTGCGGTTGAGCCGCTCAAGAGACTCCTTACGCTGACGGCGGCGGCTCTCGTTCATCTCGTTTTCAAGCTCGGTGCAGCGCTGTCTGGACGCGGCAAGCATAGCCTCCAGCCGCTCCTCCTCACCGACCGAATCCTGCATCTGCTCAAGACGCATACGGTCATCGTCCATGCGCGCCTCAAGCTCCGGCAGAGCGCCGCGCCGATTATACCTGCGCTTACGCTTCCATGCCTGAAGCCGCTCGTCCGCCTCAGAATATGAGCTGTGCTCGTCCCCGGCGGCAACGATGGCGTTTATGCGCTTTTCAAGCTCCTTGCTCCCCGTGACCGCAACTGCGCCCTGAGCGACAAAGGCGCTGCGGCAGAACACGTCCTTCGACACGCCCGTCAGCATCTCGCCGCAGTTTGTGCCGGTGAGCTTATCCACGGGGACGTTGCTGCCGGTATATACGGCGGAAAAATCACGCATGGGCGCGCTCTTCGTCTTTGTGCGGCGGCTTATCGTGATGTTGCACTTCTCCGCCGTCAGCTCCATCTCGCCCTCCATCGGCGCTCCCGACCACGGGGCATAGCGCATTTTATCCGGCAGGTAGCCCATTCTGGCGCGCTCGGCGCTGTCCACGCCGTAGAGCATGGATTTTATAAACGCGCACCATGTAGACTTGCCGCTCTCATTCGGCGAGCAGACGACGTTGAGCCCGCCGTGGAAGGATATGCTCTCGTTTTCGAGCTTGCCGAAGGAGGCCGTCATTTTATTTATCTTCATGCCGCACTACCTCCTCCATGTTATCCAGCGCCGCCAGACCCCAGCGGGCTGCCTGCTCCACAAGCTCCCGCTCATCCGCGGTCAGGGCGGCATCATATTTATCCCGCAGCTTTCGGAGGAATATCCCGCGCAGGCTGTCCTCCTCAGCGCGCTCCCACACGTCGCGGCGCAGGCGCGTCTCGTCCCGAAGCTGCAAGGCGAAGAAGCAGTCGTCCAGATTGCGCCGCAGACGGCTCATATCCGGAGGGCTGTCCACCTCGCCCGTGAGTATGATGCGATACACGTCGCGTGCGCTGTCCTCCGGCAGCACGGTATGCACCGCAAGCAGCGGGTCGCAGCCGGTCACGTCCACAGGCAGCAGCTCATAGCGCCGCGCCGCGATGCAGACGGTGCCGAGCTTGCAGCCGGAGTCGGAAAGCTCTATTATGCTGACGCTTTTCTCCCCCGTCTCGTCAAAGCCGCGCCCCTCCGGGCAGCCCGGCCATGAATACCAGGTATCACCGGCGCGGCGCAGTCCGCTCGGCTTATGTATGTGACCGAGGGCGGCGTAGTCGATGCCGCTCCCGGCAAGCGCCTGCTCGTTTACCGGCTCAAAGCCCGGCTCTGCGTGGGCGCATAATATATTTATAAGCCCCTCCTCGCGCTCGGCGTGAAACGCGCTTATGCACGGTCCGTCGTCACTGCCGGTAAAGGCCGCGCCGTAGACGCAGACGCCAAGCTCCGGAAGCTCCGCACATTCTATATCGCCGCTCGTAAAGATATGGACATTTTCCGGGAAATCGAGCTTTGCGTAGGGTGAATGTGCGTCATAAGGGTCGTGATTTCCGGGGGCGATGAATACTGGAACGGGAATGTCGCGCAGGCAGCGCACAAGCTCCTCCCCGGTCTCAAAATATGTGCCGCCGCCGTCAAATATATCGCCCGGAAGAAGCACAAGATCGACTCGCTCACTGCGCGCAAGCTCCTCCAGACGCGACAAAAGCTCCCTCTGCTCGGCGCGGCGAATAGCCGCCTTGCCGGCGGGCAGCGCCTCAAAAGCGGAGTCGAGATGCAGGTCGGCAGTGTGAAGTATTCTTATATTTTTCATTTTAATCTAACGCCTTCCGCCCGCAGGCAGCGCCCTGTCTCCGGGTCTATCTCAAATATGCAGCCCTCTAATTTTACCGGTCCCTTTGCCGACTCGTAGCGGCGCGGCGGGTCGCCGAAGAATTTGCCTATGCTCTGCTCGGGATCTATGCCGAGAACGGAGCTTGCCGCTCCCGTCATGCCGAGGTCGGTGATATAGCCCGTGCCCTTGGGCAGAACCTCCGCGTCGGAGGTCTGCACATGGGTGTGCGTACCCCAGACGGCGCTCGCCCTGCCGTCGAGCATAAAGCCCATGGCGCGTTTTTCGCTCGTGCCCTCGGCGTGAAAATCGACGAGAATAATTTTCTCTTTGATTTCCTCCATGTAGCCGTCGGCGATTACAAAGGGATTGTCCGTGTTGCCGTCGAGCGTGAAGCGCCCGATGAGATTTAATACGCAGACGTCGCCAAAGCTTGTTTTGAATACGCCGATGCCGCGCCCCGGACACTGCGGAGCAAAGTTTGCCGGACGGAGTATGCGGCTGCGCTCCTCGAGATAGGGTCGAAGCTCGGTGCGCGTCCATGTGTGGTTGCCGAGGGTGACGACGTCCACTCCTGAGCGAAGCATCGTGTCCACCTGACGCGGCGTGACTCCGACGACATTCGCGTTCTCTCCGTTTGCAACGACAAAGTCAATGGCATTGGCTCTGCGGTAATTTTTCAGGTTTTTTTCGATATAATCAAGTCCCGGCTCGCCGCAAACGTCGCCGACGGCCAGTATTTTTACGCTCATGGCGCTCTCCTCCGAAATTCATTTAATAATATATAGTTTATTATAATATACCACAAATTACATGAATGTAGCAATGTTAAAATTGAGCATAATATTAACGTAATAAAAATTTTGGAGGTATGAGCAATGAATAAAAAGAATTTCCTCATCGGTATGGGCATAGGGCTTGTTGTCGGCGACGCGGTCGGTATGCTTACAAAGCCGAAAAAGAGCGCCGGAAAGAACACTCTCGGCAGGGCGCTGCACACGATGACCGAGGTCGCGGACACGATTTCCGGCTACATGGGCTGGTGATACGGGGCTTTTTCGCGGCAAATCCGGGAAAAATATAAATAATATAAAATAATAAAAAATTTTTCAAAAAACCCTTGCATTTTCTTTCCGACTGTGCTATTATAATCAAGCTGTCGAGAGACACGCGCCGTTAGCTCAGCTGGATAGAGCGTCTGGCTACGGACCAGAAGGTCAGGGGTTCGAATCCCTTACGGCGTGCCAAACCGTAACCGATTTATTTCGGTTACGGTTTTTTGTCGTTTCCGGTATTTTTTATAAAAAACTTGGCGCCCCTCTTAGGGGAGCTGTCGAGCGTGAGCGAGACTGAGGGGGCGCCGGGGCTGGGAGATTGCCAATAGGAAAAAAATAGTCCGCACTGCGTCCTGTCTTTTTCGCTCTGCGCCCTGTCCGAGTCCGGAGACCCCTTTCCCCAGTGTGCGCACTGGGGACTTCCCCTAAGAGGGGCAGCGCCCTGCGGGGCGAGGGGAGTCTTGGTCTACGCCCTTGGCTCCCCTGAAAGGGGAGCTGGCGCGGAGCGCCTGAGGGGTTCAAGTATATAATTTCCCTACCCCTTGACTTTTTGCATTGTTTGTATTATTATATATAATACAAAGAGGTGATAATATTGCTTCTGCATTTTGACTTTTCAAGCGACACGCCGCTGTATATGCAGCTTCGCAACCAGATAGTCGTGGGCATTGCGGAGGGGCGGCTTGCCCCGGGCGAACGCCTGCCGACAGTGCGCGCGCTCGCCGAGGACAGCGGCATCAACATGATGACCGTCAGCAAGGCCTACCAGTTACTCAAACAGGAAGGCTACATCACGACCGACCGCCGCAGCGGAGCCGCAGTCGCCCCGAGTAAAACCGGCGGCGCGATAGCGCCGGAGACGCTTGACGCACTGCGCCTGTGTCTGTCGGAGCTTCGCCTTGCCGGACTCGGCCGCGACGAGGCGCTCACGCTCTGCAAGAAACTATATGAGGGGGAAACGAAATGACTTGGCGCATTATTCTCTGGGGAAGCCTCATTTGGTTGCCGTTTCTTATCTGCAAAATACTCGGCGGCGAGGCGCGATTTACGAAAAATATCGCCGTAGGCGTGACCCTGCCCTTCGACGGGCGCAGCGACCCGGAGGTTCAGGAGCGGCTCTCGCGCTTTAAGCATGAGCTCAAGCTCATCTGCACGGCGCTCGTTATCGCTGCTATCCCCTGTATATTTATTAAAAACCTCTCCGCCTCGTTTACGGTATTTCTCATCTGGACGGATCTCTGCATAATCCTCCCCTATATCCCCTACCTGCACTGCAACCGCGACCTCAAGCGAATAAAATTAAATCGCGGCTGGCGCAGCGGCTCGGCGGAGCTCAGGAGCGTAGATTTAAGCGCCGTGCAGGAGCCGCGTGAGCTGCCGCTGTGGAGCTTTGTCCCCGCCGTGCTGCTCTCGCTTTTCCCGCTGCTGCTCGAGCGCAGCTTATGGTCGCTCTATCTTGCAAATATGCTGGGCGCGCTTCTCTGCCTCCTATGCTATCGCTGGGCGTACCGCCGCCGTGCGGAGCTTGTCGATGCGGATACGGAGCTAACGAATGCGCTGACGCGAATTCGCCGCCGGAGCTGGGAGCGTATGTGGCTCATCACGGCATACGGGCTCGGCGCGATAAGTCCCCTCGTCATGCTCACGATAAGCAGCCCCATCACGATGCTCTGCGGCATCATGGCGCTCTACGCTCTCATGGTCATCGCCGCTGTGCGCATCGAGCTTAAAACCCGCGCTCTACAGGCAAAGCTCAGCTCGGAGAGCGGCAGCGGCTGGTATGCCGACGAGGACGACAAGTGGCTGGGCGGCGTTTTGTATTATGACCCCAACGACTCGCGCACCATCGTCAACTGCCGCGTCGGCATCAACACGACCGTGAATTTGGCGCAGCCGGGCGGCAGAGTGCTCAGCGTGCTTGTCGCCATGCTGCTTCTGGCGCTGCCCTTCACGGGGCTTATAATCGACGCGGCAACGAACAAGGCGGTTTCGCTCGAGATAAGCGATACGCAGCTCATTGCGCACTGCGGCAAGGGCGGCTATGAGATAGCGCTGGACGATATCGCCGAAGCGGAGCTTATAAACGAGCTTCCGCAGCATCTTGTCCGCAGCTTCGGCACCAGCGCGCCGCATCTTCTGAAGGGCAATTTCAGCGCGGCGGGCTATGGCAGTCTAAGGCTCTGCCTTGACCCGACCTGTGCGCCGTTTTTGTATATCGAGACGACGGAGGGCGTGAAATATATCCTCGGCTCGCAAAATCCGGGCGAGGCGGAGCGCGTCCTTGCCTCGCTTAAAACAGCTTAAAAGCCCTCACCTGCACGGAAAAAATAATTATTTTGTGTTTTTGCAAAAATAATGCTTGCATTTTCCGTGCAGGTGTGCTAATATAATCGAGCTGAAACAAATAGGGTATATCCGGGTGTAGCGCAGTTGGTAGCGCGCTTGAATGGGGTTCAAGAGGCCGCTAGTTCGAATCTAGTCACTCGGACCAACTAACCAATCGTCAGAAATGGCGGTTGGTTTTTTGTATTGTTTTCTTATCTGCCTGCACTCCAAGCACAAACAAAACAAACCGGAGAGGGACTAAGCTCCCGTCTCCGGTTTCGGTATTATAATTATATTCGCAAAGCCTCACATATGCCCGCGGCCGGACTTTTCATAGTGGCGGCTTATGAGTCTGAACACAGTGGACACAAGCAGGATACCCACTGCAAGCGAGCCCGCGATACCGATGGTCTGCAAGCCCTTGGCAACGGACTCCATCACACTGCCCTCAAGTCCCATGCTCATCGTATAATATACGCCCGCTCCGGGCAGCATGGGAATGGTCGCAATGACGAGATAGGGCGTTGCGGGGCACTTGCGCACCCGCGCCATTATCTCGGCATAGAGCGCGGCAAACACCGCCGCCGCAAGGTTTGCTGCATACACACCGCAGCCGAGCGCACCGCAGAGAAGATACACCATCCACGCCGCAGCGCCGCCCACGATGCACATTGCAAGCCCCCGACCGTGTACGTTAAACAGTATGCAGAAGCCGGAGCAGCCGACAAACACCGCGATAGCCTGCGCCCATGCAGGCCATGTCATCGTGGCAGAGCCGGTCTGACCGTATAGCCCCGCCGTAATATGCCAAGCCGCCGCCGTGCCGAGCGCGATGGCAAGCGCCGTGAGCACGACCTGCACAATACGGAAGATGCCGGAGTTTGTGTCGCCGTAGATAATATCTCTCATCGAGTTTGTGATGAGAAGTCCGGGCACGAGCAGCATCAATGCGCCGATTATCGCGGCGTCCGGGCAGCATATCCAGCCGAGCCCCGCCGCGAGATATGCCGGTATCGCCATGAGGCATGAGGCAAGTATCGTGCTGAAGAAGGGGTTTGCCTCCCGCTTATCCATATAGCGCGTAACAAGCCCGATGATAAGCCCGATAAGCCCCGCGCAGAGGCAATCGCGCAGCATACCGCCGAACACCAGACAAAAGCCGATGCCGACCAGAATATTTCCCAGATAATATAGCGGCGTGGAGTAGCTCCGGCACTGCGTCAGCGTCTCGTGCAGCCATGTCATCGCCTCGTCCACGCTCGGCTTTTCCGCGCAGATGCGGCGGCTGAGCGCGTTTAGCTGCTCGACCTTTTCAAGATCGTTGCCGTGGAAGCCGATGCGCCGCATTATCATCAGCGGCTTGCCGTTTGCCGCCTCAAGGCTGACGGAAACGCTGTTGGGTATGGCAAACACCTCGCACTCCACGCCGTAGGCCAGCAGAATACGGTGAATAGTGTCCTCCACGCGGAAGGTCTCCGCTCCGGACATCGCCAGATGATATCCCATTGTCGCCGCAAGATCGGTCAAAAGATAGTAGTCCATAGCGTCTCCAGTGCAGCCGTAATGCAGCTGCTGCCGCGTATTTTTTCACAAGCGACAGTATATGCACGAAAGCGCCAAATGTCAACCGCGCTTTTGCCGCTTACAGGCTTATGATGCATATTTTGTTTTTTATTATACTTGCCCGCTGCGGCGGGGCGGGTGCTTATTGTGCGCGGCAATTTCTGCTGATACTCGGCGCAGCCGCATATTTTACCGTATTTTTTACTGACTTGACTTTTGCGCTTCAAAGCGCTAATATAAACATACTGTCACAAGGTCGGTCGAGGCGAGGCTGCCTGCCCGAAGTTTTTTGCCCGAACAATAAAAAAGAGGGAGAAAGGCCGGAAATTCGGTCGAGGAAACACTATGAAACAAAAGAAGAGCGCCCACGGCTTTGCCAGCCGCTGGGGATTTATTCTGGCGTCCGTCGGCTCGGCGGTCGGCATGGCAAACGTCTGGGGCTTCCCGAACAAGATGGGCAGCAACGGCGGCGGCGCGTTTTTGCTTATCTACCTGCTTTTTGTCTTTATTTTCAGCTACGTCGGACTTCCCACCGAGTTTGCCGTCGGCAGACGCGCAGGCACCGGCACCCTCGGCGCGTATAAGGGCGCATGGGCGACCCGCAGCGAGCGCATGGGCAAGGCGGGCGAGATACTCGGCTGGCTTCCCCTTGCAGGCTCTCTCTGCATCGCCATCGGCTACGCGGTCATCGTGACCTACGTTCTCAAGGCTCTGGTCGATTCCCTTGCCGGTACGCTTATGACCGGCGACGCGGCGGTGTGGTTTTCGGAATTCTCCACGAGCCCTTACTCCGTCATTCCCTATCATGTAATCGTCGTTGCGGGTACGCTGCTGACGCTGTTTCTGGGCGCGCGCAGCATAGAAAAGACCAACAAGATAATGATGCCCGTATTCTTTATTATATTTCTCATTCTGGCAGTGCGCGTGGCGTTCCTGCCCGGGGTTGCGGAGGGCTACCGCTTTATGTTCACTCCGCGCTGGGAGGCGCTGCTTGACCCGATGATATGGCTTTGGGCGATGGGTCAGGCCTTCTTCTCGCTCTCCGTCACGGGCAGCGGCATGATAGTCTACGGCGCGTACCTGTCAAAGGACGAGGACGTGGTCAGCGTCGCGCAGCACACAGCACTCTTTGATACGATTGCCGCCGTCGTCGCGGCGCTCGTCATCATCCCCGCCTGCTTCTCCTATAAGCTCGACGTCGGCGCGGGTCCGGGGCTGCTGTTTGTTACTCTGCCGACCATTTTGCAGGATATCCCGCTCGGGAGACTCTTTGCGGTGATTCTCTATCTCGCCATGATATTTGCCGGCGTAAGCTCGCTTCAGAATATGTTTGAGGTCGTAGCCGAGTCCTTGCAGCATCGCTTTCCGCGCCTGAGCCGCGGCGCAGTGCTTGCGGGGCTTGCGGTGATATGCCTCGGCTTTGGTATCGGGATGGAGCCCATATACTCATGGGGACCTTGGATGGACTTTGTTTCTATCTATATTATCCCGATAGGCGCGACCATCGGCGCCGTGACATGGTTCTATATCATGAAGAAGGACGAGCTGCTCAACGCCGTAAACCTTGGCAGCAAGCGCAGCCGCGGCAAGCTCTGGTACGGTGTGGGGCGCTATGTCTATGTTCCCATCGCCATTATTCTCTGCGCCGTCGCGCTCATTATGGGAATTTCCTTCTGATACTGTTATTGGGTTCTAAAACAAATGTTGGGGTAGGTCTTTCAAAAGCTGAAGATCTACACCCAACATTTTTAATGGAATAACGAAAATATCTGCATACTATTTAGGACTCTCTACATGCTTCGCCATGCTCAATCCAAGCCCCGGCTCAATAGAAGGTCGCAACATCCTGCGCGGGGGCTTCACATTCCTCGTGGCTGATATACGTCAGCACGGGACCCTTGCGGCTGTAGGCGCGGTGGAATTTGAAGTTTATCCGTGCGGTCAGAATCATCCATGTATCGTCCTTGACGCATTCCGCCATATCCCACTGGCACACAAGCGCGGCAAACTGTATATCCTCGACGCAGCAGGTCATGACGTGCCGCCCGACGATGAAGCTTCCGGCGGGTATCTTCTTGCGCTTGAGCGCACGGCACTTAAAGCGCACGGTCTTGCCCTCGTACTTCTTCGGCTCCTCGGAGAGGTCACGGTACCAGACCGCATAGTCATCATCGCCTATCTCGATAACAGGCGCGTCCAAATCGAAGGGCAGCGGATCCTCGATGTCGTCATACTCAACCTTGCCGCCGGCGTACTCGTAGGCTATGTCGCTTCTGCGGGAGGCGCCGCGGACGATTTTATGAAACTCCATCTTGTCCATGTCGGGCTTGAAGCGATTGAACACGACAAGCTCACAGCTCTTGAGCTTATCATAGACAAGCTGGCGCATATTGTTATTATAGCTTATAAATGTACCGGCATCGGCAAACATGAACTCCTGATACACCATCCAGCTCTCGGGCATCGCGGAATAGAGCGCGTCAAGCATCCACATACCGTTATACTCGACGACAACGCGGTCGGCATTTGCATCGCGGAGCCATTTTTCAAGGTTTTCCGCCGTCAGCTCGCTCTGCTCTTCAACGATGTGGATAAACACGCTCTTGTCGGCAAACTGCTCGGGCGCGTATTCCTCCTCGCCCTCCTCGCAGACCAGCAGCATCGTGCGCTCACCGTTGCAGAAGCGCTTGTCCTCAAGCGTCTCCTGAATGAACTTGGTCTTGCCGGATTCCAGAAAACCCGTAAAAAGATATACGGGAACGTCTCTCTTGTCACTCAATGTTCAAACAGCTCCTTCAGCGCCTGCTCGTTCAGCTTGGAGCCGATGACGCAGAAGCGGCCGGTGACGGCAGCGCCGCCGCGGCGGATATCGACCTCGCCGGGAACGTAGTCAAAGTAGAGCCAGTCGCCGTCCTCGGCATCGACTATGCCCTTTGCGCGGAGAATTATGCCGTAGCTGCTCTCATCCTCAAGCGCTGCGAGAATGTCACGCAGAGCAGACTCGGTGAAGCGGCGCGGAGTCTCCATGCCCCAGCTTGTGAACACCTCGTCGGCATGATGATGGTGATGATGCTCATGCTCATGCTCATGGTCATGGCAGCCGCAGCTGCAATGCTCGTCATGCTCATGGTGGTGCTCGTGCTCGTGGTCGTGGCAGGAGCAGTGCTCATCATGCTCATGCTCATGCTCGTGATCGTGGCAGCCGCAGCTGCAATGCTCGTCATGCTCATGGTGATGGTGATGCTCATGCTCCATGTGCTCAAGCTCCTCATGCAGAGCGTTATGCTCCATCGCCTCGACTATCTGCTCGCCCTTGAGCTTATCCCAGGGAGTGCTTATAAGACCGGCCTTGGGGTTGAGCTGCTTGAGAAGCTCGGTCGCTGCAAGTATCTTCTCGGCGCTTGCGGTATCGGTGCGGCTCATGACGATGAGATCCGCGTTCTCTACCTGGTCATTGAAAAACTCGCCGAAGTTGCGCATATACATACGGCATTTGCCAGCATCGACCAGCGTGACCTTTGCCCCGATGTGCGCGCCCTCGACCTGCTCCACGGCGTGTGCAACGTCGCTGAGCTTGCCTACGCCGGACGGCTCGATGATGATACGGTCGGGCGCATAGTCCTCCATGACCTTTCTGAGCGCCTTGGTGAAGTCGCCCACGAGGGTGCAGCAGATGCAGCCGGAATTCATCTCGGTTATCTGAACGCCGGCATCCTTGAGAAAGCCGCCGTCAATGGCTATCTCACCGAACTCGTTTTCGATGAGCACAAGCTTTTCACCCTTGTAGCCCTCGGCAATGAGCTTACGGATGAGCGTAGTCTTGCCCGCGCCGAGAAAACCGGAGAATATATCAATTTTTGTCATTTATAAGGCCTCCAACTATATTTTCTAAAGCCTTATTATATCACAGCTTGTCAATGCTTAGTAGATAAATAATGAATTTTCATGTTTTTCATATCAAAAACTAATTAAAGTCGTTAATCAGCTATTCGTCTATTATTCCCCACTTTGATACCTTAACCGTTATATGTTCTTCAGATGATTTCTTTGCCGCGAGCGAATAAGACAGTTCAGAAATACCGTCGCTCAGAGGAATTTCGATAGGCCCGCCGTTCATCAGTCAGTCCTGAAACGCCTCATGCGCATAGTACATGACGTCGCCAGCTGCGTGGTCAAACGAGTCATAAAAGCCTCGCGCATGTTATACTCCACGTTTCTTCTGCTGTGGTAAACTGCACTTAATTATGAGCAAAGAAAAAAGCTACATTCCTGTTTTTACAGAAACATAGCTTTTTACCTGGTATGCCCGACAGGATTCGAACCTGCGACCTTCAGAGTCGGAGTCTGACACTCTATCCAGCTGAGCTACGGGCACATATTCTATTCGTTTCAGCCGATGTATTATAACAAATTTGCGTCTAAAAGTAAATAGCTGTTTTCAATTTAGTTTTTATATGCTATAATACAGCCGAAACTTTCAGCAAGGAGTTGATTTTATGCAGAAAATCCGTCTCGGCAAGACCGAGCTCATGGTCACAAAGACCGCACTCGGCTGTCTGCCGCTTCAGCGCTGCTCCGATGAGGAGGCCGTGCGCCTCATTCGCGCCGCATACGAGGGCGGGATAAACTATTTCGACACAGCAAACAACTACACAGACAGCGAGAAAAAGCTTGGTCTTGCTCTCTCCGACGTGCGCGACAAGCTCATTATCTCCACCAAGAGCGCCGCACGCGACAAGGCAGGTGTGCTCGCGCACATCGAAAACAGCCTGCGTATGCTCAAAACCGATTACATAGACCTCTTCCAGTTCCATCAGGTCACCGAGGTGCCCGACCCGAACGACCCGAACGGCGCATACGCTGCGGCGCTTGAGGCAAAGGAGCGCGGCTGGATACGGCACATAGGCGTCACCTCGCACCGCGTGGACGTCGCCGAGGAGTGCATCGCCTCCGGCTATTTTGAGACGCTCCAGTTCCCTTTCAGCTACATCTCGGCAGACCGCGACCTCGCCCTTGCCGACAAGTGCCGCGAGGCGGACATGGGCTTTATCGCCATGAAGGGGCTTGCCGGCGGTATGCTGACGAACACCCGCGCCTGCCACGCCTTCATGAAGCAGTATGACAATGTCGTGCCCATCTGGGGTATGCAGCGTATGGAGGAGCTTCAGCAGTGGCTCAATGTCGCCGAGGAGGACCCCTCGATGGACGAGGAGCTTGCCGCATTTATAAAGCATGAGCGTCAGGAGCTCTCCGGCTCCTTCTGCCGCAGCTGCGGCTACTGTCTGCCCTGCCCTGCCGGTATCGAGATATTCAACTGTGCGCGTATGAATATGCTGCTGCGCCGCTCTCCCTGGAAGCAGTATTACAGCCCCGAGTGGCAGGAGAAGATGTCGCGCATCGAAAACTGCATCGGCTGCCGTCATTGCAGCAGTCACTGCCCCTACCAGCTCGATACGCCGAATCTTCTCAAATATATGCTAAAGGATTACAGAGAGTTCTATGAAGCACACAAGGACGAGCTATAAGCTCATTGCGCTGCTCCTCTGCCTGTGTACGCTGCTGCCGCTGACAGGCTGCGGCGAGAGCAGGCAGGAGCAGGCCGAGGTGTTCGCCATGGACACCATTATGACGCTCACCGCCTACGGGAAAAAGGCCTCCGCAGGTCTTGCCGCGGCGAAAAGCGTCATCACCTCTATGGACAGTATGCTTGACCCGGAGCTTTCGACAAGCACCACCTACGCGATAAATCACGCAGAGGGCGCAAGCGTCGTCGTGCCCGGTCAGGTCGCGCGCATGATAAGCACCGCGCAGACCGTGTTTAATCAGAGTAACGGCGCGCTCGACCTTTCGATTTATCCCCTCGTCAAGCGCTGGGGCTTTGTGGACGGAAAATACTATGTCCCGACGGCGGATGAGATATCTTCCGACCTGTCCAAGCGCTGCTTTGATAAGCTCATGCTTACAAGCTATCCCAACACCGGGACATATACGGTGCAGATACCCTCCGGGGGTGAGCTGAGCTTTGCCGCCGTCGCCAAGGGCTGTGCTGCGGATAACGCAATCGAGGCCATGCGTCAGGCGGGGGTTGAGAGCGGGATAATCTCGCTCGGCGGCAACGTCCAGACGCTGGGGCTAAAGCCGGACGGCTCACGCTGGACGGTTGCGATAAAGGACCCGAACAACACCTCGAGCTACGTCGGCGTTATCAGCGTCGGCGAGACGGCGGTGGTCACGAGCGGCAGCTATCAGCGCTATTTCACCGATGCGCACGGGGATACCTATCACCACATTCTCCGTCCCTCAAGCGGCTACCCCGTGAACAATACGCTTGTCTCCGTGACGGTAATATGCTCCGACGGCGCTCTGGCGGACTGCCTTTCGACGGCGATGTTCGTGCTGGGCGAGTCGGCGGCGCTGAACTACTGGCGTACCTACGGCGGCTTCGATATGATACTCATCACAAACGACAACAGGATCATTTGCACGAGCGGGCTTTTGGAGCAGTTTACGCTCTCAAACCCGAACTATTCACTGACTTACTCCGAATAATATGGCTGATTTGAACACCGATGTGAGATACATCAAGGGAATCGGCGAGAAAAAGGCGCAGGCGCTCAACAAGCTCGGCGTCTTTTCTCTCTATGACCTTGTCTCCTATTTCCCAAGAAAATATGAGGACAGAAGCGTCTTTAAGCCCATCGCGCTCTGCTGTGACGGCGAGACGGTCTGTATTCGTGCGCTCGTCGCCGATACGCCGCGCCTGACGCGAATTCGCCGCGCGCTCGACCTCGTGAAGCTGCGCGCCGTGGACGAGAGCGGCGCTCTGGATATCACATTTTTTAACCAGAGCTACGCCAAGGATAATCTGCATCGCGGTGAGAGCTACATTTTTTATGGTAAGCTTGAGCTGCGCGGAGCGCAGCGGACGATGACGAACCCCGTCTATGAGCGTGAGGACGGTCCGCACAGCGTCACTGGGAGGATAATCCCCATCTACCGCATAAACGCAGGACTAAATCAGCGCACGATGCTGCAAAGCGTCCGGCAGGGGCTTGACGCCTGCGCCGAGCACATTGAGGAGATACTGCCCGAGAGCGTCATGCGCCGAAATTCGCTCGTTCAGTCGCATTACGCCTATGAGAATATACATTTTCCCGCCGATTACGGTGCGCTTGAGCTTGCGCGGCGGCGCTTTATATTCGAGGAATTCTTTGTGCTTGCCTGTGCGCTCAGTAAGCTGCGCGGGGAGCGCGTCGAGCAGGGCGGCATTGCCATGGGCGGCGCGGATATAGGGGATTTTTTTGAGAGTCTGCCCTTTGAGCCCACCGGGGCGCAGCGCCGCGCCGTGGCACAGGCGATTTCGGATATGAGCTCCGGGCGCGTAATGAACAGGCTTCTTCAGGGCGACGTCGGCAGCGGTAAAACTCTTGTCGCCGCCGCGCTCATCTGGTACGCATGGAAAAGCGGCTATGTAAGCGCGTTCATGGCTCCAACCGAGATACTTGCCGAGCAGCACCTTGCAACGCTCGGTGAGCTCTTTGCCCCCTTCGGGCTTCGTATTGCGCGGCTTACCGGCTCCATGACGGCAAAGGAGAAGCGCGAGGTCAAGGCGGCTCTCGCCTCGGGCGGGATAGATTTGATAATAGGAACGCATGCGCTTTTCAGCGCCGACGTTGAATATTCGCGTCTCGGTCTTGTCGTGACCGACGAGCAGCACCGCTTCGGCGTGGCACAGCGCTCCGCACTCATCGGCAAGGGCGTGACGCCGCATGTTCTCGTCATGTCCGCAACGCCCATCCCGAGGACGCTGGCGCTGATGATATACGGCGATCTCGACGTTTCGATTTTGGACGAGCTTCCCCCCGGGCGGCAGAAGGTGGATACCTTTGCCGTCGGCGAGTCTTACCGGGCGCGGCTCAATAATTTTATCGGAAAGCTTGTCGGCGAGGGGCGGCAGGTCTTTGTCGTGTGCCCCATGGTCGAGGATAACGAGGAGCTTCCGGCAAAGCTGAAGTCCGCCGAGGAGCACGCACGCGAGCTTGCCGATATCTTCCCGGATTTGCGCGTCGGCTGCGTACACGGCCGCATGAAGGCGAAGGATAAGGATAAAATCATGGCGGATTTTGCATCGGGTGAGCTTGATATTCTCGTCTCGACCACGGTCATCGAGGTCGGCGTGGATGTGCCGAATGCGGCGCTGATGATAGTCGAAAACGCAGAGCGCTTCGGACTCAGCCAGCTTCACCAGCTGCGCGGACGTGTCGGACGCGGTAAGCATAAGAGCTATTGCGTGCTCGTGTCGGACGCGGAGGGCGAGGAGGTCAAGAGCCGTCTCGGTATCATGACCAAGACGAACGACGGCTTCCGCATCTCCGAGGAGGATCTGCGTCTGCGCGGTCCCGGCGATTTCTTCGGCTCGCGTCAGCACGGTCTGCCCGAGATGCATCTTGCCGACTTGGGCGCGGATATAAAGGTCTTACAGACGGCGCAGGAGGAGGCAGGGCGGCTTTTGGAGCTTGACCCCGGTCTTGACGCACCGGAAAACCGGGCACTGCGGCAGAGAGTGGACAGGCTTTTTGCCGAGAGCGCAAGCAGTTTTAACTAAAAAATTTCAGTTTCGTAACTATTTTGTAAATTCTTAATAATTCTTTTGTTGATTTTTGGAGTGAAAGAGTGTATATTAGTCTGCGCAAGGGAAAATATCCCCCATGCTTTGGCAATATACGGAGGAATTTATGAAAAAGCTCTTTTATCTTATAATTGTTCTGATGCTTGTCCCGGCACTGGTCGCCTGCGGCACCGCCGCCGTGCAGCCGAGCGAAAGTCCCGTGCAGTCTGCGCCCGACGGGGCGAGTCTCGCGGCGTTGAGCGCGGTTCTGGACGAGATAAATAACGACGCGCAGCCCGGCACCGCCGGTTCAAGCCTCAAGGCAGCGAAGATCGCCGCCGATATGCTCAACTGGGCGGCGGAGACAAAGCTCAGCGACGACGAGATTCGTCAGGGCACGATAGACTGGCTCAGCCCCAAGGGGAATGACGAGCAGGCGGAGTTCTCGATGAAGCTTGAGTGCGTGTATAATGCTTATCAGACTCTGATAAGCGCCGATGCCGAGGGGCTTATGAGCGACGCAGGGCTTGATTATGAGCCCGGTCACTGGGGCTATGAGGCCTATAGCCCGATAGAGACGATAGTCGATGCCGTCGGTCTGCCGGAAAACTGAATTTTTACATTTTGGCTCTTTCCAAAATAGAAATTGAATTGAACTATAAAAGGCTGCCACGTTTTTAGTCGGAACGTGGTAGCCTTGTCTTTTCTCGGAGGATGTCAAGCAAGCGTTACTCAATAATCCATTTTATTTTTTCTATTTTCGGAGGCTGTTGTACCGATGATACTTGCGCATCGGCAATTATCTGCGCAATCCATAGTATCATATACTTGCTGTCTCCTGTCTGAAGAGATTTTCCGCTTGAATCGGTGTTGATAGCTTTGGCATTGACTGTAAATTTCGTCGCTTCTGTTTCTCTTTGAGATGCTGTTCCGGTGTAAGCTCATCTGCGGAATGCTCTGCAAAGTACTCTGCGTTCGGAGCAATGATTATACGATCTGCTTTTATAGTGTAGTTCTTTTTGTCATATGCATGACCTTGGTGGCAAGCGCCTGAATATCCAATGCCCCGATAAAACAAGCGCCCAGCCGATGACCGGGCGCTTGCTAATTATACGATTATCTGTGCTCTCGCCGAAGACTTACATCTCCTTGATGGCAGCCTGAGCTGCTGCAAGGCGGGCGATGGGAACACGGAAGGGGCTGCAGGAGACGTAGTCAAGACCGACTCTGTGGCAGAACTCAACAGAGCTGGGGTCGCCGCCGTGCTCGCCGCAGATACCGAGGTGCAGCTCGGGACGAGTCTCGCGGCCAAGCTTTGCAGCCATGGCGACGAGCTTGCCAACGCCGACCTGGTCGAGACGTGCAAAGGGATCGCTCTCGTAAATCTTGTTGTCGTAGTAGGCGCCGAGGAACTTGCCGGCGTCGTCACGGCTGAAGCCGAAGGTCATCTGGGTCAGGTCGTTGGTGCCGAAGGAGAAGAACTCGGCCTCGGTTGCGATCGCGTCAGCGGTCAGAGCGGCGCGAGGAATCTCGATCATGGTGCCGACAAGGTACTTCATGTCGGAGCCGGCGTCAGCGATGAGCTTATCTGCAACGGCGGTGACGACGTCCTTGACGAACTTGAGCTCCTTGACCTCGCCTACCAGCGGGATCATGATCTCGGGAACCATGGTCCACTCGGGGTGACGAGCCTGAACTGCCAGAGCAGCCTTGATGACGGCACGGGTCTGCATCTCGGCGATCTCCGGGAAGGTGACGGCCAGACGGCAGCCGCGGTGACCCATCATGGGGTTAAACTCGTGCAGAGAGGCGATGAGGTTCTTTATCTGCGCAACGCTCTTGCCCTGAGTCTTTGCGAGAGCCTCGATGTCGGCCTCCTCGGTGGGAACGAACTCGTGAAGAGGAGGATCGAGGAAGCGGATGGTGACCGGGCAGCCTTCCATTGCCTCGTAGATGCCCTCAAAGTCCTCCTGCTGCATCGGCTCGAGCTTTGCCAGAGCCGCGACACGCTCTTCCTTGGTGTCGGCGCAGATCATCTCGCGGAAAGCAGCGATACGGTCGCTGTTGAAGAACATATGCTCGGTACGGGTCAGACCGATGCCCTGTGCGCCCAGCTCACGAGCCTTGCGTGCATCGTGCGGGGTGTCGGCATTGGTGCGGACCTGCAGACGGCGATACTTATCAGCCCAGCCCATGATGCGGCCGAACTCGCCTGCGATGGTAGCGTCAACGGTGGGGATGATGCCCTCGTAGATCTTACCGGTGGAGCCGTCGATGGAGATGTAGTCGCCCTCGTGGTAGACCTTCCCTGCCAGCTCGAACTTCTTGTTCTCCTCGTCCATCTTTATCTCGCCGCAGCCGGAAACGCAGCACTTACCCATGCCGCGGGCAACAACTGCCGCGTGGGAGGTCATGCCGCCGCGAACGGTCAGGATGCCCTGTGCGGCCTTCATGCCCTCGATATCCTCGGGGCTGGTCTCGAGACGAACCAGAACGACCTTCTCCTTGCGGTCATTCCACGCCTTTGCGTCCTCAGCGGAGAAGACGATCTTACCGCAGGCAGCGCCGGGGGATGCGCCGAGGCCCTTGCCGATGGGGGTAGCGGCCTTGAGAGCGGCGGTATCGAACTGCGGGTGGAGCAGAGTGTCGAGGTTTCTGGGGTCTATCATCAGAACTGCCTTCTTCTCGTCGATCATGCCCTCGTCAACGAGGTCGCAGGCGATCTTGAGAGCAGCCTGAGCGGTACGCTTACCGTTGCGGCACTGGAGCATGTAGAGCTTGCCGTTCTCGACGGTGAACTCCATGTCCTGCATGTCGCGGTAGTGCTCCTCGAGGATGCCGCAGACCTTAACGAACTCTGCATATGCCTCGGGGAACTGATTTGCCATCTGTGCGATGGGCATCGGGGTACGAACGCCGGCGACGACGTCCTCGCCCTGGGCGTTGACAAGGAACTCGCCCATCAGCTTCTTCTCGCCGGTAGCGGGGTCACGGGTGAAGGCGACGCCGGTGCCGGAGTTCTCGTTGAGGTTACCGAATACCATGGGCATGACGTTGACGGCAGTACCCCAGGAGTAGGGGATGTCGTTGTCACGGCGGTAGACGTTTGCACGGGGGTTATCCCAGGAGCGGAAGACGGCACGGATGGCCTCGTAGAGCTGGGTCTTCGGGTCGGAGGGGAAGTCCTCGCCGATCTGCTTCTTGTACTCGGCCTTGAACTGCTCTGCGAGCTTCTTGAGGTCGGCAGCGTCAAGCTCGTGGTCGGTCTGTACGCCCTTGGCTTCCTTCATCTCGTCGATGAGCTGCTCAAAATATTTCTTGCCGACTTCCATGACGACGTCGGAGAACATCTGGATAAAGCGGCGGTAGGAGTCGTAAACAAAGCGCTCAAACTGAGGATCGGGGTTGCCGGCGATCATCGCTGCAACGACGTCGTCGTTAAGACCGAGGTTCAGGATGGTATCCATCATGCCGGGCATGGAAGCGCGCGCGCCGGAACGGACGGAGACGAGCAGAGGATTGGTGAGATCGCCAAACTTCTTGCCGTTGATCTGCTCCATGATCTCGACGTTCTTCATGATCTCTGCCATGATCTCGTCGTTGATCTTGCGGCCGTCCTCATAGTACTGAGTGCAGGCTTCGGTGGTGATGGTGAAGCCCTGGGGAACGGGCAGGCCTATGTTGGACATCTCCGCAAGGTTTGCACCCTTGCCGCCAAGCAGCTCACGCATGCTTGCATTGCCTTCGGAAAACAGATACACATACTTTTTGCTCATTGTTTTCTTTCCTTTCTATAACAAATAAAAATTAGATAAATTTGCCGTGGAAAGCGTCAAAAATGTGACTTTCCCTCATGTGTTAGAATATCACAATTTTGGGCTAATAATCAATGCATTTTACCTACAAATCCGCGCCTGATATAGTCGAAATTTCGTCTGCAATTTTTGCAAAACCAACAATATCTATGACTTCTCCGCGAATTTTTGTATCAAATCCGCAATTTGTCAAAACCTGCGCCGCGCTTTCCTTGTCCAAAACGCCCAACTGCGAGCTGAGCGCGTTTACAAGGGTTTTGCGCCGCTGATTAAAGGCCGCGCGTATTATGCGGAACATGAGCTTTTCATCCTTCACCGCGACCGGCGGCTTCTTGCGGCGGCGCAGACGGATAACGCTCGAGGTGACCTTCGGCTGCGGGATAAAGCAGCTCGGCGGCACGTCGAACAAAAGCTCCGGCTCCGTGTACCACTGGACGAAAATGCCGAAGGCGCCGTAGTCCGCCGTACCCGCGCCCGCACAGATGCGCCGCGCGACCTCGCGCTGTATCATCACGGTGATGCTCTCAAAGCAGTCCGCCTCGATAAAGGCCGTCAGCAGCGGGCTTGTGACGTTATACGGCAGATTTGCGCAGACGACGGGGCGAAGAGCGCCGAAATGCTCACGCACGAGCGCCGGTATATCCTGCTTCAAAACATCGTCAAATATAAGCTCCACATTGCCGCAGCCGGAAAGCGTCTCGGCAAGCACGGGCTTCAGGCTCTTGTCAAGCTCCACGCACAGCACCTTGCCCGCGCGCTTCGACAACTGTTCGGTAAGGCAGCCGATGCCGGGTCCGACCTCCAGCACGCCGGTGTTCTCATCCAGCAGCGCGCTCTCGGCGATATCCTCCGGGACCCATGCGGCGGTCAGAAAGTTTTGCCCCATGGATTTTGAAAAGCGGAAGCCGTGGCGCGTGAGCAGCGCGCGTATTTCGTTTATGTCAGTCAGATTCATGCGCTCAGCCTCGTCTCGACTTGATATAGCGCAGCCACTGACCGGAAAGGCACAGTATTATAAGCACAAGACCGCATATCTTCGGGAAAAGGCCGCTCTGCACCCCGAATATAAGTATGCCCAGCGCCAAGACGCATATAATCGTCCAAACTATAGCCGATATCAGGAATTTTTTGCTTTCGCCGTTCATTGCGTATCCTCCCGTTTTTTATTTTTGAGCACTTTTTCGTAGGCCTGCCGCGCCGGGTCCTGTCCGGGCTCGGCCTCGACGAGCACGTTGCCGCGATAGCGATAGCCCGACTCGCGCAGCAGACGCTGCATGGATTTATTCTTCTTGTGCGTATCGACGCGGATGCAGCGAAGCCCGTAGCGCTCCGCCTGACGCTCAACGCACTTCATCATAAACTCCGCCATGCCGCTGCCGCGATACTTCGCCGCGACTGCCGAGCGATGCAGCACGCAGTAGGGCATATCCGCCGTCCATTTGCCGTCGGTGATTTTGTCGTAGTTTTCCTGCTCAAGCGTGCTGAGGACGAAAAACGCCGCCGTTTCGCCGCCGTGCGTCACGACAAAGCACTCGCCGCGCGAAATGTCCTCATTAAAGGTCTCCGCATCAGGGTACGCGCCCTGCCACTGGTCAACGCGGAAGCGGCGGAGACTGCGCCGCGCCTCCTCGACAATGCGCAGTATCTCGGCGATGTCCTCCGCCGATGCAGGGCGGTAATCGAGCTTCTCCGTGAGCTTTATGCGATTTGCGTCCTTTTTTATCTCGTCCAGAAGCTTTACATCGGTCTTGCCGGTCGGAGTGAAGCGCTCAAACATATCGGGGCGCTTGCTCATCGTGCGCTCAAGCTGCTTTTTGCGCCGCCACAGCTCCACCTTCGCGTGGTCGCCGTTTATCAGCACCTCGGGCACGGCGCGGCCCTCCCAGACCTCCGGGCGGGTGTACTGCGGGTATTCGAGAAGTCCGTCCCAGTGGCTCTCGCCGGTGTAGCACTGCTCGTCGGCAAGCACACCCGGCACAAGGCGGCACACGGAGTCGGCAACCGCCATCGCCGCTATCTCGCCGCCGGTCAGCACGAAATCGCCGAGCGATATCTCCTCGTCAACGCACTGCTCGATAAAGCGCTCGTCGATGCCCTCATAGTGCCCGCAGACGAGCACGAGATGGTCATAGTCGCGCTTGAGTCTCTTTGCCGTCTCCTGCGTGTAGGGCTTTCCCTGCGGGGACATATATATGACCCGGCTGCGCAGTCCGCCGGCAGTTGACATAATATTTTTAAGACAGGACTTCAAGGGCTGTGCCATCATCACGCAGCCCCAACCGCCGCCATAGGGATAGTCGTCCACCTGGCACTGCTTATTCTCGGTGAAGTCCCGAATTTGCACACAGTTTATCTCAAGTATGCCTTTTTTCGCGGCTCTGCCTATGATACTCTCATGCAAAACCGCGTTCACCGTGTCCGGGAAAAGCGTCATTATATCTATTCGCATTGCGCTTACATCCCCTCTATGAGTCTTACGGTGATTATGCCCTTTTCGGCGTCGGTTGACATAATAAATTCAGGCACGGCGGGTATAAGGTGCTCCGTCCCGCCCTTGACGACGTAAACATTCGAGGCGGGGCGCTCTAAGACCTCGACTAATTTGCCTATCTCCTCGCCCTCCTCGCTCACGACCGAAGCGCCTATTATATCGCTTATGAAGAACGCGCCCTCGGGAAGCTTTGCGTCCTCGCGGAGAATATTTATCTCGCGCCCCTTGAGCGTCATCGCCGCGTTTACGTCCTCCACGCCCGCAAGCCTTGCGATAAGAAAGCCCTTATGGACGAAGGCGGACTCGATTTTCACCTCACGCTCACCGATAAAAACGCGCTTGAAGCTGCGCAGAAACTCCGCGCTGTCAAGCCAGACCTCGATTTTCACCTCGCCGCGCACGCCGTGGGTGTTGACGATGCGTCCGGCCTCAATGTACTGTTTTTTCTCCATATCAAAAATGCGGCTTTGCCGCCCTCCATGTTTGTAACACTTAATTATAGCATGACTCGTCCGCCTTGCCAAGGGCGAAATTTCGCGCCAAGACAGCAAAAAACCGGGGTGCTCACACCTCGGTTTCCTGCGTTCAGTCCATTATTTCGACTGATACCTTTTTGCCCTTCTTCTGGGCAACGGCCCGCATAAGGATACGAATCTGCTTTACGATCCTTCCCTGCCGGCCGATGACCTTGCCCATGTCGCCGTCAGCCACGCGGACTTCAAAAACCGTCTCGCCATCGGCTTTGCGCTCGGTCACAGAGACCTCGTCGGGATTATCGACAAGACTCTGCACAATGTAGGTCAAAAGCTCTTTCATGCCGGTAGAAACTCCTTATTAGCCCTCGATCTTCTTGAGAAGGCCGCGGACGGTATCGGTCGGCTGTGCGCCGTTTGCGATCCAATACTTTGCACGCTCCATGTTGACGCTGAGCTTATCGCTCTCGGCCATGGGGTCGTAAGTGCCGATCTCCTCGATGAAACGGCCGTCGCGGGGGCAGCGGGAGTCTGCGACGACGATACGGTAGTAGGGTGCCTTCTTTGCGCCCATTCTGCGAAGTCTGATCTTAACCATGTATATTCACCTCCATATATTTACTCTCTTTATTACAAACGCCGAAGCGCTGTAAACTAATTAAAAGCCGAAGCCGCCGGGCATACCGGGCATTCCGGGGAAGCCCCCGCCCTTGCCCATCTTTTTCTGGAGCTTCTTCATGTTCTTGCCGCTGAACTGCTTCATCATCTGCTGCATCGCCTCAAACTGCTTTATAAGGCGGTTTACATCGACAACGGAGGTACCGCTGCCGGCGGCGATACGCTTTTTGCGGCTGCTGTTGAGCATCGAGGGATTGTCGCGCTCGGACTGCGTCATGGAGAGGATTATCGCCTCCTGATGCGCGAGCATCTTATCGTCCATCTTCGCTCCCTTGAGCGCCTTTGCGTCAAGCCCAGGTATCATGCCCGCAAGCTCCTGCAAATCGCCCATATTCTTGAGCTGTGACATCTGCTCAAGGTAATCGCTGAGCGAGAAGCGGTTGGCGCGCAGCTTCTCCGCCGCCTCAAGCGCTTTCTTCTCGTCAAAGCTCTGCTCCGCCTTCTCGATAAGCGTCAGCACGTCGCCCATGCCGAGTATGCGCGAGGCCATACGGTCGGGGTGGAAGGGCTCTATCATGTCAAGCTTTTCGCCGACACCGATAAACTTAATGGGCTTGCCCGTCGCCGCGCGGATCGACAGTGCAGCGCCGCCGCGCGCGTCACCGTCAAGCTTCGAGAGCATCACGCCGGTCACGCCCAGCGCCTCGTCAAAGGCGGAGGCGGCATTGACCGCGTCCTGACCGGTCATCGCATCGACGACCAGCAGTATCTCCGAGGGCTCGACCGCGTCGCGTATGTTCTTCAGCTCGTCCATCAGCGCCTCGTCTATATGCAGACGACCTGCGGTATCGAGGAAGACAACGTCGTTGCCGTGCCGCTTGGCATGTTCAACGGCGGCCTTTGCGATATCGACGGGATTTGTCTGCCCCATCTGGAAAACCGGGATATTGAGCTGAGCGCCGACCGTCTCAAGCTGCTTTATCGCGGCGGGACGGTAAATGTCACAGGCGACGAGCAGCGGGCGCTTGCCCTGCTTACGGATGTAACCGGCAAGCTTTGCGCCGTTTGTGGTCTTGCCCGCGCCCTGAAGGCCGACAAGCATCACAACGGAGGGAGACTTTGAACCGTAGTTGAGCTTCTGGTTCTCGCTGCCCATGAGCCTGCACAGCTCTTCGTTGACGATTTTTATGACCATCTGCGCCGGAGACAGCGCCTCCAGCACCTCCGTGCCGCTTGCGCGCTCGGTGACGGTCTTGGTGAAGTCCTTTACGACCTTGTAGCTGACGTCAGCCTCAAGCAGCGCCATGCGCACCTCGCGCATTGCCTCCTTGATGTCAGCCGGAGTGAGTCTGCCCTTACCGCGCAGCTTTTTGAAGGCCGCATTCAGTTTTTCGGATAAGCTCTCAAAAGCCATTTTTCATTCCTCAGTCTTTAGCGATAAAACATCGCTCAGGGCGGATTTTGCAAGACTCTGCGCCTCGCCATCTGTCATGCCGCACAGGGCGCCGAGCTTTTCCGCAATTGCGTCCAGCGCGTCCTGCGTCTCGGAAAAGCGGCGGATAAGCCCCGTTTTGCTCTCTATCTCCTGCAAACTCGCCTCCGCACGGCGTATATTATCCCACACGCACTGGCGGGAAACGCCGCTCTGTTCGGCGATCTCCGCAAGGGACAAATCGTCGTTATAATGCAGGTCGTAGCACTCGCGCTGCCGCTCGGTCAAAAGCTCGCCATAAAAATCGAGCAGCATACTGCGCATCAATCTGCCGTCCGTCATGGTGATGCCTCCTGTCAAGCGTTTCAGCTTAACAGAGTATATAACAAAGCGCCGCCGCTGTCAAGTGTTTTTTCTTAACAGCGGCGGTTTTTTTATATAATTTCAAGCTCCTTGAGCTGCGCCAAAAGCGCCTCCACATCGGTCATGGCCTCAGCAGGCTCGACCTCGTATTCGCTGCACAGCGCGGCGGCAAGTTCACCGGCGTCGGCGGCGTCAGCGAGTCTGTCCCAGATAAACTCCGCCGTCTCGTTGAGCGTCATAAGTCCCTTGAGCGTCAGGGAGCTGTCCCCGACCGGGACGAGAATAACGTCGCCCGCGATATTTCTTTTTACAAGCTGCTTTTTAAGTTTCACGCTTTATCCTCCAAAGTCAGTCTCACAGTTTCCCTGCTCATGCGGCAGACATAATCGGGTCTGCCGTCAAAGCGGCCGGTCTCCGACACGCACATTGCGGCGCAGGCGTGACAGGCATGCTTATACTTGCAGCCGACACATTCCGAGGGCAGGCGAATTGCCGCCGTTGCCTCCCGCGTCGCCTCCCAAGCCTTATCAAAGCCCAGCTCCGGGACGGAAAACCTCGGCTCCGTCATCATACCGCAGGGAGTCATGTCGCCCAGCCAGTTTATCCAGAAGGCGGCGCGTCCGGCACGGCAGGAAATACCCTCGCCGGGTGTGCCCTCACAGGTCTCCTCTCGCGGAAGCTCCATGCCCTTTGCCATTGCCTCGGCGCGCATGGAAAACTCCTCCGGCGTAAAGCGAAGCCTATCCCACTGCACGGAATATTCTGCGGCCTCCTCCGCCGTAAAGCGCTCGTTGCGCCCGACAAGCTCCTCATCGCGGCGCACGGGCGGGAACATATAGGTCGCAAGCTGCATCGGAGTGCCGAGCTCCTCGGCGATTTTATATATCTTAGCCATATCGCACACGTTCCACGGCGTCATCGAGGCATTGAGCTTTACGCCGATGCCAAGCTCCCGCAGCGCACGGATATTCTCGCTCACCCGCGTAAACGCCGGGCGACCGCACAGCGCCTCATAGCTCTCATCGCCCGCGCCGTACAGCGTTATATTAAAGCGAAACGGCGGCTCGCGGCGGAAAAAGTCCAGCCAATCCTCGTCGATAAGCGAGGCGTTACTGTTGACCGAGACCATAAGCCCCATTTTCTTGAGCTCCGTCAGGATGTATCGGAAATCCGGGCGAATAAGCGGCTCGCCGCCGGTCAGCAGCAGGAAAAGCATACCCCTGCTGCGCGCAGTCTCGGCAATGGCAAGCCATTCATCCGCCGTAAGCTCCCGACCGCGGCGGCGCTGCTCCTCGGGCGTGAGGTGGACGTAGCACATACGGCAGTTGAAATTGCAGCGCGCCGTAAGCTCAAAGGTGCCGGAAAGCGGCGTACCCGCACGGCAGGCCTTGGCATGAAGATAGCTTGAAAGGCGCGGTTCTATACTGCTGGTGTCCATCTTATTCTCTCCTCAGTTCATTCTCAAGCGCGCGAACGGCGCCCTCATCCTTGCGGCAGCGGAGTCTATACACCGGCACTCTGCCGACAAGCCGCGCGACAAGCTCCGTCATCCCGGAGGCGGAGTCCGCGTCCCATGGATAATAGGCGCACTGATTTATAAGGCGCATAAAGGCCTCGCGGTGTCCCGCCGCCGTGACGCTGTTCTCCCCCGCCTGCTCGGGCAGGACTATGGCGCGTATCGGCGCGCTGTGATTTTCGCATATCCCGGAGGTGCCGGAATAGAAAATGCCATGCGCCATGCCGCGGTTTACGTCGATAAGCGTCCTGTCGCCGTTTATGACGCGGGCGGCGGCGTACTCGCGCCACAGCTCCGCCTGCGTGCTCTTGCCCGCGCCGCTCACGCCGGAGAACAAAATCGCGTCCCCCTCGGCGCGCAGAGCATAGGAGCTGTGCAGCACCAGCATACCGTGCGCGGCAAGGACATCAAAAAGGTCAGCCTCCTCAAGGATAAGCTGCGTTCTCAGGTTTTCGGCATAGTGCGGGGAAAGGATAAGCTCCGTGACATTGCCCTTAGTCACGCTGTAGCTCGTGTTGAAGCTGTTGTCATGGAGCATATGCCGCTCCGCGCCGCAGCACCAGCGATAACAGCCGCGGCTGCTCACCGCGTTCTCCGGCGGAGTGGGCAGCGCCGAGGAGATAGCCACATTAATCTCATGCTCCGCGCTCTCCCCCGCCGTCCGAAACGGCGCACACACGGGTGAAAGCTGCCACGGAGTCTCGCCGCTGATGCGAAGCCCCAGACCGCCAAAGCTCAGGCACTCACTGAACATAGCTGACAAAGACTATCTCGCTGTAATCCGTCGAGTAGTGATTTGCATATAGCGTCGTGCTCTGACCTGCGGCCAGCCCCTCAACGCCGGTGCGGTAGGTTATGCCGCCGATATACAGGTCGCCGTAGGCGGACTTGTAATAGACGTAAATCTGCCCGGTGATATCGCTGCCGGAAATATTTGTGATAGTGATCGCGGTATCCTGCGTATCTATCGAGAAAACGTCCTCACAGAGCGAGGGCTCGGGGTCGAAGCTTGCGTAGCTCGTGAGCGCCGCAGTCATCTCCGTGCTGCTCTCCGGCATCGGCTGACGCGACAGCTCCAGAAGCTGCACGGACTTGCCCTGAGGCAGAGTGCTGAGCTTAAAGCAATAGCTCTCGCCGCCGATATTCATCGAGATCTCCGCATACTGCACGGTGTTCTCGGCATTATTCCTGACCGTTATCGCGCAGACGTCGGAAACTATCTCGTCGCTGCCGTCCTCGACAAAGCTTCCCGCGTAGCGCCCTACGCTCGTTATCTCAAGACCGTTTTCAAGCTCAAAGCTCAGCGCATCCGCCGGGGCGGGAGTCGAGACGCCGGGCATCTCGGGCTGCTTCAGCTCATTGCCATGATGGACGCGAACCGCAACGACAAGCACCGCCGCCAGCAGTGTGATACCAAGCAGAAGATACATCAAAAAGCCATTTTTTCTCTTTTTTCTTTTATTTTTCATGGAAAATCTCCAAATCGGAAAAGTGCCCCGCCCTTTCGGGCAGGGCACTTCTTGTGTTGTTAATCAGGACGTAAAGAGATTGTTTGCATCGGAGGGAACCTGATAGCAAATGCCATTGTAATCTCCCTCTGGCGCTTTGATATCGTTACATCCTGTGCTCGCACTCATGAAAACGTTTCTTCCGCCCGCAATTTGATATGTGCAGACTTTCATCGCATGGTTAGTCGTGTACTCGCATCCCGCGGCTATGCTGGAGCTGAGTTCAAAGCTCTCAAAAATCGCTTCGGGCTTTACATATTTCTTTTTCATCTGAACTTCACGCTCCTTTCTCAGAACCAACGACCGAATATGCCGCCGATCCAATCTCTTATCGGGCTGGAGGGCTTAACGGTCAGTGTGCTGTCATATGCTGCGCTGCTGCCAAGGTCATTGCTTACCGCAACAACGGGAATGTTGATAGTGCCGACCTCGTTCGCGGTCATCATATAGCTGAACTCACGATAGGTCACGCGCTTTGCGTTCCAGCCGTAGCCGATGCGCTCGGTGCGGGTCTTGAACTGAGTGACGGTCACGCCGTTAACGACTATCGCGTCAACATCCGTGCTTGCCTTGACGGTGAGAACAGCGCGGCTGCCCTTGCGGACATTGCTGCTCCAGCTCGTCTCAAAGCGCCCCGGCTTGAACGGCTCGACAGGCTCTACGACCGGCGCTGCGTACAGTGCGCGGACTGCCGCAACCGCCGCCTGCTCGTCTCCCTCAGAAAGTGCCGCAAGCTCTGTCGTAGACTTCTCACTGTAGGTTATCTTGATGTTCGTCAGGGAGAGAATAGCTTTGCCGGTGTTCGTGATGGTCACCTGCTGTGCATCAGCGCCGCTTTCCGAAATCTTATAGTACATCTCGGTCGCAGTACCAATTTCTTTTGGATCAAGAGTGGTGTCGTTGATCTTGACAGACATGGTCGGTTTAACGGTGTCACTCGCGTTCGGAGACTTTGCGCCAATCTGAACAGTGGCAATATTCGTGTTTGCGGGCAGTTTGAAGCTTATAGCCTGACCATTTCCGAGGTAAACCTCGTTGTTCGGGCCAAAATTCTTATACTGCTCAACTGTAGCTTCTTTTGCACCATCGATAAACAATGCCGTGGCGTTACCCTTATTAGTCTCGTTCTTATTTATAATCTCGGTGCGGAGTTTTATGTACTGCGGGTAGCCCTCTTTGTCCATAGTGTAATCACTAACGTTTTTACCCATCGGGTCATACACGCGGAAGCCGTCAAACCAGAAGCTGCACTTTTCCGTACCGGTGCTGTTGAATGCGCCGTCATAGAATACAGTGACCACAGCCGTGTATTCACCGTAATCAAGATCTCTGATCTTCATGACGGGAATCTGATAAAGTGTGTCGCCTTCGCCCTGCTTAACTACCCAGTCGCCATTCTCGTAGGTATAGCCGTAGTAGTTATTGACAATATAGCTCTTTATCCGATTTCCTTCAGCCTTAGCACCTGCATAAACATCGACAAAGATGGAGCCGGATTTATTATTGGTCAGGCTGATGATATCAAAGCCGGTGCCCTTGAAGGTAAAGGTCGCGGTCGGCCATGCGCTGGTATCATCCCAGCCGTTGAGCATACCGCTCTCTACGGTAACGGTCTTTGCGCTGCCCATGGAGAACTTACTGCTGTTATTATAGGCCCCGTCATTGCCGTAAATGTTCTTGCTGCCAAGCTCGGAAAGCGCCTGCTTTGCAGTTTCTTCCTTGCCGTCGAGCTTCCACACCGCACTCGCTGCCGCGCCGGTGCCGTTCTTGAAGCCATTGCCCACAAAGCTGTCCTCATAGTAGACATTCGTCGCGGGGATGATGTTGACACGGTACTCCAAAGTGGTTCCGCCGTTAAACGTCACATACAGAGGAATGGTTGCCTTGCCGTTCAGCATCTTGTTCAGCTCATACGTTACCTTTGAGAAATCAACTGCAATCGTCGCACGGCCATAGTTGCCCTGTGCCTGCATCGTTTCAGCATTCTTCTCGAGTGACATTTTCTGAATGGTGTTTACATTGCTAATATTAAACTCAGTGGCCGGAACTTCCAGCGGCAGACCAAAGTCCACAACATAGGTTTTTTCCATCGTCGCAGATTTCAGGTTGAAGTGCAGCGTCAGGGTCATTTCATCGTCGCTGATATCCGCGCTGGCATACTGATACATACCGCTCAGGTACACACCGGTCACGCCGGGCACGGTACTCAGATTCTTGTTGAATCCCTGCGGTACACCGGAGCTATTCAAAATATACGCATCATCGTCCAGTGTGAAAGTGCCCTTATTTACAGCAGATTTCTGCTGGATACCATTATTAATAAACGTCGTGTTGGGAGCCACAACCACAGGGATGGGCATCGGGTTTGTGGTGATCTGCTTGTTGCCGTTATCGTCCCAATAAATGATATTCAGCGTGTTCTTGGTCTCAACGACTTCCAGATAGATTAGGATCAGTACGGCGTTCTTTGTGGGCGTAAGATTCAGCCCCTCCTTTTCACCGTCAATCATTGGAATCTCGCTGTCGCCGTCTTTCCAATAAGTAGTTTCCTTGTACCATTCGTCACCGGCGGAATTGGTCGTCTTTTCCCAGTCTACACCCCAAGCCTCGCCATAGGTTCCAGTTTTGTTTTCTGTGTACCAGTTGTCACCTGAGCTGCCCAATTTGTTTGCACCCCAAGTTACCGTAATCTTGGAGACTTTATAGGTACTGTTGTTCTCAGCATAGATGGTACCAATATTGCAGGATGTTCCGCCCCAGAAGCCACGAATCATACCCGTCTCGTACATTTGCTGCTCCGTCCGGCTAAGCGTGCCATCTGGGTAAACGACAGCAAACGCAGTCATATTGTAACCATTGCCACTCGTGGCTCCCGGATGAGCCGTAGGGGGGTTACCATAGTGCTGCGTACCGGTCGTGATCTCAGGAGAAACGTTATTGATTTGCAGATAGTAAGCAATGACCGTATCTTTGTTTGTGCTCAGGTCAATATTTACCCATTGACCGTTAAGCTGATACTGCCAACTGTTATCCCAGTAACGTACACGGACAAACGTATCGCCGCTGTTGGAATAGTCTGTCCCCTGCTGCACAGGAACAGCGCCATCGTGCAGCACTGCGCCCTTCCAATAGGTGACGCGAACGGTATTGGAACTATCCTTCTTGTAACCCGTGGCGGGTACCTTGCTGCCTAGCAGAACGCCTTCCTCGGAATAGGCCTCCCTTGCACTGATATTGACAGTTTGCAAACTCGACGGAGCGGAATCCGCGCCGACCCAGGTGTTGGTTATCCAGAGCTGGACAGGCAAGTCTGCAACATTATCAAAGTTGATCTCGGTCACAGTGACATTATAGACATACTGCGCGGTAACTTTGCCGCCGGCGTTCGTGACCACTGCGGTCACAACAGCCGTAGCATCAGCGTTGCCAGCAATGACCTTACCATTCTCAATGGTAACACCGCTGCCACTGGTGATCTCGGCGGTCGCGCCGGTGGGCAGGGTGAAGCTGTTGCCATAGCTGAGAGCTTTGGTCTCGGTGGTCTTGGGCGCGGTGACGGTGATGTTATAAGTCACAGTGCCGACGGTCACGCTGGTATTGCCCTCACCGGTACCGGTGATGGTCAGGGTATTGCCGCCAGCGGTTTCCTCGACGATTTCGTAGAGCTTCCACTTGTTATTATCCGCAGGGCTTGTAGTATACCATGCCGATGCTAATGTATTATAGTAAGTATGTCCACTACCGCCGAAGTTGTCCAAATAGCGACTGCTGCTATCGAAAAACGAAAACGTATTCGTGGCAGTATATGTCCCTATATTCAGCGTCACTTGAGTGTCAGACAAGCCTACATTACTATTAGCGTTAATCGCCAAGTATTTTCCATCCTTATCAACAACCGTATAATTGTTCCCGGACTCTGTAATCGTCCACAGATAAGGCGTCAACTTAGTCACATTGGCATCATTCACGACCAGGCTATTATCGATTTTCAAACCATAAGCAGTTCCACCAAAAGCCGTTGAAGATGTACTATCATTTGTCACAACATAATCATCCTGCGACGCAATCAGATACTTCTTACCAGAAGTAATAGACGTAACCTGCTTCACGCTGGAGAGGGTAGCCGCACTCGCGGCGACCTCCGCCGTGGCGATGTTCGCATCGTCGCCGGTGATCTTGTCGCCAGCAGCCACAGTGCTATCAATGTCCGTGAACGTCGCAGTCTCGCCGACCTTGAGCTCAACAACGGTACCCGCATCGCCGCCGGTGCTGCCGCCGCCGGTGCTGCCGCCGCCGGTGCTGCCGCCGCCGGTGCCAATCTCATTGCCCCAATAATGCTCTGCCAGAGCCTGAAGCTGATAGAGTGCGCCGTACTGCTCGTTATCGCTGATGACCTGCTCACCGGTCAGATACTCATTCTGAGATGCATCGCACCAAATGCAGAACATAGTCCCCTTGCTGTTGGAAACGGTGCTGCCGGAGCCGGGGTTATTGTCAAAATACTCGTTAAGGCCAACCCACTTTTTGTCCATCTTAGTTGCCTTCATGACAGGCAGCTCAACAGACGTTGCCGCAGTGTTAGCAGTCCCCTGCCAGTATTTGGTTCCGTTTTCGCTGTTCTGCGCAGTTTTGATAACATAGTACCAGCGGCCGTGAGTATTGAGCATCTCATAGCCTGCATTTGCAAGATCGGATGCAGACTTACTTGCGCTCTCTTTGTGCCAGTAGCTTATCTGGACGTATGTCGGGAAAGTTACACCCTCGGCGTTGGTCGCATCATTGAAAGCGCGCGGGCGCATACCGGCATTGGCAATGATTTTTGCGCAGCCGTTAATGAAGCTATTCATACCAGTTCCGGTAAAGCCGGACTCATCGGCGCCAAAGCTGAAGTAGGTGCAGCCCTTTCCCTTAAAGTAATCAACGTACTTGCTCAGCAGTGCATAACCGTAATTGCGCGCTTTAAGCTCGTTGACATTCAGATTACCATTTGTGGAATACTCCGTATTGTTTACTATGGCCGCAGCATGTCCCGGCATATTGAGCATGGGAACGATAGAAACTTTGCCATTTGCATAGTTGATGATGGTGTCCATATCGCTTTCGCTCAGGAAACTCGTATCCCCATTAAAGGAGTTGTTGCCAGCGGTAATATTTGCTTTCACATCATCGCTCTTCATGGTCACGGTATTGCCGCTCCCATCCCTGAAGTTCAACGACATATCATTCAGAAGGAAGCGGCAGCCACCATTTCCGAAGGATAGCTGAAGCTGGTTATACTTATACTGCACCATTGTGTCGATAAGTCTTTCTATCTGCGCGACGGTGAAATATTTACGGCCACAGTCGAGCATGACGGCACGAATGGAGTTGTCACCGGCGCTAGGAAGACCCGGGACGTCCGGGTCCGCAATACTGCTCTCATCTATAACGACGGTCTCGTCCACCGCAAGTACGTCAACCTCATCAATCAGCTCCTCCTCGGAAGGCTCGTCCATGGGGTCTTCTTCCGGTTCCTGCGTAGGCTCCTGCGTAGGCTCCGACGGTGTCGGCTCCGACGAAGGCTCAGTCTCCTGCTCAAGCTCTTCCGTCACGACAGGCTCAACCACTGTCTCGTCCGCAAACGCCGCCATCGGCAGCAGTCCGAACACCATCGTGAGCAGCAGCAGCCATACAAGCAGGCTTCTGACCGTCTTATGTGTTCTCGTGTGATTCATTCCATCCTCATCCTTTCCGTGAAAGTTCAGGCTTTTTTCGCGTATCGCTCTTGTCAATTCCGCGGCAATTCTATACGCAATTTTACATTTATATAGTTTACTCTATTTTCCATGGTTTTGCAAGTGCTTTTTCGCTGTTTTTTCGCACACTTTTCCGTGGGTATATAAGCAGAGTGTATAGGGGGCTGGCGAGCATATGCGAGACTGAGGGGGCGCCGGGGGGTAAGAGAGTGCCGATAGGGAAAAGAATGGTCGGGGTGCGTGCTGTCTTTTCCGTCCTGCTCCGTGTCCAAGTCCGGCGACCCCTTTCCCCAGTGTGCGCACTGGGGACTTCCCCTAAAAGGGGCAGCGCCCTGCGGGGCGAGGTTGGCACGGTGGTGGGGGTGAGCGGCTTGCCTTAGTCCGCGCCCTTGGCGCCCCTCTTAGGGGAGCTGTCGAGCGTGAGCGAGACTGAGGGGTCTCCATGGCTGAGAGAGTGCCGATAGGGAAAAGAACGGTCGGCAGTGCGTCCTGTCTTTTCCGTCCTGCTCCGTGTCCGAGTCCGGCGACCCCTTCGGCGCTTCGCGGCTTTGTCGAAATCGGCGCGGAAGACTGAAATAACCTGTCATTGCGAGGAGCGAGGGACGAGCGACGTGGCAATCCGCATCCCCTTACGCCGTACTAAAACTATAGACAGTCCCAAGGAGAACGGATTCCCACGTCGGGCTTCGCCCTCCTCTGAATGACGGAGGTGGGGTAGGCTGGTTGCGTTGATTTATACTTCGCCCTTGGCGCCCCTTTTAGGGGAGCTGGCAAGCAGTATCATTCTCACTATCCCTTCTCCCCTTTCCTGCCCGGCAAGAAAATCCCGAACGCCTGAGCGTTCGGGATTCAAGTTTATCATTTTACCTCGCCGTTTTCGTCCTCTGCTGCGGCTGCGGCGAGCTTGGCGGCCTCTTCCTCCTCGAGGACTCTGTATGCCACCTTGCCGACCAGCGTTTTGGGCAGCGCGTCGCGGAATTCTATCTCCTTGGGCATGGCGTACTTTGCGATGTGCTTTGAAGCGTATTCCATTATATCGCGGCGCGTATCCTCATTTGCGGGAACGCCGGGCTTCAAAACGACAAAGACCTTGACCCTCTGCATCCGATAGGGGTCGGGCACGCCGATAACACAGCTCATAAGCACGGACTCGTGCGCGTCAAAGATATTTTCAAGCTGCGCGGGATATATATTGTAGCCCGAGGAGATTATCATTCTCTTGCTGCGCCCCTTGAAGTATATAAAGCCGTCGCTGTCCATTATACCGAGGTCGCCGGTATATACCCAAGTCAGACCGTCGGCATGATGGCGGAGCGTCTGCGCCGTCTCCTCGGGGTGCTTTATGTACTCCTTCATGACGGTGGGACCGGCAAGCAGTATCTCGCCCTCCTCACCGTAGGGGAGCTCTCTGTCCGTGCCCGGCTCGACTATCTTGATATATGTATCGGGGAAGGGAAGCCCGATGCTGCCCTCCTTGAACATATGCGAGGGGGTCAGGCAGCAGGCGGTGACGGTTTCCGTCGTGCCGTAGCCCTCGCGCACCTGCACGGTGGACTTATGGTCGTACAAAAACTTGTCGCACTTCTTCTTGAGCTCAACCGACAGCGAATCGCCGCCGGAGAAAACGCCCTTGAGGCAGCTCAGATCCGCCTTTTCCATCGTCGGCAGGCGCAGCAGCGCCTCGTATAGCGTCGGGACACCGGCAATAAAGTTGCAGCGGTACTTGGTGATGAGCTTGGAATAGCTCTGCGCGGTGAAGCGCGGGACGAGTATGCAGCGGCCGCCCTGCGAGAGCATCGAGTGTATGCACACGCCGAGACCGAAGCCGTGGAACAGCGGCATTGCAGAGAGCATCTTGTCGCCGACGCGGAACATCGGGTTTGTGGCGATTATCTGCTCGCCGAGGGCGTTGAAGTTCAGGTTCGTGAGCAGAATACCCTTGGTCGTGCCGGTGGTGCCGCCGGAATAGAGTATGGCGGCGGGGTCGTCCGCGCCGCGCTTTACGCGGTAGTTCCAGAAGCAGGCCTTGCCGAGATGCATGAACTCATCCCAGAGTATCACCGGCGCATCTGCGGGTATCTTCTCGATTTTCCTGCCCTCGGTGAGCATATAGCCTGCCTTCATCGGGCGGGAGAGCGCGTCCTTTATGCGGGCGATAACGATATTGACGGCGCAGGTGTTCTGGCGTATCGCCTCTATCTTGTGATAGAACTGGTCGAGCGTCACGACCGTCACGCTCTCGGACTCATTTATGTAAAACTCAAGCTCCTTTTCGCTGGAGAGCGGGTGGATCATGTTCGCAATGGCGCCGATGAGGTTCACCGCGTAAAACATATATATTGCCTGCGGGCAGTTCGGCATGGCGATAGTGACCTTGTCGTTTTCACGCACACCGATGGTGCGCAGACTGCGGGCGCATTTTTCGATGTTTGTGATCATCTCGCGGTAGGTGGTGGATCTGCCCATGAAATCAAAGGCAATGTTATTGGGATATGCGTCGGCTATTCTTTCGACAGCCTCGAACATGGAGCCTTGGAAGTATTCAAGATGAGACGGCACGTCACCGAGATTCTTTATCCATGGAGTTTTGGCGGTGATTTCCAATGTAATTGCCTCCTGTCTTTAGTATTCCACCTCGGTGGAGAAGGGCTGCTCAAGCAGCTCCGGGTTTTCAAGCAGCTTTTTCAGCAGACGCACGGTGCCGGAATAATAAAAGCCGTCGCCGATGCGCTCATCCAGCGTAAGCCCGAGATCCAGCACCGGACGCACGGTGCAGCTTCCGTCCTCATGCCACTCGGGGGCAAAATGCTTCTTGCCGATAACGCCGAAGAAGGAGTTCGTGCCCCAGTTGTTGAGGTGATGGTAGCTGGCGTCCAGACCGATGGAGCCGAGGTTTGAGAGGAATATGGATGAGTAATTCGGGTCGGTCCTTATAAGCGCGTTCGGGACCTTGCCCTTGCGGTCGAGCCTGAAAAGAGTGTTCACTACGATACGCAGCAGCCAGCGCGGGAGACGGACAAGCTTCTGCATGAAGGCGGTCGAGTTGTCCTCAACGTCGGTGCGGCGGCACTGGTATATCTCCTCAAGTATTGAGGCGTGGAGCGTGTCAATGGTGTCGTCTCCGGTGTAGCGCTTATATGCAAGCCCCTCGGAGGAGCTGTCCTCAAAGCGCTTTTTGACCACGAAGGATACGGAGATATGGTCGCGCTGATACATACGGTTGCCGGCTATGAAGCGGTTCATGCGCGGGCGCAGCACAAAGCACTTGACCATGGCGGCAAGTATAACATGAAAATAGCTGTATCTGTCCTTTTCAAGTCCGGCGTTTTTCTTGGCAAGAAAAGCGTCCATCGGGCGGAGGTCTATCTCCTGCTGGATGAAGGCCTCGTTGTCTGCGCGGTTCGGGAAAAGATATGCCGTGAACTGATTCATGGCAGGAACCTCGTCCCGCAGCCAGTAGCCGTCGAAACGGTCGCCGCGCTTTTTCGGTTTATTCTCCATAAAATCACACCTTTCCGGCTATGAGTATATAACCGCCGCCCTGAAAATGCAACAAAAAATCAAAGTATTTTTCTTGTTAAAATCAACAAAATCCTTGCAGTGTGGGGGATTTTTCCGTATTCGGCAGAGATTTTGCACCCCGCCGCCAAAGCAGGCGGCAGATAAAGATAAAAAAAGCCGGAGCCTCGGACTTACAGCCGATACTCCGGTGTGATGAAGCTTATGGTGTGCGCTCAGGTTTTTCTATAGAGAATGTAGCCGCACTTGCAGTTGATGTGTATCTTACCCTTGCCGCGGGGAACGCGCAGTATTGTCCCGCAGCCGGGGCACTTATAGAAGCGGTAATTCTTACGCTGGCGGAAGCGATCCTTCTTTGCCTCCCATTCGCGGCGGTGCTTGAGACGCAGGGCGAGAAAGGCGTTATTCTCAAGCTCACGCTGAGAGAGCCGACGCGAGAACGCCCGCACAAAGCTGAAAATCAGCGCAAAGAGCCCGAGCCAGCTCAAAAGCATACTCGGAATTCCGCGCAGATGACCCGCACAGACAAAGGAAAGCAGGAGCGCTGCAAGCCCGACCCAGAACATGGTCTTTGACAGCTCGTCCATGCCCTGCCGTCCCTCAAAGAAATGTTTAAATCTGTCTCTCATGAATTTGCCTCGAAATCAAAAAGAGTATTTTTAATATATTTTAAGAATTTAACCCGCGCCTGTCAATAGACTTCACTGAATGTTTACAATATAACGGGCTTGAACAGCGGGGCTTATAGTGATATTATATGTATGAAAATATATACTCACGAGGAGATATGAACATGATTGCAATAGGCTCTGACCACGGCGGCTTTGAACTCAAAAAGGAAATAATGGCTCATCTTAACGTGCGCGGTCTTGAATATAAGGACTTCGGCACATATTCCGATGCAAGCTGCGACTACCCAGCCTTCGGTAAGGCAGTGGCGCACGCCGTTGCGGACGGCGAATGTGAGCGCGGCATACTCATCTGCGGTACCGGCATCGGTATGTCCATCACCGCAAATAAAATTCCCGGCATCCGCTGCGCCCTCTGCGGGGACTGCTTCTCCGCCGAGGCCACCCGCGAGCATAACGACGCGAATATACTTTCTCTCGGCGCGCGCGTGGTCGGTACGGGGCTTGCGCTCAAGATAGTGGATACCTTCCTTGACACTCCCTTCTCCGAGGATGCGCGCCATATCCGCCGCATATCGAAGATAGAGGACTGATACCAAAACCCAAAACAGGGGGAAATTATTCTTGGCAAGAAACAGTGAATTTTACAAGGGCAGGCGGAAAAAGCGTAGCTACGCGATAATTCCTGCCGTCGTTATAGTCGGCCTCATCGTGCTGACCGTCGTGCTTTTCTACTCGATGCAGCAGTATGCGGTCATCTCAAAGGACGGCGTTTCAGTCGAGCTGCCGCTGCTGCAAAGCGAGGAAAAGACGACCGTGGACGCGGAGGGCAACGTGGTGCGCGTATTTGACCCGGTGGAGACGAGCATCAGCTTTGACGACCCCGATTATTCCGGCGTAGAGGCGCAGGTCGGCGCTGATGTGCCCGCAATGCGCGCGATATATGTATCGAGCGAGAATATCACGGCGGAAAAGCTTGATGAGTACGCAAACCGACTCAGCGTCGGCAACGCTCTGGTGCTTGAGATGAAGCCCGCGAGCGGGAATTTGATGTGGGACTCGCAGGCGCAGGCGGCGCGCAGCTACGGTCTGTATGTCGAGACTGACCAGACCCGCGAGATACCAAATCTTATAGCTAATCTGAAGTCCCGAGAGGACAAGGATATATATCTTGTCGCGGAGATAAACGTCTGCCGTGACGCGCTCTACGCCTCGCGCAGCTCTACCGTGTGCCTGCGCACGGAGCTCGGCGGCAACTATACCGACGAGGGCGGCTCATGGCTCGACCCATATAATACCGAGCTTCGCCAGTACGTCATTGAGCTGTGCAGAGAGCTTTATGACATGGGCTTTGACGAGGTCGTGCTCGCAAGCGTGCTGCATCCCACCATAACAGACGAGGAGACAAAGCTTGTCTATACGCGCGATATGTCCTCGCCGCCGAGTGCGGTGAACGCGGTCTGCGGCTTTGCCGTGAGCATTGCGGACGCCTTGCAGGACAGAGCGGGCAGGCTCTCGATATACTGCTACAGCCGCAAGGCGCTTGTCGGTCCCGATACAGCGAACGGTCAGGATGCGACGCTGTTTATGAAGGTGTTCGACCGCGTCTATCATCCGACCGATAAGGGTACCTATGTCTATAACATGGAGGATATAGCCTCGCGCGTGCCGCTCGGCAAGGCGGAGTACCGCTTTGTCCCCGTGGTCGTGAACTACCTCCCCAGTCCCTCGGACTCGATATCATGGGTGCTCATAGATAAGGAAGAAAAAACCGAGGACTGATTTTTATTTAATATGCTCAGAGCTCCCGGCGCTGGCCGGGAGCTTTTATTTTTACATGGCGCGATATGCTGGCAGCGCCTGCGCCGATTTTTGCCGCCGCCTTACAAAAATGTAAGCTTGCACCACGCTTTTGTAAGGTAAGGCTATGGCAGATACCATCGCAGCACCGTATAATAATATTCGCTCTTAATAAAAAGTTAAGCATTAGTCCGCTTGTTCCTTAAAGCGGAGCGGCGCTATAATTTTTACGCCGGAGACAAATAAAGGAGGGCGAAAAAATGTTTGCGGAAATCTCTATAAAGCAAATCAACTTCATCATAGCCTGCATATTCTTCCTGTGCTATGCCTATCAGTTCATATATATCCCCATAAGCTGGCGCGGCCGCCGCGCAGAGCACAAGCCGCCGAGGCTCCACCGCTTTGCCGTGCTTATTGCCGCGCGGAACGAGGAGAGCGTAATTTCCGAGCTTATCGACAGTATTCAGGCTCAGGACTACACCGGGGACATAGACATCTGTGTCGTCGCCGATAATTGCAGCGACGGCACGGCAAAAATCGCCCGCCGCCACGGAGCAAGGGTCTTTGAGCGCTTCGACACCACGCATATCGGCAAGGGCTACGCGCTGGATTATCTTCTCAGCCGCATCGACCGCGACGACTATGACGCATTTCTTGTGCTCGACGCGGACAACGTCATTGCGCCCGACTACATACGCCATATGAATCAGACACTGTCCGACGGCTATAACATTGCTACCAGCTACCGCAACTCAAAAAACTATGGCGACAACTGGATATCGGCGGGCTATGCGCTGTGGTTTCTCCGTGAGTCGCGCTATCTCAACGGCGCACGCTATGCCATAAACAGCAGCTGCGCCGTGTCCGGCACGGGCTTTGCCTTTACGCGGGAGGTACTTGAGCGCATCGGCTCATGGCGCTTTTTCCTGCTGACCGAGGACATCGAGTTTACGATAGATAACGTCGTAAGCGGCGAAAAAATCGGCTACTGCCCCGAGGCCGTGCTCTACGACGAGCAGCCCACCGAATTCAGGCAGTCGTGGCGGCAGCGTCTGCGCTGGTCACGCGGCTATTTACAGGTGTTCGGACGCTACGGCGGGAGCCTTCTGCGCGGTATGCTGCGCGGCAGCTTCTCCTGCTATGACATGGCGATGAACATCATGCCGGCGGCGGTGCTGAGCTGTGCGAGCATCATTTTGAACCTTACGGCGGCGGTGCAGACCTTTATATCGGGCGGCAACGTCTCCGCGCTGCTCCTCTCTGCGGCGGAGCTTCTGGCAAATCTCTATCTTACGCTCTTTGTCCTCGGCGCTATTACGACCATAAGCGAGTGGCGGCAGATACACTGCCCGACCGGGAAAAAGCTCCTATATGCCCTCAGCTTCCCGCTCTTTATGCTGACATATCTGCCGATAGTTATAGTCTCGCTCTTTGTCTCCCCCGGCTGGAAGCCGATAGCTCATCACAGACGCTGCACCGTGCGGCAGATAGTAGGAATTAAATAAGAATATAATAAGTTAAGCAGGAGATTTTTACTTCTCCTGCTTAATTATGCTTAATTATAAAGACCGTGGTGGGCTGTGGGGCTTGTCATGTCAATGGCTGCAAAGTCGTAACCGTTTGACAGACCCCAGTTTATAATGCTCTCGACGGCGGCGACGCTGTAATCCTTTACGTCGTGCTGGAGCACCATGCTGTAGCCGTAGCCGAAGGTCTCGCGGCAGCCCTTAATGACGTTTGCGTACACGCCGTCCGCCCACTTCGTCACGCCGGCGTCGTCACTGTCAACGTTCCAGTCAAAATACTTGTAGCCCATGTCGTTCATTATCCCGACAAGCCTGCTCATGATACCGGGGTTGAACTGGCTGACCGTGTTCGAGCTGCCGCCGGGGAAGCGGCAGAGCTTTGTATATTCGCCGGTCTGACGGTAAATAACGTCCTCCATGGCGTTGAAATCGTCAAAGAACGCTTTTTCGCTGGCGTATATCTTGCGGTAGTCATGCGAGTAGGTGTGCACGGCGATGCTGTGTCCCTCGCTGTAGGCTCTGCCTATCATGTCCTCATAATCGGAGTTGAGCGCGGTGACAAAGAAGGTCGCCTTCACGTTGTAGCGCGCGAGCAAATCCAAAAGCTCAGCGGTATAGGGACCCGGACCGTCGTCAAAGGTGAGATAGATGGTCTTGGGGTTATCGGGCTTGGTGCTCTCGGGCTTTTCCGCCGCAACGACGTTTACGGTGCGCTCAAGGCTTGTGACCTCGCCGCGGTCATTGGTGACGGAGTATGTGAGGGTATAGCTTCCGACCTTATAGGGGGCAATATTGCCGCTTACCTCCACACGGTCGGTCAAATCCGCGCCCTGCGTGTCGTGCGCCTCGTATCCGGGCTCCTCAAAGCGCGGGCTTGCGACAAGCTCCACCTCCGTGCCGCCGGTCAGATTGAGTATGGGCGGGCCGATGATGACGCGCTCAACGCTCGTTTCATTTCCGGAGGAGTCCTTGACGGTGTATATAACGCTCTTGTCGGTCACGGTGCGCTCCACCTTGTCGGTGAGGTCGCCGTCATAGTTATCCGTCGCGCTGTAGCCCTCCTCGACATAGTCCGCCGTGCTTGCCGGCGCTGCCGTGCCCGCCTCGTGCTTGAGCTCAATAACCGGAGCCTCGGTATCCACCACCGAGACGTGACGCACGGTGCTGCCGGGGATAATAAGACTCTTCGCGTGATAAACCACGTCATACTCGCCGACCCTTGAGGTATCAACGCTGCCGCTGATGCTCACCTCAAGCGGCTCGCCGCTGTTTTTGAATACTCTTCCCACCGACTCCGCCGAGGCGCCGAGCTCCGTGTATTCCGAGCCGACCTCCAGCGTCATGTCCTTTGCGCCGTTGAGCGTAAAGGCGGGATGCCTGCCGTCGATGACGAATACCGCAAGTACTATCAGTAAAAGATAGACCAGCAGTACTACGGCGGTCGCTTTTTTCTTTTTTCTTGTGTGTGCGGCGTGACGAGCCCTATCCATGGTTTCCGTTTCCCCCTCGAATGCTGTCGTTAGATTTTTTATCCTCTACATTATACACCATGCTTCGACAGGGGCAAGAAAAAAAAGACAAACTTTTGAATTCTTAAGAACTTCGGGCATAGATTATTGTGAATAATTTGACCCCCGCTTTGTATTGCTTATAGATATAAACTCTGGTATAATTATTGTTTGTCAAAAAGACAAATATTATCTCTGCGGCAGCCAGCCGCGGGAAAGGAAGAAAAATGAAAAACACAGAAAAAACCATGGACAAAATCGTCGCCCTGTGCAAGAACCGCGGCTTCATCTTCGCCGGAAGCGAGATATACGGCGGCCTTGCAAACACCTGGGACTACGGCCCCCTCGGCGTCGAGCTGAAGAACAACGTCAAGAAGGCATGGTGGAAGAAATTCGTTCAGGAAAACCGCTACAACGTGGGTCTTGACGCCGCCATCCTTATGAATCCGCAGACCTGGGTCGCCTCCGGTCATCTCAGCGGCTTCTCCGATCCTCTCATGGACTGCCGCGAGTGCCACGAGCGCTTCCGCGCCGACAAGCTCATCGAGGACTGGTGCGGCGAGACCGGCTTTGAGCTTCCCAAGCCCATCGACGCCTTCTCCCAGAGCGAGATGAAGGACTTTGTCGAGGAGCACAACATCCCCTGTCCCACCTGCGGCAAGCATAACTTCACCGATATACGTCAGTTTAACCTCATGTTCAAGACCTTCCAGGGCGTGACCGAGGACGCAAAGAACACCGTCTATCTCCGCCCCGAGACCGCGCAGGGCATCTTCACAAACTTTGTCAACGTCCAGCGCACCACCCGCCGCAAGCTCCCCTTCGGCATCGGTCAGATAGGCAAGAGCTTCCGCAACGAGATTACCCCGGGCAACTTCATCTTCCGCGTCCGCGAGTTTGAGCAGATGGAGCTTGAGTTCTTCTGCAAGCCCGGCACCGACCTTGAGTGGTTTGACTACTGGCGCAGCTTCTGCCACAACTTCCTCCTGTCCATCGGTCTCAAGGACGAGAACCTGCGTCTGCGCGACCATGACCCCGAGGAGCTTTGCTTCTACTCCAAGGCGACCACCGACTTTGAGTTCCTGTTCCCCTTCGGCTGGGGCGAGCTCTGGGGCGTTGCCGACCGTACCGATTATGACCTCACCCAGCACCAGACCGTGTCCGGTCAGGATCTCAGCTACTACGATCAGGAGACGAACGAGCACTACATTCCCTATGTCATCGAGCCCTCCCTCGGCGTTGAGCGTACCGTGCTGAGCGTGCTGTGCGACGCATACGACGAGGAGGTAGTCGGTCAGGACAAGAAGGGCAACCCCGACGTCCGCACCGTCATGCACCTGCACCCGGCGCTTGCTCCCTTCAAGTGCGCCATCCTGCCGCTTTCCAAGAAGGAGGTTCTTACCGATCCCGCTCTGGAGCTTTATCAGGAGCTCTCCAGGGACTTCATGTGCGATTACGACGAGACCGGCTCCATCGGCAAGCGCTATCGCCGCGAGGACGAGATAGGCACTCCCTTCTGCGTGACCTTTGACTTCAACACCGTCGGCACCGAGACCGATGTTGCAGACCACTGCGTCACCATCCGTGAGCGCGACAGTATGTCTCAGGTACGCATCCCCATCTCCGAGGTCAAGAGCTACATTGAGGAGCGCATCAAGTTCTGATAACCGTATAATTCCCAATATATTTGAAAGAAAAGGTGAACAGAAAATGAAAGACGGATTTATCAAGGTCGCGTCGGCATCCCCTGTCATCAAGGTAGTTGACACCGAGTACAACGCCGAGCGTGTTATCGAGAGCATCAAGGCTGCCGGGGAGAAGGGCGTAAAGCTGCTTGTATTCCCCGAGCTTGTGCTCACCGGCTGCACCTGCTTTGACCTCACCGGGCACGGCGTAGTGCTGCGCGGCGCAAAGCGCGCTCTGCTCAAGGTCATCAATGCGACTGCCGGAGTGGATATGCTCGTTTTCGTCGGTCTGCCCGTTGCCGTCGGCTCCAGACTCTATAGCTGCGCCGCCGCGATATACGACGGAGAGCTTCTGGGTCTTGTCCCGCGTGAGAACGTCCGCGGCACTCAGTTTTCAGAGCCGACCGACGCTTACACCGAGGTTGAGATAGACGCGGACCACATCGCCGTGCTCAGCACCGACAATATATTCTGCTGCGCCGCCCTGCCCGAGCTCAAGGTCGCGGCGGAGCTCGGCGCGGATATAGACGCGCTCGTTCCTCCCTCCGTGCGCCACGCGCAGGCGGGGGCTACGCTCATAGCTCAGCTTGCCTCCTTCCCGGCGACCGTCAGCTCCGCCGATGAAACCGGGCTCACTCTGCGCGCCCAGTCCCGCCGTCTGCACTGCGGCATGGTTCTGGCGGCTCCCGGCAAGGGCGAGAGCAGCACCGACAACGTCTTTTCCGGGCTTTGCATGATAGCCGAAAACGGCGAAATACTGGCCTCCGACGAACGTGAAAACAGCATGGCCGTCAGTGAGCTTGACATTGAGTACATCGTCAATTCCCGCCGCGGCAGCGAGGACTTTGACCTTGACTGCGACGAGTATTATGAGAGCGTCTGGGGCGGAGAGCCGGTCGATACCGTTCTTACCCGCAGCTACCGCAAGTACCCGCATCTGCCCGCAAGCGAGGCGGATATGCCGAATTACTGCGAGCGTATGCTCGACATTCAGGTCTCCGGTCTTGTAAAGCGCATGGAGTACGCAGGGCTTGACCACTGCGTCGTCGGCATCTCCGGCGGCGTGGACTCCACGCTTGCAGTCATGGTCAGCGCCATGGCGGTAAAGCGCATGGGACTTCCCGCAGCCAATGTCGTTGCCTGCACTCTGCCCTGCTTCGGCACCTCCTCCCGCACAAAGTCCAACGCCATAGTCGTCGCCGAGCAGCTCGGCGCGGAGGTTCGCGTCATCGACATCGGCAAGAGCGTGTATCAGCACTTTGACGATATCGGGCATGCGCACGATGATTATTCCATCGTTTTTGAAAACGCGCAGGCGCGTGAGCGCACGCAGGTGCTCATGGATATTGCCAACAAGGTCAACGGGCTTGACGTCGGCACCGAGGATCTCAGCGAGTTTATCGACGGCTGGTGTACCTATAACGGTGACCACACCAGTATGTACGACGTAAACATGGGACTTACCAAAACTCAGGTTCGCGCAAACGTCAGCTATATTGCCGGCAAGACCGAGGACAAGATACTCAAGGCCGCGCTCTACGATGTGCTTGACTGCCCCGTAACGCCGGAGCTTCTTCCCATACACGACGACCAGATAGAGCAGAAGAGCGAGGACGCCGTCGGCTCCTACAGCCTTCAGGACTTCTTCACCCATAAGATACTCATCTGCGGCTTCGGTCCGGCAAAGACCCTGCGCCTTGCAAAAATCGCTTATCATAACGAGTTTACGGACGAGGAGCTTATCCGCTGGCTCAGAAGCTACTGCAAGCGCCTGTTTACGCAGCAGTTCAAGCGCAGCTGCCTGATGGACGGTCCCGCAGTCGAGGCCTTCAGCGTCTCTCCGCGCAACGGTCTGCATATGCCCTCCGACGGCGAAAGCAGCCTTTTCCTGCGTGAGCTTGACGAGCTGGCAAAGGAAATGGGGCTTGAGTGAGTCAAAAACAAAAGCTGCCGTGAGCTACGGCGCAATATAGCTTTTCACCGGGGACTTTTGCCGAGTCCCCGGTTTTTTCGTATAAGCAGGCTATTCGATAAAGCTTTGATTTACAAACCATGCGCCTTGTGGTAGCATATGAGACAGAAATATGAGATTATTAAATAAACACTGTTAATCTAAAGCAAGATGAGCGAGCAGTAATGGAGGTCGTTGAACGGATGATATTAAAAAAAGACCTTCGGGTTTTTCTCGATGGATTATTTTTCGTCGCTCTTGCAAGCATTTTAGAAGGACTGATTCTCTATACGCTTTTTTTCGGAAGCTTGTCATTCCTTTTATTGTTTTCTCAGCTTAGTATTGTTGTTATTGGGCTGTATGGCATGGTGAATATTGCCATTTCGCATCGTCAGATAACCGTATTGCCGGAGGGCATCTCGGTGAAAAGCCTTTTTAATCAGTCTTTCCTCAGGTGGACAGAAATTGCCGAGATCGGATTTGTGGATGTTGAATGGAGAAAGCCAAAAACGCAGTACATCTACTTTTCAAAGAAATGTCTGCCCTCAAAATACAGGGAACGATTGAGCTCCAATTGTTTCCTGATTTTGGTTTCCGGAGTTTTTGCTGCTTTGGCTCCTGAGCGGCTGCCAAAAGAATTGGACTCTTTTTTGCCGTATCAAAGCAGATACAAGCAATGCTACTGTGACGGTATGCTCCATCATTTTACAGACGAAACATTTTATAATATGCGTTCCTCAATCCTGCTTTCATGCACACTTGTTGAACTCGACATTGGCATACAGTTTATATTGACCGGGATTGTTTTACTCGGAGCTCATGACCTTATAAAGATTAATTCTGTATTGAGCTCAATTCTCTATTTATTTTTGTTTCTGTTTTTATCATTGTTTGTCAGAGCAAGCAAAAGTTACTGAAATTGCTTTATTGAAGCTTGATATTTTTCACTTTGCGCAGTTTAATTAACTGCGCGTATCCTGCGCTTTTCACCGGGGACTTTTGCCGAGTCCCCGGTTTTTATTGTGTTTATTTATCGTTATTCGATAAATTTTGATTGACAAACGATACTGACTGTGCTACCCTATGAGTGACAAAGGAGTGTAGAGTATGAATTGGAACACGAATAAAAGCATAATTTTGTCTCAGGTCTGCGTGGCGGTATTTGCGCTGCTGCTCGCGGCCCTTGATATCGGGGCGCACTGGGCTGTCGGCTGGTATATCGGGCTGCGCGGCATGGCGGGGCAGCAGGGCGCGGGCATGACGGCGACGATTTATCTTTGCAGCGTTTTCGGCTGGCTGCTGCTGTGGCAGATGTGGCGGCTCTTGGGCAATATCCGCCGCGGCGAGGTGTTTATCCCCGGCAACGTCCGCTGTCTGCGTCTCGTGAGCTGGTGCTGCGTGGGCGCGGGGGCAGTCTGCCTTGCAAGCAGCTTTTTCTACCTCCCCTTTGCCGCCGTCGCCATTGCGGCGGGCTTCATGGCGCTCATCGTGCGCATTGTCAAAAACGTGTTTGAGCAGGCCATCCGCATGAAGGATGAGCTGGATTACACGATTTGAGCCGAGGTGCAGCCATGGAAATACTCGTAAATCTGGACGTTATGATGGCGCGGCGCAAGATATCCGCCGGTGAGCTTGCCGAGCGCGTCGGCATCACCCCGGCAAACCTGTCCATTCTGAAAAACAACAAGGCCAAGGCCATACGCTTTTCAACGCTTATGGCGCTGTGTCACGAGCTGCAATGTCAGCCCGGGGATATTTTGGAGTTCGTTGACGACCAAGGAGGGAAGCATGAATAATAATATTAAAATAAGCCTTTCGCTGCTGCTGCTTTTCGCGCTGGTGCTCGCGCTCTGCGGCTGCTCTGCCAAGGCAAAGGGCGTAACGCCGCTGCCCGGCGGATATGAGATAGAGCGCATCGGCAGCGGAGAATGTGTACTCTCGCGGCGCGAAAGTGAGCGCGTGAGCTGCATACTGGTCGAGGACTACGTCTATGCCTACTGCGTCAGCGACAACGGGGCGTATATCGGTGTCAAGGCGCTGCCCTATGAGTTTGCTCTTGAGCTTGAGGATGAGCTCTCCGCGCTGAGCGGTGCGGAGCTGCGGGACATGACCCTTTATTACCGCGTGTCGCTGCATGACGGCTCGGTCGAGGGCTATCGGAGTGAGGCGCAGTTTGATGAGCTCGACACGGGCTTCAGCGACTGGCTGAACGTCGAGGGCTGAGCTCTCGGAGGCGAATATGGACGAAAACCTGAATAAGCCCGCCTTCAGCGCGGCAAGAAAAGAGCTTATCGCGGCGCTTCTCAGCTACCTTGCCGCATATATCTACGTCGCCGCCCCCTTCGGCGGTGAGCTTGAGCTGTGGCTGCTCGTATTCACGGCGATTTATTTTGCACTGGTCGAGTATCTATGCGCATCGCGCCGCCGGGTCTGGGAAAGCTGGGTCTGGCTCGGCTGTATGCTCTCCGCCGTCTGCTCCTATGTTTTTTCGCCCTGCGAGGTCTGGGGGAAATCCGCGACCTTTATTTTCGCAAATATATTTGCGGTCTGGTGGACGATGAGCCGCGCCGGGGTGCTGCTTGACGGCGAAAGCGGTCACTTCCTGCCCCTCGACGCGCTCAGCGGCTTTGTTCTTCTGCCCTTCGGCAACTTTTTTCTCCGCGTGAGAACCTGGTGGCATTTTGCCTCCCGTCCCCGCCGCGAGGGGAAGAAGCTTAACACAAGCGCGCTCATCGGGAGCATAATCGCGGTGCTGCTGGCTCTGCTGCTGCTTCTCAGCGCTCTTGAGCATCTCAGCGGCGCGGACGCGGGCTTCGGTACTCTGGTCGGGAATATCACCGGATTTTTCACCAATAATGTAAATCTTGTAAACTTTTTCTTTAAGCTTCTTGTAAGTCTGCCGGTCGGCGCGTATATCTTCGGTCTTATTTCCGGCAGTATGCGCCTTAGCCCGGAGCGCATCACGGAGCGGCGCGGCTTTCTCGAATCCCTGCTCGGTCAGCTTCGCATAGTCCCGGCAAGGGTCTGGAGCATGTGCCTTGCGGTGTTTATCGCGGTTTATGCGGTGTTCTTCGTGATGCAGGGCGGCTATATTTTCGGCGCATTCTCGCGGACTCTGCCCGAAGGGATGACCGTTGCGCAGTATGCGCGTCAGGGCTTCTTTGAGCTGTGCCGGGTCATGGCGCTGAACCTTGTGCTGCTCTGGCTCGTCACCCGGATGAGCGCACAGCCCGTGCGTGAGCGGCGGCTCAGTCTTGCGCTCTGCCTCGTGCTGCTTGCCGAGAGCATACTCTTTGCAGTCGTGGCGCTTTCAAAGCTTGCGCTGTATATCGACTGCTTCGGCTTCACCCCGCTGCGCCTTGAGAGCACATGGCTTGCCTCCGTGCTGCTTGCAGGCTGCGTCGCCGCCGCGTATTCTCTCATCACCGGCCGCCGTTCCTGCCGCGCATGGATGATATTCGGCGCCGTGACGCTCAGCGCCCTATGCTGGATATAATATAAAACAAAAATTCCCCACCATTGAAAAAGCTCAATGATGGGGATTATTTTTGTGTTTACTTTGCGTAATCGACGGCCTTGGTCTCACGCAGGACGTGAACCTTTATCTGACCGGGATAGGTCAGCTCGTCCTCGATCTTCTTGGCGATATCACGGGCCAGCAGTATCATCTGATCCTCACTGACCTCCTCGGGCTTGACCATGATGCGAATTTCACGGCCGGCCTGTATCGCGTAGGAGCTTGCGATGCCGGGGAAGCTCTTGGAGACCTCCTCAAGCTTTTCAAGACGCTTGACGTAGCTCTCGATGTTCTCACGGCGGGCGCCGGGGCGGGAGGCGGAGATAGCGTCAGCCGCCTGAACCAGACAGGCAACGACGGTATGCGGCTCCACGTCGCCGTGGTGCGCCTCGATAGCATGAATAACAGCCTCGGACTCCTTGTACTTGCGGGCGATATCAACGCCGATGGTGACGTGGCTGCCCTCGACCTCATGGTCAATGGCCTTGCCGATATCGTGCAGCAGACCGGCGCGCTTTGCCGTAGCAACGTCCACGCCCAGCTCCGCCGCCATAAGTCCGGCGATATGAGAGACCTCGATGGAGTGGTTGAGCACGTTCTGACCGTAGCTCGTGCGGTATCTCATGCGGCCGAGCAGACGGATAATCTCGGGATTAAGCCCGTGAATATTGGTTTCAAACACGGCGCGCTCGCCCTCGGCCTTGATAGTCGCGTTGACTTCCTTCTGCGCCTTGGCGACCATCTCCTCGATGCGCGCGGGATGGATGCGGCCGTCCTGAATAAGCTTCTCAAGCGCCAGACGCGCCACCTCGCGGCGGACGGGGTCAAAGCTGGAAACGGTGATTGCCTCGGGGGTATCGTCGATGATGAGGTCACAGCCGGTCAGCGTTTCGATGCTGCGGATGTTGCGGCCCTCACGGCCGATGATGCGTCCCTTCATTTCGTCGTTGGGGAGAGGTACGACGGAAACGGTGATTTCGCTTGCGTGGTCGGCGGCGCAGCGCTGAATAGCCGTGGCGATGATGGCGCGAGCCTTTTCCTCGGCCTCATCCTTGTACTGCGTCTCGATTTCCTTGACCTTCATCGCCATCTCGTGCGTCACGTCGTCACGAATGTTGGCGATAAGATACTGCTTTGCCTCCTCGACGGAGAAGCCGGATATCTTCTCCAGCATTTCGAGCTGGCTCTTCTTGATGAGCGCGACCTCCTGCTGCTGGTTCTCAACAGCGGCGATTTTATTGTTGAGCGTATCGTTCTTGCGCTCTACCGCGTCCATCTTCTTGTCAAGATTTTCTTCCTTCTGCTGGAGACGGCGTTCCTGCTTCTGCTGCTCGGCGCGGCGCTCCTTGACTTCCCGCTCATACTCGGAGCGGCTTTTGTGTATTTCTTCCTTTGCCTCTACAAGAGCTTCTCTCTTCTTGCTCTCGGCGCTCTTTATCGACTCATTTATTATACGCTTGGCTTCTTCCTCAGCGCTCATTATCTCGCGCTCAGCGACCTTTTTACGGTAGGTGATACCAAGGACAAAGCACAGTGCCGCCACTACGACGGCAATTATTATAACGACCCATAAAGGTAAAGACATAGTAAGTAAACACACCTCCATTCTTTTAGAATTTTGCGGTGGTTCTCGACAATGCTTTATAAAATTTCATCTAAAGCAAGACGGGTCATAAAACGCCCCCGTCGAAATTGAAAAGAAATATTCAAAGGGAGCCTCCCCTGGCTCCTTAAAATATTATCTGGTCTATTTTAGCCCGAAAGCCGTATTATGTCAAGCAGAATACTTAATATATTTTAATATTTATACTTTAACAAGAACAGCGTCTCTCCCTCCCACCCGGAGCATGAAAAGCTCAAGAGCGGAAAAAGCCGGGTTTTCCGCGCCGAAAGCGATTGACTTTTCTCATTTTATGATATATAATCGGTATATACCGAAAACAAGGAGGCATATCCATGCCAAGACCGCCACGCTGCCGGCGAATTTGCGGCGCGCCGCTTATCGACAGCTTTCTCCCCGAGGGCGCTGCGGACGAAACGCCGATTTTGCTGACGCTCGACGAATACGAGGTCATAAGGCTCGTTGACCTTGAGCAGCAGACCCATGAGCAATGCGCCGCGCAGATGGATATTTCCCGCTCCACCGTGCAGGAGATATACGAGACTGCAAGGCGAAAAATCGCGGCCTGCCTCGTCCATGGGAAGCCGCTGCGCATTACGGGCGGCAATTACCGCATATGCGAGGGGCAGGAGCGGCAGCACTGCGGGCGCTGCGGCAGGATGCACGACAGTAAAGCAAACAATTATATTAAAGGAGAAACCATTATGAAAATCGCAGTAACCTATGAAAACGGTCAAATCTTTCAGCACTTCGGTCACACGGCGCAGTTCAAGCTCTACGAGGTCGCAGACGGCAAGATAGTCAGCTCCGAGATAGTTGACACCAACGGCAGCGGTCACGGCGCTCTGGCAAGCTTCCTGATGCAGCGCGGCGTGGATACCCTGATTTGCGGCGGCATCGGAGGCGGCGCACAGGCTGCGCTTGCCGAGGCGGGCATCAAGCTCTACGGCGGCGTAAGCGGCGAGGCGGACGCGGCAGTCGATGCTCTGCTCGGCGGCAATCTCGGCTACAATCCCAACGTCCGCTGCGACCATCATGATCACGCGCACGGCGATGGCGCGCACACCTGCGGCGAGCACGGCTGCGGTCACCACGACCATGAGCATGGCTGCGGTCATCACGGCTGCCACTGATATGGATGAGCAGCTCCGCCGTCTCCCCTTCTGGGCTTCTCTGACGGCGGACGAGCAGGAGCTGCTGCGGCAGAGCGCATTTATCCGCCGCTATGAAAAGGGCGCATATGTCCACAGCAGCGGCCAGGAATGTCTCGGTCTGCTGCTTGTGCTCTCCGGTGAGCTTCGAAGCTATCTTCTCTCCGACGAGGGGCGCGAGGTCACGCTGTTTCGCCTGTACCCCGGCGAGCTGTGCGTGCTCTCCGCCTCCTGCGTTATAAGCCAGATATCCTTTGATACTCAGCTCAGCGCACGGCAAAGCTCCGAGCTTCTCATCATCCCCGCCGGCACAGTCGCCGTACTCAAGGAAAAAAATCTATCCATGCGCTGCTTTTTGTACGAGCAAGCGACACAGCGCTTTTCGGACGTCATGTGGGCTATGCAGCAGATACTCTTCAAGCGCCTTGACCAGCGCTTAGCGGCGTTTTTGTTAGAGGAATACGAGCGCGGCGGCTCTGCGGCCATACGCATGACCCATGAGCAGATAGCACAGCACATAAGCTCTGCGCGTGAGGCCGTAGCGCGTATGCTCAAGCAGTTCGGCGAGGACGGGCTTGTTGAGCTAAGGCGCGGCGTCATTATACTTCGCGATATTGAGGGGCTTAAAATGCTGTAAGGCTGAAAAAGAATTATCCGGCGCAAAAGCGTCGGATTTTTTTGTTATAATGTGACTTTGTCACGGTAAACAGCGGCGCAATGCCTTATTATATAGCCATAAGAAAGAAGTACAGACGCACAGAAATAATAATACAAGACAGAAAGGAGCCTTTAATATGGCTGAACTGAAAATTACCGCTGAAAACTATGAAAATGAGGTACTGCGCTCCGATAAGCCCGTCCTGCTCGACTTCTACGCCGACTGGTGCGGTCCCTGCAAGATGCTCTCTCCCCTGCTGCATGAGCTTGCCGAGGAATATGACGGAGTCTATAAGGTGGGCAAGGTCAACGTGGACGAGCAGATGGAGCTTGCCATGCGCTATCAGGTATCAAGCATACCGATGCTCGTAGTCCTCAAGGACGGCAAGCCCGTCTCCAAGGCGGTCGGCTACCGCTCCAAGGCGGATCTTCTCGATATGCTCAAAAGCGCAAAATAAGATATTGGACTCCATGTCAACTATTGACACAGAGCCTAAACAATCAAAAACCCTGCCCGGTTAATCCCGGGCAGGGTCAAGTTTTATGTGCTTATATTTTATGTGCTTATAAGCTCAGGCAGAAATTACTGAGCCTTCTTCGCAGCCTTGGGCTTTGCAAGGACCTGAACGCCCTCGATGACGAGGATGATAGCCAGAACGACAAGGCCGACAGACCAAATCATCTGGAACCAGTCGCCCCATGCAGCGGTCTTGTCTGCAACCAGACCGGCGATGAGCTTGATCTTTGCGATGATGGTCATGACCAGAGAGGTGCCGGTTGCGGCAAGCATGAATACCATCGGGACAAAGAACATCTTGTTGCTCTTACCGACCTGACCGAGCCATGAGGCAACAGCCAGCATTGCGATACCGGCGAGCAGCTGGTTGGCAGCGCCGAACACGCCCCAGATCTGGTTGAGACCCATGAAGCCCATGCCGCAGCCGATAACGACCATGATGAGAGTTGCAACGAAGGGGTTGGAGAAGAACTTGCGAGCGCCGGTGAGATCGTCACGGGTCTTGCCTGCGGGAACGAAGAGCTCAGCAAACATGTAGCGAGCAAGACGAGTACCGGAGTCAAGAGAGGTCAGTGCGAAGACGGAGACCGCAAGAGTCAGCAGGGTGTAGGTGGTGTCGTAAACAGGGTTGGAGAATTCTGCAACGCCGCCGAAGGTGGTGGCGACCATGGTGGCAACGCCGCCGGCGAAGATGGTGGGAGGTGCGGAGAGGAGGAACTTCTCGCCGCCGCCGATGTTGGTCTCCTTGAAGACAACACCGATTGCGATAAGGGCGATGACTGCCAGAGCGGACTCGACGATCATTGCGCCGTAGCCGATGACCTTTGCGTCCTTCTCAGAGTTGAGCTGCTTGGAGGTGGTGCCGGAACCGATGAGAGAGTGGAAGCCGGAAACAGCGCCGCAGGCGACGGTGATGAACAGGGTCGGGAAGAGACTTGCGTTGCCGTTGAGACCGCCCCAGCCTGCGAAGGCGGGCAGATCAACGTGAGCGCCGGAGAAGAGGATACCGATGACAGCAATGATCATCATGCCGTAGAGCAGGAAGGAGCTGAGGTAGTCACGCGGCTGGAGCAGCATCCAGACAGGAAGCAGAGAAGCGGCCATGATGTAAACTGCGATGAAGAGGACCCAGAAGGTACGGCTGCAGTTGATACCGAAGTTCAGACCTGCGATAACGATGGCGATGATGCCGATGATACCGACGATGGTAGCGGGGCCTATCTTGCAGTTCTTGCGGTAGACGAAGAAGCCGAAGATAAAGGCGATAACGATAAAGAGCAGAGAGGTGGTCGCGGTAGAAGCGTTGCCGCTGACGTTAGCACGACCGACGGTGAACAGAGGAATTGCGGGCTCGCCTTCCTTCGCAACGGAGACGAAGGTACCGGCGACAACTGCGGTGAAGGAAGCGATAACGAGAATAAGAACGAGCAGTGCGAAGATGGTGAACAGTCTCTGTGCCTTGACGCCCATGCTGTCCTTGATGACCTCGCCGATGGAGCCGCCGTTGTGACGGATAGAGGCGAACAGAGCACCGAAGTCATGCATTGCGCCGAAGAAGATACCGCCGATGACGATCCAGAGGAATACGGGGATCCAGCCGAAGATAGCGGCCTGAATAGGTCCGTTAATGGGGCCGGCGCCGGCGATGGACGAGAAGTGGTGTCCCATCAGGACGGCGGGGTTGGCAGGAACGAAGTCCTTTCCGTCATAGCTGGTGTGTGCAGGGGTTTCACGATTGGGATCCACGCCCCATTTCTTGGCCAGGAAGCTACCGTAGAAAATGTAGCCGCATGCCAGAAGGGCGAGTGCGATGATGAGAATAAGAATTGCGCTCACACTTTTCACTCCTTAAAAAATGTTTTTATTTACTCGCGGTGTCACTCTTATTCGCCGCGAATAATTTCTTAAAATAAGCCGACAGCCCGCGCCCTGCGGCGTTTGTGCTGACGCTCTCGCTCTCCGGCTCGACGGCAGCGGTCAGAAGCTCCGTATAGCCGTGCAGAGAGAATTTATAGCTCTTGCTGAACGAGCGCTTTGCTATGTGCTTTGCCGTCGCCTTGTCAAAGCCGTCGGCAATGAAAATCGCCGCAAGATTTGTGTACTGGTGCTCCTTATGCGGCTTTACGCGCGGCAGCCCGTCCTTGAGAACATAGTCGATGCAGCGATCGACTGTCTCTATATCAAAGCTTTCCGCCGCGAATAAATAGGCGTGCTCGTTCGTCTCGTTTGCCCAGACCTTGATATTCTTGCTGAGCCAATACTTTTCGCTTCTGGAGGAATACGATGCGCGGAACGCAAGCGGAAGCCCCGACTCGGCGTCGCCGTCAAATATATCGTAATACGCGCTGTATGAGCTTCGCAGAGCTTCAAGTAAGGCCGTTGTCATGCAAATCCTCCGCTGGCGGGCATAGCCGCGCTGAAATGTGGACAAACTGTTAACTATAGCTAATATAACGCTAAATTGCATAAATTTCAATAGTAAAATTCGATAAAATTTAGTCAATCCCAAAAATAAATCTAACGAGATAATATTTTTAGGCTCATGCCCCACTTTTTGCAGCAAAAGAGGTGCAAAACAAGACTTTTTACGCGGATTGGTGAATTGTTCACAAAAATTTTTTATGTTTTTTTAACAAAGCTGCTTCTATACGGTTTACAACTTAAAAATTTTGTAGTAGTATTAGACAATACCATTTTGACCATTTTGGGATGAAAGAGAACTAATATGGCGAATAACTATAATTTTTGTGTACCCTGTCTGCTCGGACTTGAGGGACCGATAAGCGACGAGCTGCGCCGCATGGATATTCCCGGCGTCCGCGCCGAGAACGGCAGAGTATATTTTAACGGCGGCGGGGCGGAGCTTGCCCGCGCCAACATAAATCTCCGCATCGGCGAGCGCGTGCTGCTCGAGGTCGGAAGCTTTACGGCGCTGAGCTTTGACGAGCTTTTTGAGCGCACGAAGGCTCTCCCTTGGGAGGATATCATTCCGCGTGACGGCGCCTTCCCCATAAAGGGCTACAGCCTTAACTCCAAGCTCTTCTCCGTCTCCGACTGCCAGAAGATAATCAAGAAGGCCATAGTCGAAAGGCTAAAGCGCGTGTACGGCATCGAGTGGTTTGCCGAGACGGGCGCACTGTATCAGGTGCAGTTTTCCATCATGAAGGACCTTGTCTCCCTCTGCATCGATACCTCCGGCGACGGGCTTCATAAGCGCGGCTACCGTCCGGCGCATAACGCGGCCCCGCTCAAGGAGACGATGGCGGCGGCTATGGTAAAGCTATCGCGCTATCGCGGGCGGGACGAGTTCTGCGACCCCTTCTGCGGCAGCGGCACTATTCCCATCGAGGCGGCGCTCATCGCAAAAAACCGTGCGCCGGGGCTGCACCGTGACTTTACGGCGATGAGCTGGAGCATATTCGACCGCGCCGTATGGCAGCAGGCTCGGGAGGAGGCTGTCAGCCGCGAGTATAACGGAGACTATCATATAATCGGCTCGGATATCGACCCCAAGGCGATAGAGATAGCGCGTGAAAACGCGAGACGCGCCGGGGTTGACGATGTTGTGCGCTTTGAGGTAGCGGACGCGACGCGCTTTGACAGGAAAACGGAGCGCGGCGTTATAGTCACAAATCCTCCCTACGGTGAGCGCATCATGGAAAAGCAGCAGGCGGAGGAGCTTTATCGCAGCTTCGGCAGGGCTTGGCTTGCAAGCGAGAATTGGCAGCTATATCTTCTGTCCTCGCATACGGAGTTTGAGCGCTGCTTCGGCAAGCAGGCGGATAAAAAGCGCAAGCTGTATAACGGCATGATTAAATGCGACTTGTTTATGTATTTTAAATAATCGCTTCGCGTCCGCTAAGCTCAGGGACGCGGGCAGAGCCTATGAGATTATTGTCTCGGAAAAAACACAGGAATGAGGAACAGAGAAATGAAGCATTTGTTTATCGTCAATCCCACAGCCGGCGGACGTGACCGCACGGAGGATGTTCGCGCAAGAGTCGAGCGCGCCTTCTCAGATCGTGAGGGCGAGTATGAGATATACGTCACCCGCGCCCCGCTGGATGCTACGGAGAAGATAAAGGCCGAGGCCGCGACGGGCGAGCATATCCGTGCCTATGCCTGCGGCGGCGACGGTACCTTTAACGAGTGCATCAGCGGTGCGGTCGGACTGGACAATGTGGCAGTTGCCCCCTTCCCCACGGGTACGGGCAACGATTTTTGCCGTATGTTCGGCGACGAGAAGGATATGTACAGAAATCTTGAGGCGCTGCTCGACGGCTATGAGCATCCCATCGACATCATCCACTGCAACGGGCGCTACTGCGCAAACATCTGTTCCGTAGGCATAGACGCGCGCATCGGCACCAGCGTACATAAGTACAGTAAGCTCCCGCTTATCGGAGGCGCTGCGGGCTATGTCGTCTCGGCGATAGTCGAGATGTTCCGCGGTATATCGCGCCATATGCGCATCACGGCGGACGGCTTTGCAGCCGATGCAAAGCATTCTCTGGTCTGCGCCTGCAATGGGCGCTTCTACGGCGGCGGCTTCAATCCGAGCCTCACCGCCATGCCCGATGACGGGATAATGGACGTTTTTGTGGTCAAGAAGGTAAGTCTTCTGACATTTGCAGTGCTTATCGGCAAGTACGCCAAGGGGCACGCCGCCGAGATGAAAAAATATGTCACGCATCTGCGCACTGATAAAATCACGATAGAGTTTGACGAGGACAATGTTGTCAACCTCGACGGCGAGGCGATATTCACGAAAAAGGCCGAGCTTCGGATAATTCCCAAGGCGGCAAGGCTCATCGTCCCGGCCGGTATGCACTTCTTCGACGAGAGCCGCGAGACCGCAATGGCGTGAGATTTTAATATTTAATACTATATAATATTGACCGGCTTCCCGAAAACGGGAGGCCGGTCATTTTTTTGTGTAGGGTGGATGTTTCCCTTTGATGGGTGGACGCGGGTACTATAGTCCGCCCTCATCACTCCCCCACCCGAGCCGCGAGGATGAACATCGGGGCATCCTCGAGGTCATGCTCGCGGAGGACACGTCTGCCGGCCTCTCGGTCATACTCGCAGGCGGCAAAGCCGCAGCGCAGCAGCAGCTCCCTGTCCCACTCGGGGCGCTGCTTTCGGCTTATGGGCATGGAGAGCGTAATCTCGGCGTTCTCCCGCTCAAGCTCCGGCGTGACGCCGCAGTGACCGTAGACCTCGGTCGGCTCAATATACGAGTCGCGCTGCCTGTTATGGCGAACGTTGTCGCCGTAATTTGCGTCAAAATTGAGCAGCACACCGCCGGGGCGCAGCACACGCCGCCACTCGCGGTAGGCAAGCTCGGTGTCGGGCAGCGTCCATGTGAGATTTCGCGTGACGACAGCGTCAAAGGAGGCGTCGGGAAAGCTCATGTTCATCGCGTCCATGAGCATAAATCGCGCGCTGCTGCCGAGTGTACGCGCCGTGGACTCGGCCTCGGCAAGCATCGCCGGGGTAAGGTCGATACCTGTTACGCGATGCCCCGCAGCCGAGAGCAAAATCGCAAAGTATCCCGTCCCCGTGCCGACGTCCAGTATATCAAGCCGCTTCCCGTCCGGGAGGTATCTTCCCATCTCATGCAGCCAGCGCTTGCCTATGTTCCTGTCCTTCAGCTCATTTCTCCGCACTATACCGAAATCGTGTGCGCGCGCCGTCCAGTAGCTTCTGACGCGCATTTCCATCTCACGCATTGCCGTCAATCTCCCCGTATGCAATCATCGGCGTACCGCTCTCGATGCCGAGTGCTGCCGCCTGATACAAGACTACGCCATCACATTCCGCGCGGCACTCATATAAAGCCTCGCCGAATATATCCCGTATTTCACCTAATTTATCCCCATGCCGAAAGCGCTCTCCGACCCTATACGCCGGATACCAGCAGCCGCTTTGCGGCGCAGTCTCATGGAAAAAGCGCTCTATCAGGCGTGGGCTCGTCTCGCGGCTTGTCTTTCCGTCCGAGAGCACACCGCAAAAGCGGAGAAGGTTCTCGACGTCCTCCACGTCACGGCAAACCTCATCCTCAGTCCAGAGTCCGCACTGACCGCGCTCGATAATAATAGCCGGAACGCCGCACAGCCCCGCGTAGCCGTAAAAGCCGTTTGTGGTGCGGGAGCGGACGATATACTCGACCCCGACCCGGCGGGCAAGCGCCTCGGAGCGTGCGCAGACCTCCGGCGCGGCATGGCTCTGAAAATACACATGCGGCACAAGATACTCACAGCCGCCGCCCGAATGAAGGTCAATTATGCAGTCAGTGCCGCGAATGACACGCTCCTCAAGATGAGCCGCAAGGCGCTGAGTCGGGCTTCCGTCGATATCTCCCGGGAATTCGCGGTTCAGATTTTTTCCGTCGGCGGGTATAATGTCGCTGCTGCGCTCGATAAGCCCAGAATAATTTATCGCGTGTATAAGATGCAGCTCACCCCGGATATTCTCCGGGCAAAGACCCTCGGCAAGGCGGCGAAGAGCCTCGATGCCGACATATTCGCGGCTGTGTACCCCGGCGGAGACGACGACTCGCTGCCCCGGGCAGGCTCCGTATATCACGGTTTCGGGATAGGCAAGCTCCGTACCCGCAACGCTTACAAAGCGCCGCTCTTTTTTATTAAAATACATCTGCATTATTTTATCTCCATCACAGAGCTCAGCAGCGCCTTGGTATAGTCATGCCGTGGGCTTGAGATTATATCGGCGCATTTGCCGCTCTCAACGATTTCTCCGTCCTTCATGACGATGACGCGGGAGCAGAGCTCACTGACAACGGCAAGGTCGTGCGATACGAACAGCACCGACATATTCCGCTGCGAGCATATATCTTTAATCAGCCTCAGCACCTGCGCCTGCGTTGACACGTCGAGCGCGCTTGTTATCTCGTCGCACAGAAGTATCTGCGGTCTTACGGCGACGGCGCGTGCAATGGCAAAGCGCTGGCACTGACCGCCGCTGAGCTCACCCGGATAGCGCGAGGCAAGCTCACCGTCAAGCCCGACAAGGGCACTTAGCGCGTTTATATCAACGTTCCCGGCGTGACCGAGCAGGCTCTTCACGCTGTCGCGTATCGAGCCGCATATGCGCCGGCGCGGCTGGAACGAGGCTGAAGCGTCCTGAAATATCATCTGCATCAGGCGAAGCTCACTGCGGCTGCGCCTTGCGCCGAGCTCTGCGCCACGGCAGAAAATACTCCCCGAGTCCGGCGCCTCAAGCCCGCTTATGATGCGAAGAAGCGTGCTTTTTCCGCTCCCGCTCTCGCCGACGATGCCCAAAAGCTCCCCTTCCTCAAGACTGAGCGAGACGTCATGCAGCGCCTCTATGCTGCGGCCTTGTGAGGAATAGCGCTTATTTATATTTTTTGCTTCCAATATGCTCATGCTTCGCCTCGCAGTCTGGGCACGGCCTCGATGAGTGAGCTTGTATATTCGTGCTCCGGCGCATGGAGAACGCGCTCGGCGCTGCCGCACTCGACGATGCGCCCATTGTATATGACGGCTATGCGGTCGGCGAGAAACTGCGCAAGGGCGAGATTATGCGTCACGATTATCTGTGAGCAGCTCCCCTCATGGCGGAGTTTTTTAAGCTCCTGCGCGACCTGAAGCTGAGTGCTTGCGTCAAGAGCGCTGGTAGGCTCGTCGGCAAGGAGGATTCTCTGCTCCAGTAATAGCGCAAGGGCTATCGCTATGCGCTGATTCATGCCGCCGCTCATCTCGTACGGGCGGCACGCGAGCAGCTTCTCCGCGTCCGAAAGTCCGAGACGGCCGAACATCTCGGCGGCTGAGGCGGAAAAAGTCTCGGCATTATATTTGCCGTGGCTTTTGAGCGCTGCGGCAAACTGCTTTTTATAGCTTCTTATCGGGTTAAAGGATGCTGCGGGATTTTGAAAAATCATGCCGAGGGCGGAGCAGCAAAGCTCACGCCGCGCCTTATCCGGCAGGCAGTCTATGCGCTCACTCTCAAGATAAAGCTCACCGCCGGTGGGCTTTATCGCGGTATCAACGCCGACGAGGGCGCGCAGGAGCGTGCTCTTGCCGCTGCCACTCTCTCCGACTATGCACAATATCTCACCGTGATACAGCTCAAGGCTTATATCGGATATCACATCCTCCCCGCCGTAGCCGGCGCTGAAGGACCGTAGGGATAAAGCTTCCTTGTTATTCATCCGCGCGCCTCCACATCAAGATAATCCCGCGCACTGTCACCCAAGAGATTGAACACCATGACGGTGACGACGGTAGCCGCCGCCGGGACAAGCACCGGCCAGGGGTTTAGCTGGATATATGCGCGCGCCTGATTTATCATGCTTCCCCACTCTGCGCGAGGCTCCATAACGCCGATGCCGAGGAACGAAAGCCCCGCCACGCCTATCATCGCCGTGCCTATCTGTGTGGCGGCGTTGACGAGAAGCGGCCCCAGCATATTGGGAAGCAGATACTTGAACATCACGGTAAAGCCACGGCAGCCGCTCAGCCGCGCCGCGGAGACGTAGGCCTCGTTTTTCAGCGCCAGGACCTGTGACCTTGCAAGGCGGGCGTAGAGCGTCCATGCGGAGACACCCATTGCTATCATGGCATTGAGCATACCGCCGCCGAGTATGCCCGCAACGGCGATGGCAAGCACCATCTGCGGAAAGGCAAGGAAGATATCGGCAAGGCGCATTATTATCGTATCGAGCACACCGCCGCAATAGCCTGCAAGCATACCGAGGAGACTGCCGAGCACAAAGGTCACGGCGACGATGCAGACGGCGGAGAATATCGAGGTACGCGCTCCCATCATCACGCGGGAGCAGACGCAGCGCCCGTAGCGATCGGTGCCCAGGGGAAACCGGGCACTCGGTCCCTCGTTCATATGGGCGGCGCTCGTCACGGTCGGGTCGTTCGGGACGAGCAGGGGTGCCGCAAGGCTAAAAACGGTAAGCAGCAGGGCAAGGACTAAAAAGACGATAAGGCGCGCTCTGTTTTTCTTTTTGCTCATGCGCTCACTCCTCCCTGACTCTGGGATCTATGAGGCTGTAGAGTATGTCCGTAAGGAGATTTATCAGCACATAGACCGTCGAGATAAACAGCACAAAGCCCTGTATCACCGGGTAATCGTGCGCGGTGATGGAGTCCATGACCAGCGAACCCAGCCCCGGCCAGCGGAATATCGTCTCGATGACGACGCTGCCGCCGAGGAGCGTGCCCACGGAGAGGGCAACTATAGTCATTATCGAGGGCAGAGCGTTATGCAGCACGTCCCCCCAGAGGATATAGCGCGATTTTGTGCCGCGAACCCTTGCCGCAAGCACATATTCCCTCCCCAGCTCCTCCAATATCTGCGCGCGAAACTGCCGCACAAAGCGGGAGCACATCGGAATGGACAGCGCAAGGCACGGAAGCAGCAGCCCCTTTAGGCTTCTCCCGGCGAGCACGGGCAGGAGCTTGACCCGGATGCAGAAGAAGTACATGAGCAGAACGGAAATCAGGAAATTCGGCAGAGAATTGCCGATAAAGCATATAAACCTGACAATATGGTCAAATATCCCGTTTTTCCTGACTGCGGAGAGCAGCGCAAGCGGCAGCGAGACAAGAAGCGAGAAAGCAAGGCTCGATGCGGACAGAATAAAGGTATAGCCCATCGCCTTATGCAGCTTCCCGCTCACGGGCATGGAGTCCTTAAACGACAAGCCCAGATCGCCGCGCACGGCTCGTCCGAGCCATTCGGCATACTGCACGGCGAAGGGACGGTTCAGCCCCATCGCCTCGCGCTCGCTCTCAAGCACCTCCTGCGTGACGACTATGCCCTGCGAGGTGAGCTTTTTCTGCGCCGCGTCCCCGGGCGTTATATACATGAGTAGAAAGGTCAGAAAGCTCAGTCCCAAGAGTATGACGCAAAGCTGAGCAAGCCGCTTTAGAATATACTTGTTCAAAACATCACCGTTTTCAAAACAACAGAACAATTATGTTATATTACCATCGCTTGACAAGGGCAAACGCGGTTTTGACAGGCGAAAATGCGCTCATACTTCGTCAAGCCCCTTGACAATACGGCAGTATTCCCTGCGGGTCTTTTCTCGTCTGAACACATTTCCGCTCCGGCAAAACTGCTTCGCACCTGACAGCGATGGATTTTCGAGTGATTTTTGCTTTTTGAGATGCAGGCGGGCTGGCGCCCGCCAAGGCGAAAAGGGTAAAAAGCGCCGAAAAGGCGCGCTGTCAGGCGTGTCTGCCCTTATCAAGCGATGGTATTATACCGGAAGGACGCCGGCTTTGCGCGGCGTCCTTTAGAGTAAGCAGCGGAAAAATCGCTTAGATGACCGGTCGATACACCGGATAAGCCGAGTGCAAGCTCCTCAAGCCCTTGCGGGCTTGAGGACAAGTATAAAAAGCTATTACATGGTTATATCGGTATCGGCGTTTATCATATAGAAGTCAAAGGGGCAGTTTTCGGATATCCCGCTGACCTCGGGGCGGGAAACGGTGGTCTTATTGAAAAGTCCGACATAGCCGAAGGCGTTGTCGTCAATGGCTATCTGAATTATCTTGTTTGCAAGCTCTGCGCGGACGGCGGGGTCAGTCTCGTACTTGAGCTTTGCTATCATCGCCTCGCACTCGTCATTGTCAAAGCCGCCGACGTCATAATACGCTCCGTCACGGAGGGTGCTGTTGATAAAGTAATAGGGGTCGCCGTTTTTGTCGGCGATCATGCAGTAAAGACCGATGTCAAAATCATGCGTCGCAATATAGGTCGCGTCCGGGTCCTCCTCGCAGGTCAGCGTCGCGCCGATGCCTGCCGCCTTGAGCTGCTCCTGCATGAGCAGGGCGATGCTGTCCAGAGAGCGGGATGCGTAGTAGCAGATATTGAGGCTCAAGGCCTTGCCGTCCTTCTCGTAGATGCCGTCGGAGTTGAGGACATAGCCGCCGGCCTCAAGCGCCGCCCTTGCCTTTTCTACATCGGGCGCAGGCTTTGTGACCTTGCCGTATGCCGTGGAGCTGCCGAAGGGACCCACTGCCGCCGTGACCGTACCGCCGAGGTACTCGGCTATGCGTTCACAGTCCACCGCGAGGTTTACTGCGGCGCGGACTGCGGAGTCCATGCGCTCCTCGTTGAGGATATAAAACTGAAGTCTCGTTGCGGGTATCTCGGTAAGCTTGTAGGAGTCGGGCTCTGCCCGGTATATCTCCTTTGCGGCGGCGGTTACGCTGGTGTAGCCGTCTATCTCGCCGTTTTGCATGGCAAGGAGCTTAGTCTCATCGTCCTGCATATAGTAGAAAACAGCGCCGTCGAGCTTGACCTCGCCGCCCCAGTAGTTGTCGTTTCTCACGACCTCAACCGTGCCCTCGGGCTCAAAGGACTTGACTACGAAGGGACCGGTCGCAATGGGGGCCTTGTCGAAATCGGTCGTATTGTCGAGGTCGAGCATCGCAAGCTCAGCGCCCGCAAGGTCGTTGAGCATGGTGGGATATACGTCGCTTGTGGTGATGACAAAGCTCTTCTCGTCAAGCACGCTCATTGCATAATCGGCGAGGTAGGCAAAGCGGGTATTGACCTCGGCTATGCGCTCCAGATTGCGCACCGCCATCTCCGCCGTCAGGGGATTGCCGTTTGAGAAGCATACGCCCTCCTTGAGCGTGATGGTCCAGCTAAGACCGTCCTCGCTCGTCTCCGCCTTCTCAGCCAGCAGCGGCTGCACGGAGCTGTCGTCCGCCATACGGAAAAGCGTCTCGGAAATGCCGTAGTTTGAGCTGTACCAGCCGTAGTATTCCTTGTGCGAGTCTATGCTGGGGTAGGCAAAGTTCATGGCGAGCTTTAGTATCTTGGGCTCTGCCGGAGCGGGAGTGCCGGCAGTCGTGCCGGAGCTTTCCGCTGGGGCGGGGCTATTGCTGCCTGCACCGCAGGCGGCAAGGCTGAGCATCATCAGCATTGCGAGAATGGCCGCAAGAAATCTTGTTTTTTTCATGGGATACCTCCGTTTATATTTAGTTACTTGACCGCACAAATCATAAATCCGGGAGTTGAGGCATAATTCAGCTTCTCCTCAGGGTTCCAGACTCGGCTGCCCACCGTGGTATCGGCGCTGACGGAGCCGAAGCCGAGGGTCTTGAGCGTCAGGATATCCCACTGCGGGCGCAGAGCGCGTCCCATGGGAAGATGCCGGGAGATAGCCTCCATTACGTCGCTTTCGGCGTAGGACTCGTGATCCTCAACGCCCGCAAGCCTTGTGTTCTCCCGGTCACGCTCGTATTCAAGCTGCTTTTCATCGTCGAAGAGATAGGCGTACCAGTTCGCGTCAAAGTTGAGCAGCACACCGCCGGGGCGCAGCACGCGCCTCCACTCCTCGTAGGCGCGGATGGGCGAGGGCAGATTCCATGTGAGGTTTCGCGTCACGATAACGTCAAAGCTGTCGTCGGCAAATTCAAGCTTCTGCGCGTCCATGTGCAGAAACTCTATGCTGTCGGCAAGCTCGCCCGCGTTGTGCATCGCCTCGCTGAGCATACCCTCGGAGTAGTCGATCGCGGTTACGCTGTAGCCGCGGCGGGCAAGGATGATAGCGTAAAAGCCCGGTCCCGTGCCGATATCCAGCACACGAAGCGCACCGTCATGCGCCGGGAAATGCGAGATTAGCTCCTCCGCCCAGACCTGATCCCAGCCGTCGGAGAGGTTTTTGTTGATAACGTCGGTATAGGAGGGCGCGCGCCGTGTCCAATACTGACCGATGGATGTCATAAGCTCCGCCATAGCAGCCTCCGTGGGGTAAGATAGAGTTAAATATGACTAAAATATAGTGATATTATAAAACAGCATTTTTGCCCCGCACAAGCCCCCGGGGGGGATATTATTTTTGATGAGGCTATGCCGAAATCGGCGCGGGAGACTTAAATCCAGCGCCCTATTGCAAGCAGGGCTGCGCCCGGCTTGCAACCAGTTTATCCAAAACCGCGCCCAAATCAGCTTAAATTTGTATATTGCCGCGCGCATCGGGAAAAATGCTATGTATATGGGCGCTGCCCAGCATATTCGGAGGATTTACATGGACAACATCAATTCCGGGCTCTACATTCCCGACGACGCGCTATTCGACTTTGCGGCGCAGTCCGCCAAGCTCCTGCGCCCCAAGGGGGAGCGCTCCGGGCGTGACGAGGCCGCCGCGCTGCGCCGAAGCATCGCCTTTATTCGCCGCTGTCATGCGCTTATCGAGCGGAGATACGGCGGCAAAAGCTCCGTTCCCGCCGCCCTTGAATGGATAATCGACAACCTTTATATCATCGAGCGCGAGGGCGCGTCGGCGCTTGAGGCTCTGCGCCGTGCAAGACGGCTGCGTCAGGCCGGGGAAGGCTCCGTGATGCTTGAGCTTTGCCGCGCGCTTGTCCGCTCCGGGCGGGGCGAGGTCACGGAGTCGCGCTGCCTTGAATTTCTGCGCGGATTTCAGTCCGTCACCGTGCTGCGCCGAGCCGAGCTATATCTCTTTCCCGCCGCACTGCGCGCCGCGCTCATCGAGGCCGTGGCCTCGGTCTGCCGGGCGATGGAGTTTGCCGCCGAGAGCGAGGACTTCGCCCCGGCTCTTGAGCGGATATTCACGGCGCTGCGGCTGTTTTCCGTGCTTGACCTCGAAGAGCTCCTTGACGGCGCGGACATGACGGCGGAGCTTCTTCGCGCCGAGCCAGACGGCATATTCTCACGCATGGACAGCGCCTCGCGCGGGGAGTATCTGCGCCGCATCGAGCGGCTGAGCCGCCGCGCCGGGGTCGAGGAGCACATATATGCACGCCGGCTTTTGAAGCGTGCGCGCGCCGAGGGGCGGCACGTCGGCGAGTATCTCTTTCCCGCGCCGAGCTCTGCGCGCTCCATGGCGTATATCGCTGCAAACGTGCTCCTGACGCTCTTCGCCGCGCTGCTGACGGCATTTTGGGTCGGGAGTGCGGCTGCGGGCTTTTTGCTGCTGCTTCCGCTGTCGGAGCTGATAAAGGGGCTTATCGACTTCATGCTTCTGCGTCTCGCTCCGCCGCGCCGCATACTGCGCATGGACGCGGAGCGCGGCGTACCGCCCGAGGGCAGGAGCATCTGCGTCGTATCCGCGCTTTTGACCGACGCGGAGAGCGCGGCGGCTACGGCGGCAAAGCTTGAGCTGCTGCGGCTCGGCTCACGGCGCGAGGGGGATAATCTCATGTTCGGTCTGCTTGCAGATCTCCCTTCCGCCGATGCCGCGTCCATGCCTGATGATGAGGCGATAATCTCCGCCGCAAGGGATATTATCGAGGCGCTGAACGGAAAATACGGCGGCGGCTTCTATCTTTTCACGCGGGAGCGCGAGTTTGACGGTGAGCGTTGGAGCGCGCACGAGCGAAAGCGCGGGGCGCTGCTGGAGCTTGCAAGGCTGCTGCTCGGGCGTGAGTCCCGGCTCCATGTGACGGGCGAGCGCGGCAGGCTTGCGGCGACAAAATATATAATCACGCTCGACAGCGACACGCAGATGTATCCGGGTGCGGCGGGTGAGCTCATCGCGGCGATGCTCCATCCCCTTAACCGCGCGAAAATCGACCCTCGGCGGCGCGTCGTCGTCTCGGGCTACGGGATAATTCAGCCGCGCATCACGACGGAGCTTTCGAGCGCGGCGGCAACGGATTTTGCCCTGATATTCTCCGGCGGCGGAGGCAGTGACCCCTACGCGCAGGTCTGCGGCGAGCTATACATGGACTGCTTTGACTGCGGCGGCTTTTCGGGCAAGGGCATAATCGACGCTCACGCGCTGCTTGAATGTACCGCCGCGCTTCCCGAGGGGCAGGTGCTGAGTCATGACGCGCTCGAGGGCGCGTTTTTGCGCGGGGGCTACATGGGGGACGCGGAATTTGTCGATGCCTTCCCCGCAAGACCCATGTCATATTATAAGCGTCTGCACCGCTGGGTACGCGGCGACTGGCAGAACGCGCCGTGGCTCTTTGCCGCGGGGCGTGCGCTGCGTGATATCGACCGCTGGCGGCTGTTTGATTCGCTGCGCCGCTCGCTTACGCCGCCGATGACGCTGCTTGCCATCGTGCTGGGCTTTTTTCTGCCGGGTCGCGGTCTTGCTGCGGCGGGCTGGGCGGCGCTCCTTGCGCTCACGAGCAGGCTTATTATCTCGCTGAGCGAGTGGAGCCGAAATCAGCCGCGTCAGCGCCATGCCCGCATACTAAGCGGTGTCGGCGGTGCGCTGGTCGAATGCTTTATCCGGCTGTGGCTGCTGCCGTTTGAGGCGTGGGTATGTCTCTCGGCGGCGCTCACGGCGCTCTGGCGTATGCTCGTGACGGGTCGCGGACTCATGCAGTGGCAGACGGCGGCGCAGAGTGACCGCGAGGGCGCGGAGCTTTATCGCTACATTATTATAATGTGGCCGGTGCTGCTGCTCGGCGCGGCGCTGATGATTTTCTCGCCCGTGATAATCGGGAAATCCTCGGGGCTGATGTGGCTGCTCTCCCCCGCCGCGCTTGCGGCTCTTGCGCTCCCGGCGTATCGTGACGAAAAGCTGAGCGCCGCCGACCGCGAGTATATCCGTGAACGCGCCGCCGAGTCATGGCGATATCTTCACGATTATTCGACCGCCGAGGATAACTACCTGCCCCCGGATAATTTTCAGCAGCAGCCGCCGGTGGGTATTGCGCATCGAAGCTCACCGACGAACATCGGCTTTGCCATGGCGGCTGCGGTCGCGGCCTGCGACATGGAGATAATCTCACGCGGGGAGGCAGCGGAGTATATCGGGCGCGTCGTCGGCTCGCTCGAAAAACTGCCGCGCTGCATGGGGCATTTTTTCAACTGGTACGACACCCGGACGCTGCTCCCGCTCGCCCCCGCATTCATCTCCACCGTGGACAGCGGCAATCTGCTTGCGGGGCTTATCGCCTGTAGCATAGCGCTGCGCGACTGGAATATGCCGGAGCTTGCCGAGCGGCTCTGCTCGCTCATCGAGCCGATGGACTTTGCCCCGCTCTACGATGCGCGGCGCGGGCTGTTTTATATCTGCTACGACTGCGCGAAGGAGCGCCCCGCCGGCGGCTGGTATGACCTCATGGCAAGCGAGGCGATGCTCACGAGCTATATCGCCGTCGCACGCGGAGACGTGCCGATAAAGCACTGGCGCAGGCTCAGCCGCGCCCAGCTTCAAAAGGACGGCTACTGCGGTCTTGCAAGCTGGACGGGGACGATGTTTGAATATCTCATGCCGGAGCTTTTTCTCCCGCTCTGCCGCGACAGTCTCTTATATGAAAGCAGCAAATTCTGTCTCTACGCTCAAAAGCGCCGCCGCTTCGCGGGTAAGCCCTGGGGTATGTCCGAGAGCGCATACTATTCGCTTGACGCGGCGCTAAGCTATCGCTATAAGGCGCACGGCTGTGCGGCGCTTGCGCTAAAGCGCGGGCAGGATGCGGACTTTGTCGTCTCGCCCTACAGCAGCTTCTTAGCGCTGCTCATCGAGCCGGATAGCGCGGTGAAAAACCTGCGGCGGCTTGAGCGCTTTGGAGCGCTCGGACGCATGGGCTTTATCGAGGCTCTGGACTTTACGCCCGGACGCTGCCGCCGTGACGAGGGCGAAAGAGTGCGCTGCTACATGGCGCATCACGTCGGCATGAGCATCATCGCCGCGGCAAACGCGGTCTGCTGCGGCAGTATGCAGCGGCGCTTCATGTCCGAGAGCGCGATGGCGGCATATTCGCTGCTCATCAAGGAGCGAGTGCCCGAGGATGCCCGAGTCATACGCCGTGACCGGAGCGAGTCCCCGGAGCGCCCGCCGCGGCGCGGTGAGCTATGCTGGCAGCTTCGCGGCGAGGGCGGAGCGGAGAGCTTCACGGCGCTCTCAAACGGAGTATATAATCTTCTTTACTCGTCAAAAAATGCCTCGCGCGCGGTCTGCGGCGGGGTCTGCGTCTACGATTTCCCGGGAATAGAGCTCTCTCTGCGTCTCGGCGGCGAGGATATATCCTTTGCCTCCGGCGACTGCTTCTGGGAGCTCGGCGAGGAGCACGGACGCATAAGTCTTGAGCGCGGGGGTATAAGGCTCTCGGCCGAATGCTTTGTCGCCGCGGGTGAATTCGGCGAGGTGCGCGATTACGCCATCTGCGCCGACCGGGATATGCACGGGCTGCTCAGTCTCGGCTTTACGCCGCTGCTTGCGCCTTTATCCGATTATGTAAACCATCCCGCCTTCTGGCGGCTCGGTATCCACGCCGAGTGCGAGGGCGGAGCGCTGATACTGCGCCGGTGCAGACGCGCCGCGCTTCCCGAGCAGTGGCTCTGCGTGGCGGCAAGCGAGGAGATGAGCTTTACGGCGGACAGCGGCGGCGGTCTCGGCTGGCTGTCGCATCCGGAGCTTCGCGCCGCTCACGGTCTTTCCCTCACCGCCGGTCAGGAAAAGAAGCTGCGTCTGACGCTATGCCTTGCCCGCTCCCGGCAGGCGGCGCTTGACGGGGCGCTGCGGCTGCTGGCGGCAGGTGAGCTTGAGCGCGGCAGTATGTGCTCCGCTGCGGCTGCGCTTACCGGCATGAGCGGTGAGGAGACGGGTGAGGCGATGGCCATGCTCCCCGATATCATCGCTCCCCCGCTGCACGAGGCAGCGCCGCGCCGTGAGCTCTGGCGCTGCGGCATATCGGGCGACCTGCCGCTCATCTGCTGCGAGGGTCGCGCACAGGAGGCGGAGTCTCTGCTGCGGCGCTTCTGCCTGCTCAAAAGCTGCGGCGTGGAGGCTGATCTCGTATATCTGAGTCCCGAGCACGGCGAATATCATCAGCCCCTTGTGCGGCGCATCGAGCGTATGCTCTCGGAATACTCGCTCGAGGCTCTGGTCGGTGCGCGCGGCGGCGTGCATTTTGCGCCGCTTGACGCAATGGAGACAATATCCTCCCGCGCGGCGGTTTTTATCGCCCGTGTACGCCCCGAGCGCAGTCCCCTGCCCATGCCGAAGCTCGGCGCGGCGCGTGTTCCCGGCGCTGTACCGGAAAGCGAATATAATGGTCTAAGCCTTCGCTTCAAGTCTCTGCCGGGGCGCTGCTGGCAGAATATCCTCACAAACGGCAGCTACGGCTGGATAGCAGCGGACTGCGGCATGGGTGCGATGTGGTACAAAAACGCCCGTGAAATGCGCATAAACCGCCCCGCCGAGGATATAAGTGCGGTCGGCGGCACGGAAAGGCTCTGGCTCGAGCTGAACGGCCGGCGAATAAGTCTCTTTGCCGCAAACGACGGCGAGGACTGCGTGGTCGAATACTCCCCCGGTCTTGCACGCTGGGAGAAGAATATCTCGGGGCGCGGCATAGTCACGACCGGCTTTATCCCCTGCGGCATTGATGCGCGCGTGCTCATCATCGAAGGCGCGGCGGGGCTTGCGCTGAGCTGGTCGTTGGAGCTTTGCATGGGCGCCTCTGACGGAAGCTCCGTCATATGCCGCAGTGAAAACGGCATATTCACGGCGGAAAATCCGGAGAGCTATTATCCTGGGCTCGTTTTCCGGGCGGCGGCAGGCATAGCTGCGCGTATCGGCAGTGATTTTTCCCCCGCCGGGATGTGCATGACGCTCAATTGCCCGGAAACGCTCGTTCTCGCCTGCGGCTGCTGCGGCGCGGCAGAGCTTATCGAGTTATGTAAACCCGCAAACGCCCGCCGGGCGCTATCCGCCGTGAAGTCGCACTGGGGCACGCTGCTAAATCGCTTTACCGTAAGCGGCGCGGGCGCGGCGCTTGACCGCTATCTCAGCGGCTGGGGCGCGTATCAGACCATAGCCTGCCGGCTTGAGGGACGATGCAGCCTGTATCAGAGCGGCGGCGCTATCGGCTTCCGCGATCAGCTTCAGGACGGCGTAAATCTCATGCTGATAAGCCCCGTCTACGCCCGTGAGCGTATTCTTGACGCCTGCCGTCATCAGTATATCGAGGGCGACGTAATGCACTGGTGGCATCCCCATCCCGAGGGCGACAAGGGCGTTCGCAGCCGCTGCTCCGATGATCTGCTGTGGCTTGTGTGGGCGCTGTGTGAATACGTCGAGGCAAGCGGCGATTTGGGCATCTGCGACATTGAAGAATATTATGTAAACTCGCCGCTGCTTGCCGGGGCTGAGCGCGACCGCTACGAGCTGCCGGAGCGCTCCGGGCAGAGCGCAAGCGTCATTGACCATGCACGCTCCGCTCTTGAGCGCTGTATTTCACGCGGCTTCGGTGCGCACGGACTTCCGCTGATGGGCAGCGGCGACTGGAACGACGGGCTTGACGACAGCGGCGGCGAAAGCCTGTGGCTGGGCTGGTTCTTCGCCTTCTGTGCGGAGAAGCTTGCGGCGCTGCTTGATAAATTATGTAAACCCGGTGCCGAGCGCTATCGTAATTATGCAGGGCTTGTTGCGGAGGCTGCGAACGAGGGCTGGAACGGTCAGTGGTATCTGCGCGGATATCTCGCCGACGGCAGCGCCATGGGCGGCGTAGAGCGCATCGACTCCATTGCGCAAAGCTGGGCGGCGCTGTCGGGTCACGCGGACACGGAACGCGCAAAAATCGCGGTCGAGTCAGCATTATGTAAACTTGTTGACGCGGAGCATGGGCTAATACGGCTGTTTTCCCCGCCATATTCGCCCGACGAACGCTACCCCGGCTATATTTCAAGCTACGGCGAGGGCTTCCGCGAAAACGGCGGACAGTACACCCACGGCGCGATCTGGCTTGCCATGAGCTGCTACGCCTGCGATATGCCGGACGCGGGGCGGCGCCTGCTCGAAATGCTGCTGCCGGAAAATCTGAACCCTCTGCGCTATCAGGCGGAGCCCTTCGTCCTCGCCGCCGATGTTTACTCCGCGCCCGGACACGAGGGCGAGGCGGGCTGGAGCTGGTACACCGGCTCTGCGGGCTGGTATCTTCGCGCGGCGGCGGAGTGTATGCTCGGGCTGAGGCTTCGCGGCGGAAAGCTCTATATAGACCCGCCCGAAAATGTCCCGCTCTGCCGCGTCCGCTGGGTCGATTTTCAGGGCACGGCGCACGCGATAGAATACACCGGGCGCGGCGTATTGCTCGACGGGAAAAAATATACGGGCGGCGCGGTAGGATAAGAGCCTACAAGCACAAAAAACACTACCACTTTTTTCGCCGCCGTGATATAATACAGTAGAAGTATAGTATCCCGGAATATCAAAACGAACGGAGGCGCCCTATGGAGATAAAACGCAGCGAAATAATGCCCGGTGTGAACCTCTCATATCTTTGGTCGGATAAGTTCAAGACCTCGTGCCTGAGTCTCACCATGCTCACTCAGCTTCAGCGCGATACCGCCTCCATGAACGCGCTCATTCCGCTCGTTCTTCGCCGGGGTACAACGCGCTATCCCGACATGGAGTCGCTTTCGGCGCGGCTGGACGAGCTTTACGGCACGGCGATAGAGCCGGTCGTGCGCCGTATCGGTGAGATACAGTGTCTCGGCTTTTATGCGAGCATCCCGGAGCCTGAGTATCTTCCGGGGCATGAGGACGTGCTCGGCGCGGCGGCGGAGCTTTTGGGCGAGCTGCTGCTCTTCCCGGCAACGCGCGGCGGGCTGCTGCTGCCGCAGTATGTGGACAGTGAGCGCGAAAAGGCCGAGGACATGATAAAGAGCCGCGTCAACGACAAGCGCTCATATTCTCTTACCCGCTGCATCGAGGAGATGTGCTGCTATGAGGACTTCGCCGTCGGCCGCCTCGGCAGTCTTGACGATATGCGCTCAGTCAACTATAAAAAGCTCACAAAGCAGTACCGTGCCCTGCTGCAAACCGCGCCCATCGAGATATTCTACTGCGGAAAAGCGCCGAAAAAGCGGCTTGTCTCCGCACTGCGGGACGCGCTCTCCACCCTGCCCCGCGGTGAGATAGATTACGATATCGGCACCGACGTGCGCATGAACTCCGTTGAGGAGCAGCCGCGCTATGTCGAGGAGGAGCTTGAGGTGACTCAGGGCAAGCTGGTCATCGGCTGGCGGCTCGGCGAGTGCATGGATGAGCCGGACTATCCCGCGCTCTATGTGTTCAATGCCGTTTTCGGCTCGGGCGCTGCGTCCAAGCTATTTGTAAACGTCCGCGAAAGGCTCAGCCTGTGCTACTATGCAAGCTCCCTGCTCGATTTGCACAAGGGGCTTATGCTCGTTGCCTCCGGCATAGAGTTTGATAATTTTGACGCGGCGCGTGATGAGATATTCGCGCAGCTTGAGGCCGTGAAAAACGGCGATATAAGCGAGAGTGAGCTTGCCGCCGCGCGCTCCGGCGTCGCCTCCGAGCTTCGCAGTATCTGTGACAGTCAGGGTGAGCTTGAGGGCTTTTATCTCTCCCTTGCGCTCGACGGGCTCGATTGCAGTCCCGAGGAGCTTGCAGAGCTATGCGAGCAGGTGAGTTTGGAGGATATTACGGACATTGCAAACAGCCTTGAATGTGATATGATTTATTTTCTAAAGGGCGAGGCTTCCGAGGAGGACGAAGATGCAGAGGCATGATTACCCGAATATAGGCGAGACGCTGTACACCGCAGAGCTTCCGAACGGGCTGAGGATATGTGTCGTGCCGAAAAAGGGCTTTGCGACCTGCTTTGCAGCCCTTGCCGCAAATTACGGCGGTGACGACCGGCGCTTTGAGCTTGACGGCGTGAGCGTAGACACACCCGCCGGAGTCGCGCATTTTCTGGAGCACAAGATGTTCGACCTGCCCGACGGCGACAGCGCCATGAATTTGCTGTCGGAAAACGGTGCGGAGCCAAACGCCTTCACCTCCGGCTCCATGACCTGCTATTATTTTCAGTGTACGCAGAACTTTGAGGAAAATCTGCGCCTGCTGCTGCATTTTGTCTCCACTCCGTATTTTACGCCGGAGACCGTGCAGAAGGAGCAGGGCATAATCGCGCAGGAGATACTCATGGGCGAGGATAACCCCGGCATGGCGATATATTATCAGCTTCTCCGTCAGCTTTACGCCCATCATCCGCAGCGCGAGCGCGTGGCGGGGACGGTGGAGAGCATCGCCGAGATAAGCGACAGGACCCTGTATGACTGTCACCGCGCCTTTTATGCGCCCTCGAATATGGCGCTTTGCGTCGCGGGCGACGTTGAGCCGGAGAAAATATACGAGCTTGCGCTCTCGCTCCTCCCGGCGGAGAGGCAGAGCGCGCCAAGCGTCGATTACGGCGAGGCGGAGACGCTTCTGCCGGTCGAGACGTATAAAAGCCGCGAGATGGCGGTGTCCGCGCCGCAGTTTCTCATCGGGGCAAAAATCGCCGCCGCGCCGCGCGGTGAGGCGGATCTGCGCAAGAGGCTCATCGCCCAGCTTTCGCTGCGGCTGCTTGCGGGCAGCTCCTCGCCGTTTTATGCGCGGCTCTACGAAAAAGGGCTTCTCTGCCGCGACTTTGACTATGAGGTCGATTTCGCCTCCGGGACCGGCACCCTGATTTTGGGCGGCGAGAGCCGTCAGCCTGAGCGTGTGCTTGAGGAGCTCAAGACCGAGGTCGCGCGCATTTCGGCGGAGGGCTTTGACGAGCAGCGCTTTGAGCGCGCCAAGCGCGCCTCCTTCGGAGCGCGGCTGCGCGGCTTTGAGGACTTTGACTTTCTCTGCGTGACGCTTGCCACCGCCGCCTTTGAGGGCTATGACGCCTTCTCCGCTCCCGAGCTGCTCTCGACGCTAACCGCCGGGGAATGCCGTGACTTTATCCGTGAAAGCCTTGCGCCCGAGCGGCTTGCAATCTCTATAATCACACCAGCGAGGACTTGATGCTATGCAAATTTTTTCAAATCTTCTTACAGGCACCATCCAGACCATTCAGCGCGACTCCGCGATATGCTTCCCCATGCTTGGAAATCTTACCATTGACCCACCCTCGTATTTTACCGTGTTCGGCTTCAGGATATATTTTTACGGCGTGCTCATCGCGCTGGGCTTTATCCTTGCGATAATATGCTGCACACGCATCTGCAAGCGCTTCGGTATCAAAGAGGACGATATGTATGACGCGATACTCGTCATCATCCCCACCGCGATAATCGGAGCAAGGCTATACTATGTCTTGTTTGAGCTTGAGCGCTATATTGCAAACCCGGCGGAGATTTTTGCCCTGCGCGACGGCGGTCTTGCCATCTACGGCGGCGTTATCGCCTGCATCATCGCGCTGTGGATACTCTGCCGGCACAAGAAAATTCCGCTGCCCGCAATGCTCGACGTTATAGTTTTCGGGCTTCTCATCGGTCAGATAATCGGGCGCTGGGGCAATTTCATGAACCGCGAGGCCTTCGGCGCGGAGACTGAGGTCTTTTGCCGCATGGGTCTTATAAGCCCGGACGGGACGACGATATATGTCCACCCGACATTTCTTTACGAAAGCCTGTGGAATTTGGCCGGGCTCATCTTCCTTGCCGTATTTACCAAGCACGGCAAGCGCCGCTATGACGGCCAGAATACACTTATCTACTTTTTCTGGTACGGTCTGGGCAGGGCGTGGATAGAGGGTCTGCGCACCGACAGCCTCTACATAGGCAGTACCGGCATCCGCGTATCACAGGCGCTTTCCATGGCGCTTGCTTTGATATCATTCATTCTGCTTGTGGTCATGTCCCGCAGGCAGCACAAGCCCGAGGAGCTGTATGTCAACCGCGTTGCGGCGGCAGACGGCGCTGCGGATAAGAATTCAGAAGAAAAATCCAAGGAGGAATAATAAAATGGCAGATTACAAAGACATTATTTCCGGCACCATCAATTCCATCGTCGGCAAGGTCAAGGAGGTCGCCGAGAGCGGCAGTGTGCGCGATATCTATGAGAGCGGCGCAAACCGCGCAAAGTCCTACGGACGCATTGCAAAGCTTGCTCTGGAGCTCAACGGTGAAAATGAGGAGCTCAAGCGCGTATATACCGAGATAGGCCGCCTCTATTACGAGCAGGCAAAGGACGCGCCCGAGGGCTTCTTTGCCTCCCTGTTTGCGCAGGCCGAGGAGATCTGCGAACGCATCGAGGCCAAGGAGGACGAGATAAACGCGCTCAAGGCCGACATCACCGCAAGCGCCAAGGATGCCGACATCGACGTTGAGATAGGCGAGTTTGACGATTTTGACTCCGTCGTAGACGCCACCGAGGACGACGGCAAGAACAAGTAAGATAATAAAGCAAATATCCGCCCGTATCTGATTATGGGCGGATATTTGTACTATTAGGTTTATGGTGATGCTATGAAAAAACTGTTCTCTGCACTTCTTTCCGCGCTGCTGACAGCAGGGCTCCTTCTCACCGCTGCATACGCCGTCGAGACTTCGCCGTCCGCAGTGCAGATAATGTATCTTCCCGCTGCCGACGCGGAGCCGGCAGACCGTGACGACAGTAGCGAAGCGGACGACGCGCCGATAATCACCCTTAACGACGGTTGTCCTGAGTTCACCGTATGTGAACTGGGTGTCAAGCCCTTTATCGCCTTTAGTGAGCTTGATAAGCTTGGGCGCTGCGGCACCGCGATGGCGTGCCTCGGTCCGGAAACTCTGCCAACCGCAGAGCGCAAATCAATAGGAGATGTACTCCCTTCCGGCTGGCAGCTAAAGCGCTATGACGGCATCGTCGACGGGAACTATTTGTATAATCGCTGTCACCTGATAGGCTATCAGCTCTGCGGCGTAAACTCTGACCCGACAAATCTCATAACCGGCACTCGCTTTTTCAATAACTCCCTCATGCTCCCATACGAGACTGCCGTCGCCCGCTACATCACCGAAAACGGAAATCACGTCCTCTACAGAGCAGAGCCTGTGTATGACGACGGCGCGCTTGTCGCCTCCGGGCTGATATTAGAGGGCTACTCGGTGGAGGATTACGGCGAGGGCGTATGCTTCCGCGTATATATTAAAAACATTCAGCCCGGCATAGAGATTGATTACAGCGATGGCAGCAGCAAGGTCATAGCGGACTTTAGTGCCGAGCGCGACATTCCCGCTGTTCCCGCGCCTGTGCTGAGCTCTATCTCCAATAAGTCCGCGGAGACGAATATGGATGAAGCCGTGGAACCGAGCTATATTCTTAATACGAACACGCATAAATTTCATTGCCCCGACTGCGAAAGCGTAAAGGATATAAGCCCCGGCAACCGCGGCGATTTTTACGGTGAGCGCGAGGAGCTTATAGCGCGCGGCTATTCCCCCTGCGGTCGCTGCCATCCCTGAACAAAATTTGGCAAACGCTATTGACAATCTCACCGGATGCATATAGAATATTTTGTAACTGATGCTTTAGGGGGGAAGTTGTCATGCGTAAATGCCCACGATGCGGTCAGGAATTGAAAGATTATCAATTTCATTGCCCGAATTGCGGTAGAAGCGTACCTGCACAGCATATCAACGTATATTTAATTGACGCAGTCATCAGCCTCATAATAATCGCTGTAATTGCTGCACTTATCATTTTTCTTCCCCGCAGCTCGAAAAAAAGCTCTGATGCAGCATTGCCGGCACCATCGGAAACAGTCAATAGCAGGCATGAGGAGAATTCGACCTTTTCACAAGCTCAGAGTTCTACATTTACCTCCACTCCGGCTCCTTCCGGTCCAAATATCAATGATATTGCAGGCTGCGACAAGCGTATCGTTATCCCGGATGATGACAGTTGGCTGGACGACTATGAGACCAAGTATGTAAAATCCAAGCACGGCATATGCATATATCTTCTTTGGGCACCCAGCAAAGATTCCGAGCATTTTGACACCATCGCCGAAGCCTCCGAGGTGACGGAGCTTGCCCGTCAGGGTAACTATTCCCTTGTTATTGCTCCGGGTCTGCGCATCGGCTGGTGCAAAACCGCCCTTATCGTAAGACAATATTATTGACATTTCTTCGTATCCTTATCCTTTTCTCAGAACATAATAAAAAAAATCACTCCCGCCAAATGAACTGCACCCCATTTGTTAGACAAGTATGGTAAAATACTTGTACTAAAAAATGGGGTGTTCAAGTATGCCAAAGGGAGTACCGAACAAACTATATACTCCGGAATTTAAGAAGCTGGTCGTGGAAACCATGCAGAGGGGAAAGCTAAGCTACTGTGAAACAGCAAGGCAGTAAGAATACTTTTCTAACTTTTCGGGGTTACTTCATTATGGGCGGATATTTTCATTTCTCCATCAGAGCGCGGCTTGAGTAAGCTTTTGTCATGGAGGGTATTGACAATTTGCGGATTAGCAGATAGAATTTTGTAGAACACTTATCCGGGGGAACTCACCATGAAACAATGTCCGTTTTGCCAGTGCGCAAATGAAGATGACTCATTATTCTGCCGTCAGTGCGGAAAGCCCTTGTCCGCGCCTCAAAAGCGGCGCAGCCGCGGCGGTATAATCGCCGTGATAGCCGCCGTTATAATAATCGGTCTGCTGATTGTCCTTTTTACGCGCAGCTCAAGACCGGAGCCTCCGCGTCCCTCTGCAACGCTGAGCGTCAGCCCCTCGGAATCCCCGGCCGCTGCGCCCACGCCTACGCCTACACCCATCCCGACTCCCGCTGCTCCGAGCATGGACGATATTGCCGGCTGTGATAAGCGCATCATTGTTCCGGAGGAGGATAGCTGGCTTGACAGCTATGAGACCAAGTACGTCAAATCGAGGTATGGCACCTGCATTTACCTTATCTGGGGTCCCTCTAAGGACTATGAGCATTTTGACTCCGTAGAGGAAGCCTCTGCCGTGACGGAGCTTGCCCGTCAGGGGGATTACTCCCTCGTAATCGCCCCCGGGCAGCGCATCGGCTGGTGCAAAAGCTCGCTCATCGTAAAGGAGTATTACGGCGCGCCCTCCGCCTCTCCCGCGGTCTCGCCCACACCCGGCACGAGCGGCGGCGACTGCTGCCCCGGCTGTCCCGACTCGCCGCGCTACCTCTCGCCCGAATATTATTACAGCGCACCAAACGCTGCGGATCTCTGCACATACAATTGTCCCTTTGAGGATTTTGATCTCTTCGGCGCCTTTGTTATCAGCATCGACCAGTACGCAGCCGTCGTGTACAGTGAAAAATCTGTCGGTACGGCGTGTATCGGCGACACTGTAGACCTCAGAGACCGCACGGCGACCATATACGAGATAAGACCCGACTATATTCTGCTCGATTCCGGAGATAAAATTATCAAGCTCAGTAACGGCTATTGGTATGCCGTTGATGCTAACGGCTGCTTTATCGTGACCTATGCTTGCGAGTCTCCCTTCTATGTGAGCGACAATGTCAAGGTGATCGACCGCGTGCGCGGGACTACCGAATACGGCACCGACGCGCTTGTCGCCGCCTTTGAAGCCCCGTATGACAGCTATCGGTATATGTATTATTACACTGACGGTAATGCGATTACCTGTGTGGAGCGGCTCAGCGGAGCATGGGCTCCCTGAATAACGAAATAAGCAATCCCCCCGGCGCGGTAATGAACTGCGCCGGGGGGATATTTTTTGCTTATAATATTATCACCCGATGACCGGCGGGCGGCCGGAGGCGTCAAAGACCGAGTCAACGTCAAAGAAAAGCTCATTGAGAAGCTCCCGGTAATAGGTCATCGAATATCCGCCTATCTCGATACGCGACATGAGCGCATAGTCCTCGTTCAGCTCGTTATATACCCGGCTGTCCACGGTGCAGTAAATATCAAAGCCCGCGTCCAGTATGCATTGCAGCGCAGGCTGCTGCACACGGTAGCCGAAGGGCGCGATAAACAGCCGCGTCTCTCCGATGCAGGGTACGACGTGCTCCACCCATTTATTTATATCGTAATAAATCTTATCGACCGAGCAGCCCGGACCGTAGAAATTATTGACGCGGTTATGCGTATAGCTGTGGCTTGCAAAGTTCCAGCCGCGCTCCTTCAGCGCCGCGACCACGACGCGCATCTCATCCGCCTGCTCCGGAATGTCATAGTCATAGCCGAAGGCGCCCTGGAAGCCCGTCAGCGCTATCGTCCCCTTGTGACCCTGATACGAAAAATCCGGGTGCTCGGCGACAAATGCGTCAACCACTCCCATCACGTCGCCGTCCGGGATAACATCCACGCCGCCCGAGGGATTATTGACGCGGTACATCAGCTCGCCGTTTTCATCGACAAAAAGCTGCTGCGCGTAGCCGTTGCCGTAGGCATATGCCACGTCGTCCACGGAGAGTATGAGCGGCGTTTTGCCCTCCGGGAGCATTATCTTCTGCCTCACCATTTTGCCGTCCTGCTTGACCCAGAGCTTGTCAAGGTCATAGAGCACATAGCCGCGCTCATATAGCTGTGGCAGTATCTTCTCAAGCTCCGCCTTCTCCGCAAAGCCCGAATTATATCCGCCCATCGGGGTCGAGAGGTCGGTAAACACCATCTCCGGGTAAACTATCAGGCTGTGCAGGAAAATATGCGGGATATCCTCGCTGTAGTCCACAAGCGCCGCTCTCTCGCTCTCAAGCCTTGCTCTCTCGGCGGCAAGAGTCTCACACTCAAGCTCTCCGTCGCTCAGGACAGTTATCGCCTCATCATAAAAATACTGCTCGGCGAGGCTCTCCGCACGGCTCAAGGCCTCGGCGCGTCTTTGCTCAAGCTCCTCCTGCCGCGCAAGCTCCTCCGGGCTCTGCGTCACCACAGGCTCTGGCTCGCTCTGCGGCGGCGTCTCCACCGGCTCCGACCGGCGCGAGTACAGCGCCGCCGCCAGCATCAAAATCGCCATGGCAGCCGCAAGCAGGCTTATTATTAAAAGTACAGTGCTTTTTTTCATAGCTTCCTCCCCGGGTCACAGCCCAAAAAGGCTATCTCAGTCCTGTTTTTCCTCCTCGGCAGGCTTCTCCTCCGGACGCGCAATTTTGAAGGTGAACACAATGGTGAATATGGACATTGCGGCAGCGGTGGAGATTATCGCCGCGGTAAAGTGCATGGGAATGACATTGCGAAGCAAAAATACTATGGCGAGCGCCGCAACGTCCACGACGAAGCGCAGGATATTGCATAGCGATACGCTCTTGATGTCGTTCTTGGCGACGGCGCGCTTCATAAGATATGCGTTGAGCAGCGCATCGAGCAGACCCCAGATCGCGCCGCCAATGATACTAAGTGCAATTTTCATGGTAAACCAGTCCTTTTCGAGTTATAAGGACATTGTAACACAGTGCGCCCTCATTTCCAACTGTGCATCTTCAACATTTCAAAGTTATTTTTTTATTATTATTGACGAAATTTACAGTTTCCAGTCCTGTCTGAGATTACCGTGTTTCGTTGCGGCAGACTCGGGCATAATAGCAGCGAGGTGATAAAAAATGAGCCCTAAGGAATTACTCTATATCGACGACGCGCTTGGTCACACCCAGTTTCTCATGACGCAGTGCCGCGAGGCTGCAAATAAGCTCTCCGATCCCGCGCTGCGGCGTCAGGCGCTGGAGCTGGTCAACGGCAATCAGAAGCTGTTCACGCAGTTTTACAAGCTTGTGTAAGGAGGCAAAAATGAACGACAAGGATATTATGGAGGGCATACTCCTGACGACGAAGGGCGTATGCGACCTGTATATGCACGGCACGATAGAATCCGCAACGCCGAACGTTCACGAGGTCTTCGGCACCGCGCTTGAGGAGACGCTGTGTATGCAGGACAGCATCTATAAGCAGATGGCAAGCCGCGGCTGGTATCCCTCGGAGCAGGCGCAGCCCCAGCAGCTGCAGCAGGTAAAGCAGAAGTACACGACGATGAGCTAAAGCCGCGTTAGCAGCATGGGCGTATGTGGCGAGGAAATTTTGGTCTACGCCCTTGGCGCCCCTCTTAGGGGAGCTGTCGAGCGCAAGCGAGACTGAGGGGTCGCCATGGCTGAGAGAGTGCCAATAGGAAAAAGAATTGTCGAGGTACGTCCTGTCTTTTCCCACCTGCACCGCAACCTACCCCGGAGACCCCTTTCCCCAGTGTGCGCACTGGGGACTTCCCCTAAAAGGGGCAGCGCTTCGCGGCATTGTCTAACCCGGCGCGGAAGGCTCAACTGACCTGTCATTGCGAGGAGCGAGGGACGAGCGACGTGGCAATCCGCATCCCCTTGGGACAATCCGAATACCAAGTTCAGTGTAAGGAGAAACGGATTCCCACGTCGGGCTTCGCCCTCCTCTGAATGACGGAGGTGGTTTTTTGCGTGTTGCGCCGATTTATACTTCGCCTTGGCTCCCCCTTTAGGGGGAGCTGGCGCGGAGCGCCTGAGGGGGCGCCAGTGTCAAAACTGCCGCAAAGTCTGACCCTGCTGCTCATCCCATCCCGGCGCCCCCATCCCCTCTTCGAGGTACTTCCCCCTAAAGGGGGAAGCAAAAAAGGCGTGACCCGAGGGTCACGCCTTTTCAAGCTTATACTATATCTAATCAGCCGTTATTCTTGCTCTTGCGATAGAGGAACATGGCGGCTCCGCCCATGCAGATGAGCGCAGACAGGCTCAGTGCTGCCCAGAGCATGAGATTTCCGTCATCGCCGGTCTTGGGCTTGAGGCTCTCAAGAGTATTGTACACGGTGAAGGTGTCGGCGCTGTAGCCGGTGACGTAGCCCTTGACCTGGGTAAGCTCGGTCACGCTGTACTTTATCTCCTTGCCCTTATCGTCATACTTTGCAAGCTCAAAGCTCTTTTCCCAGCCGTTCTTCTCGTTGAGCTTGAACTTCTCTATCTCCTTGCCGTTGGCGCGGAGGCTTATCTCGACCTCGGTGCGGCCGGTCTTGGCGTTATTATCGACCCAGACCTTGCGCACGGTGAAGCTTGCAACCGGCTCGTTTGTAACGACCGCCATCTCCTGACCCTCGGTCAGAACCGGCTTACCGTCAAGCAGAAGCTCCGCAGCTGCGTTATACTCGGTCACATAAACCGCCTCGCCGTTTTCGACGACGGTATTGACCTCGCCGCGCTCCTCGGTGACGGAGACTACATAGACATTCTTATTGAGCTTATAGCCTGCGGGAGCCTTGGTCTCCTTGAGGTAGTAGCTGCCGACGGCAAGCTTTGTGAGAGTCAGAACGCCGTCCTCGCCGGTCACGGCGGTAGCTATGGCGTTCTTGCATTCGGCGTCACTGTAGAGAGTAAACTCTGCGCCCTTGACGGCCTCGCCGGTCACGGAGTCTGCCTTCATGAGCCTGAGCTCTGCGGGATTGTGCTGCTCCTTGACTGCAACGGCGTGTGCCGCCTTGAGGTAAGCGCCGGCTGCTATCTCACCGGGCTCGACGGCGACTACGTTCAGCTCGCTCAGGCTGTGCGCGTTCCAACGTGCGCCCGCAGCATCCTTATACCAGCCGTCGATCGCGCTCTTGCAGTCAGTGGTATTCTCGGTGCCGTCAAGGGTCCAGCCCTCTCCGACCTTTGCAAGCTTCAGGCTGCCGGTGCTTGCGATATCGTCACCGCCGGCGCTGGCATGGTTATTGTAAAGGGCAACGCCCTCGCCTATTTCAGCCGTGCCGAGGTTATTCAGGCCGCCGCCATAGGGTATCATGGAGCCGTTGCGCTGGATGGCGCCGGAGGCGATAACGGCCCTACCGTTATTGCGTATCGCGGAGGTATAGTTATCAACTACGGTGAGCTTTGCGCCGCTCTCGACCTCGAGGGAAGCGCCGCTGCCCGCGATATTTATCGCGCCCCGGGCACTCTCGCCCTTTGCAGCCTCAAGCTGACCGTTGCCGCTGACCTCAACGACAGAGTCGCCGCTGATGCTGATTTTGCCGGAGTTTATGAACATCGCGCACATGCCGTTGTTGTTAATCTTTGCGTTTACGCCGCCTCTGAAGCTCATCTCATTGGTGCTGGAGATGGCGTGATTTGCGTTATTGCTGAACTCCACGACGCCGCCGTCAAAGACAAAGTCGGTGCCGTTGGAGGCGTTGCCGGTGCTGTTGATGACCTTGAGGGTGCTGCCGACGCTCCTGACCTTGAAGCTTCCGGTAAAGCCGGAGCGGTTGTGGTCAAGCACGACCGTAGAGCCGCCGCTGATGTTGACGCTGTACTCGCTGCTGCCGCCGTCCCACTCAATGGCATCCTGCGGGTAGTTCTTGACGGTGAGGACGGAGCCGCCTGCAATGTTGATGCTGTTATTGCCGGAGCAGTAGATAGCGTGGACATTGCCGCCGAGACCCGTGCCGTCAAGGGTCATGCTCGCGGAGTTGAGGTTAAGGCTTGAGCCGCTGCCGAGGCTGACGCTCAGCCAGTTGAACCCCTCGACCTCGCCGATGCCGCTCATCATGACATTGCAGCCCTCAAAGGTGAGGGACGCGCCGTTGAGGGAGATGCCCTTGCCGGCAAAGGTGATGCCGTAGCTGCCCTTGATGGTGATGCTCTTGCTGAGGCTCATGCCGCCGCTGGTGCACTCGCCGAGCAGCTCGATAACGTCGCCGCTCTGCGCCGCCGCAACGGCATCGTCCAGAGTTTCATACATTGTCTCGCCTATTTTTGCCAGATAAATCGCGCCCGAAGCCGCGGGGAGCGCTTCGCCGCTCGTCGCGCCCATGGCCTCCGGCTCTGCGGCAGGCTTATTCTCCGCCTCGCCGTCTGCAAATGCGGCGGGCAGCAGGGACATGAGCATGATGAGAGTCATCATAAGCGCCATGAGCTTTCTGCCTGTTTTGATTTTCATTTCCTGTCTCCTCCTTTTTACAAATAAGGAAAATATTATGGATTTGTCATAAATTATGACAAACTTTTTAACTTCTCTATGTACTTTCCTTTTGAACTGTAGCTGCATTATAGCATCTTGTACAAATTTTTTCAATGCTTGTTAAGCATTATTAAGAATTAAAATTACAATTTCGTTACAAATGACGACAAAATTCTACTTTTACTCCCCGCCTATGACAATCTCCGCCGTCGGCTCCGGCGTAGGCTCCGGGCTTGGCGGCGGCTCCGGTGCGTCCGTAGGCTCGGGTGAGGGCGTTTCCGAGGGCTCGGGGACTATGGTCACGTCGGCGGGCGGAGTCTCCGCAGGCTCCGCCGCGCTCTCCTGATAGTACCACGCGCCGCGAAGCTCACCGGTGCAGCAGATGGAGCCGCCGCTGCGGTAGACGATATCGACGTTCGCCGCGGTGATGGGCGTGGTGTAGGGGTTGAGGTGCGCGTTTATCATGTCGAGCCAGTCATACAGCTCAACAAAGGTGTAGCTCAGGCTGTGGACCATGCTGGGTGAATTCGGCATGGTATAGAAATTTATATCCTCGCTCCTGCATTGCAGCGCCTGACGCAGGAAGAAGGCGATATTCGCGGCGGAGAGGTTTGTGTCCATGCCGTCGCTGAGTATCTGCGTGACCTTGGAGATGTTCGGGATGTTGCCGAGGGTGATAAACTGGCTTGCGGCGGCCTTCAAAAACTGCTGCTGCATCTCGACGCGGCCGAGGTCGCCGTTTGCATAGCCGCTGCGGAAGCGCACGACCCCCATCGCCTGCTCGCCGTCAAGCAGCTGATAGCCGGACTTGACGTGGATATACAGGTTCTGGCTTGCGTCCTCGTAGTCCATGTTGACCGGAACGTCAAAGTAAATGCCGCCCAGAGTGTTTACGGTGTCGATAAACACGTCGAGATCTATGACCGCGTAGCAGTCCACGTCAAAGCCGATAAGATTTTTTATCTGCTGACGGAGCCCCTCAATGCCCACGCCGCCCGAGTTTACCGTACCCCAGTAGACCGCGTTTATCTTGCGTATGTCCCAGCTTATGTTCACAAGCGTATCGCGCGGGATGCTGACAAAGTCCATCTTGTGCAAAACGGTATCTATTCTGCCGAGAATTATCGTGTCGGTGTTGCCGTTGCCGTCGTCGTTTCCGACTAAAAGCACGGTATAAACGCCGTCCTGCCTGTCGGTTCCGAAGGCCGAGCCTTCATCCTCCTTGTCGCCCTCGGAGCTTATGGGCAGCGCCGAGACCTGCGCCGGGGCCTCGTCGGAGATAGCCGGCGCCTTTTCCCAGAGCATATAGGCGCAGAAGGCGCCGATAAAAAGCAATGCGAACACGGCAAGTATCGTAAAAAACGCCCGGAAGAACATTTGCGTCCTGCTTTGATTTCTCATTTTTTCTCCATTCTGGCATATTCTTTCTATTTGGCTGTTATTATAGCGCGGATAAATGAAAATTCAATGAATTTTCCTCTTAATAATTCTTAAATGGCGCAGTTTTAATAATTCTTAAAGGATTATTTCCCGAAGCGGCTAAAATAAACTTAAAGGCGAAAAAATTCCCGGCGGCCCTGATAATCAGGCTGCCGGAAATTTCAAGGCGTCGACAAGCTTCGACGCCTTGAAAACTTATTCAGGAGTATTCAAAAACACTCCTGAATAAGCTCGTATTGAACGCAGAAAGGGGACTCCCGTCCCCTCTCTGCACTCTCCCCATGCAATTCTATACACTGCCTGCAGCTTTGTCTACAGGCTGAGTGCAGGTAAACCACCTGCGCTCTATTAGTATAAGCAAGTATAAGCGCAGCCTTACTCGTCTTCGTCCTCTTCCTCGCGTCTGTACTCGCTGTCGTCCCAATTATACGAGTACTCGCCCCGGCTCGGGACATAGCCGTCACGGTCAATGAACTCAAATTCACCGGTTTCGTAATCATAGCAATATTTCGACATTTTATTCGTCCTCCTCGTCATGCTCTAAAACATACATAAGCATATTAAAAGCCGCCGTTTTTTTTGCGTCCTGCTTGGATGATGACTCTGCGCTGAAATAATAGTTCTTTTCCTTGATGTGGCACTCGGCTTTCCAGATAGGATTTCCGTTTATATCATATGTCTGCTCAAACTCATAGCTCGGTATTGAAAAGTAACCGCGCCTTGCCAGTATCTCAAGCTGGCTGATTGCCTCGTTTTTGTTCGGGTTTTCTATTTCGTCCCGTATAGACCATGCATCCGGCAGCATTCCCTGCTTTTCAAGCCAGTCGTATGCAGTTTGGCAGACATTTTTTCTTGCCTCGCTTTTGGAGCTGCCGTAGCCCTGAAATATCGGGAGCGTATCAAGGAGCTTCAGCTCACAGGTAAATTTATAGTTATTATTCATGCTTACAAGCGGAAGTCTCTGCCTCACGCCATCAAACGGGTAATATATGCTCGTATTATATGGCCTGTCGTAATACTTAAACCACGGAATACAGCCTTTAATATCCAACTCCCAGTCCTGAATAAGCTGAACATAGTTCTCCTCATCCTCGTCCAAAAACGACTCCGGATTGAGCATAATCTCCGCTGTTGACTGCAAAATCTCATAATCCCAGTTTGAGTCTATTGCCGCCGCTCCGAGAATTGCCTCAAAAAGATCCTCCTTGACCGAGCTTTGCGCTGCGACCCCGTTTTGAATGTCGCCCTGTCCCATGATTAAAAAGTCGGAGAAGCCAAGCTCGTCAATGCGGCGAGCAAGCGACTCCTTGCGTACCATTTTTGCCTTGATTTGCGTGAGCTTACCCTCAGAAAGCTCCGAGTAGAATTCGCTGCATTCATCCTCAGCCTCGGAGATATAGCCGTATTTCTCCGTCAAAAATCGAACCACGGCAATATCCAAGACCTTGTCTCCGATAAACTCCAGAATTTCATTGTCAGCGCCGCCGTTTTCCCTCGAATACGAGCGCCTTATAAAAGCCTGCTGCAATAAGTCAAGGTTTTTGAAGCGGTATCCGATTTGCCCCTGAACAATTTCATACTGTAATTCCTGCATAATAAAAAATCCTTTCGGTAATTTTTTACTGAAAGGTATAGTAATAGCCCAACTAAGCCCCTGCGGGCAGCAGGAGCTTGGCTGAGCACAATAAATTAAAATTAATTCTTTGTTTTTACTTATTTGCCGAGTCTCACTTGCATAAGAAGGGGCAAAGCTCTATAAACAATGTCTCAAATTTAAAGTATTATGCCTATCAGTTTAATTTATTATAGCATATCGAAAGCATCTGTCAAGAGATTTCCCGGAAAACATGTCGGCAAGCTTTTGGTCGAGTTCTTTGTCGCATAATTATCCTCGGCAAGCGCTCCGCGGGCATCTCATTTTCCGGTGTGTCCGTGCAATTCTTGAAAGCCGTGTGCCACCGGCGGTTCATATTGTCGCGCCGACTCGAACGCGCGCAGCCCGGCGCCGACTTATGATGCGGAGTCTTAGAATTTGCCTCCATATGCTCCATAGCAAAGCTGTAAAGCCGTCGATATACAAAAACAGCCGCATTCCAAATCGGAACACGGCTGTTTTTACTCGTTTTTCAGATAATAATCAAAAATCCATGACCATTCTGGCGCTCTCCTCCTCGGAAAGCTCCGTCACATGGGTATCGAGCACGCGGTAGACGCGGCTGCACATATTCAGCACGCTCGGGCGGTGCGTCGTTATCACGCAGGTCTTTTCCGGGCAATGCTCAAGAATACTGCGAAGCACCTGCCGCTCCGTCGCAACATCGAGCGCACTCGTCGCCTCGTCCATCAGCAATATCGGCGCGTCACGCAGTATCGCCCGCGCTATCGCAATGCGCTGTGCCTGACCCTCCGAGAGTCCGCGGCCGCGCTCACCGACCGGACTGTTGATGCCCTCGGGCATTTTGGAGACGAAATCCCATGCGCAGGCGGCCTTGAGCGCCGAGACAAGCTGCTCGTCGCTTGCGTCCTGCCGGACTATACGCAGATTTTCCGCGATGGTGCCGGAAAAGACGGTATTACCCTGCGGAACATAGGAAAACAGACAGCGCGTATCGGCGGAGAGCGCTATCTCGCCCGCGGGACCCACAAGCTTTGCCGTGCCGCTCGCGGGATGGATAAGCCCGAGGAGCAGGCGGATAAGCGTGGTCTTGCCCTCGCCGGAGGGACCGACGAGCGCGACTATCTCACCGGGAGCCGCCTCAAAGCCCGAGTCGCTTATTATCTTTGTCCCGGAAATATACGAAAAGTCAACGTTTTCAAGCCTCAGCGCATAGGCTCCGCTGTGCTCCGGGCTTTCGCCGCGAGGCTCCTTTGTAAGCTCCGCAAGCTCACGGATGCGCCGTGCGGCGACCGAGCTTGTCATGGCGGCGGGAAGCATACCGACAAGCGCCGAAAACGCATTGCTAAGCCCCGCGCGCTGCTGCAAAAACAGGGTCATCGTGCCGTAATTTATATAATGCCCCCAGAGCCGCCACAGGCAGTAGCCGAAGGCGATAAACTCGACCGCCTTGCCGAGCGCCGAGAGCCACGCCTTGGTGCCGATGCTGAAGGAATTATAGCTCAGCGCCACGTCCTTATATTTTTTCTGCCAGCCGCGAAGCCGCTTTTTCGTGTCGCTCTCCGCGTCAAAGCTCTTTATCGTATCGACGTTATAAAACACCTCGACCTGAAAGGCGGAAAGCTCACTGAGCGTTTCGCGCGTTTTCTGGCTGTAGGAGCGCATCCTCCGCATCAGAGGACGCGAGGAAAAGAGCAGCACCGGCGCGCTTGCAAAGGCGATGAGCGCCATGACGGGGTCATAGTACATTATGACGCAGAAGGTCGCCGCAAAGCTGAATATATATATCACAAGATTAGGTATCCAGCATATCGCGTTTGAGGCTACCGTGCCGACGTCGGAGGTGAAGCGATTTAGTATATCGCCGCTTTTGAACCTGCTCAGCTCAAGCCAGTCGGAGTCCAGCAGTCTGCCGAAAACATCCGCCTGAATGTCGTTATTTATATCAATGCCGAGCCGCGCCGAGACCCATGACGAGAGACTTGAAAAGCCGATGCTCAGCGCCGCGCCCGCGACCATGAGCACCGCCACGAGCCAGAGCCTGCTTGAGTCGTAGCCGGTGATAATGTCTATCACATACTTCCCCGCAACGCTTGAGGCAAGCCCCGTCGCGCTGCAAAGAAGCCCGAGCAGCGTATAGAGCGCAATACGCCCCTTATATGGCGCTGCATAGCGCATTATCCACTTCCAGTCGGCGTACATCTCGCGGAGGCTGCCGTCCTTTACGCTCTTGAGCAGCATTCCGAGCGACTCCGAGTGCAGCGGAGCATTATTATTATTTTCGCCCTTGCCCTGTTCCATCGCTCTCTCCACGAATTTGTCTTATCATATGCTTAGCGGCGCTTCCGCCGCGCAGCAGCAGCGGACGAAGCCTGAAGCCTTTCACCCAGAAGCCGCTGAAAAAATCCCAGAGCTTATCCCCGGGTGCGAGCATCACGCCGTCCCGCTCGACCTTATCCGCCCGCGCAAAAACCGCCGAGAGCGGCACTGCACATTCCATCACGCACTGCCCGTCCCCGGAGATATCGAGGCTGCCGTCGGAATTCACGCGGCAGACCCTGTGCATCACATACTGCCCGCCCGGGCGCGTATAGAACACTATATCGCCCCTTTTTATCTCGGACGCGGGCGCGGAGAAAAACACCGTATCCCGCCCGTGCGCCAGAAAGGGACTCATGCTGCTGCCCGCGACACGGACGGAGACCTGGTGCCCCTGCGCGACAAGCTCGCGCAGCATATCCATATACTCCGCCGTTTCGACCCTTTTGGTCATAGCGTATCCTCGGGGGCGCCGCCGCTCTTGCCGTAGCCGTATTTCTTATAGCCGTACTTGCCGTAGCCGTATTTACCGTAGCCGTAGCCATAGCTCTTTGTCCGGCGGCTGACGGGCGCGCCGTTGAGGACGCAGCCGCATAGTCTCGCCTTCTGTCCGGCAAGCTCCTGCACGGAGTCTATCACCTGACTGCGCGCGGCGTAGTCATAGCGCACGACATAGACGACCGCATCCGCGCAGCGGCATATAAACTTTGCGTCCGATACAATGCCGCAGGGCGGCGTGTCCAGAACGATATAATCAAACTGCGGGCGCAGCACGGCTATGAGCTTTTCGAGCTTATGCCCGTCAAGCGGCGCTCTGCGCTTGGGGTTCATGCTGCAAACGACCTTGAGCGTGCTGCCCGGCACCTCGGAGAGAAGCGCCGATATGTCCATACCGCCGTCAAGCATCAGCTCCGGCAGACCGGGAGCATCGTCGCTCATGCCGAGCGCGGCCTTTGCGTCCTGCTTTCTGAGGTCGGTATCGACGAGGACGGTTTTAAGCCCGCTGCTTGCAAGCGAGAGGGCTAAATTTGCGGAAACGGTTGTCTTGCCCTCGCCGGGGAGGGTGCTCGTGACCAGTATCACCTGCGCGTCCTGCTCCGTCATGCGGCGAAGGAGCTTTAAACGAAGGCCGCGTATCGCCTCGACGAAGTCGGCATCCGCTCCGGCGCGGTTTATCGAAAGCCCGCTCCGGCTGTTGCGGCGCTTTTTCGAGGAGCTGAGCGATACGTTTGCAAGCACCGGCATATTTATCGATGCCTTCAAGTCCTCCGTGCCGTAAATGGTCTTTCGCATCATGGCGAGGACGAGGACAAGGACGCAGCCGAGCGCAAGCCCCAGTACGCCCCCCTTGACGGCGGGACGCTTGAGCGAGAGGCTGTTATACGGCGCGGTCGCAAGCGTCGGCTCGCTTTTCATGATGACCTGCGAATAGTCCACCATGTAGAGCGCGACGCGGGGATAGCTTTTTATGACCGCCTGCAAAATGTCATATGCGTCCTGCGCGCTGCTGCTGGTAACGGTCAGGATAAAGAGGTTTGTATCCGCAACCGCCTCGGCTCTTATGCTGCCGTTTATATAGCTCACGCCGAGCTCCTGCTTTACAAGCTCGTTCATAACGTCCGTCCCGAGCATATAGGGGAAGGCGGCGGCAAGCTGCTTTGCGGCCTCGTTGTCGTAATAATAGCTGTAGGAGAGTATATCGTCCGAGGAGTAGCCGGAGCTTACGGTGAACATCGCCTTGGACTCGTACATGGGCACAAAGCTTGTCTTTGCGCGCAGCGCAAACAGCGCCGCAAACACGACCGTTATCAGCACGACCGGCAGCCACAGCGTCTTCAGCTCCCGGAAAAAGCGGGTCAGCAGCTCCGAGAGGTCTATATAATTCTTATTTTCAGCGTCCACTTGCATCAACCCTTCGTCCGGCTCTTTGAGGCCTTAGCGCTGTCGCTGCCATAGCCGTAGCCATAGTGCGAGTAGCCGTACTTCTTGCCGTAGCCGTATTTTTTACCGTAGCCGCGCCCATAGCCGTAGCCGTAGCCATAGCCGCCGCTGCCGCCCTGCATATCGTTCAGGACACAGCCGATAAAATCAGCCTTGCCGCTGTTGAGCGCATCCACCGCGTCGTTTATATCCGGGGCGGGTATCAGGTTCTGCCGCACAACGAGCAGCGAGACGTCCGCCGCGTCGCACAGAAGCTCCGCATCCGGGAACATCCCCATGGGCGGCGTGTCGATTATCACAAAGTCGAGCCTGCGCAGACGCTCTAATGTCAAGCGCATCGTCTCCGAGGACAACAGCTCCGTGCTGCGCTGATCGCTCTCACCGCTGAAGAGCATCATAACGCCCGTATCGCGGTCATACTTTGCGCAGGTGTTCAGCGCCTCCACGGAGAAGGGGCGCGAGAGCATTTTATTGAGCGGCAGAGGACTGCTCCAGCGACCGCCGAAAAGCTCAAGCTGAGTGGGGTTTCTGAGGTCTGCGTCCATCAGCGCAAGCCTGTGCCCGCGCGAGGCGAGGCTTATTGCAAGGTTTGCGGCGACCGTGGACTTGCCCTCGTTTGCGCCGACGCTCGTGACCATAATTATCGTGCTGCCCTTGTCGCGCTTTTCATGCTCAAGGCGCGAGCATATGGAGCTTATGCTCTCCGTATAGGCAAAGCTCACCGTGGGGGAGCTTATGAGTATGGGCGCGGGCTTTTTGCTCTTTTTCCCGCCGCGCTCATGCCCCAAAACCGCAAGCACCGGCGCGTCTATCATATGCCGCGCACCCTCGCGGGTCTGTATCGTCTCGCTGCCGGCGGTAATTGCGATTATTGCCGCCGCCATGAGGACAAAGCCCGCGACGGCTGCCTTGAGCGCCGCCGAGCGGACGTTCATGGAGTTTACGGGATAGCCGCTGATGCTCGGCTCCTGTATCACCTGCGCGACGATATTGCTCGAAATATAGTCGGCGATGGTGTCAAAATTCTCCTCCAGAGCTACAAGCGCCTGAAACGCTGTGCGCGGAGAGCTTGAGGTCGAGGTGACGACGACGAAGTTGCTGTTTTCCACAAGTCCGGCGCTGATGCCGCCGGTATAGCCGCGCAGCTCCTCCGAGGAGGCGCGTATAGTATCGTTTACGACCTCGTTATCCAGTACCTCTGAAAGTATAGTCGCCATTTCCTTGGCGGCGGTGATATTTCTCGTGCTGTAGCTGCTCATGCGCGAGGTGACGGCATAGGTCATGCTTGCCCTGTAAACGGGCTTGCGCACAAAGCCTGCATACAGAGCTACAAGCATCGCAAGCACTGCGGCGGAGGCGACCATCATCCACAGGTTTTTTCTCAGCGCACGCAGCAGACAGTGCAGCGATATATCCTCTGCGCGAATATTCTTATCCTTCATGCCGCGCCTCCTTATTCGACCACCACGGTCAGAATTGCGGTGCTCGTGCGCCCGCCGACCGTGCAGCTATAGGTGACAATATACGAGCCGGGGGTATTAGCGTCAATGCCGTTATCTATGCGCACATCCCCCGCCGCGCCCGCGGGCACGGAGTCTATATATGCTTTTGCATCAAAGCTGCCGCCCTGCTCCATATATATAAGGTATCTTCTCAGCGTGAGCTGGCTCTCTCCCTCCGCCTCATGCCGTATCGTGACGGGAAGCGTGACCTGCGCCGTATCGCCCACGGAGTTTGTGACCTGTAGTGACAGGCTGTACACGCCCTCGATGCTGCTGATTATATCCGATGACAGCACCCGGATGGAACTCGTTATATCCCCGTCGATAGCGTCCTGCGCCTGTAGGCGGCCGGACAGCGCCACGGCCTCGCCGAGATTATACACAAGGGGCCTTGTGAGCATAAAGCGCGGACGATGATAGTCGGAGTAGCGGACATAGCGCGTCGCGCTGCCCATGTTCCCCGCCTTATCAAAGACCATATAAGATACCTTCGCGGTGTTGTTGTTTATAAGCTTCGACACGCCCGAAACAATGACCTCGCCGCTGAGATCCCCGTCACGGTCATCCCATGCGCTCACGCCCTGAAGCAGCGCCGGCTGCCCGTCCCCGACGCTTATCGTGATATAGTCCGAGTCGAGCGTAATGACCGGGCGGCTGTTATCCGCGACGACACGGGTATAGACCTGTCCCGCGGCAAAAAGCGCCGTCACCACGACGAGGCAAATTATAAGTCCGGTTTTCAATGCTTTCATACTTATCCCTGTATTCCGCGCGGCAGAGCATACCACGTCCATTATTGAATATATCGTATAATTTTATCATATGCTTCCTATATTTTCAAGGCTTTGAGGCAAAAAATCGGCGTTTATTTCGCCCTTGTCGTTTTTTCGCACATATACATCACATATACATAAGTTAAAAAAATAACTTCGTAATTTTTTTCCTTTTCCTCTGTACAAATTCCAGATACTGTGTTATATTGTTTGTAATTATTTTGTCACCTATGGGGGGAGGAACGATGAAAAGATTTCTGGGGGAAAATCTTAACCGCGCCAAGCTCATGCGCATTGCGGCGCTGCTGCTGGCGGACATCGTATTGATAAACCTCTCGGCCTTCGCGGCGCTGCTGCTGAGATTTGAGCTCTCGCCTGCGCTTGCCGCGGAATCCGGCTTTTTAGACAGCGTTTCAAGCTATATGCTGCTCAACACCGTTTTGACCGTGTTTATCTTTGCGGTTTTCCGGCTGTATAACAGTCTTTGGGAGTTTGCGGGGCTGCATGAGCTTGTGCGCATCGGTTTTGCGTCGCTGTGCTCGGCGGCAGAGGTTTGGCTCGGTATGCTGCTTATGGGGCTTGAGGTGCCGAGGAGCTATCCGTTTATTTATTTGCTCGTCATATTTATAGCCGCGTCCTTCCCGCGCTTTGTCTATCGGATGCTGCGCAGTCAGCGTGCAGCCTCCAACCGGGGCGCGAGAAAGCGCACGATGCTCATAGGCGGCGGCGCGGCGGGAGCTATCGTCATCCGCGAGTTTCAGGGCAGCGCGCGCTCCGAGAATACGGTCATCTGCGTCATAGACGACAGCGCCGCGAAAAAAGGCGCGCTTATCATGGGTGTGCCGATAGTCGGCGGGCGCAATAAGATAGAGTGGGCGGCGCAGCATTATGATATCGAGGAGATAGTCCTTGCCATACCCTCGGCGCAGCTCAAGGATCGCTCGGAGCTTATCGCAATATGCCAGCGCACGGGCTGCAGGCTCAAGACTCTGCCCGCGCTGTATCAGCTTGTAAACGGCGAGGTCAGCATCAAGAAGGTGCGCGACGTAGATATAGTTGACCTGCTCGGCCGCGCGACGGTGGATGTCGATATGAGCGGCATCGCGGAGTATATCCACGGCAAAACCGTCCTCGTCACGGGCGGCGGCGGCAGCATAGGCAGTGAGCTTTGCCGTCAGATAGCAAAGCACGGAGTCGGCAGGCTCATCATCTTTGATATATACGAGAACAACGCCTACGACATTCAGCAGGAGCTAAGGCGCCGCTATCCCGCGCTCGACCTTGTCGTTCTCATCGGCTCGGTGCGCGACCGGGAGCGAGTGTATAATATCGTCGATATGTACAGGCCTCAGCTCATTTTCCACGCGGCGGCGCATAAGCACGTCCCGCTGATGGAGGATTCCCCTGCCGAGGCGATAAAGAACAACGTGTTCGGCACATTAAACGTCGCCCGTGCGGCGGCGGAGTTCGGCGTAAAGCGCTTCCTGCTCATCTCCACCGATAAGGCGGTCAATCCGACAAATGTCATGGGCGCGTCAAAGCGTATGTGCGAGATGGTCATTCAGATGATGAACAGCCGCGCGGAGACGGAATATGTCGCGGTGCGCTTCGGCAATGTCCTCGGCAGCAACGGCAGCGTTATTCCCCTGTTCCGCAAGCAAATTCTTGCGGGCGGTCCCGTCACGGTCACGGACAGGAACGTCATACGCTATTTTATGACCATACCCGAGGCGGTGTCTCTGGTGCTTCAGGCCGGGGCGTATGCCAAGGGCGGCGAGATATTTGTGCTCGACATGGGCGAGCCTGTGCGCATAGACGATTTGGCAAGGAACATGATACGGCTTTCGGGCTTTGAGCCGGATGTCGATATCAAGGTCGAATATACGGGTCTGCGTCCCGGTGAAAAGCTCTTTGAGGAGATACTCATGGCCTCCGAGGGCATGGAAAAGACCGCAAACGACCTCATCTACATAGGGCATGAGCTTGAGGTGGACGGAGACGCCTTCCTCCGGCAGCTGGACGAGCTGTCGCAGGTGGACGAGCGTGACGGTGAGGCGGTGCGCGACTGCATTGAGCGCATAGTTCCGACCTATTACCGCCACGGTCAGCCGCCGAAGCCGTCGCTCAAGGAGCCCGAGCCCGTCAGCGTAGGCTGATGTGATCTGCTATTATAATTATTGTATTTTGTTTTATTGAAACCGCCTGCCAAGCCGCAGGCGGTTTTGCCGTATTATTAACATATTATTAAACCCAGTCGCGGCATTTTCATCCGTGCTTTTCGCGATATCCTCTCGGGCTGCTGCCGACATAGGTTTTGAATACCCTTGAAAAGTGGCTCGGCGAGGAAAAGCCAAGATATGAGCCAATGGCGGTCAAGGATTTATCCGAATAGCGGAGGAGGCGTTTTGCTTCCTCCGTTTTTTTCTTTCAGGATAAAATCCGTCAGGCTCTCGCCCGTTTCCTCCTTGAATTTGCGGGAGAGGTACGGGCGGCTGAGAAACAAATGCTCCGCAATCTTCTCCGCCGTGATCGGCTCCGACATATGACGCTGGATGTAGTTTGCCACATCCACGGTGAGCTTTGTGGGGTGCTTGCCCAGATGCAGACGCTCCACCCGCTCGGTATAGTCCAAAACCATGCGATATTGCAGGTTAGTTATATCCTCCGGCGAGGACAGCAGCTCACACTGCTGAATATACGAGTCGCTGTGCGAGAAGGCCTCGTCCACGTCCATGCCGCCGCGTATCGCCGCACGGGAAACGAGAGTCGCAATGACGATAAAGGTGTTTTTCCGCTGACGAAGCTGTTCCTCCGCCAATACGCCGCCGCGCACCGCCGGGGCATGGGATGTCCACTCGTTGAGCGCTGCGGTATCTCCCTTGCGGACCATGCGCATTAGCATCTGCTCCAGATCATAGGTATTGTGCTGGCTCTGTGTCTCGTCTACCCTGACAGAAAGCTTTTGCTCGGCCTGCTTCTTGCCCTGCCGGGTCAGAAGCTTTTCCTGCTCGGCATCGTAGATGGTGATGTCCTTCAGTGACAGCGTCTCGCCGTTTAGGACATGGTTCATCGTACAGAGCATTTGCAGTATGCTTTCAAAAGGCATACGGACGATGCTCTTCATGCCCGAGACAAAATCCTCCACGTCGTCCGCGCTCACATCCGCACGGAAGGCAAGCTCACGCAGCTCCTGATCGCTCTCCGTAATCTGTCGGGTAGGGCCGATGACAATTTTCGTCCGCCCGGAGTTTACTATACCGTAGTAATGAAAATGCGCTGTCGTGACATATCCGACATGTGCCCTCACCGCAAAAATCTGTTCCCGGTAGACCGCCATCGGGTCGCGGGGAAGATATGCCTGCGAGTAATAAAAGCTCAGGCTCTCCCCCTCAAAAATCCGCACCGGAACTCCGGAGAGATTACCTATAGTCGTGCAAAGATAGGGCAGGTTTATATCCGCCATATGTCATCCCTCATTTCGTTACAATTATACTTGAATAGTAACAGATACACGGACGTACTGAACCTGACTCATGTATGGGGCGGGGCTTTTCTCGTGATTTTTCCAATCGTGTCAAAAATCATCGACGTCATCACGAACATCATCATGGGCTATATCATCGACCGCACGCATACGCGGGAGGGCAAGGCTCGCCCGTGGCTGCTGCTTAGTGCGCCGCTGCTGACGGTTACGGGCATTCTGCTCTTCACCGTGCCGAGCGGCAGCGAGACGGTGCAGGTTATCTGGGTCATGCTTAGCTATAACCTGTTTTACTCCTTTGCCTACACGATTTTCAACATGAGCCACGGCCTTATGGTTCCGCTCTCCACCCGTGATATCACTCGACGCGACGGACTCTCGGTCTTTAATCAGATAGCGACCATCACGATGAGCGGTATTCTCGTGGCGCTCGTGTTCCCCATGGTCATAATGCCTGCCATCGGCGTAGATAAAAGCAAGTGGATAAGCCTCATGAGCGCGCTCTCCGTTCTGGCTCTGCCGCTGACGCTGCTGGAGTACTACTTCACCAAGGAGCGCGTCACGCTTGAGGAGCGGGATACGGTGCTTGAGGGAGCCGTGCCTTTCAAGCGGCAGCTCAAGTCGATTTTTACGGATAAATATATGCTGCTTATCTATGCCTATTTTCTCATCTACACCGCCGGCACTTCCATCAAAAATATCAGTCTTGTCTACTTCTGCAATTATGTTCTCGGGACTTACAACGACGGCATTACCCAGACCATGCTCTCCGTCATCGGCGGCATACCCATGGGCATCGGCATATTCGCCGTCTGGCCGCTTGCAAAGAAATTCGGCAAACGAAACGTCACGCTGGCGGGCTTCATTCTCTATGCCATAGGCGGCGCCATCTGCTGGGCGTTCCCCACAAATATGGTCATTATGCTGGTGGGACAGTTCATCAAGAACATCGGCGGTCTGCCCTGCGCCTATGTATTTATGGCGATGTTTGCGGACGTGCTTGACCATCTCGAATGGAAGACCGGCTTCCGCTCGGACGGCGTGGCGATGAGCGTATATAACATCATTGCCGTTGCGATGGTCGGCATCTGCACCGGCGTATTCAACGGTCTTTTGAGTCATGCAGGCTATGTCGCGCCGGAGATAGTAAACGGAGTGACGCTTGCCGCCGTACAGTACGAGTCGGTCAAAGGCGTTATCACCTTCGGCTTTGTCGGACTTGAGGTCTTTACCGGCGTGCTTTTGGCAGTGCTGCTGCTGTTTTTGAACGTTGAAAAGGGCTTGGAGAAGAAGCAGGCGGAAATCAAGGCAAGGGAGGAAAAGCAATGAAAGCAATTCGACTGAAAACTGAGCATTTATATAATCCCGTAGGCGTGGACTATACCGCGCCACGGCTTTATTGGAACTGCGAAGGCAGCAAGAGACAGACGGCGTATCAGCTCATCGCCACGGACGATAAGAATAGTATTCTCTGGGACAGCGGCAGGGTGGAAAGCAACTCGATGTGCGCAAAATGGGGCGGCAGCCCCGTAGCGCCGAAAACGAGGGTATTTTGGAAGCTCCGGCTCTGGGATGAAAATAACACTCCCGGCGAGTGGAGTGAAGCCTCCTTGAAGACCTGCGTCGGTGCATGGAGCGCCAAGTGGATAAGCGGCGACTACAAGGTCAACAAAAAAAACGCGCTATCCCGTGGATTGCTTCCGCAAGGATTTTCGTGCCGTAGACGTAAAGCGGGCGCGTCTTTATATCACCGCCTGCGGTCTTTACGAGGCGCGGATAAACGGGCAGCGCGTGGGCGATTTCGTCCGCGCCCCCGGCATTACCGACTACCGCAAGCGCGTGCAGTACCAGAGCTATGACGTGACGGCGCTGCTGCATGACGGCGAAAACGCCCTGACGGTGCAGCTCGCGGACGGTTGGTATCGCGGCTCCTGCGGCGCGTGGGGGCTGAAAAATCAGTATGGCACGGAGACAAAGCTCCTCGCACAGCTCGAGATAACCCACGCCGACGGCAGCGTACAGACGATAATCAGCGACGAGAGCTGGGCTTGGTCGAATGACGGAGCGATACGCTTTGCCGACAATAAGGACGGCGAAATCATTGACGCACAGAAAGAACCTTCCTATTCGGGCAAAGCGAAGGTCACAAGCCATCCCGTCACGCCGACAGCCTCGAATAATGTCCCCGTCACAGAGCATGAGCGGCTGCAAGCAAAGCTTATTACCACGCCCTCCGGCAAGACCGTGCTGGACTTTGGGCAGAATATTGCAGGCTATACGAAATTTACCGTAACCGCCCACGCCGGGCAGACAATCAAGCTTCGTTTCGGCGAGCTATTGGACGAAACCGGCGAGTTCACACAGAAGAATATCCAGTGCGCCAACAAGCACATCACAACGCCGCTCCAGCAGGTCATCTACACCTGCAAGGAGGGCAAAAACCGCTACAAGACCACCTTTTCCATCTTCGGCTTTCAGTATGTACTGGTGGAAACCGACGCGGCATTTCAGCCGGAGGATTTCACCGCCATTGCCATCTACTCCGACATGGAGCGCACGGGCTATTTTGAAAGCTCCAACGAGCTTCTCAATAAATTTGTCGAAAATACCGTATGGAGCGCGAAGAACAACCACGCAGACCTCCCCACCGACTGCCCGACCCGTGAGCGGCACGGCTGGACGGGTGACGCGCAGATATTCTTCAACACCGCAGGATATCTATTTGACTACGCCTCTTTTGCGCAGAAATATATGCGTGACGTGTATGACTGGCAGAAAACAGACGGAAAGCTGCCGCAGATAGTCCCCTACGGCGGTGTGGACTTCTATATGTCCTTTATGGACGGCAGCGTCGGCTGGTCGGACGCGGGTGTGCTGATACCCTATCGCTTTTGGAAGCTCTACGGGGATGATAGCTTAATTCGCCGCCATTATGACGGCATGGCGCGCTATGCAAAATTCATGATAAGCCGCTGCACGAAGTTCACACCGCTGCGGCATCACCTCCCGCTGAAGGGCGAGGCGAAAAAGTACATTGTCAATTACGGACAGTCCTACGGAGAGTGGGCAGAGCCGGCAGATGTATTCCCGAATGACTGGAAAAATACCGTGCTGCCTCATCCGGAGGAATCCACGGCCTATACGGCATTCATCATGGAGCACATGATAGGGATTGCCGGGTATTTGGGAAAGCAGCAGGATAGGGCGCTGTTTGAAAAATACCGGGACGGCTGCCGTAAAGCATACCGCGAGCTTGTCACTCTGCCCGGCTACACGCTGGATACCGACCGCCAGGCAAAGCTTGTCCGCCCGCTGTATATGCACCTGCTGGATGAGAAGCAGGAAGCATTTGCAAAGCGTCGGCTCATTCAGGCTATGTAGAATTACCGCTGGCGGCTCGACACGGGATTCCTCTCCACGCCGTTTATTCTGGATGTGCTGGCGGATATGGACATCGAATATGCCTATCGGCTTTTGGAGAATGAGGAAATGCCGGGATGGCTCTTTATGCCGAAAAACGGGGCGACCACCATCTGGGAAAGCTGGGAGGGCACAAGGGCGCAGGGCGGCATCGCTTCGCTCAATCACTACTCCAAGGGTGCTGTCTGCGAATGGCTCTTCAAGACCATGTGCGGCATCCGTGTGGACGGAGAGAATCACTTTGTCATCGCGCCCCGCCCCGGCGGGCATTTCACCCGTGCCAAGGCGGAATATAAAAGCGTTTACGGCAGAGTAGAGAGCGGCTGGGAGAAATCGGCGGAGGGTCGGTGCTATACTCTCAGCATTCCGGCAAACTGCTCGGCGACTCTGATTTTGCCGGGGAGGGAGCCTGTCGAGCTTGAAAGCGGCAGCTATGTATTTTGAGGAATGACTATGGATACTGAAAAAATCTTAAATATGATGACTCTTGAGGACAAAATTGCCCTCTGCTCCGGCGAAAACTTCTGGGAGACGAAAAAATACGAGAAATACGGCATTCCGTCCCTTTTCATGTGCGACGGCCCTCACGGTCTTCGCAAGCAGGAAAATGCGGCGGATATGCTGGGCGTCAACGAATCGCGTCCCGCTACCTGCTTTCCCGCCGAGGTGACGAGCGCGGGGAGCTGGGATGAGGAGCTTTTGCGGGATATCGGCGCAGCCATCGGCGAGGAGGCAAGAAATCAGGGCGTGGGGCTTGTCCTCGGCCCCGGCGTAAACCTCAAGCGCAACCCGCTCTGTGGGCGCAGCTTCGAGTATTTCAGCGAGGATCCGTATCTTGCAGGCAAGCTTGCGGCGGGCTTCATTCGCGGCATGGAAGCACAGGGCGTAGGCACGAGCCTCAAGCACTTTGCCGCAAATTCGCAGGAGAAATGCCGCTTCACCTCCGACAGCGTTCTGGATGAGCGCACACTGCGGGAGCTGTACCTGACGGCCTTTGAGATTGCCGTCAAGGAGGGCAAGCCCTCGACGCTCATGTGCGCCTACCCGAAGCTCAACGGCGTTCACTGCTCGGATAGCAAGAAGCTTTTGACGGATATTCTTCGCCGCGAATGGGGCTTTGACGGGCTTGTCGTCACGGACTGGGGCGCGATGAACGACCGCATCGAGGGCTTCCGCGCAGGCTGTAACCTGAGTATGCCCGGCGGCAGCGAGTATATGGAAAAGGAGACGGCGCAGGCAATTCGGGAGGGGCAGCTTTCCGAAGCTTGCATAGATGACAGCGCCCGCCGCGTCCTGCGTCTGCTGTTCCACGCTGCGGAAGCGTTGGGAAATGAAAGCGACTGCGACTACGAGGCGCATCACGCTCTTGCAAGGCGGGCGGCCATCGAGGGTGCGGTGCTGCTCAAGAATGAGGGCAGCCTCCTGCCCCTGAGGGAAAACGCAAAAATCGCCGTAATCGGCGCAATGGCAAGGCAGATACGCTATCAGGGTGCAGGCTCAAGCCACATAAATCCCGCAAGGCTCTCTCAGCCGCTCGACTTCCTGCCCGGTGCGATCTATGCCCCCGGCTGCGACGAGCGTGGCGAGACTACGGATGCGCTTCTTTCGCAGGCGCGCAGAGCGGCGCAGGATGCCGAGGTCGCCGTCGTATTTGCGGGGCTTCCCGAGCGCTTTGAGTCTGAGAGCTTTGACCGCGACGATATGAAAATGCCCGCCGGTCAGCTCCGTATGCTTGAGACGGTGGCGAACGCCAAGCCGGACGCAACGGGAAATATGCAGACTCAGACGGCTCTTATAAGCCGGTCAGCAGTGCGGATTCATGGGCGCATATATACAAGCATCCCATTTGGGACGGCAACGGCAAGGAGATGTTCTCCATATGGGTGACAGTGGTGCAAGCGACCTGACCGCCCAATACAACACCCTCCGGGATGACCATGCAGAACTGGTTATTTACGAGGGGCAGCCCCATGTTTTCACCGGAAGGTACAAGGTGCTGGTTGCGAAGGAGATATACCATTTTCTTGAGGAAACCGCATCATGAAGCATACTGCCTGTAATCCCATTCTTCCGCTTTCTGTCTGCATTGCCGACGGAGAGTCCCATGTATTCGGCGATCGGGTCTATATCTTCGGCTCGCACGATACTCCCGGCGGTGAGAGCTTCTGCCTGGAGGACTATGAACTTTTCTCCGCACCGCTGAACGATTTGTCAAGCTGGACGAGCAAAGGAATAAATTACTCGGCAAGGCAAGACCCGCTGTACGGCGAAAATGCCCGCTACCTCTATGCACCGGACGTAGTACGCGGCAATGACGGGCGCTACTATCTTTATTACTGTCTGGCAGGCTGGAAGGGCAAGGGCGGCTATTCCCATCCCATCAGCGTTGCGGTCTGCGACAGTCCGGACGGAAAATATGAGTATTACGGTGTGGTGCAAAACCCGGACGGCACGCCCTATCAGGACTTTGTATGCTTTGACCCCGCGGTGATGAACGATAACGGCGTGATTGGTCTGTATTTCGGTACCGGTCCGTTCCGGGGGATGGCGGTAAAGCCATGGAACGCATTTGTGCTGTCTAAGGGTATACGCAGGCGTATTTGATAAGCCCGCAAAGGCATTCCTGCAAAAGCCCGGGCCGCTGGGCGCAAACGCCGCCGTGCTCTGCGATGATATGCTGACGCTGAAGGAAGCGCCAAAACGCATTGCGGACACGCCGGATTTCAAGAATCACGCCTTCTTCGAGGGCAGCAGCATCCGCAAAATCGGGCAGACTTACTACTTTGTATACTCCTCCCAGAAAAACCACGAGCTGTGCTATGCCACCTCACCCTACCCAGACCGGGACTTTCGCTTTCGCGGTACGCTTGTCAGTAACGGAGACGTGGGCTACAAAGGACGAAGTGAGCGTCAGCGCTGCAACGCCACCGGCACGACCCACGGCGGCATGGAGAAAATCAACGGCAAATACTGCGTTTTTTATCATCGGCTGACCCACGGCAGTGACTATTCCCGGCAGTGCTGCGCAGAAAAGCTCAATATCCTTCCGGACGGCTCTATCGCACAAGTCGAGATGAGTTCCTGCGGTCTGCATGACGGTGATTTGCCCGGCATGGGCGAATATCCGGCAGCGCTCTGCTGTAATCTGACCAACGGGAAAATGCCGCACATTGCCAACCAAATCAGCAAGAATATATAGCATAATATAACTTTACTACGCCGATGAGAAAAAAATCAAAGTATTATTCGGATTTTATAAACAAAAGCCGACATTTGCCCGTATATTTTGCGGCAATCTCCGCGTTTAGGCTGAATTTTGCATGGCTTTACGGCTCAGTGGTGGTCTTACGGAGTATGTAAATTATGCTTATTTTCGGTCGTTTCGTGCATTTTCTCTTGCTTGCGCCGGGACGAATGCTGTATTATAAAAAAAGTAAAGTGCCTGCTGTTGAGAGGAGGAAAACGACTTGAGAAAGAAAAATATCCTGCTTCTTGCAATACCGATAATCGTTCTTATAATTGGCTTTGTCTATCTGGCGCGTGGCGCGGCAGACAGCCCTGATTACGGCAATTACAGTAAAACAGCGGAGCGCGGACAGGCTTGCCCGTGGATGCAGCTTGACCGTGAAGCCATGTCTGAAAGGGAGCGGCAGACTTTCGATATCTATTATTCAGCGCTGGCAGAGCATAGCTGCGCGCCGTCCCTATGCGATGAAATCGCCCGCTTTTATGCCTATTACTATGCCGGCTCTGCTGTGAGTCCCTCGATAATCGACTTAAAAATTACTGATGATAGGGTCTATATTCAATCTGAGGGCAATTTGTTCTTTTCGTTTTTCGGCAGTGACAGCATACTGGCAATACACGATATCAACGCGGATAAGGTGATATACGGAGTCGAGGAATAGTTTTTATCCCGGATGTCGGCAGCCGGAGTTGCTATAATAGTCAATATATTCAAAAAGCAGATATTCTTTCTCTATTCGAGCGAGCTTGGATATCTGTCTGACAGGATTTTCTGTCTTCACGCATGAGTGTTTGCGGCAGGCAAAGCTATATATTGCTAGTATCATATAGCAAGCGCCGCCCATGTTTTACTCTAAATCAGCAACATAGCAAATCGGATGCCCGGAAACAATCCTCCGGGCATCCGCTTTTGCGGCTTATTTTTTTACTCCGTATAATACTGCGCCTGTGCGTTCCAGAGCTCGTAGTATTTGCCGCCGCTGTCGGCGAGCAATTCGGCGTGACTGCCCTGCTGGATGACCGCACCCTCGTGGAACACGGCTATTTCGTCGCAGAACTTGCAGGAGGAGAGCCGGTGAGAGATGAAAATTGAGGTTTTATCGCCCGCTATCTCATCAAATTTGCTGTAGATCTCCGCCTCCGCGACAGGGTCAAGCGCCGCCGTCGGCTCGTCGAGGATGATAAAGGGCGCATCCTTATAGAGCGCGCGGGCAATTGCAATTTTCTGCGCCTCGCCGCCGGAGGGCTCCACGCCGTCCTCCGCAAGCTCCTTATATAGCATCGTGTCCAGTCCCATATGAAGCTCTGCAAGCCTTTCGCCGAAGCCTGCATCGACCAGCGCCCTCTGCGCCCGCTCACGGTCATAGCTTACGCTGCCCGCGATGTTACTGCCCAAGGGCTGACAGATGAGCTGAAAGTCCTGAAACACCACAGAGAATATCCCCATGTAATCGTCATAGCGGTACTTGCGGATGTCGATGCCGTTGAGCATAATCTGTCCCTCCTGCGGGTCGTACAGGCGGCACAGGAGCTTTATGAAGGTGGTCTTGCCGCTGCCGTTTTCACCCACAATGGCAAGGCGCTTGCCGACATTAAACTTCATATTCACATGGCGCAGCGCCCAGATATCCGAGCCGGGATAGCGGAAGGACACGTCCCGAAACTCCACGTCATAGCGCCTGTCAGAGCGCTTTTCCGTGGTGAGACTCCCCTGATACATGGAGTTCGGAGTATCTAAAAATGTATAGATAGTCTTGAGAAACTCGGCGTTTGCCTGCATATGGCTGACGGTGCTCAGCAGCAGGGCGGCGTTGCCGGAAAAGGTGGTCACGGCGCTGACGTACTGAGTTACGCTGCCGATACCGAAGGCGCCGCCCAGCGCCTTCAGGCACACGAACACATACACAACGCCGGAGAGAATAGCGGATAGGGCGGCGGACAGCGCCTTGCTCAGTCCCACGGCGGTTTGGAATGCCTTCGCCACGGGAGAGCCCACGCCGAAGATATTCACCGTGCGGGCATAGTGCTCCGCAAGCTCATTCTGGCGGTACATTCTGCGATCCATGTCCTTTTCCTTGTCCCCCGGCTGCATGAAAACGAAGTGGCTGAACACACGATTGCCGAGGCGCACCTCCTCCGCAAGCTTATTCCAGACGTAGTTTGCTTTGCCGACCAACAGCGGACCGAGGCAGGTAACAGCAGCGATAAGCAGAAGTATCCCCACAAGGAAAAGCGGATGATTGAGAGCTGTCAACCTGCCCGCCGAATCCGGTACTCTTCGCGTGAAGAGGCTCACCGTCAGGACGGCAGCGCCTAAAATGCCGGTGATGCCATGGACTGCCTGCGTATAGTACAGCTTGAGATAGCTAAAGCCCCAGCCTGACCAGTTGGCATTCTGCCGGATTTGGGAGAACAGATCCCGTATCTCCTGACTGTCGCAGTCGGCATAGTCCATGCTCAGAAATTTTTCGGTATAGAGTGTCTCATCCTGCCTGTCAAGCAGCTCACTTCGGACGTTTTTCCACCGCTCCAGCACGGCCTTGAGCAGCTCCGCCGCAGCGCTGACAGTCATTATTAAAATGACCCATTTACTCAAAAGCTCCGGCCTGCGAAGCGTAGACAGCTCGTTTATGAGCTGAGCGGAGAGCCAAATAATTGCGTATGGAGACGCGGCCTTCACTGCGGCGCAGAGGACAAACGGCGCAAAGCAGCCCGGTGCGACCCGGCGCATATCCCGTTCCGCCCGGCGGTGGAGGGCAAAGGTCTCACGCAGGCTCATGCCCTCAGTTTTCTTCTTCATCCTGTGCGCCTCCCTCCTGATAATAGCGGCTTTGCACGGCAAAAAGCTTTGCATAAGCGCCGCCCCTTGCCAAAAGCTCCTCGTGCGTACCCTCCTCGGCAATGCCGCCGTCCGCTATAAATAGAATACGGTTGCAAAAGCGCGTGGAGGCAAGTCTGTGCGAGATAAACACGGAGGTCTTGCCCGCCGTCATGTCGGCGTACTTTTGATAAATATCGTTTTCTGCGATGGGGTCAAGCGCCGCGGTCGGCTCGTCCAGAACCAAGATTGCTCCGTCCTTATATAAGGCTCTCGCCAGCATCAGCCGCTGAGTCTGACCGCCGGAGAGCTGAACTCCGTCAAGATATACCTCGCGCCCGAAGTGGGTATATATGCCGTGCGGAAGCCTTGCGACAGTCTCAGTCAAGCCCGCCTGCTCAAGACAGCGTTCGACCTTGTCCATGTCTATATGCTCGGCAGTCTGGGCGACACATTCCGCAATCGTCGTGTCGAGAATGGAAAAGCCCTGAAACACGGCGGAAAACAGCGCATAATACTGCCTGCGGTCAAATTCACGAATATCCTGCCCGTTCAGCAGCACGCGCCCTTTGGTAGGGTCGTAGAAGCCGCATAGGAGCATGACCATGGTGGTCTTGCCCGCACCGTTAAGACCGACAAGCGCCAGCCTTTCGCCGGGATGGATGCTCAGGTCAACATTTTTAAGTATGTATTTCTCCGTTCCGGGATAGCGGAAGGACACGTTCTCCAGCCGCAGCTCGTAGCCCTCGGCTATAGGCGGCTGTGCGCCGCCCTCAAATCGAAACGGCTCGGAAATGTTCAGATATTCCTGTATTTTGGACAGGTCAAGGCTCTCCTTTTGAAGCTGACCGAGCTGCGTCAGTATGCCCGTGACCCATGCCGTAAAGCCGCTGACGGCGGAAAAATACAGCAAAAAAGTCGATGCCGGCCAGCCCTGCGCCAGCGTCTGCCGGATAAGATAGGCATAGGCTATGCCATTGCGCAGAAGCGTCAGCGCCGCGTCAGCCACATTAGCCCAGAGATAAGTTCTTTCCCGGCGGGCGACAAAGGCAGCGAGCGCATTCATGGATTTTTCTCTCAGCTCCCTGAGCCACGGGGCTAAGCCGAACACACGAATCTCCTTGGCAAGCTGTATCTGCCGGGGCTTTTTGAGATAATAGTCCAGCTTCTTGTCGTATCTCTCCCGCTCCTCCCGGTGGCGGTACTCCCACTCGTTGATATAATGAGAGACAAAGAAGCCCGCCGCGGCGGTCAGTACCACAAGTAAAAGCAAAAAGCCGTTCAGCTTGGAAAGCAGCAGCAGATATACGACAAAGCCGCCGATGTTCGTCAAAAGCTCCGTCAGAGTCCGCCAGATATGCTCCGCCGCGTCGTCGTTGCCGCCGGTGGCCTGCTGCGCCGCCTGCTCGAGCTTCAAAATCTGCGAGTCGTGGACGTTGGGATAGGAGGTCTCGCTGCTTTTGCGGGAAATCATCCGGATTATGGCACAGCGAAGATCTATCTCGGCGGGCATACGGATAGCGTCAAAATATGCCGTCGCACCCTGCAAAAGAAACAGTGCCGCCGTAAACAGCCCGATGGTTTTTATAAGCTCCGACACGGAAGCTCCGTTTTCCACCCTCGTCAAAATCTCCGGCGTTACATAAAGCTGCGCCAAATTCAGGGCGATTTGAAGGGCGGCGATAACAAGGCATATGAACAGCACCCGCCTGCGCTTTTTCCAAGCTATGCGCAGCATGAAGCGAAGGCTCTGCCGGATGCCGTATTTTGCTTTTTCCTTGTGCTTCATTTTGTCTCACCTCGCGCCCATATCATAGCATAAAAACTCGCCCCCGGCACATTTCGGGGACGAATTGCGTTTTTATGGTGATGAATTGCAATCTATCACTCCTGCGGAAGCAGTATTTCGGTGGTAAAGGCGCCGTCCTCGCTGTTGCGGCTGATATAGCCCTCCAGCCGATCCACGATGGCGTCTATGCTGACAAGCCCCAGACCGTGACCCTCGCCCTTTGTGCTCGGAAAAAGCTTGCCTTCCTTGCGCAGCTTCTTTTCGGCGGTAAAATTGGTGAAGGAAATGTAGAGCTGGGTGTTTTTCATGTCCATATATACCCGGATGAGGCGCTTGTCCTCCGGCAGCTTCAGGCTTGCTTCAATGGCGTTATCGAACAGATTTCCTATGATGCAGCAGAGGTCGATTTCCGAAAAGCTGAGCCTCACGGGAATTTGCGCATCCGCCACGACCTGAATTCCCTTCGCCCTTGCAAGGGATATCTTGGAGTTTAGAATGGCATCGGTCATGGGATTTCCGGTCTTGATGACCGTATCCACGGTTTGCAGGTCGGTGTCCAGCAGCTCGAGATAGCGCCTGATTGCCTCCCAGTCCTCCACGGCGGCGTAGGCCTTCATGGTCTGGATATGATTGCGGTAGTCGTGCCGCCATGTGCGTATCTGGCGATACATATTATCGACCTCACGGTAGTGCGTCTCGATGAGCTCACGCTGATAGGAGGCGATTTGCTTTTCGATTTTCTTGGAATAGAGCCCCATTTTTTCTCACCTCATGCCGATAATTGCGCGGTTTACGCCCTCGTATGCGCCCCGCGGCAGTGGGATGGCAGTCCCGTCGCTGAGCCTTATCTCCGTCTTGGTGACGCGGCTTATCTGAGTCAGGTTCACGATAGCGGAGCGCCCCACGCGATAAAATCGCTCGTCAAGCTGCTTTTCAAGCTCAGCCAATGTCATTTTTACAGTCACATCCGTTTGCGCGTGGACGGTGACATAGTTGCCGCTGACCTCGGCATAGCGGATTTGATAGATGGGCACGCGCAGCAGCTCGCCGCCAAGCTCAAGGTGGAGAAGCCTTTCGTTTTTGGAGAGCTTCTCTGCGGCGCGGTCCAGCACCGAGCGGAGCTTTTCTTCCTTTACGGGCTTCATCAGATAGTGGAGCGCCGCAACCTCGTAGCCCTCCGAAATATAATCGGAGTAGCCGGTGATGAAAATAATCTGCACCGTGTCGTTGCTCTTGCGAAGCTCTTTCGCCATCGTAACACCGTCCATCGCGCCCATTTCGATATCCAGCAGCAGAATGTCATAGTCGCTGTCCGCCTCATAGCGAAAGAGAAAACTCTCGGCGGAGGGGAAGTCGTCGATATGCAGCGTGTGACCTGCGGACGTGGCCCAGTCTGTCACCATGCGCCGGACATACTGCCTGTCCGCACCGGAGTCATCGCATATTGCAATATTATAGTTCATGCTCCCATCGCTCCTTCCTGCCGGCAGCTTATTATATTTAATTATAATATTTCCCGCCCTCGCCGTCAATTTCTTTGTTATCGGATAAAAACGGCGCAGTAACATATTCAAAAGAATCTGCCCTGCGCGCAAAGCATGGCAGCTTTTTTATCTGCACACCGGCGCAAAGAGCTGCAAGGCGTTTCACTCCGCGCTCGTCTGTGCCGCAGCGTCCTGCGCGAAATATTTCCGCCACGGGAAGCGGTCGCAGAACGTCCAGTGCTTTTCATAAAATGCGGAGAATCGTCCGATGACATAGCCGTTGATCAGCGCGCACAAAATCGTCCCCCACTTCACGCCCTCGAAGTGCCAAAGCCCGAAGGCAAGAAAGCTCATCGCCACGCCGACAAGACAGCTCACGCAGTCATATCCGGTTTTGAACCGGTTGATGTCTGCACCGAAATGGGCGGAGACCTCCTTCACAAATAGCTCATAGACCTCGGGCGAAATGTAGGTGTGGAACATGGCGGAAACACCGGCCGCGCAAAAAAGCATCCCCAGCACATAGTAGATCGCACGCAGCCAGACGCTGCCCGCCGGAAGCATAGCGCCAAGCAGCATGAAAGCGTCCAGCACAAAGCCGTAGACGACCGCCGTGACAAAGGAGAAGAGATACGAAACGCGGAAGCGCCGCAGCAGCAGGCACATGGCGAGCAACAGCACCGCCTGCAAGCAGTATTCCGCCATGCCGAAGCTGACGAAGCTCCACGCAGGAGACAGCCAGCGGTAAAGAAGGTATGCAGGCGCGACCACCATGGAAACGCCGAAGTCGGCCTTTTCCATCAGGACAACGCCCTCCGCGACAAATACGATGCCGAATACATAGGCAAGCTCCGTGCTGAATGTTCTCTTCATTTTTGACCCTCCAAGTAAAAATGAGCCTTCTCCGTTTGATATAGAAACGGAAAAAGCTCATTTGTATTTTACCACGCCTGTCAAGCGGCGCAGAGCTTTTGCAGCGCTATGCCTCATCCTCCGCCAGCATACGGTATCCGACGCCAAGCTCGTTGATGATGTAGCGTTTTTCGCCGGGCGTCACGCCCATTTTCTTACGGATGTTCTTCATGTTGACTTGCAGCTTTTTGACGCTGCCATAGTCCGAATACCCCCAGACCGCCTGAATGATGGCGGCATAGGTCAGCACCTTTCCGGCGTGAACGGAGAGGAACGCCATGATGTTGTATTCCGTCTGGGTCAGGTCGATCTCTTCTTTGCCCACAAAAACCTGCCGTGTATCGTAATCGATAAGCAAATCCTGAAGGCGAAATTTCCCGCCTGGGGCAGTGCCGTTTTCCGCACTGTGCCGATGGCTGCGGAGAACGGCGCGGATGCGAGCCAGGAGTTCCTCCGTGCCAAAGGGCTTGGTGATATAATCATTCGCCCCCAGATCCAGCGCCTCCACCTTGTCCCTCTCGTTGGAACGGGCGGAGAGCACAATGATGGGAACTGTGTTCGATTCCCGCACTTTCTGAATCAAGTCCAGACCATCCCGATCCGGCAGACCAAGATCCAAAAGGATGAGGTCCGGATGATGGGAGGCATACATCATCATGCCAAGCTCGCAGGTTTCCGCGCAGAGCACCTGATAGTCGCTGGTTTCCAGATTGGCTTTGATAAAGCTTCTGATGTTGGCCTCGTCCTCTACAATCAGAATTTTGTACTTGTTATTGCCCATCGTCCTCACCCCCTCTTTCCAGAGCAAAGCGGAATACCGCGCCGCCGCCCTTCCTATTTTCCGCAGTAATCTCGCTGCCGTGCGCCTTGACGATGGCGGCGCACACAGATAGTCCGATCCCCATATTGCTGCGGGTTCCGTCCACCGGCGCGGCGGATTTTTCGCAGCTCCCGGTGAAAATCTTTTGAAGTGCATCATCCGGGATGCCGCAGCCGTTGTCCGCAACCTCAAATACCGCCTTATCCCCCACAAGAGAAACGGAAAGCGTCAGCTCCGTCATGCCTTTTGCGTGGAATACGGCATTTTCCAGAAGATTCAGCAGTACCTGTTCAATAAGGAGCGAATCCATGGGAATGTCCACAAATTCCTCCGGTATCTTTGTGATGACCTTCTGATTCGGATGCTTTTTGGAAAACTTCATGAGAACCGAGTCGATCAGCTCATCCAGAACGGTGGGCGTTTTCACGACTTCCACCTTCGCGCCGTCGATCCTTGTGACAGACAGAAGATTTTCCACCATGCGGATGAGCCATTCGCTGTCCTCCTGAATTTCTCCCAACAGCTTGAGCTGTTGCTCCTTTGGCAGCGCGTCATACTTGGAGAGCAGCGTGGAGGATGACCCGTATATGGAGGTGAGTGGTGTGCGCAGGTCATGGGAGATCGCCCGCAGCAGATTGCCCCGCATCCTCTCCTTTTCACTTTCTGCCCGCAGCTTCTCCTGATCGCGGATGCGAATGTTCAGCGTGCTGGTGGAAACGGCGACGATGAGCATGATGACGGCAGAAAAAATACTTTCCTCTACGAAAAAGTCAAAGACATAATAGGGATAGGTAAAGGCGAAGTTCACCGCAAACACGCTGACAATTGCCGAAGTGATGCCATAGCAATACCCGTGGGTTTTCAGCGAGATCAAAAACACGCCGAACACAAAGATCATGGGCACCAGTGTCTGCGTGGTAAATAGCTTCTGAATAAGCAGATTGACGGCAAAGGTGTCGAAAAAGACGATGACTGAAAATAAAATATCCTTTTGTCGCTGTCGGTTCTTCATCATACTTCTCCTGAAATTTATTGCGGAATAATGATACCATGAAGCGAAGCAGAATGGTATAATACGCCATGTTTTTCGGTTCCGGGCGAAGCCCGGGAGAAAAACGGCTTAAATCAGTGGTATAGTAACTGTCAGCCGTTATTATACCGCAGAAGCGGAAACGCTTCAAGATTTCTCACAGAAGGATATTGCGACGCACTCGTTTCTTTACCGAATCTACACCGGAGAAATGCTATGATATAAGCACACAGCAAAAAGGAGAAAAAAATCCGTGGAAAACGACAGTAGCGACGACAACGGTAACCGCTCTTATATGGTCTGTTCGTATGTGGCATATCTACGCCCTTTGCTGCGGTATCGGGTATAGATGTGTCTTTTTTGCATGAAACAATAATATGAACAGGAAATAAAGGAGTTTTATATGAATTATTTGGGAAGCATTTTCGCAATGGTGGCCTGCATCGTCATGTCCGCCTATTTCAGCGCCACAGAAACGGCGTTCTCGTCCCTGAATAAGACCCGCCTCAAGGTGTTGGCGGACAACGGAAACAAGCGGGCAGCGCTGGCGCTCAAGCTGTCCGAAGACTATGACAAGCTGATCTCCACCATCCTGATCGGCAACAATATCGTCAATATCATGGTGGCGTCCATCGGCACACTTCTGTTCGTCGGACTTTACGGCGATATCGGCGCGACGGTTTCTACGGTCGTCGTAACGATCGTTGTTTTGATTTTTGGTGAGATCACCCCCAAGAGTGTTGCAAAGGACGCCCCTGAACGCTTTGCTTTGTTCAGCGCGCCCTTTATCCGCCTTTGGATTTGGGTTCTGACGCCGCTGAATTTTCTCTTTTCCCAGTGGAAAAAGCTGGTTTCCCGCTTCTTCAAGACAGATGACGATGCAAAAATGTCCCACGAGGAGTTGCTTCTTTTTATGGAGGACGTGGAGCAGGACGGCGGCATTGACGAAAACGAGGGCGAGCTGCTGCGCAATGCTCTTGAGTTCCGCGACCTGACGGCGGCAGAAATTCTGACCCATCGAATTGACCTGGAGGCCGTGGACATCGGCGAAAGCCATGAGGAAATTGCCAGAGCCTTTACGCAGTCCCGCTTTTCCCGCCTACTGGTCTACCGGGATACCATCGATCAGATCGTCGGCGTTCTTCATCAGAAGGACTTCTATATCAACGGCAAGATGACGGAGCAGCCCATTACGGAGATCATGACGGAACCGCTGTTCGTCTATCAGCACACGAAGATCCGGGATATTCTGAAAATGCTCCAGCATCAGAAGTCCCACGTCGCCGTAGTCGTAGACGATTTTGGCGGAACGCTTGGCATTGTTACGATGGAGGATATTCTGGAAGAACTGGTCGGTGAAATTTGGGACGAACACGACGAGGTGGAAGAAGATTTTGAAAAACTGGACGAGAATACCTACCGCGTGGACTGCTCCGTCAGCTTGGAGGATTTTATGGAATTCTTTGACGTCAAGCTGGAATCGGACAGTGTTTCCGTCGGCGGCTGGGTCATGGAGCAGCTGAATAGAGTCCCCATCAAGGGCGATTTCTTTACCACGCAGAATTTGGAGATCACGGTCTCCGATCTGAGTGCGTACAGGGTATCCTTCATCACAGTCAGGCAATGCGGCGTGTGTCTGGCCTGCGAACAATAAAGCAATCGCGCGATTCATAAGGGGTGAGGAAGATGTCGGAAGAAATGCTTTGCAGAAAGCACCGACTTTCGTCTTTTCAAATTATCATATTGGGCTTTGCCGGGGTCATTCTGTTGGGTGCGTTGCTGCTGATGCTGCCGCTCTCCACAACAGCCGGGTGCGTAACGCCATTTCATGAAGCGCTTTTCACCGCGACCTCCGCTGTTTGTGTGACGGGTCTTGTGGTGCAGGATACCGGCAGCTATTGGTCGGGCTTTGGTCAGGCGGTGATCCTGACGCTGATTCAGATAGGCGGGCTTGGTGTTGTCACCGTGGCGGCATCGGTTGCGCTGCTGTCCGGGCGAAGGATCTCTCTGATGCAGCGCAGCACCATGCAGGACGCCATCTCAGCGCCGAAGGTCGGAGGGATCGTCCGGCTGACACGGTTCATCCTGCGTGGAACATTTCTAATCGAACTGGTCGGCGCACTCGTCATGCTGCCGGTGTTTTGCCGGGACTACGGATGGCAAGGCATTTGGATGGCGGTCTTTCACTCCGTTTCCGCTTTTTGCAACGCAGGGTTTGACATTCTGGGAACGAACAATAATTTGTATCCGTCCCTTACCGGTTATGTCCAAAATCCGGTGATCAATATCACGATCATGCTGCTGATCATAACCGGAGGCATCGGATTCTTAACGTGGGATGACATTTGCGAAAATAAGCTGCATTTCCACCGTTATCAAATGCAAAGTAAGGTCATTCTCGTTACGACACTCACGCTGATCGTCCTTCCGGCGCTGTTTTTCTTCTTTGCGGATTTTGATGCCCTTCCCCTCGGAGAGCGGGTTCAGGCATCCTTGTTCCAATCGGTCACGCCGAGAACGGCGGGCTTCAACACAGTCGATCTACCCGCCATGTCCGGCGCATCGCTGGGCGTGATGATCCTTCTGATGCTCATTGGCGGTTCCCCCGGCTCCACGGCAGGCGGCATGAAAACCACAACGCTGGCTGTTCTGCTTGCCAATGCTGCCGCGACCTTCCGTCAGCGGGACAGCGCCCAATTCTTTGGGCGCAGAGTCGATTGCGGTGCCGTCAAAACCGCTGCGACCATTCTGACGATGTACCTTGCGCTGTTCTTTGGCGGAGGCGTCTTTATCAGTGTATTTGAAAATCTTCCGCTGTCCTCCTGCCTGTATGAAGCAGCGTCGGCGGTCGGAACGGTTGGCCTGACACTTGGTATTACGCCGCAGCTGCATATTCCCTCGCAAATGGTATTGATCGCGCTGATGTATCTGGGCAGAGTCGGCGGGCTTACACTCATTTATGCGACGGTGTCCAGCAAGAAAACCGGCAGCGCAAAGCTGCCACAGGAAAGAATCACGATTGGATAAGCAAAGGAGCATCTATCCCATGAAAAATGTTTTATTGATTGGAGCAGGCCGCTTCGGGCGGCATATCGCCATGCAGCTCTCTCAACTGGGGCATCAGGTCATGGCAGTCGATACCAATGAGGAACGGATCAACGATGTGCTTCCGTTTGTCACCAACGCACAGATCGGCGACAGCACCAATGCGGAATTTCTGCGTTCGCTCGGCATCGGAAATTTTGACGTTTGCTTTGTGACCATCAGCGGCAACTTCCAAAACTCACTGGAGACCACCTCGCTGCTGAAAGAGCTGGGTGCCAAATGCGTGGTATCCCGCGCCGAACGCGATGTGCAGGCGAAGTTTCTGCTCCGCAACGGCGCAGATAACGTGGTCTACCCTGAAAAGCAGATGGCAAAATGGGCGGCGATCCGATTCACTGCCGACCATATTTTCGACTACATAGAGATTGACGAGCAGCACGCCATCTTTGAAGTGCAGGTGCCGGAGGCGTGGATCGGGAAAAGCGTTGGTGAGCTGAACGTCCGCAGAAAGTTTGGCATCAACATTCTTGGCATCAAACGCGCAGGAAAAACGGATGTTTCCGTTACGCCGGACACCATATTGTCCGATGAGATTACGATTTTGGCATTGGGTGAGTATAAAGCCCTGCAAAAGTGCTTTCACATCTGACTGAGCCACGCATATTAAAGGAAAGGAAAAAACATGGCGAAGAAACCACAAAACACAGCCGGTAGCAGAAACGAGAATCCAACACCACAGGGAAGCAAGTGGCCGGACAAGACGATCATTCGCTATATTACCCGCGCACTGGTGCTGCTGATTGTATTCGCATGGGCGCTGGTAAACCTTGACGCTGTTTTGCGTTTTCTCGGCAAGGTGCTTGCACTGTTCACTCCGTTTCTGATCGGCGGCGCGATTGCTTTTTTGATCAACGTAGTCCTTCGACCATTGGAATGCTGCTGGAACAAGGTGTGCCGAAAGGCGCCTGCAAAGCTGAGCCGTCCTGTGTGCCTGACGGCAAGCACCGTACTTGTCATCGGAATTCTGTTTGCCGTGGTGTTTATGATGATCCCCAGCCTGCGGGAATCCGGCGAAGAGTTTGTCCAAAGCATTCCGGTCTATGTGGAGGAAATCGGGCGGTGGTGGACAGGCGTTGTCCGGTTTGCCGCAAAATATAATATTGTTCTGCCCGAATACACCATAGACTCTGACCTGTTGATCGAGAAGCTCACCGCCTTGATCAGCGACGAGGGAAGCGGCATCCTCACCGTGACGTGGGGCGCGGCAACCTCTGTCCTGTCGGTTTTGGTGGATGTTCTCTTGGGACTTGTCTTTGCGCTGTATCTTCTTTCAAAGAAAGAAGTCGTCGCGGCGCATTTGAAAAAGCTCATTGTGACAGTCCTTCCGCAAAAGAAGGCGCAGCGGCTTCTGAGTATCGCCTCTCTGACCAACCAGACCTTCACGAATTTTGTCAGCGGGCAGCTTACCGAAGCGGTCATCATCGGCGTTCTGTGCTTCTTTGGAATGTTGATACTTGATATCCCGTATGCCGGTGCGGTCTCCGCGTTTGTGGCAGTTACTGCGCTGGTGCCGATTTTCGGCGCATGGATCGGCGGCGGTCTTGGCGCGTTCTTGATTCTGCTGGCAGAACCCGGCAAAGCTCTGTGGTTCATTCTCTTTTTGCTCGTTTTACAGCAGGTGGAGGGCAACCTGATTTATCCCAAGGTGGTCGGTAAGTCCGTTGGGCTTCCCGGACTGCTTGTGCTGATGGCTGTCACAATCGGCGGCGAAGCATTCGGCATCTTAGGGATGCTGTTAAGCGTTCCCGTCTGCGCCGTGCTGTACAGTCTTTATCTGGAGTTCATGAAGAAAGCAAGCACCCGGCGCTAAATATCTCGTCAAAATGTAGGTTAGTCAATGATGTGTTACACATAAGGGAAAGAAAAAAGGACGTCTTTGGGGGAGTACCAGTTGAGAGGTC
>CAKTMC010000002.1 GCA_934573735.1 uncultured Oscillospiraceae bacterium | reverse complement strand
CGACTTCAATATCCAAGTGATTTATCTTCTCATACACTGACGGAAAGGTCTTGCCGTCGTTTTCGTTGCCGGGATGGTCCAGCTGTTTTTCTTGCGCGGGTCGGTGATGTCCTCCGCGAGGCGCATGGTCTTAATTCCTATGGCGCTCGGTCTGCGCTTGCAGATGCTCAGCGCCCATTTATACAAAATCTCCTCACTGGGAGCCGGGATGCTGCCCTTGCGCATGAAGGGTACGGTGGAAAGGACAAAATCCGTCTCGCTTATCCAGTCGGCGATATCGAGCGTATCTCCGACTATGACCGTGGAAATCACGTTGTTGATTCCCCGGAAGCCGGAAACCACCTCGGCTTTGGATAAAGAGGGGAAATGCATGGCTTCGGCGACAGTCAATTCGTATGACATTTTATCTCCTTTCAAAAAGCCGTTTATCCACGATGGATAAACAGAAAAAGGCCGATTTGTTTCTATAAAGGGGCAAATTCTCAAAAAGGTGCATGAGATTGCAGGTATTTAGATGCTTTTTCGGGAAGGTGGCTTGCCGTGCGCAGCACACCGAAGCATACGGGTTCATCATATCTACAATGGATAAAAAGGTTAAGGCTTTTTGTCGGGTAAATGCCTTTTATGTGGAAATTTTGCCTGTTTTGCGCTTTTGAGTCCCCTCCCCCGCCGCGTTTTGAAAACAGAGCTGATATAACAAAAAGCCTCTCCCTACTATTATAATATGGTAGGGAGAAGTTTTTTGAGCTTCAGCACAGGCAGCGGGTATCAATCGACCACAAAACGGAGGCGGGTTTTCGCAAGCCGCTGCGAGCGTTTTTAGCCAAAACGCACAAAAACATGAGCGATATTTCTACATCTGCGGATTGATTTTGGTAATTTCTTTGCAATTCTGGCAAAAATCTGGCGAATGAGACGTGAAAACGTGATACAAATGTAGTATCATTTGTAAATAGGAGGTAAGATTGCTATGACCGATCCGAAATTAGAAATACTCCCCAAGAAATACTCCGGCGAATCAACGGTGATTTCTATGCGCATTACGAAGGCAATGCTTGCCGATATAGATAAAATTGCGGCGGAGACGGGGCGCACCCGCAATGAGCTTATGTCGCTCGGTCTCGAATTCGCGCTAAAGCATATTAAGATCATAGATAAATAAATCGGGAGGAAGAGACATTGGCAATCATCAAATGCAAAATGTGCGGCGGCGACATGGAGATATCCGCCGACAAGACCTTCGGAACCTGCGAATACTGCGGCAGTACGATGACCCTGCCCAAGGTGAGCGACGAGCAGCGCGCAGCAGCCTTTAACCGCGGCAATCATTTTCGCCGCGCGGGCGAATTTGATAAGGCTCTCGGCGTGTATGAGCGCATCGTAGCGGAGGACGATACAGACGCGGAGGCGCACTGGTGCTGTGCGCTGTGCCGCTTCGGTATTGATTACGTTGAAGATCCCGCGACCTATGAATGGCTGCCGACCTGCCACCGCGCCAGCTTTGACAGCTTCCTTGAGGACGTGGACTATCTCGCCGCGCTTGAGCATTCCGACGGCATCACCCGCCGCCAGTATCAGAAGGACGCGGCCAAAATCGCGGAGGTGCAGCGCGGCATCCTCGCCACCTCGCAGAATACCGAGCCGTACGACATTTTCATCAGCTACAAGGAGCTTGACGCAAACGGCGAGCGCACGCGCGACAGCGTGCTCGCGCAGGACATATACTATCAGCTCACTGAGCAGGGGCGGCGCGTGTTCTTCTCGCGTGTAAGTCTTGAGGATATCCCCGGCACGCAGTATGAGCCGTATATCTTCGCCGCGCTCAACAGTGCAAGGGTGATGATAGTCGTCGGCACGAGCGCGGAAAACCTTAATGCCGTCTGGGTAAAAAACGAGTGGAGCCGCTATCTTGCCATGATGCGCAAGGACAAGAGCAAGCTCCTCATCCCCTGCTACCGCGACATGGATCCCTATGACCTCCCGGAGCCGCTCGCCGTGCTGATGAGCTACGACATGGGCAAGATCGGCTTTATTCAGGATCTTATCCGCGGCGTGAACAAGGTGCTGGATGCAGGCAAGCCGCAGAAGGCAGAGCCTGTGCGCGAGACGGTCGTCGTGAAGAACGAGGGCGGCGCGAATACGAGCGCACTGCTCAAACGCGGATATATGGCGCTTGACGACAAGAACTGGGACGATGCCAATGGCTATTTTGACCGTGTACTCGATATGGACGCGGAGTGCGGCGCGGCATATTTCGGGCAGTTTCTGGCTGACAATCAGTGCAGCACCGCTGACGAATACGCGGCTGAACGCACAAAGGCGCTGTCTCCGCCCCAGACCGAGGTGCTGGAAGCCTGCCCCGAACAGAGTGAGCGTATAAAAAAATTCATTCAGGAAAACGTCATCCCCTGCTACTTGGATGACGGGGAAATAAGACCGTTGTTCAATTTTAAGCGCAGCTATAAAAGCCGGGTGAACTGGCTCCGCAGCTTGCGGGAAAAGGAGCAGGAGCTTTTAGCCGGAGATCGTGCACTTAGCCGAGCAAAAAAGTATGTCTCCGTTGAAGCATCGGAGCAGATAAAAAGAATGGAGGACAAAATAAAGTCCTTCTACGATGCCGCCATTGCGGACGCGGAGGCGGAGGATAAGGCGAATATTGCCCGCATAAGCGAGGAATATAACACACAGCTTGATAAAGCGGAGACTGTGGCAAGGCGTCTGCACGATGAAGCCGCCGAGAGGAGAGAAACCGACTACATAGAGGCCTGCAAAAAGGCGGACGCGGCAAGCACAGAGGAAGAATGCCGTGAAGCGGAGAAGGCTTTTGTAAAAATCAGCAAAAGCGGATACAAGGACGCTGCGGAAAAAGCTGAATATTGCAAGGAAAAACGCTCTGAGCTTGTTGAAATGAGAGCTGAAAGAAAGGCACAGGCAAGGAAAAGGCGCTTTATCATCGGCACCTCGGTTATTGCGGCTATTATTGCAGTATTTCTGCTTACAACCAAGCTTATTATCCCGTCTATTCAATATAATCAATATAAAAAAGCAGAAGCCCTTCGCGCTGAGAGCTACAGCCGAGCAGAAGCCTTGCTCGCTGAGGGCGATAAGTTTCATGCTGCGATGGAATTTGAAGAATTGGGAGATTACCGCGATGCAAGAGAGCGCTATTATCACATCTGGGAACAAATCATGCAAAGGGAAACTGTGTCGGCTGGGATTAATCATACGGTTGCTCTAAAATCCGATGGTACAGTTGTTGCTAAAGGACAATTCAAATATATGCAATGCAATAATGTAGGCAAATGGTCAGACATAGTTGCTGTTGCTGCCGGTGCACTGCATACTGTTGGACTGAAATCCGACGGCACGGTCGTTGCTACCGGCGCTAACAGGTCTTCGCAACTTAATGTGGGCGACTGGAAAGACATAGTTGCTGTCGCTGCCGGTACTGAGCATACAGTTGGACTGAAATCCGACGGCACGGTCGTTGCTACCGGCGCTAACAAAGATGGTCAGTGTGACGTGAGCGAATGGACAGACATTGTTGCTGTCGCTGCCGGTGGATGGCATACTGTTGGGCTGAAATCCGACGGCACGGTCGTTGCTGTCGGTAAGGATGATTACGGTCAATGTGATGTGCGCGAGTGGACAGACATAGTTGCTGTCACTGCCGGTAATAAGCATACAGTAGGACTTAAATCCGACGGCACGGTTGTTGCTACCGGCGATAACGAACATGGTCAGCGTAACGTAAGCAAGTGGAAAGACATCGTTGCCGTCGCTGCTGGTGGACGGAATACTGTTGGTCTGAAATCCGACGGCACTGTTGTTGCTGTGGGTGATAATTATCACGGTGAATGTGACGTGAGCAATTGGAAAGACATAGTAGCTGTTTCTGCTGGTAGTAATCATACAGTAGGACTTAAATCCGACGGCACGGTCGTTGCTGTTGGTTATAACGAGTATGGTCAGTGTGACGTGAGCGAATGGAAAGATATAAAAATACCGGAGAGGTAAGAGGAAAGGTTTCAAGACAAATTGTAAATCCCTTGCTCTTTATTAAAGGAGGAAGACACAATGGATAATATGCTTAAAGAAAAGCAACAGTCTTTTTCACAAATATCAGAACATAACTCTCTATGTTTAGCCCTTAGAGACTGCGACTTTTTTATCGGTAGACACTACACAAAAGCTGAAATTGATCCTTGCATATATCAAAAAAATGTTTTGTATTCTCCAACAGATGCAAGCAATCTGGGAAAGAAGTTTGCAGAATACGGAATTTCAAGCAGCGCTTCAAAAAATCGTTTTGTTAAAACGCTCTTGTCCGCCTTGAAAGTTGAATACTATTTTTTCAACACATACACATCTAACAAGGCCAATGTGTCATGTAACCTTGAAATTGAGCGCTTATATGACAATACAAATTGGCTAATAGTAAATTGTGGAAGCGGCATTTCTGAAAGCATATATAAGGGCGTAAGAAACGCCTTAGCCCATGGCAACATTGTTGAATACCAAAAATATTATTTTCTATATTCAGTATCGTCACGCAAACAGAATTCAACGGATAATTCAACAAATGAAGAAAAGCCAATTTCTTTCTTGCTGAAAATTGATTCCTTAGACAAGCTGGCTGAATTTGTAAACGTCCTTAATTCTGCGGCGCAGTCAGAAAAAGGTCAATCCCAAACCAACAATCACTCTATACATAACAAGGAGAACTAAACATGGTAGAAGAGCGTTTCGATGACCTGATAATGCGAACTGACCTTTATGTGGAGAATGGTAAAATCTGCTGTCCAAAGGTAGAATCTAAAATTTCCTTAGAGGACTTAGAGCAAAAAAAAGCAGAACAGGGTGCCTTTGCCTTTTATAGCGCGGCAAGCCCTGATACGCTAATCTGCTCGATAGAATATGTAATTAAACGCTCCAAACCCGAATTATGCTACAGTACTGAAAAGCAATACTTGAAGCAAGGTTACATGAAAAAAGCCATGGAACACACGCTTTGTTGGATAACTCAAAATAAAGTTAAGGGCTGCCTATGGCTGCTTATCGAACCTGAAAACACAGCGTCAGTAAAAATAGCTCAGCGTTTCAATTTCATAAAGCAAAATGATAAACTCAACGGCAAAGACTGGTATTGCTTAAATCTCGACGATGTAAGGCAAAAGGAGCTGTCACATGTCTAAATTTGTAATTCAGTGCCCTAACTGCGGGAAATACGCAGAGGCCAAGACGGGGTTCTTCGCAAGGAAGAAAATCGACTGCACCTGCGGCTACACTATCAACATCCGCACCGACAAGATGGCAAGCCGTGAATGTGCGCACTGCGGCAACAACGTTGTGTTCGACCAGAGCGAGGGCGAAAAGGCGCGCTGCCCCGTCTGCGGCGAAGCTATAAACACTCAGTCCGACCGCAATCAGACCGCAGAGTTTTCCTGCGGGCAGTGCGGCGTCCGTCTGCGCGCAAGCAAGGCCGCGGCTACATACGTCTGCCCCGTCTGCGACCACGTCAACGACGTGCAGGAACGCCTGTTCTCCGAGAAGATCAAGAAGGACGGTCTCGCCAGCATAATCAAGTTCGAGGGCGACAACGAGGCGCTCATCTGGAAGCACCCTATCGAGGACTTCAACCTCGGCTCTCAGCTCATCGTCCATGAGAGTCAGGAGGCCATCTTCTTCCGCGACGGACAGGCCCTCGACCTCTTCGGCGCGGGGCGCTACACACTGGAAACTCAGCAGCTCCCGCTGCTTGAAAGTCTCTACAAACTCCCCACCGACACCGAGGGCACCTTCCATTCCGAGGTCTACTTCATCAATAAGACCGTGCAGATGTCCATCAAGTGGGGCACGCCGGATAAGATACGCTTCATCGACCCGCTGACAAGCACTCCGCTTGGGCTCGGCGTCTCCGGCGAGATGAATTTGCAGGTCGCCGACTCGCGCCGTCTGCTGCTAAAGCTTGTCGGCACGCAGGGCGGCATAGCCTGGGATGAGCGCGATGGCTTTGCCAAGTCCGTCCGCGAGTCCTTCCGCCCAATGATCGTCAATGTGGTCAAGGCGTCGCTGCCCGGTATAATCCGGGAAAACCAAATCGACCTGCTGGAAATCGACGAGCGTGTCGGGGATATATCCTCGGTGCTGCGTGAGCGGCTGCTGCCCGGCTTCGCCGAGTACGGCCTGAGCATCCCGCAGTTTTATGTGACTCATGTTGTGCTTCCGGAGGACGACCCGAACTTCAGGCATATCCGTGAGCTGCACACGATAGCGCTTCAGGCTCGCGTATATCAGGCCGAGGCTACGGTCAAGACGGTTCAGGCGCAGTCGGAGGCAAGCTATCGCAGTGCGCAGGAGGAGAGCAAGGCGGCGATTGCTGCGGCACAGCGCAAGGTCGTGCTTGAGCAGCAGACCACCGAGACGGAGGTCGCGCGCCGCGAAGCGGAGCGCCAGCTTATCCGCGCACAGGCTGACGCGGAGGCACGGCGCATGGCGGGGATAGGCGAGGCCGAGTTCACCCGCGCAACCGGTCTGAGCGAGGCGGAGGTCATGCGCGCCAAGGGCTACACCGAGCGCGATGTGCTGGAGGCCGACGTAAAGAAGGCGTACACTGCGGGTCTCGGTCAAATGGGCGCAAACGGCGGCGGCAGTCTCGGCGACGTTGCGGGGCTCGGCGTGGCGCTCGGCGCGATGGGCGGCGTGATAAATATGACCAAGAACGCAGTCGCCCCGATGTTCGACCAGACCGTCGGCACCGCCCCTGCCGCTTCCGGCTGGGACTGCCCAAGCTGCGGCAGAAAGGGCATCGCGTCGAACTTCTGCCCCGACTGCGGAACGCGCAAGCCCGAAGCCCGGACGGGCTGGGACTGCACCTGCGGGGAAAAGAATATCAGCTCCAACTTCTGCCCGAACTGCGGCAGAAAGAAGGAGGGCTGAGGTCATGACCAAGAACATGATTCGTTTCTACACATCGCTCGCGGCGCTGCTCGTGGCGTTCTGCGTCATCGCGCTCGTCGTGCCGTTCGTGAGGACGGCGGCCTTCTGGCTGTCGTTTGCCTTCGGTGTGCTCGCCATAGGCGTTCAGCTATATACCATGCCGAGGGCTATGCGCGGTAAGCTGCGCTCAAAGTTCTACGGCTTCCCGATACTGCGCATATGCGCTGTGTATCTTGCGGCGCAGCTCGTGCTGAGTCTGCTGTTCATGGCGCTGGCAAAATGGGTCCCGGTATGGGTTCCGACGGTGCTGTATCTCGTGCTGCTGTGCGCTGCGCTTATCGGCTTTGTCGGTGCGGACAGTGTGCGTGATGAGGTCGAGCGTCAGGATGAGCGCACAAAGCAGCAGGTGTCCGTCATGCGCGCGTTTCAGTCGCAGCTTGCAAACCTCGCCATAAACTGTGATGAGCGCTGCAAGCCGGAGCTTGATAAGCTTGCGGAGGATTTTCGTTTCAGCGACCCGGTAAGCACTGAGTCGATAAGGAATGCGGAGGACGAGCTTCGCCGTTGTATTGATGAGCTTCAACGCGCGGTCGCAGACAATCAGAGTGACGAGGTCTCGCGTCTCTGCCGCAAGACAAGTCTTCTCCTCGCCGAGCGCAACCGTCTATGCAAGCTGAATAAGGGATAGGTAGAGCGGAAACGCCATTCGTTTTCACACAAGAATATTATAAATCGGAGAACTGCTGGCAGTTCTCCGATTTTTCAGGCTTTTAGGCTGAGCGTCAAGCCGATAATTTTTCACATTGCGTCGATATATGCGCAGGCGGCGAGGGCGGCGGCAGAGCCGTCGGCTACTGCGGTCGTAAGCTGGCGCACGGCCTTGCGGCGGCAGTCGCCCGCGACGAACACGCCGGGGGTCTTTGTCCTGCAATCCTCGCCCGAGGCGGCATAGCCCGCAGCGTCAAGCTCCATGAGCTCCGCAAATATCTTGTTATCCGGCTCATGTCCTACCGCGACGAACAGACCGTCCAACTCTATTTCGCGTCTGCCACCCGGATGGCGCACGGCGATACCGCGAAGCTCCGTATCGCCCAGCAGCTCCTCGACCGTGGACTCAAGGATAAACTCGACGTTTTCCCGGCGGCGCAGTGCCTCGACAAGCTTTTCCTCGCCCCGGAAGCTGCTGCGGCGGTGGATAAGATAGACACGGCGGCAGGTCTCGCTCAGAAGCATTGCGTCCTGAAGCGCGCTGTTGCCGCCGCCGTTGACCGCTACGTCACGCCCCTTATAAAATGCGCCGTCACAGACCGCGCAAAAGCCAACGCCGCTGCCGACAAGCTCCTCCTCGCGCTCAAGCCCGAGCATACGGGGCTTTGCGCCGGTCGCAATGATAATCGCCTTAGCCTCATACTCGGCTCCCGAGTCACAGCGGACACGCTTTACATCGCCGTCCGTCTCCACGGCGGTCACTTCCTCCAGCTCGACCTCCGCGCCCTGCTCCATCGTCTGCTCCAAAAGCCTGTCGCCAAGCTCCGTGCCGCTTATGGAAATTATGGTCGGGAAGTTCTCGACCTTGGGCGACCATGTAATCTGCCCTCCAAAGGCCGCCTTCTCTATCACGAGCACCGTTTTCCCGGCGCGGCGGGCATATGTCGCAGCGGTAAGCCCCGCGGGGCCGCCGCCGATAACGATTATATCATACATATTTATACTCCTATGTCATATACGGCGAATAACCCCCGGGGACACCGGGGGTTATCAAGTTTATAATAATTACTGTGCAAGATACTGCTTGATGGCGGGGACACCGGCATACTTCTCAAAGTCAGTGCCGTTGGTGATTATCAGGGTCGGAGCCTGCTTGACGCCGTAGCTCAGCGCCAGCTCTGCGTTCTCGTCGGCCATCAGCTTCTCGTACTTGAAGCCGGCCTTGTCGAGATACGAGCAGGCGATGCGGCAGTTAGGGCAGGTGGGAGTGGCGAAGAGGATCGCTCTCGCACCGCCGTGGGAGGCGTCGTGGTGCTCCTCGGCCTTCGGCGCGTCATGCTCAATGGGGCCGTTATGGGTGAGCTTGGAGGTACCGATGTTGTACTCGCGGCGCTCCTTGTACTCCTGCGTCTTGCCTGCGTTCCAGTTCTGCACGGGGCGGTAGTAGCCGGTGATGCGGCTGTATACCTCGGTGTCCTCACCGCAGTGGGGGCACTTGAACTGCTCGCCGCTCAGGTAGCCGTGGTTCTTGCAGACGGAATAGGTCGGGGAGAGGGTGTAGTACGGGAGCTTATAGTTCTCCGCTATCTTGCGCACCAGATTTGCCGCCGCCTCCCAGTTCGGGAGCTTCTCACCGAGGAAGGCGTGGAACACGGTACCGGAGGTATAGCGGGTCTGCAAATCGTCCTGAATGTCGAGCGCGGCGAAGATATCGTCCGTGAAGCCGACAGGCAGGTGAGAGCTGTTGGTGTAGTACGGGGTTCCGCCCGGCTCGGCCGCCGTGATGATGTCGGGGTAAAGCTCGACGTCGTGCTTGGCGAGACGGTAGGAGGTGGACTCGGCGGGCGTGGCTTCGAGGTTATACAGATCGCCGTACTGCTCCTGATAATCGCTCAGGCGCTCACGCATATGGTCAAGCACCTGCTTTGTAAACTCCTGACACTCAGGATGGGTCATATCCTTGCGGATCCACTTGGCGTTGAGACCGGCTTCGTTCATGCCGACAAGGCCGATGGTGGAGAAGTGATTGTCAAAGCTGCCGAGATAATACTTGGTGTAGGGGTAAAGCCCCGCGTCAAGGAGCTTTGTGATGACGGTGCGCTTTATCTTCAGGGAGCGCGCGGAGAGATCCATCATCTTATCGAGACGCGCATAGAAGTCCTTCTCGTCGGAGGCAAGATAGGCAAGGCGCGGCATATTTATCGTGACGACGCCGACGGAGCCGGTGCTTTCGCCGGAGCCGAAGAAGCCGCCGGATTTCTTGCGCAGCTCACGCAGGTCGAGACGGAGACGGCAGCACATGGAACGCACGTCGCTCGGCTCCATGTCGGAGTTTATATAGTTGGAGAAATAGGGGGTGCCGTACTTTGCAGTCATCTCAAAGAGAAGCTTGTTGTTCTCCGTGGGAGACCAGTCAAAGTCGCGGGTGATGGAATAGGTCGGGATCGGGTACTGGAAGCCGCGGCCGTTTGCGTCGCCCTCGATCATGATGTCGATGAAGGCCTTGTTGACCATGTCCATTTCCTTCTTGCAGTCGCCGTAGGTGAAGTCCATCTCCTTGCCGCCGACTATCGCGGGCTGATCCTTGAGGTCAGCAGGGACGGTCCAGTCGAGGGTGATGTTGGAGAACGGAGCCTGCGTACCCCAGCGGGACGGAGTGTTTACGCCGAAGATGAAGGACTGTATGCACTGCTTGACCTCCTTCTGGGTCAGATTATCGACCTTGACGAAGGGAGCGAGATAGGTATCGAAGGAGGAGAATGCCTGGGCGCCCGCCCACTCGTTCTGCATGATGCCGAGGAAGTTGACCATCTGGTTGCAGAGGGTGGAGAGGTGGCTTGCCGGGGAGGAGTTTATCTTGCCCGGGATACCGAGACCCTGCTGAATGAGCTGCTTGAGGCTCCAGCCTGCGCAGTAGCCGGTGAGCATACTCAGGTCGTGCAGATGAATGTCGCAGTTGCGGTGCGCGTTTGCTATCTCCTGGTCATAGACCTCGCTGAGCCAGTAGTTTGCGGTGATGGCGCCGGAGTTTGAGAGGATGAGTCCGCCGACGGAGTAGGTGACGGTGGAGTTTTCCTTGACGCGCCAGTCGAGTGCGCCGAGGTACTTGTCCACGGTGTCCTTGTAGTCAAGGTAGGTGGACTTCATGTTGCGCAGTTTCTCGCGCTGCTTGCGGTAGAGTATGTAAGACTTCGCAACCGCCTCGTAGCCGCCGCGGGAGAGCACTGCTTCAACGCTGTCCTGCACGTCCTCGACCGCGACAAGGCCGTCCTTTATCTTGGGCAGAAAGTCCGCGGAGACCTTCAGCGCCAGAAAATCAATAATGCTGTCGTTGTAGTCGGTGCCTGTGGCATCGAACGCCTTTTTGATGGCGGCGGCTATCTTATTGATGTCAAAATCAACTATCTTTCCGTCACGCTTGATTACCTGATACATATCTTATCCTCCTATACTTTGTATCTTTAAACTCCCCGCACCTGCACCGACGGCACATACTGCGCCGCGGCCTCGGCAAGAGAGTGCATTTCCTTCTCGTCATACGCGCTCAGGCCGTCTATCGCAATGATCTGGCCGGAGTCCTTGAATTGCTGGAGATAATATTCCTTCGCGCCTGCTATCCACTGCGCCGCGCCCACGATACTCTCGCGCGTGTGCAGCCCGCGGACGACGGTCGTGCGGAATTCGTAATCCACAGTCCCGCCCAGCAGGAATTCCTTCGAGCGTTCTATTGCGCCGAGGTCGAGCGTATCAAGCCCGACGGTCTTTGCGTAAAGCTCCGGCGAATTTTTTATGTCCATCGCCACTCGGTCGACAAGTCCTGCGCTGACGACGTCCATCAGCCGCTCAGGGAAAGTGCCGTTCGTGTCGAGCTTTATCATAAAGCCCAGCGCGCGAACCTTTTCGAGAAACGACGGCAGATCCTTGTGCAGCAGCGGCTCGCCGCCGGTTATCGCAACGCCGTCCAGCACGCCCTGACGCTTCCTCAGGAAGCTCAGCGCCTGCTCTTCGTCCGTGTCCTGCCCGACAAGCTCCGGCAGCACGAGAGGGGCGTTGTGGCAGAAGGGGCAGCGGAGATTGCAGCCCGGCGTGAACACGGTACATGCGACCTTGCCGGGGTAATCCAGCAGCGTGAGCTTTTGCAGTCCGGATATGAGCATAACGCGGCCTCCCTTCGCCCAATTCTTAAGTCCATGCAGTATAATACAGTCATATGCTGCTCTTGTCAAGAGTAAATCACAAGATATTGAAACTTTAACCGGCCTGTAACCGAATTGACCACAAAATATAGTGCCGAGGAGCGGCTGACCCGCCTCCCGGCACCGAGGGCTATTTTATATCAAGCTTCAAGGATTTTCAAGAGGAAAAACACTTGCGGCGCATTTTTTGTCAATGCTGCACATTTTTTGCCTGTTCCAATTTACGTTCGCGGCGATTTCTGACATCATCGCCCATAGGCTTGATGTCGCCCGCCTTTTGCAGCGCCCACTTTGTAAGCATCGGGCCGACAAGCTCATAAATGAGCACGGCGAACAGCACGATATTTCGTATCAGCGCGCCGTCCTCAGGCAGGGAGGACGCCGTGACACACATGCCCAGCGCGACGCCGGCCTGCGGCAGCAGCGTGATGCCGAGGTATTCGACGATGTTCTTATCGCAGCGCATGAGCTTTGCGGATTCGCGCGCGCCGATATACTTACCGGCAGAGCGGGCAAGCATATAGATTATGCCGACGAGCACCGAGGCAAGCTCCTTGAATACGCCCAGCTCCAGCTCTGCGCCGGAGATGACGAAGAACAGCACCATGAGAGGGCCTGTCCAGCGGTCGGAGTTCTCCATGATCTCTTCGGAGAGCGGGCAGAGGTTGCAGAACACGCTGCCGAGCATCATGCACACCAGCAGCGACGAGAAGCCCAGAGTCACGGGGCCGATCTTCACGCTTATCATCGACAGCGCGACCGTCAGGAACACAAAGCTTATGGTTATGGCAAGGCGGTTTGTGTTGGAGTTAAAGAGCTTTTCGATCTGGGTCATAACCCAGCCCGCGACTGCGCCGAGGAGCAGGGAGGCGGTAATCTCGATTATCGGGTTTGCGACGATGGTGTAGAGGTCGACAACGCCGCTGCTCAGCGCCTTGGCGATGCCGAAGGACACTGCGAACAGCACGAGGCCGACCGCGTCGTCCAGCGCGACTATCGGCAGCAGGAGGTCAGTGAGCGGCCCCTTGGCCTTGTACTGGCGCACGACCATGAGCGTCGCGGCCGGAGCAGTCGCGGCGGCGATGGCGCCGAGGGTGATGGCTGCGGGAATGGTCAGCACATCGGGACGGATAAAATGGAATATCACAAGCGCGATATCGACCAGCACCGTCGCGGTCACGGCCTGCAAAATACCAATAACAAGCGCCTGCTTGCCGGTCTCCTTGAGCTGCGACAGGCGGAACTCGTTGCCTATTGAGAAGGCGATGAAGCCGAGCGCGACGTCGGATATAAGCCCGACGCCCTCAAGCTCCTCGTAGCTTTCAAAGCCGATGCCGGGGATGCCCAGCGCGCCGATGAAGCAGGGGCCGATCAGAACGCCCGCAACGAGGTAGGCCGTCACGTCGGGCAGATGTGATTTTTTCAGAAGCCGGGTCATCATAAGTCCGGCAAACATTGCTATGGCAAGGGATAATAATGCTTTCATATATCTCATCTCCAAACTGCGATATTGTACAGCATCCGCGGGCATTTTTCAATAATAAACAGGCAGGAAATTTCAGATTCTCCTGCCTGTTTTTTTGTGTAAAAGTTATATCCGTATAGTTATATCCGTATATTTATTATATAGTAGAATAGTAGGATTCAGCCCTTATGCGGCCTTGCCGTTTTCGATACTGCGGATGACGAACAGCGTCGCTACCGTGAGCACCGCGCCGACGGCGATGCAGATGAGTGCGTTCTGGACAAAGCCTGCGACGATATAGGTCACAAAGCTGACCGCCGCGACGGTGATGACGTAGGGGAGCTGGGTGGAGACATGCGTGAGGTGATCGACCTGCGCACCGGCAGAGGCCATGATGGTCGTGTCGGAGATGGGGGAGCAGTGGTCGCCGCAGACAGCGCCCGCGCAGCAGGCGGAGATGCCGATTATCAGCAGCTCGCTGGAGGTGGGGAATATCGCGGTCGTGATGGGGATGAGGATGCCGAAGGTGCCCCAGGAGGTGCCGGATGCGAAGGCGAGGATGCAGGCCACGACGAAGATGACCGCGGGCAGCAGGCTGTAAAGTCCGCTGGAAGCGCCGTACATGAGGTCACGGACGAATTCCGCCGCGCCGAGATTGCTGGTCATGGTCTTGAGGGAGACTGCGAGGGTCAGAATGATGATCGGGGGAACCATGGCGATGAAGCCCTTGGGAACGCAGGACATCGCGTCCTTGAAGCTGATGACACCGCGCGCGACAAGGTAGATAACGATGAGAACGAGGGAGATTATGCCGCCCCAGGGCAGACCGACGAAAGCGTCGGTGTTGCCGAAGGCGCCGATGAAGTCGCCCGCAAATTCGGTGCTGCCGGAGGGATCAGCGCCGAAGAAGCCGCCTATGTAGAGCATGCCTATGGTGCAGGTGATTATCAGGACGAGCACGGGGAGCACGAGGTCGATAACGCGGCCCTTGGGGTTTGCCGCCTCCTCCTCGCTGCCCTCTATGCCGCCGAGGTCGCCGTTGAGCTGTGCGCTCATCTCCTGAATACGCATGGAGCCGAAGTCAAAGCGCATAAGGGTCAGGGCGATGACGAAAACGAAGGTCAGCAGGGAGTAGAAGTTATAGGGAATGGCCTTGATGAAAAGCTCAATGCCGCTGTAGCCCGCGTCGAGCTTTGCCGCAACGCCGGAGACGGCGGCCGCCCATGACGAGATGGGGGCTATCATGCATATCGGGGCTGCGGTCGCGTCGATGAGATAGGCAAGCTTTGCGCGGGAGACGCGGTGTCCGTCCGTCACGGGACGCATGACGGAGCCGACGGTCAGGCAGTTGAAGTAGTCGTCGATGAAAATAAGGACGCCGAGCACGAAGGTTGCGAGTATAGCGCCGACGCGGGACTTGATATGAGCCTCCGCCCAGCGTCCGAAGGCTGCCGAGCCGCCGGACATATTGACCAGCGCCACGATGATGCCGAGTAAAACAAGGAACAGGAAGATACCGGCATTGTCGGAGATGGCGGCGATAAAGCCGTCATTGAGCGCGGTGTCAAGCGTTCCGATGGGAGAGAAGTCAGAATAGAACATCGCGCCGATAATAACGCCGATGAACAGTGAGGAATAGGCTTCCTTGGTGATGAGTGCGAGGACGATTGCAATGATCGGCGGCAGGAGCGCCCAGAAGGTTCCGTACATAATATGTACCTCCAAATAAAAAAATCATGAACAGAGCAGATACTGTTCATGACCTAAATATCACATCGGTACATAGTCCTGACAGCACTCCGCTTACGCGACAGTCCGGCGGATATTCTCCGACGACCCAGGCATATCCGTTCGGGAACCGGATACCCTTCGGCGGCGACCCCTTTCACTCCTCGCTTCCCTGCGTTTTACCGGAGCTACTTTTGATAACCGCGCCTCTATCATACTTTGTTCAGTTGAGCCTATTATATCCATATTGTCCGTTTTGTCAACAGGCTTATTGCAATTTCGTGATTTTCTCTGTTTAATTTACTGAAATAAAGTGCTATTATATACATATACTACAATCAAGAGGAGCTTCACATGGCAAAACTCTTTGATTTTACATTAAAAATCGGCGATGCCAAGGGCTTTTCCGTCTTCGGCGCGGAGCATATTAGCTGGCTCTTGCTGCTGCTTGCGGCGGGAGCTTGTCTGTGCCGCGCGTATAAAAAAGCGGATGAGCTCACGCGCCGGCGCATACGGCGGGCTGCGGCATGGACAGCACTCAGCATGGAGCTTATTCGCGCGGCGCTGCTGATTTCGGCAGGTGAATACGACATAGGCCGTCTGCCGCTGCATCTTTGCGCCATGGCAGTCTACATCTCGGCGCTGCACGCATGGCGCGGCGGTCGGCTCACCGGGCAGTTTCTCTATGCCTTTTGTATGCCGGGGGCAGTCTTTGCGCTGCTCTTTCCGGATTGGGGCTATTATCCCGCGCTGCATTTTATGAGCGTGTCGTCCTTTGTCATACACGCTCTTATAGTCTGCTATACCATGATGCAGGTGCTCGCGGGCGATATCAGACCCGATATACGTAAATGCCCGCAATGTCTCGGCATTATGCTGGCGCTTGCGCTGCCGGTCTATATCTTCGATATCACCACGGGCACAAATTATATGTTTCTCAATTGGCCCTCGCCCGGCTCGCCTCTGGAGTGGTTTTCATTTCTCGGCCGCCCCGGCTTTGTGCTCGGCTATCTGCCGATACTCGCCGCAGTCTGGGCTGTTATGTACTATCCGTTCCGGAAAAGTGCAGTATAAAAATATACTTATTATATTTGTTAAATTGCCCGCCGTAAACCGGCGGGCGTTAGCTTATAATTGAGTTTTATTTTGCACGGACTGCGTCAAACTCGATTTGTATTTCCTCCTCGGGCGCCTTTGTCACAAGGCTTACAACGACGATGAACACGCAGGATATCACGAACGCAGGCAGCAGCTCATATATGCTGAGCACTCCGCCGAAGGGCGCCACGCAGTATTTCCATATAAAGACCATCGCCGCGCCCGAGAACATACCGGCAATAGCTCCCCACTTGTTGCAGCGCTTCCAGAAGAGCGCGAACAGCATCACGGGGCCGAAGGTCGCGCCGAAGCCCGCCCACGCAAAGGATACGACACGGAAAATCGAGCTGTTGGGGTCGCTTGCGAAGATGACGCCGAGTATCGCAACGCCGACGACCGTGAGTCTGGCAATGAGCATGGTCTTTTTGTCGCTCATCTTCACGCCGAAAACATCGGTCAGTATATTATGCGTAACGCCGGAAGCAGCGGCAAGGAGCTGTGCGTCTGCGGTGGACATGGTGGCGGCGAGGATGCCGGCGATTATGACACCTGCGACGATGGCAGCGAGCGCGCCATGCGTGGAGATAAGCGCCGCAGTGTTTACGATGAGGCTCTCCGCCTCAGACTCCGATGCGGGCATCGCTATCGCCCCGGTCTTGACCATGCCGAAGCCGACAATGCCTATAACGACCGCAACGCCGAGCGAAATGACGACCCAGACCGTGGCTATGCGGCGGCTGAAATTGAGCTTGTCCTCATCGCCGATGGCCATAAAGTGCAGCAGGATGTGGGGCATACCGAAGTAGCCGAGTCCCCAGGCAAGGGTCGAGGCTATCATCAGGGGGCTGTAGCTGCCGGGGCTGTCGGAGATTATGCTCGTCGAGGCGGAAAAGCTCAGATATCCGGGTATCTGCCTTGCGTTTTCGACGACGCTCTCCCAGCCGCCCGCGGTGTTTACGCCGAAAATCAGCACGATGATGAGCGCAACGGTCATGACAACGCCCTGAATAAGACTTGTGACCGAGGCCGCCATGAAGCCGCCTGTCGCGCAGTAAATGACGATGACGGCAGCGCTGATTATCATGGCCGTCATGTAATCAAAGCCGAAAAGACTGTTAAAAAGCTTGCCGCAGGCGGCAAAGCCCGAGGCCGTATAGGGCACGAAGAAGATTATGACCGTAAGTGCGCCCAGAGTTTCGATGAGCTTGGTATTGTCGCGGAAGCGGCGGGAGAGGAAGTCCGGGACGGTTATCGCGTGGATATTCGCCGAATACCTCCGCAGGCGCTTTGCGACGATGAGCCAGTTCAAGTAGGTGCCGAGCGCAAGACCTATCGCCGTCCAGCCCGCCTCCGCGACTCCGCAGAAGAAGGCAAGACCCGGCACGCCCATAAGCAGATACGCGCTCATGTCGGAGGCCTCGGTGCTCATCGCGGTGACGATTGGGCCGAGCTTGCGTCCGCCGAGGTAGAAGTCCTCGGAGCTGCTGTTATTCGCGTATTTGAAGCCTATCGCCAGCATACCCAGCAGGTACACGACCACTGCCGCCAAGATCCATAGCATTGCCGAAGTCATAATATTTATCCTCGTCTTTCATAATATATTCGGGATTATATATTATTCTCGCGGGAAAACAATATTTTTTCTCCGGCTTTGCCCTTGATTTTTACGTTTTTTCGGCTATAATATAAACGTCTCTAATTTTATTCATATTAAGATGAATTTATTTCATATAAGGAGTTTCCCATGAATCTGGCCAAGTATCAGGCGCTGCTGAGCGTCGTGGAGCTCGGCAGCCTCACCGCGGCGGCGGCGCAGCTCGGTCTTACGCAGTCGGCGGTGAGCCACAGCATAAACAGTCTTGAGGAGGAGCTGGGCTTTGCGGTGATAAAGCGCAGCCGTGCGGGAGTAAGGCTTACAAACGAGGGTGAGCGTCTGCTGCCTGCGGTAAGGGGACTTCTCAACAGCGCCGAGCAGCTAAATCAGGTGACCGCCTCGATACGCGGGCTTGACAGCGGGCTTGTGCGCATCGGTGCATTCACCTCCGTTGCGGTACACTGGCTGCCGGGGGTGCTCAAGGAATTTCAGCGCGACTATCCCCGGGTCGATTTCCGGCTTCTCAACGGCGACTATCACGATGTTGAGCAGTGGCTGCGCGACGGGAGCATCGATATCGGCTTTGTAAACCTCCCCTCCCCGCTCGACTGCGAATGTGTCCCGCTGATGGAAGACAGGCTGATGGCGATACTGCCCAAGGACAGCCGCTTTGCAAGCTATCCCAAATTTCCGCTCGTCGAGTGCGAGACGGAGCCCTTTATAAGCCTTCTGCAAAGCTCCGACCATGACGCACGGCGCGCGCTTGAGGCCGCCGGGGTCACGCCGAACGTCAGGTTTTACACCAAGGACGACTACGCTATAATTGCCATGGTCGAGCAGGGGCTCGGCATAAGCATCATGCCGGAGCTGCTTTTGAAGGGCAGGCATGACGATTTGCTCGTGCTGCCGCTCATCCCGGAGGCAAAGCGCACCATAGGCATTGCCATTGCCGCCGGGGAAAAGGCCGGACCCGCGACCCGCCGATTTGCGGATTATGTCGTTAGATATGTAAAGAAGAGCATATAAAAAGCAGAGAGCAAAAGCTCCCTGCTGGTAAGACAGTAAAATCAAATTTCTTGGAACAGGCATGATCTCGGTCATGCCTGTTCCGCTTTTAGCAGCTCATCCACGGGAATGTAGCCCACAAGGTCGTACTCAATATGTACCTTCTGTCTGCGCTTGCCGCTGGACTTGTCAGGTGCATCAACCATTTGGGCATTGAATAAATCTCTCAACACAGATTTGTCAGCAAGACGATATTGCTGGTTTAATACCGTTTTGATAGCGTCCAGTATAGTGCTTTTCCCTGCCTCGTTCTCGCCAACAAGAATATTCATGTGTTCATTAAATTCTACATTCAAGGTTTGAAACTTCTTAAAACCTTCAATATGCAAAGATTTAATATAATTCACTCAATCACCGCCTCAAAAGAGCTACTTATTGTCTGTAGATTTATTGTATTCAATATTATATCCTATAATAAGGAGGATTGCAAGTATGGATATTGTAAGAGTTTTTGGAACAAATGTGAAGCGCTATCGACAGGCATTAGGCATATCACAAGAAGCCTTTGCCGAGAAGTGCGGGCTTCATAGAACATATATCAGTGCAATCGAGTGCTATCGCAGGAGTATTTCACTTGAAAATATTCAGCGCATAGCCGATGCGCTTGAAATTGAAACATATAAATTGTTTTTGGAGGTTCACGATGAGCGAAAAGATTAAGGATATTTTGATGGAACACCGTGGTAGAAAAAATGCTATCGCAGCTAAACGTATAAGTGAAGCTATGGGGTTTCCTATGGAGGATACGCAGTCGGTCAGTAGACAAGCTATATGGGATACTGCGGAAGAGTATGGATTGCCATTGATTTCTTGTAACAAGGGTTATTTTATTGCTCAAACAGACGAAGAGATGGATGACTATAACGCTAATTATGAAAAACGAATCAGCGGCATGAGAAAAACGCAAAAAATGGCTAATGATAATTATGCGAGGTGGAACAAATGAAGTACACACTAAAAAGCGAAAACATAGAAAGCTACAACGAAAGCGATACTTTCAGGTTTCCAAAATACACTTCTCAGTTAATCAACTGGGCAAATCAAAATGCACAGGGCACTCGTCCTGTTGTTGTCGGTCAGATGTCTGAGTTGTTTCCGGAGTTTATGGATTCCGGTGAAGAAATCACTATTGAGAACTGGCGCGATTGGTATGTAAAAAGATATCCCGATGCTTTTGACAAAGCAACTGATAAGATTTATGCACAGGTGCAGAATCTCCGTGATGCTATTCCGCTTATTGATCGTGAAATGGTTAAACATTGGGTAGAAGATCTCGTTATTGCCAAGACCTTCAACGGTATGTATGTTCAGAAAGCGATCTTGGCTTCTCTTGCTGAACGCAGAGGAACAACTTATCGTCTTGCCACTCCCGAAGAAGAGTCTGTTGGCATTGACGGATATGTTGGCAATGTTCCGTATTCTGTGAAACCCGATACATATAAAACAATGGGACGGCTGTCCGAAACGATCGCTGTGAAAATGATCTATTACACCAAAACAAAGACTGGCTTAACCATTGAAATTGAAGACTAAAACTTAGGGCGGAGGCGAAAACCTCCGCCCATTTTCAATCAGGAAATGAATTTAGGAATTTCTTTTGATAGGTATAATCAAACGATGTATCAACATCTACGAATCCTGTTCTTACCAAGTGGTTGTTTATAAAGGTTTTATTATCAAGATACATATAGCACATTAGATTGTTTTCTGCATCATATTTTATAGCATCATACTTCAAGAAAACTTTTCGTTTTTGAAATTTCTCCTGTAGAAAACTGATAGCTTCACCTTGATATAAAGGGTTCGGTTTAATGCCCAACAGTCGAACTGTAAGTCCGTTGCTTAGTTCAATTTTGTCGGGTGAAATGACTTTCTTCACGCTGAACAATTCCTCTCGCTTCGATTCAGACTGATCAATCCTCGAACCGAATTGAAGTTTCTTTACATCAATCTTTTTATCCATTCTATGTGGATCGTTGAAAAGGTACGGAAGTTGCTCAAAAGAAGAAATGTTTCCGATATCGTCTTCTACAAAAATCACCTTTGCATCATCACCTAATGTGAGTTGGCTTACTCCCAATTTCTCACGAATGATTGGTTTAAAATCTCTGTTGATTTCATAACCGATAGAATTTCTTCCGAGATTTTTTGCAGCAAGTGAGGTTGTTCCGCTACCCGCAAACGGATCAAATACCGTTTCTCCCGAAAAAGAAAACATTTTGATCAGACGTTTAGGAAGTTCTTCCGGGAACATAGCGATATGTCCCAGCTGCTTGACACCATTAAAATTCCAATGAGAAGAAAAATACTGACTCCATTCTTCTTTGGTCATTGCAGACTGTTCTTTCTGCTGTTGAGTTGGCTTAGGTGCATTACCTAATTTTTTGAAAAGAAGGATAAACTCATAATCCATTTTAAGAATACCATTGCGAGGATAAGGAAAACTGCCCATAATGGCACCGCCGCCAGAAGTATTCATCGTGGTGGTCTTCTGCCAAATAATAGCTCCCATATAATCCATACCAAGGGATTCACAAAAACGAATTATCTCTGTTCTGATCGGAATAACTTTATATCTGCCGTAATAAACAGAACGAGCAAACTGATCCCCAATATTGATACACAATCTGCATCCATCAGAAAGGACACGATTGCATTCTTTCCACACCAAATTCAAATTGTTTATGTATTCTTCGTAGCTGTCGTTAAAACCAATCTGATCTTCCGTGCCATAGTCTTTTAATTGCCAGTATGGAGGCGATGTTATAATTAGCTGCACAGATTTATCTTTGATTTGGTTGAGCGAACGACTATCGCCAAATATGATTTTATGTTCAGTCATAGTAAAGCCCTTTCTTACTTGATGAGTTCGCCGTTGCCCAAAACAAAGTATTGTTCGTATGTAACATCCAAAGCCTTTGCAATCTGATTAAGTTCGTCCTGGGTAATTGTATTTCGTTTGAGTTTAGCGTTGAAATTTTGTGGTGTCTGATTAATTCTGCGTGCAAGCTCTGACAGACTCACACCGGTTCTTACACATAAAACACGAATTTGCTCTGATGTAGTCATAATATACCCCCTTTTTAGATGTTTCAATTGATATTATATATTATTTAGTTGATGATGTCAACCTTTCCGGCGTAAATAATATAAAAATACCGCCTATAGAAAAGCATCTACTGGCAGCATATATCACTCAATTTTCAAACGATGCATTATCGATCAGCCAATCCAGTTCAAACTGCTGATACATATTGTCGGCGATTTCGTGTTCTACGACATTACAGTCAAAAGCAATCACACTGCCGTTGTCGAGCGTCAGCTCCACACAACCGCTATACATGTTGAACTCACGAGCTGATCTTCCTGATATCGGATATGCTCTGCATCAAAGTTCCCACCCATTGGGTTTACAGTTTCGTGAGGTATTTTACACAGTCGCAAATATGTACGCGCGCACAGCGAACTGTATTCGATATGTAGCGATTCGCTGTTTCACAAAGAGATCGCACAAAGGCAATAACTATTTCACCCTTTTCATTGCCCTTGCTTTATAGGGCAGAAAATAAGCAATTTTCAACCATTAGATGTACAAAAACAGGCGGCACCCAGCCGAAGCTGAGAGCCGCCTGTTTTGGTGTCCAATCCTGCTTAGCAGATGCCGATTTTGTAGTTTTCTCAAATTACTGTCTTATCGGCACCCATCTAAAGCTCCCTGCTTTTTTCAGCTTATATCAGTCAGTGTGCCTATGAATACGGGGGTCATGGTGTTGCAGTCAAGTATCATATAAAGGAAGGGACGGTTTAAGACAACGTATTTAAGCTCCTCTATAAGCGCTGTCCCATCGGCCGCCTCGATCACCGTCACAGCGCCCGCCTTGGTCCCCTGCTCGTCTACGGCGACATGGCACTTGTGAAGTATGCGGCTGACATAGAGCGAAGCATCGGCATAGCTCCCGATGCCGGAGAGATCCGCCACCTCTGGGTCGAAAAGCTCGTTTATGCCGAGAGTCCTCAGCGCCTCGGAAAGCTCAAGGCTACAGCTGCTGTCAAACTTCGGCAGGCTTGCAATGACGGCTGTGTTCTGCGGCTCTGTGAGCATTGCGCGCAGTCCTTCGCCGCTGAGTCCCGCAATATACTCCTCAAGCGCTACTCCGCTGTTCGGCAGGAGAGCAGCAAAGGCGTAGTGACTGCCCGTATAATACTTCAAAAAGCCGGTCGCTTTTCCGTCGTCAAGATAGTAATACTCGCGGGAGTCCATAAAATCGACGTTCTTATCCTCGCCCGCCGCGTTTGTAAAGGTTCCGGGCTCGACCTGATTTTCGGTATATACGCTCTGCCATTTTGCGTCAAAGGCGACGGCATTTATAAGATAGAGCATGGCGGCGTCAGGAATTTCCTCAAGTATCTTATCGACCATGCCGTCGGTGTTCTGCTTCACCCATGAGTTTATGTCGCTGAGAGTGCTCGCGTCAAAGGGCGCGGTAAAGACGGAGCTGTCATAGTAGCGGGCGTTTTTGCTGAGAAATTCCTCCTTTATTTTGAGCGCCGGGTCCTCGCGCAGCCACATGGAGCAGGCGGAGCTGAGCCTGCTGCCCTCGCTGTTATCGAGAGCGGCCAGAAACGCCGCCATGTACTCGTTTAGCTCATCGATGCTCATGCCGATGGCGCTTTCCATCTCACTAAGCGTCTCGCCCTCCGCGCCGTTTGCGGTCATGGCAAGAGCGCAGAGTATGGAGGTGGGTGAGATGAGGGTATCTCCCTCCGCCTCGCAGCTATTCAGAAGCCGCAGGGCAAAATCCGCGACCGTGTTATTCGCCGCGTCACTGAGCGCCTTGGGGTCTGCCTCGGCTTTTTCAACATTCACGGCGTTAAGCTCGTTTGCCGCCGCGCTTCCGCAGCCGCCGAGCAGCACCGCCATTGCAAGCAGCAGGCATATCGAAACGTAAAGCATGCTTTTCATAATTATTCTCCTTTCGGATGTTGTATTATTATGACGCGGTAAAAATAAAAATGTTCCATGTTTTTTGAGGAAAATTGCGGCTCGGTCGTGGGCTGTCCGCACTCCTTGCATAGCAGCAGGAATATACAAAATTTCAAAGGAGAAGCGGATTCCCACGTCGCTTCGCTCCTCGGAATGACAGGTGGGGGTAGATTTTTGCGCCGATTATTACATTGTGTGAAAACGAAAATTCATAAATCGGCGCTTTGCGGTAAAACTACGCCCTTGGCTTCCCCTTCAGGGGGAGCTGTCGAGCGCAAGCGAGACTGAGGGGGCGCCAGACTTGAAGCTGCCAATATAGAAAAGAATGGTCTGAAGTTGGTGCTGTCTTTTCCTCCTGCTCCATGTCGAAGTCCGGCGACCCCTTTCCCCGGTGTGCGCACTGGGGACTTCCCCTAAAAGGGGCAGCGCTTCGCGGAGGCGCGCATCACCCATCAAAGCCAAAAGACGCTGAAGGCTCAGCGTCTTTTATCATATAGTATATAATCAATGTCTTCCGTGGTAGCCTCCGCTGCGGCTGCTTTTTTTGCGTCTTCTGCGGCGGCGCTTGCCGGCATCGGAGATGAGCTTTGCAACGACAAGAATAACTATCACGATGACTATGCCGAGAATAATGCGCATGAACATCGACTCGGTGATTTGTATTCCCTTGCCGCTGTACTCCGTCTCACGGCTGCCGGTATATCCGCAGACGCGGCACACTCCGCGTTCCTCGCCCTTTTCCGTCTTGCTCGCGGCGCGGACAAGCGTCCACTGCATATCATGCGCCTCGATGTCCGACTTTTCCCCGCAGGCGCAGAGCTGCCAGTGACCGTTTTCGTCATATTCCCAAGCCCCGGTGAACATATGCTCATGGTTTTCTGCCGGTATCGGGCTTGGCATAATATCCTCCAACATGGCGCTCGGCGTGGGTGAGGGCAGCGGCGTCGGGCTCGGAATAGGCGTAGGTGACGGGGACGGAGTCGCCTGCGCGGGGTCAGCCTTCACGGTGATTACCGCGCCGTAGCTCTCACGACCGCCCGCCGGGTTATTGAAATACGCCGCGATGCGCCAGCCGTTCATTTCAAGCGGAATATTATACAGGTTCATCCGCGTTCCGCCGTCCTCATCGGTGCTGAGTCCAGGGAACTTCTCGACCGCCTCCGCCATCGTATAATACTCGGTAGCGTCGGGATTATACAGCCGCCAGTTGATTTTCTCATAATATGCGCCCGACACGGCAAAGGAGGCAAAGCCGCCCACCGTGACCGTCTCAGCCTCGGGATGCTTATATATATCCGGCGTCCAGATAGCCGGGGTATAGTCACGCCGGAGCGTGAGAGTGCTTCCGTCAAGCGTAAAGCTCACTGCGGAATTATTGAGATAAACGTGCGCGTCGGGCGACAGCGAGTAGCCCCCGGCAAGCGCGACTATTATCACGACGGTATAGTTCTGAGTGGCGAAGGTACCGGTAAAGGGATTGCCCGAGGCATCGTACCATGTAATGCTCTGCACGGAGCAGCCCTCGGTGCTGGAGCTTGCGGTGATGTTGCCGACGGGCATATACGCGATAGGCGTAGACGGCATGGCGACAAGCACCTTCTCAAGCGTCGTGTCCGCAGATGCTGCCGTGGGTATGGCGGCGGCAATGGAGACGCAGAGGCACAGCACGAGCAGAGCCGTAAAATATCGTTTTAAGCTGCGGCGCATTACTCTTCCCCCTTAGATAACGCGATTGAAAAATATGTATTCATAATATTATATAATACATACAATGCTGGGTCAAGGAATTTGTTGAGAAATGCGAAATTTTTTCGCCGAATGAATATTTTATATTTATATTCTCTTCCTTTAATGGTATAATAAAGTGTTATTTTTACAGACGGAGCTGGTTTTATGCCAATATGCTATATATTCGCCGCCGGGAGCTTTTACGGTATGACCGAGCGGCCGGAGGCGGGCGACCTCGTAATCGCGGCGGACGCGGGATTAAAATACTGCGCGGCGGCGGGAGTCACGCCCGATATAATACTCGGCGACTTTGACTCTCTCGGCACACCGCCCGAGGGAGATAAGGTCATACGGCTCCCCGTCGAGAAGGACGATACCGACACGATATACGCTCTGCGCACCGGGCTTGCCCGAGGCTACCGGGACTTTGTGATATACGGCGGCACCGGCGGCAGCCGCGCCGACCACAGCCTTGCAAATCTTCAGGGACTGCTGTTTCTCGTCTCGCACGGGGCGCGCGGCCGCATATACGGTGACGGCGTTGTGTGGAGCGTGCTGCACAATGAAAAAATACACTTCCCCGCCGGCGGCAGCGGCACGATTTCCCTGTTCTGCATTGACGGTATTGCGCGCGGCGTGAGCATACGTGGGCTGAAGTATGAGCTTAGCAATGCCGAGATACACTCCGACTTCCCCATAGGCGTGAGCAATTCATTTACCGGCGCGGAGGCGACAATTGAGGTCGCGGACGGAACACTTATTATGATACATGATATCCGGGTGAGATTGAGATAATGAAGAAATACAAGGCAGGAAAATGCGATATAGCCGTTATCGGCGCGGGTCACGCGGGCATTGAGGCGGCGCTTGCGGCAGCAAGGCTGGGGCTTGATACGATATGCTTCACCGTGAACATGGACAGCATCGGCAATATGCCATGTAATCCCGCCATCGGCGGCACCGGCAAGGGGCATCTTGTGCGGGAGCTGGACGCGCTCGGCGGCGAAATGGCACGAGCCGCGGACAAGGCCTGCATACAGTACCGTATGCTGAACCGAGGCAAGGGTCCTGCGGTTCACTCGCTGCGCGCCCAGGCGGATCGGCGGCGCTATCAGGAGGTCATGAAGCACTGCTTGGAGCTACAGGAAAATCTGCGCGTAAAGCAGGCGGAAATTGTCGATATCGGCATCGAAAACGGCAGGCTCTGCTCCGTCACAACGCACACCGGCGCGGTTTACGACTGCGCGGCGGCAATAATCGCCTCGGGCACATATCTCGACGGGCGCACCATCGTCGGCGAGGTGCTGCAAGCCTCGGGACCCGACGGGCTTGCGGCGGCAATACCTCTGGCGGAGCGGCTGCGTGAGCTGGGGCTAAATATGCGCCGCTTCAAGACCGGCACCCCGCCGAGAGTCAACGCGCGCACGGTCGATTTTTCAAAAATGGAGCTGCAGCGCGGCGACGATGAGATAGAGCCCTTCTCGTTTTCGACGGAGTCTGCGCCGAAAAACTCCGCCGTCTGCTATCTTACCTATACGAATGAGCGCACTCATGAGATAATCCGCGCGAATTTAGACCGAAGCCCGATATATTCCGGCGTCATTGAGGGCGTCGGACCGCGCTATTGCCCGAGCATCGAGACAAAGGTCATGACCTTTGCCGACAAGCCGCGCCATCAGCTTTTCATCGAGCCGATGGGACTTGACACCGAGGAGCTTTATATTCAGGGCTTCTCCTCCTCCATGCCCGAGGAGGTGCAGGTCGAGATGCTTCACAGCGTCGCGGGGCTTGAGCACGCGGAGATGACGCGCTGCGCCTACGCGATAGAATATGACTGCATCGACCCGACCGAGCTGTATCCCACGCTGGAGACGAAGAAAATCGCCGGACTTTACGGCGCGGGGCAGTTTAACGGCTCCTCCGGCTATGAGGAGGCGGCGGTGCAGGGCTTTGTCGCCGGTGTGAATGCGGCGCTCAGGATACTCGGGCGCGAGCCGCTGATACTCCGCCGCAGTGACGGATATATCGGCACGCTCATCGACGACCTTGTGACCAAGGGCACGAACGAGCCCTACCGCATGATGACCTCGCGCAGTGAATACCGTCTGCTGCACCGGCAGGACAACGCCGACAAGCGTCTGTCCGCGCTCGGACTTCGCATCGGGCTTGTGAGCGAGGAGCAGCATCAGCGCGTGCTCGATAAATATGCCGCCGTGGACGCGGAGCTGCGCCGCCTTGAGCGGACGCACATCGCCCCAAGCGATAAAATAAATGCCCTGCTGACCGAGCGCGGCACCGCCGCGATATCGACCGGCAGCTCGCTTGCGGATCTAATCCGCCGCCCGCAGATAAGCTATGCCGACCTCGCGCCCTTTGACGCGGAGCGCCGGGAGCTTCCCCGTGCGGTGACGGAGCAGGCGGAGATAAGCCTCAAATATGAGGGCTATATCAAGCGCCAGCTAAAGCAGGTGGAGGAGTTCAGCCGTCTGGAGAGCCGTCCCCTGCCGCATGATATCGACTATGACGCGATAAGCGGGCTGCGGCTTGAGGCGCGCGAAAAGCTGAAAAAAATACGCCCCGAGAACTTCGGTCAGGCAAGCCGCATTTCCGGCGTGTCCCCGGCTGATATCTCGGTGCTGATGATTTGGATGGAGAGCGGAAGATGAGCAGGATAGTTCTCGGTTTTTCCGGCGGGGTAGACTCCGCCGTATCGACAATGCTGCTGAAAAAGGCCGGACATGAGGTGTTCGGGCTTTATATGGACAACTCCGACGAGGCTGCGCGGCAGTGCGCCATAGACGCGGCGGAGTTTATCGGCATCCCGCTCACGGTGCTGGACGTGAAGGCGGAGCTTGAGCAGAACGTATGCCGTCCCTTTACCGAGGCATATCTGCGCGGCGAGACGCCGAACCCCTGCGTTATCTGCAACCCCAGCACAAAATTCAAAAATCTTCTTGCCGAGGCCGACAAAATCGACGCTGAGCTCGTAGCCACCGGGCACTATGCACGCACGGAGAACGGACGGCTACTCAAGGGTATGCCCGCAAACGACCAGAGTTATATGCTCTGCCGTCTCACTCGCGAGCAGGTGCGCAGGACGATTTTCCCGCTCGGCGGCTATGAAAAGGCTCAGGTCCGCGCGCTTGCGGAGGAGTTTAACCTGCCCGTTGCGCACAAGCCGGACAGCATGGAGATATGCTTCATCCCCGACAAGGACTATGTCGGCTGGCTCTCCCGCCGCGAAAAGCTGCCGCCGGAGGGAGATTTCATCTTCCACGGTGAGCCTGTCGGACGTCACGAGGGCATACACCGCTATACCGTCGGGCAGCGCCGCCCCGGGCTTATTGACGGGCGCAAGGTATATATTTCACGCATCAACGCCGCCGATAACACGATAGAGCTTGCGCTCTGGGAGGAGCTTTTCAAGACCGAGGTTCGCGCCCGCGACTTCAACTGGCTCATCGACCGCCCCGAAAGCCCGATACGCGCAAGCGTGCGTGTGCGGCATACCAAGTGGGAGACTCCGTCCTGCACCGTCTACCCCGAGGGCGAGGGAGTGAGAATAAGCTGTGACGAGCCTGTACGCGCCCCGGCTGCGGGGCAGGCCGCCGTGCTGTACGACGGGGAATATGTTCTCGGCGGCGGCTTTATAATCTGAGCTTTGAGGAATAAGCGATGGAAAGAAACCTCACAAGCGGCAGCGTGCTGAAAAACATTGCGTTTTTCTCCCTGCCGTATCTCCTCTCGTATTTTTTGCAGACGCTCTACGGGCTTGCAGATCTTTTTATAATAGGACAGTTTGAAAACGCCGCAGCTACGACAGCCGTTGCGATCGGAAGTCAGGTCATGCACATGCTGACCGTTATGATAGTCGGGCTTGCGATGGGCGCGACCGTCAGCATAGCGCAGGCAGTCGGCGCGGGCGATAAAAGACGCACCTCCGCCTCTGCGGGCAATACCGTCACGCTGTTTATGCTGCTTTCCGCCGCGCTCACGGCGCTGCTGCTCGTGCTGGTGGAGCCGATAGTCTCCGTAATGTCGACGCCCGCCGAGGCTGTGGACGGGACGCGGGCATATCTCAGGATATGCTTTATCGGAATTCCCTTCATCACGGCATATAATATAATAAGCTCGATTTTCCGCGGTCTCGGCGACTCGAAAAGCCCGATGAAATTTATCGCCGTGGCCTGCGCCACCAATATCGCGCTCGACTATCTCTTTATCGGCGCCATGGGGCTCGGTCCCGCCGGCGCCGCTCTCGGCACGACTCTGGCGCAGGCAGTCAGCGTCGTATTTGCGCTTTGCTCCATACTGCGCAAGAAATCCGGTCTGAGCATCGTAAAGCAGGATTTTCACCCGCAGCGCGATATTATGTCGCAGCTTCTGCGCATCGGCGTACCCGTCGCGGTGCAGGACGGGCTTATTCAAATCGCCTTTATCATCATCACCGTGATTGCAAACCGGCGCGGGCTTGACACGGCGGCCGCCGTCGGCATCGTGGAAAAAATCATAAGCTTTGTTTTCCTCGTGCCCTCGTCCATGCTCTCGGCGACCTCGGCGCTCTGCGCGCAGAATTTCGGCGCGGGCAAGCCGGAGCGGGCAGAAAAAACGCTGCTATACACGACTGTTATCTCCGTCTGCTTCGGGCTTGCCGTCACGCTGCCCACGCAGTTTTTCTCGGAATCCGCCGTCAAGCTGTTTACGCCGGACGCGGAGGTCATTCTGCTCGGCGGACAGTATCTGCGCGGCTATATCTGGGATACGATTTTTGCCGGAATGCACTTCTGCTTCAGCGGCTATTTCTGTGCCTGCGGGCGCTCGGAGCTCTCGTTTATCCACAATATCGTCGCCATTGCGCTCGTGCGCATACCGGGCGTGTATCTCGCGTCAAAGCTCTTCCCGGATACGCTGTTCCCGATGGGCTTTGCTACCGTCGTGGGCTCGCTCCTATCGGTTATAATATGCCTTGTCGCCTTCGTGCTGCTCAAAAAGCATATAGTCAAGAGCCAAGCGCTTTGACAGTCTGATAATACAGCCAAAACCTTCGTATGCCCCGTGCATACGAAGGTTTTCAAGCTTTTTATCTTGACAAAGCCCTGCGCCGATGCTATAACAGAACCAGCCTACCGGTTAGGTAGTATTATTTTGTGGAGCGAGCGATATGAGAATTTATGCTGCGCACTTTCGATGTTGCAATGATTGATTGGCCGTCCGAATAATATTATTATAAAAGGAGATATCATCATGTCCAACATATACACCTCCGCCGACCAGCTTATCGGCAGAACCCCGCTCATGGAGCTGAGCCAAATTGAGAAAAAGCTCGGCCTAAAGGCAAGGATACTCGCAAAGCTTGAATACTTTAACCCCGCCGGCTCCGTCAAGGATCGCGTTGCAAAGGCGATGATAGATGACGCCGAGGATAAAGGTCTCTTGAAGCCGGGCTCCGTCATCATCGAGCCGACCTCCGGCAACACTGGCATAGGTCTTGCCTCCGTTGCCGCCGCGCGCGGCTACCGGATAATCATCGTCATGCCCGATACCATGTCCGTCGAGCGCCGCCAGCTCATGAAGGCCTTCGGTGCAGAGCTGGTGCTCACCGAGGGCGCAAAGGGCATGAAGGGCGCGATAGCCAAGGCCGAGGAGCTATCCAAGGAAATTCCGAACAGCTTCGTTCCCGGTCAGTTCGTCAACCCCGCAAACCCCATGGCGCACTATCTCACCACCGGTCCCGAGATATTTGCGGACACCGACGGCAAGGTCGATTTCTTTGTCGCGGGCGTCGGCACCGGCGGCACAATAAGCGGCGTCGGCAGGTACCTCAAGGAGAAGCTGCCCGAGGTCAAGATAGTCGCGGTAGAGCCTGCAAGCTCCGCCGTACTCTCCACCGGAGCTGCGGGAGCGCATAAGATACAGGGCATCGGCGCGGGCTTTGTCCCCGAGGTGCTGGACACCAAGATATATGATGAGGTCATCGCCGTTGCAAATGAGGACGCCTTCTCGACCGGCAAGCTTGTCGGCAAGAGTGAGGGCGTGCTTGTCGGCATCTCCTCCGGCGCTGCGGTCTGGGCGGCGATAGAGCTTGCAAAGCGCCCGGAAAACGAGGGCAAGAGCATTGTCGTCCTCCTGCCCGATACCGGCGACCGTTACCTCTCCACCCCGCTCTTTGCGGACTGATTTATTATAATTATCTTTCCCGCCACGGCGGGAAACGACGAAAACAGGAGCTGAACGCATGATATCGACCCGCGGCAGGTATTCCCTGCGGATAATGCTTGACCTTGCGGAGCGTCCGCAGGGGCTATATACGCCGCTGAAGGACGTGGCGGCAAGGCAGGAGATGTCGCTCAAGTATATAGAAAAAATCCTGCCCTTGCTGACGAAGGCGGGCTTCATCGAGGGCGTACACGGCAGGGGCGGCGGCTACCGTCTATGCCGTGCGCCGGAGGAGATAAGCGTCGGCGAGGTGCTCCGCGTGACGGAGGGTGAGCTTGCGCCTGTGTCCTGCCTTGAGTGCGGCGCAAAGCCCTGTGAGCGCGCGGCGTACTGCAAAACACTTTCCATGTGGCAGGATTATCACCGGCTGACGCAGGAGTTTTTTAACGGGATAAGCCTTGCGCAGCTCCTCTCGGGCGAGACTGCGGGCGACTATGTGATATAGCTCCGCCGCGCCCGAGCAAAGCATTGATTTTACGATATTTTTTGCAAATTTTATCTTGACAAACACGGGCTCAGGTAGTAATATTTCGCCCGTGGACAACGGCGTCCATCGGAAGCAGATTTGCCCTCTCACCGATGGGCGCCTTTTACTTCTTATAACATCCATTTTATGGATGAAGATGGAGGAAAACGGCTTGACGGACAGCTACGAAAGCCCGCTGTGCAGCCGCTACGCGGGTAAAAAAATGCAGAAGATTTTTTCTGCCGACAACAAGTTTTCAACCTGGCGCAGGCTCTGGCTTGCCCTCGCCGAGAGTGAGCAGGAGCTCGGTCTGGATATCACGGACGAGCAGCTTGACGAGATGCGCGCACATCTGAACGATATCGACTATGAGCTTGCCGCAAAGCTGGAGCACGAGCTGCGCCACGACGTCATGGCGCATATCCGTACCTTCGGCGCGGTCTGCCCCAAGGCGATGCCGATAATTCACCTCGGCGCGACGAGCTGCTACGTCGGCGACAACACGGACATAATTCTCCAGCGTGAGGCACTTGCGGAAATACGCGCCGGGCTTCTGCGCGCGATATCGGCACTTGCAGACTTTGCGGAAAAATATAAGTCACTCCCGACGCTTGCCTACACGCATTTTCAGGCCGCACAGCCTACGACGCTCGGCAAGCGCGCGGCGCTCTGGATGCAGGATCTCATGCTTGACCTTGAGCAGCTCGACTTTGCGGCGGGCAAGCTCAAGCTCTTAGGCTGCCGGGGAACGACCGGCACGGCGGCAAGCTTTCTGTCGCTGTTTGACGGCGACGGCGAGAAGGTCAAGCTGCTCGAGGCGCGTATCGCGGAGAAGCTGGGCTTTGCCGGGGTATATCCGGTCAGCGGTCAGACCTATACGCGCAAGGTGGATTATTTCACGCTGTCGGTGCTCTCGGGCATTGCGCAGAGCGCCATGAAGTTTACAAACGATGTACGCCTGATGGCGCATATGAAGGAGCTGGATGAGCCCTTCGAGTCCGCGCAGGTCGGCTCCTCCGCCATGGCATACAAGCGCAACCCCATGCGCTGTGAGCGTATCTGTGCGCTGGCGCGCTACGTCATCGCCGACGCGCAAAACCCCGCCATGACCGCCGGGGCGCAATGGCTTGAGCGCACGCTGGACGACTCGGCAAACCGCCGCATAAGCATACCCGAGGCCTTTCTTGCCGTTGACGGTATTCTCACGCTGTATGCAAATGTCGTCAGTGGGCTGTGCGTCTACCCCAAAGTCATCGAAAAGCATCTGAACGCCGAGCTCCCCTTCATGGCGAGTGAAAACATTCTTATGCACTGCGTAAAAAAGGGAGGCGACCGGCAGGCGCTGCACGAGGCAATTCGCCGTCACTCCGTTGCGGCAGGGCTTGCCGTAAAGCAGGAGGGCGCGGAAAATGATCTGCTTGAGCGCATCGCCGCAGACCCTATTTTCGGTCTGACGCGCGAGGAAATCCAAGACATCATATCCGAGGGACGCTTCACCGGTATGGCCGAGGAGCAGACCGAGGAATATCTCAAGACCGTGCGCGCCGTGCTTGAGACAAACCGGGAGCTTTTAGCCGCCGAGGGCGCAGCAGAGGTCAACATATAAAAATATTATGAAATGCAGGAGGAAGCAAAAATGTTAACAGCGGTCGTAGGAATTAACTGGGGCGATGAAGGCAAGGGACGCATGGTAGACCTGCTCAGCGCCGATTACGACATAGTCTGCCGCTATCAGGGCGGCAACAACGCAGGGCACACCGTCATAAACGAGCACGGCAAATTTGTGCTGAATTTGCTGCCCTCCGGCATTTCCCGCGAGGGCACGGTAAACGTCATGGGCAATGGCATGGTCATCGACATAGAGCATCTTGTCCACGAAATTCACGCTCTGCGCGAGAAGGGCGTTCACATCGCCCCCGACAATCTTAAAATAAGCGACAAGGCCGTCATCTGTCTGCCATGGCATAAGATGCAGGATATCATGGAGGAGGACAGGCTCAAGGACAAGAAATACGGCTCCACCCGCCGCGGCATCGGTCCCGTCTATGCTGACAAGTACATGAAAAAAGCAGTGAGAATGGAGGATTTATTCTATCCCGATGCACTCGGCGAGAAAATCGAGGAGCTTACGGAGTGGAAAAATCTCACCGTGCGCGGCTATGGTCACGAGCCGATAAGCGCTGCGGATATTATGGCGTGGCTTCGTGAATACGGCGAGCTCATAAAGCCCTACATCTGCGACGTGTCCGACTATCTCTACGCCGAGGCCGGGGCCGGGAAGAACATTCTGTTTGAGGCACAGCTCGGCGCGCTGCGGGATATCGAGTTCGGCATATATCCCTACACCTCCTCGTCCTGCACTCTGGCGGGCTATGCCACCATCGGCGCGGGCATTCCGGGCTTGAAGCTTGACCGCACGATCGGCATCATGAAGGCCTACTCCACCTGCGTCGGCGAGGGTCCCTTCACTGTTGAGATGTTCGGCGACGAGGCGGAGGCGCTGCGCCGTGCCGGTGCCGAGTACGGAGCCGCGACCGGCAGACCCCGCCGGGTCGGCGCCTTCGACGTGCCCGCCTCGCGCTACGGTGTGCGCATGCAGGGCGCGGACTGCATCGCACTGACAAAGCTCGATGTGCTTTCATATATGAAGAAGATACCCGTCTGCGTCGCCTACGATATAGGCGGTGAGCTTACGGATAAATTCCCCGTCGGGGAGCGGCTTGCCGCGGCAAAGCCCGTATTCGAGTACATGGAGGGCTTTGGCGATATCTCCGCCTGCCGCAGACCGGAGGAACTTCCAAGGGCCGCAATGGATTATATCCGCTATCTTGAAAATGCCGTCGGCTGCAAAATAAAATACGTCTCCGTCGGCGCAGACAGAGACGATTATGTAGAATTATAATTCTATATTAAAATTAAGCACAAAAAACCTCCGGAAGTTCCGGAGGTTTTTTGTGTTTACAGATTATTCGTAGAGTGCCTTGAGCTTCATCAGGTGCTCGTAGCGAGACTTTGCGTTCTCCTCGGATTCCTTGAAGAGTCTGTCGGCTCTGTCGGGGAATTCGCGGGTCAGACGGCTGTAGCGCGCCTCGTTCATCAGGAACTCCTGGTAGCCGCCCGCAGGCTCCTTGCTGTCGAGCGTGAAGGGCTTCTCTGCGTCGGGGTTGAAGCGGAAGAGGTTCCAGTAGCCGCACTTGACTGCCTTCTCCATCTCCTTCTGGCAATTCTCCATGCCGCCCTTGATGCTGTGCATCTCGCAGGGGGAGTAAGCGATGATGAGGGACGGGCCCTTGTGTGCCTCTGCCTCGGCAATGGCCTTGAGGGTCTGAACCTTGTTTGCGCCCATGGCTATCTGGGCAACATAGACATAACCGTAGGTCATGGCTATCTCGGCGAGGGACTTGGACTTGATCTCCTTACCGGCTGCCGCAAACTGTGCGACCTGACCGATGTTGGAGGCCTTGGATGCCTGTCCGCCGGTGTTGGAGTAAACCTCGGTGTTGAATACGAAGATGTTGACATCCTCGCCGGAGGCAAGAACGTGGTCAACACCGCCGAAGCCGATGTCGTATGCCCAGCCGTCGCCGCCGAAGATCCAGCAGGACTTCTTGTTCAGGTAATCCTTCTTGTCGAGAATCTCGCGGGCGAGAGAGCAGTTGCTCTCCTCGAGAGCCTTAACAAACTCCTTGGCGGGCTTCTGGTTTGCGTTGCCGTCGTCATAGCTGTCAAGCCATGCCTGAGCCGCTGCCTTTACAGCCTCGGCGCAGTCGGGAGCTGCGATAAGCTCTTCAACCTTGGCCTTGACGTCGTCACGGATCTTCTTCTGACCGAGGTACATGCCGAGACCGTGCTCAGCGTTATCCTCGAACAGGGAGTTTGCCCATGCGGGGCCGTGGCCTTCCTTGTTGACGGTGTAGGGAGAGGTAGCCGCGGGACCGCCCCAGATGGAGGAGCAGCCGGTGGCGTTGGAGATCATCATGTGATCGCCGAAGAGCTGGGTTACGAGGCGGGCATAGCTGGTCTCGGCGCAGCCTGCGCAGGAGCCGGAGAACTCAAGGTACGGCTGTGCAAACTGGCTGAACTTCACGTTATCGGCAACAAACATCTCGGGCTTGTCGGAGACCTTCTCGACCATGTAGTCGAAGACCTCCTGCTGCTCGGTCTGGCTCTCCATGGGAACCATCTCGATAGCGTGGACAGCGCACTGGCTGATGCAGACGCCGCAGCCCATGCAGTCCAGCGGAGAAACTGCCATAGTGAACTTGTACTCGCCCTTGCCCTTGCCGACCTTGATATCGGCGAGCTTGGTCTGAGCGGGAGCGGCAGCTACCTCTGCCTCGGTCAGAGCGAAGGGACGGATGGTAGCATGCGGGCAGACGAACGCGCACTGGTTGCACTGTACGCACTTCTCGGCATCCCACTTCGGGACGGAGACGGCGATGCCGCGCTTCTCGTATGCGGAGGCGCCCAGCTCGAAGGTGCCGTCGGCGTGATCAACAAAGGTGGAAACGGGCAGAGAGTCGCCGTCCATCTTGTCGATGGGGTCAAGGATGGAGCGAACCATCTTGACGGTCTTGGCTCTGCCGGTCTCCTCGACGACCGCGCAGTGATCCTCTGCGGTCTTCCAGGACTCGGGAACCTCGACCTTGACGTATGCGGTAGCGCCTGCGTCGATGGCGGCATAGTTCATGTCGACAACATCCTGACCCTTCTTGAGGTAGGAGTGCAGGGCAGCGTCCTTCATGTACTGGATGGCCTCGGTCTCGGGCATGACCTTTGCAAGAGAGAAGAATGCGGACTGGAGAATGGTGTTGGTGCGCTTGCCCATGCCTATCTTCTTTGCAAGGTCAATAGCGTTTATCATGTAAAGCTGGATGTTGTTGTTTGCGATGTAGCGCTTGGAGGCAGCGTCGAGATGATGCTCAAGCTCCTCGAAGTCCCACTGACAGTTGACGAGGAAAACTCCGCCGGGCTTAACGTCACGGACGATGGGGAAGTGCTTGGTTATATAGGAAGGCACATGACACGCAACAAAGTCTGCCTTGTTGATGTAGTACGGGCTCTTGATGAGCTTGTCGCCGAAGCGCAGGTGGCTGATGGTGACGCCGCCGGTCTTCTTGGAGTCGTACTGGAAGTAAGCCTGAACAAACTTATCGGTGTGGTCGCCGATGATCTTGATGGAGTTCTTGTTCGCGCCGACGGTGCCGTCGCCGCCGAGACCCCAGAACTTGCACTCGATGGTGCCCTCTGCCGCGGTGTTCGGGGCGGGGACTTCTTCGAGGGACATGTTGGTCACGTCGTCAACGATGCCGATGGTGAACTGACGCTTCATCTCGTCCTTCTTCAGCTCGTTGTAAACGGCGAAGACGGAGGCGGGAGGAGTATCCTTGGAGCCGAGGCCGTAGCGGCCGCCGATGACCTGAATGTCGGTCTTGCCTGCGTTTGCAAGTGCGGTCATAACATCGAGGTAGAGAGGCTCGCCCTGAGCGCCCGGCTCCTTGGTACGGTCAAGAACCGCTATCTTCTTGCAGGTTGCGGGGATGGCTGCGATGAGCTTCTCCGGGCAGAAGGGACGGAACAGGCGAACCTTGACAAGGCCGACCTTCTCGCCCTGAGCGGTCAGATAGTCAATGACCTCATCTGCGACGTCGCAGATGGAGCCCATGGCGACGATGACGCGCTCTGCGTCGGGTGCGCCGTAGTAGTTGAAGAGCTGGTAGTCGGTGCCGAGCTTGGCGTTGATCTTGCCCATGTACTCTTCGACGATGGCGGGGACTGCGTTGTAGTACTTGTTGGAGGCCTCACGGTTCTGGAAGAAGATATCTCCGTTTTCGTGAGAGCCGCGCATGGTGGGATGCTCGGAGCTGAGAGCACGCTCGCGGAATGCCTTGACTGCGTCCATGTCGACCATATCCTTGAGGTCGTCATAGTCCCAAACCTCGATCTTCTGCAGCTCGTGAGAGGTGCGGAAGCCGTCGAAGAAGTTGATGAAGGGGACGCGGCCCTTGATGGCTGCAAGGTGTGCAACGGGAGAGAGGTCCATGACCTCCTGAACGTTGGACTCTGCCAGCATTGCGAAGCCGGTCTGGCGGCAGGCCATAACGTCACTGTGGTCGCCGAAGATGTTCAGAGTGTGGCTGGCGACGGTACGTGCGCTGACGTGGAAAACGCCGGGCAGCAGCTCGCCTGCGATTTTGTACATATTCGGGATCATCAGCAGCAGACCCTGAGAAGCGGTATAGGTGGTGGTCAGGGCGCCTGCGTTAAGGGAGCCGTGAACAGCACCGGCAGCGCCGGATTCAGCCTGCATTTCCTGCACCTTAACGGTGGTGCCGAAAATGTTCTTCCTGCCCGCGGCGGACCACTGGTCAACATAGTCGGCCATGGGGCTGGACGGGGTGATGGGGTAGATAGCGGCAACTTCGGTGAATGCGTAGGATACATGGGCGGCGGCGTTGTTGCCGTCCATCGTCTTGAAGTGTCTCTGCATTTCTATTTTCATCTCCATAAAAAATATTTGCCATTGTCCTGTACAGACAGATTAAATATAACATTAAAACGTCAAAATGTAAACACATTCGCTGTGTAAAAATCGCCCAAAAACATGAGGTTTGCCCGCAAATCAGCATATTTGTAGGAATGACCAAAAGAGAATTGCCATATACGCGAAATAGCTCTTGTGTTTACGCCGGATTTATATTATAATCATACATCGGCCACGATTTTAGGCCGATAAATAACTAACGGAAAGGAACTCGTAAGCTATGGTGAATATAACTAACGACATCGGCACTATAAGCATCACCAGCGAGGTCTTTACGAATCTTGCCGGAGACGCCGCGACAAGCTGCTTTGGCGTCAAGGGAATGGTTGCGTGCAGCAAAGAGGGCGGCCCGTGGCAGCTTCTCAGGCGCGAGTCCATGTCGAAGGGCATCGTAGTGCATTTTGACGATGCGGGCAGCGTTTCGCTTGAGCTTCACATCGGAGTAGACCGCGGAGTCAATTTCAGCGCCGTCTCCCGCAGCATTATGAACGAGGTAAGCTACAAGCTCGCCAAGTCCACCGGCGTACCCGTAAAGAGCGTGGATGTTTATATAGATACAATTATCGGGTAAGCCTGCTTGCCCCGGAGGTGTTTCACTTGAGAGATTATATTGACGCTGCGGCGTTCAAAGAAATGATGCTCTGCGCGGACGCCGCGCTCAGCGACAATATTCAGATAATCAACGACCTTAACGTATTCCCCGTGCCCGATGGAGACACCGGCACCAATATGAGCCTCACCATGAACAGCGCCGCAAGCGAGCTGCGCAAAAAGAGCTTTGACTCTATCGACGCTGCCGCTTCCTGCGTCGCCTCCGCGCTGCTGCGCGGTGCGCGCGGCAACTCCGGCGTTATTCTGTCGCTGCTGTTTCGCGGTATATCCAAGCGGCTCAAGGGCACCGAGACTGCGGGTTCGGTCGAATTTGCCGCCGCTCTGTCCGACGGTGTGAGCGCGGCGTACAAGGCCGTTATGAAGCCCGCCGAGGGCACGATACTGACGGTCTCCCGTCTTTCCGCCGCTGCTGCGGTCGAGGCTGCAAACGTCGGCGCGACGCTTGAGGGTATGCTCGAATGTGCGATACGCGCAGGCGACGAGGCGCTTGAGGACACCGTAAACCTCAACCCCGTGCTCAAGAAGGCCGGCGTTGTGGACGCGGGCGGCATGGGCTTTATGACGATACTCAAGGCGATGCTCGCCTCCCTGCGCGGCGAGGTCACTGCTCCTGCGAGCGCCGCAAAGCCGAAGGCTCAGGTCGAGGAGAAGACTGCATTCGAGGTGTTCGACACTGAGGACATCACCTTTGCCTTTGACACGGTGTATATAGTCCGCAAGAACGACCCCGACGTTGACCTTGAGCCGCTGCGCGCATATCTCAACAGCATTGGCGATTCTCTGGTCATCGGCGAGGATGACGAGTCGTTCAAGGTCCATGTTCATACGAATATCCCCGGCGATGCGCTCAACGAGTCGCAGAAGTACGGTACTCTGGAGCTTGCAAAAATCGAGAATATGCGCACTCAGCATGACGATATTCTTGTCGGCAAGAAGGCACAGAGCACGGATGATCTTGAGCAGATAGAGTCCGAGCTTGAGGCCGCCGAGTCCGGCGAGGAGGCGATCGCCGCCCCCGAGAAGGAATACGGCATTGTCACGGTCTGCGCAGGCGCTGGCATGGAGTCTCTTTTCAGAGAGCTTGGCGCGGACGCGATAGTCACCGGCGGTCAGACCATGAATCCCTCTACGAACGATATCCTCAAGGAGATAAACCGCACTCCGGCCTCCACCGTTTTTGTTTTCCCGAACAACAAGAACATCATCATGGCGGCGGAGCAGTGTGTTCCGCTGACGGAGAAAAAGGTCATAGTCATGCCGACAAAGACCGTGCCGCAGGGCATATCGGCGCTGCTGAACTTCAACCCCGAAAGCAGCGAGGAGCAGCTTGTGGCGGACATGAAGGAGGCCATTTCGCACGTTCACACTGCTATGGTGACCTACGCCGCGCGCGACTCCGACTTTGACGGTCACGTTATCCACGCGGGCGAGTATCTGGCGCTGATGGACGGCGCGCTTCTCGGCAGCTATACGAATATCAAGACGCTCTTTAAGGAGCTTAGCTGGGCCTTTGACGAGATCTGCCCCGAGTTCATCACCGTGTATTACGGTGCGGACGTCCATGAGGCGGACGCTCAGGAGGCTGCAAAGACCATTGTTGACTGCTTCCCCGATGCGGAGGTCAGTGTTGTCTCCGGCGGTCAGCCCGTTTATTATTACATGATAAGCGTCGAATGATGCATAAATTATAAAAAATCTCCCCGATCTGGGGAGATTTTTTGCTTTATATTTTATATTCTTACCACTCAAGGTTCTTTTCGGTTTCCTTGCTGAACACATGTGCGACGTTGCCCTCAAATTTGAAGTGCACGGTGTCGCCCATGGCGTAGTGACCCTTCATATCGATGGTCGGGACGATGATGATAACGTCCTTGCCCTCTGCGGAAACGTGCAGATGGACGGAGGAGCCCATCATCTCGGACACGTCAACCTTCGCTTCAATGCCGCTATCGCCGATGGTGGTATGCTCGGGACGAACGCCGAGGGTGACGTCCTGAGACTGAACATCGTTTGCAAGCAGGCGCGCTTCCTTCTCGCTGTCAAGCTCCACTCTGTAGCCGCCGAGCTCGACGAAGAACTTCTCGCCCTCGCGGATGAGCTTGCCGTCGAAGAAGTTCATCTGCGGGGTGCCGATGAAGCCTGCGACGAAGAGGTTGCGGGGATTGTTAAAGACCTCCTGCGGGGTGCCGATCTGCTGGATGTAGCCGTCGCGCATGATGACGATACGGTCGCCCAGAGTCATAGCCTCGGTCTGGTCGTGGGTAACATATATAAAGGTGGTATCTATACGCTCACGCAGCTTGATTATCTCGGCGCGCATCTGGTTACGCAGCTTTGCGTCCAGGTTGGAGAGCGGCTCGTCCATGAGGAAGACGGCGGGGTCACGCACTATGGCGCGGCCGATGGCGACACGCTGACGCTGACCGCCGGACAGAGCCTTAGGCTTACGGTCGAGGTACTGGGTAATGTCAAGTATCTCGGCTGCCTCACGAACCTTCTGGTCGATGACGTCCTTTTTCTCCTTGCGCAGCTTGAGGGAGAAGGCCATGTTTTCATACACGGTCATGTGCGGGTAAAGAGCATAGTTCTGGAAGACCATTGCGATGTCACGATCCTTGGGGGCGACGTCGTTCATGAGCTTGCCGTCGATATACAGCTCGCCCTCGGTGATCTCCTCCAGACCTGCGACCATGCGCAGAGTGGTGGACTTGCCGCAGCCGGAGGGTCCGACCAGAACGATAAATTCCTTGTCGGCGATCTCAAGATTGAACTCCTGAACCGCGACAACGCCCTGCTCGGTTATCTGAAGGTTGACCTTCTTCTCTTCCGGCTCGTCCGCCTTTTTCTTTTTCTTCTTACCCTCGCCGCTGATGAACGGGTAAATCTTCTTTACGTTTTTGAGAACTACAGTTGCCATACTGCCGACTCCGACCGCCGGACCTCCGCCCGCATCGGCCTCGCAGGGGCATAGCCACCCGCATTACGACAGGTCTCCACACTGCCGCACCCCGAGTCACAGGGAATGTTAAACTCCTCCTTATTAATGCTGTACATGGCTGAGTCATGGAGAGCCATGCACGCAGTCAGTTTAGCCCAAATTGAGCCATATATATTATAGCGTCCACGCCCTTATTATGCAAGCCAATATTCAGGCTCCAAAATTGTGCAATCTGCTGTGGTCGCTCTTGCGGGAGGCGCGGCGCTGTGCTATTATGGGCGCATAGTATTACAATAGTTAATTAAAAGGAGCCTATATTATGGAGAATATCATGGACAAAAAATATGCGGATTACGCACTCGGCGAGGCAGTCAATCTCCTGGGCATAGACAGTCCCTCCGGCTTCACCTTCATGGCGGCAGACTGGGTCAAGGCACGCTTTGAGTCACTCGGCTATGAGGCAAAAATCACCGGCAAGGGCGGCGTGCTCATAAATCTCGGCGGCGAAAACGAAAATGACGCCCTGCTGCTCGAGGCGCACACCGACACGCTGGGCGCGATGGTGGCGGAGATAAAGAGCAGCGGACGTCTGAGGCTTACCAACCTCGGCGGTCTGCGCGCCGAAAACTGCGAGGCGGAGAACGCGAGAGTTTATACCCGCAGCGGTGCGGTCATTGAGGGCACGTTGCAGCTTTGCAATGCCTCCGTCCATGTCAACGGCAGCTATACCGACACCAAGCGCAGCTTTGACACCACGGAGCTGCTGCTCGACGAGGACGTAAGCTCCGCCGAGGATGTCCGCGCCCTCGGAGTTGAGGTCGGCGATATTGTCTGCTTTGAGCCGCGCACAAGGGTTACGGCCTCGGGCTATATAAAGAGCCGTTTCCTCGACGACAAGCTCTCCGTGGGCATACTTCTCGGTCTTGCAAAATACATGAAGGACGAGGGAAAGACCCCCTCACGCCGCGTCTATGCTCATGTCACGGTCTATGAGGAGGTCGGTCACGGCGGCGCAGCCTCCGTCCCGGTCGGCGTAACGGAGGCTATAAGCGTGGATATGGGCTGTGTCGGCGAGGGGCTTTGCTGCACCGAGCGGCAGGTCTCCATCTGCGCGAAGGACTCCGGCGGTCCCTACAGCTATGAGGTCGTCGGCAAGCTCATCGCGGCGGCAAAGGCTGAGGGCGCGGACTACGCCGTTGACGTATATCCGCACTACGGCTCCGACGTGGAGGCGACTCTGAGCGCGGGCAGCGATATCCGCCACGGGCTTATCGGCTCCGGCGTGTACGCAAGCCACGGCTACGAGCGCAGCCACATCGACGGCGTATATAACACGCTGAAGGTTCTGAAGGGATATCTTGAGCTTTAATTTCAGTCGTGGAACGCAGCCTTGAAATAATCCTCGGGCAGGCAGTCGGCAAGCCCGGTATATAGCGCCGTATGCGGCAGACTGTAGCTCTGGCCGTGAGAGAAGAAGGCGCTTGCAGGCAGTATGCCCTTTGACAGTGACAGACGCACGGTAGTGCCCCGCTCGGGTCTGCTCTCTATGATCACGCTGCCCTTGTGCCGCTGGGCTACGGCGCGCACCAAATCAAGCCCCGTTCTCGCGCCGCGTGAAATACGCAGCGGCTCCTCGTTGCAGGGCTTATTGAATACGGAGTTTATGACCGCCTGCTCTATGCCGCAGCCGTCGTCCGTGACCGAGAGCACGACTCTGTCGCTGCAATCGAGGAGACTTATCGACACGCAGCTCAGCCCGGAGGCATGACCGAAGCAGTTGGAGAGCAAATTCAGTATCGCCTGCTGCAAAAGCGCCCTGTCGCCATATACCACTGCCTCCTGCGGGAAATTCGTCCGCAGCTCGACACCGCTGAATATCTCCCTGACGGAGGCGACTATGCTCAGGCAAAGCTCCGTGAGGTCAACAGATGTCGCCTGAAAGGGGAAGGTACCGGCGGTAAGCCCCGCGAGCATCGAGGCATTTGAGAGTATGCGCGTAAGCATATAGTAAGCCCGCGTCGTACTGATAAAGCATTTGTTCAGCTCCTCGTCCCCAAGCTGCTCGACACGGGCTCGCCCAAGAGTGCAGGATAGATTTATGCTCATCAAAACGCTCCGCATCGCGCTTATCATATCGTCGTCGAGCGTGGGCGGCTCGATATCCGCCGGGGAGAGGAAATATGCCTGCCCGTCACCCGCCGGGGAGACTCGCACCGCGTAGCGCTTCCCGCCTATCGGCACATCGGCGACAAAGCTTGCCGCCTGCGCACCCGCAAGCTCCGGTCCGAGCGCCGTGCGCACACTGCTTCCCGCGCAGCCGCGCCCCAAAACAAGCTCGGCGGCGGCGTTTGCATAGGCTATTTTTGAATGTCTGACGAATATGGCTGCCTCGTTCGAGAGCGAAAGCAGCTGCTCGGCGATCTGATACATGTTCTTCCTCCATGCAGTCGTGTTTTTGGCGCCGTAAAAGCAAAATTCCGGCGTTTAGGCTCTTCCTACAGTCCTATTTTAGCAAACATCGACAAAATATACAATATCAAGCCTGCCAAAAGGTGAAAAAAGGCGTAATTTTCGGCACTTTTTTGGTCAAAATAGATAGGCTGAAATATTGATTTTTGTTGATATTATATGTTACAATTTAGACGCTTAGTAAGGGATTGATTGCCTGCGCCAAGCATGACTGAGTTAATTATTTATTTATGGAGGATACTAAAATGATCAAAGTTGGCATCAATGGTTTCGGTCGTATCGGTTCTCTGACCTTCAGAGCAGCTATCAAGGCTGATGATATCGAGGTCGTAGCGATAAACGCTCCCGGTCACCCCGCAAGCCAGCTGGCATACGCCATCAAGTATGACACCGTTCACGGCCGCTTCGACGGCAGCGTCGTCGGCGATGACGAGACCAGCACCCTCACCGTTGACGGCAAGACCGTTAAGGTTCTTTCCGACAGCAAGTACCGTGATCCCGCTTTCCTGCCCTGGGGTGAGCTTGGCGTAGAGTACGTGCTCGAGTGCACCGGCCGCTTCCTCACCAAGGAGTCTGCACAGCCCCACATCGACGCCGGCGCAAAGGTCGTCGTCATGTCCGGCCCCGCAAAGGACGATACCCCGATGTTCGTCTGCGGCGTTAACCTCGAGAAGTACAGCCCCGATATGCAGTTTGTCTCCAACGCATCCTGCACCACCAACTGCCTTGCTCCTATGGCAAAGGTTCTCAACGACAACTTCGGCATCGTCGAGGGTCTCATGACCACCGTTCATGCCTCCACCGCTACTCAGGCAGTTGTTGACGGCTTCTCCAAGAAGAACTGGAGACTCGGCCGCTCCATCTACAACAACATCATCCCCACCTCCACCGGCGCTGCAAAGGCAGTCGGCAAGGTCATCCCCGAGCTCAAGGGCAAGCTGACCGGCACCTCCATGCGTATCCCCTCCGGCGACGTCTCCATCGTTGACCTGACCGTCCGCCTCGAGAAGGGCGCCTCCTACGAGGAGATCTGCGCTGCAATGAAGGCCGCCTCCGAGGGCTCCATGAAGGGCGTTCTCGAGTACGTTGACGAGGAAGTTGTTTCCTCCGACTTCAAGACCGATGCTCACACCTCCATCTTTGACGCAAAGGCCGGTCTTGCACTCAACGACAACTTTGTCAAGCTCATGGCTTGGTACGACAACGAGTGGGGCTTCTCCAACAAGATGCTCGACCTGACCCGTCACATGGACAAGGTTCGTAAGGCCTGATTTACTGCTTAATATTAAAGCCTCTTTCCGCTGTATTGCGGAAAGAGGCTTTTTTGCGCCGAAGCACTTGCTTTTGTCTCGCGGAATGTGTATTATAAAAATATATGCTCAATGAGGTAGGTGGGCCATAATGCGGGTAATAGTATATTCTGTTTTTGCCATGCTGCTTCTGGATACTATCACCATAGCCGACTTGAGAAAATTTATTCTTGAATTTCTAAGGCAAAAGAAGAATCGGAAGCACGCTGAGAGGATATATTCCGCACAAAGCCCCAAGGAAAAAATTCTTCTCTCTTTTGTTAAAGCAAATTTAGAGAGAAATATTGCTGTATTTACGGTATATCACAGGATATATCTTGCTGTCCTCTTTACGCTCATCCCTCAGTACGCCATAATCATCGCGAGCAATGCTTTTATGGGGCTGAAGAGCCTGTATGTGCTTATGTTCTTCGCCGCCGTAAAGCTCATCATAAATTTTGTTGTTTGGATAAATACCGATTCAAACCGCGTCTCACGCTATAGGGAAAGGTAAAGTGAGCTAATCTGCCCTCAGTCATAAAAGAATATGATGCATCAAGCCGCGCCGTCCTTGTTTGCGGACTTGTAGAAGCCCCATCCGAGGGAAGGCTCGTAATAAAGCTAAAGCGCCACAGCTCAGCCCATGGCGAGCGGAAAACGGATATCTTCAATGGCGCATATAAAGAAATAGTCCTTATAATGCAGGGCGAAGGCTAAAAAACGTCCCACTGCGGTGTTTTCGTGCAGTGGGACGTTTTTGCTTATTTCTTGCCGTCTATGAGTTTCAGCTTCTGCGTCCGGGTGAGCTGCTTTATCTGCCATTCTCGGCGCATTGCGTCCTCCCTTGAGACGTACTCCTCGCTATAGGCAAGCTCTACGGGCAGATGCGAGCGCGTATATTTTCCGCCGCGTCCGCTCCGGTGCGACTCAAGACGTGCGGCGAGGTCATTTGTCCAGCCGGTGTAGAGGCTGCCGTCTCCGCAGCGCAGGATATACACATAATTCATCTCTGTACCTGACGGATGTTTTTCTCAAACTTTGAGCGCGGTCCCATAACCTCATGCCCGCAGCCGCAGCAGCGCAGGCGGAAGTCTGCTCCCGTGCGCAGCACCTCCCACTGCCTGCTGCCGCAGGGGTGCTCCTTTTTCATCGTCAGGATATCTCCGACCTGAATATCCATTATTCCGCCTTCTGAGCATTTGCGGGATGCAGCTTTTTTTGCAGCCAATCCTTGCCGTCAACAAAGCGGGAGACGATGAAGGAGACAACGTAGTCACCGGCGGCATTGACCATGGTTGCCGGAGGATCGACCAGATTGCCCAGAGCAAGCGCTACGGTATAGGCAATGGCAAGGTTGTCGGGGAAGAAGATCGTGCAGAGCACAAGCTCGCCGGTACCGCCGCCGCCCGGCACGCCGGACATTGCAACGGAGGAGAACACTGCGACGATTATCGCAAGTATAGCTTCCTTGGTGCCGAAGTCCATGCCGAACATACCGAAGAGGAAGGCGACCTTGATTATCGCGCTCATTGCAGAGCCGTCCATGTGCATCGTCGCGCCGAGGGGCAGGACTATTTCGCTGACGTCCTTGGAGATGCCGGTGTCCTCAGCGACCTCCATGTTGGTCGGGATAGTCGCTACGGAGGAGCAGGTGCCGAAGGAGACGGCCGCGGGCTTGAGCAGGTGCTGGAACATGACCTTTGCCGCGCCCTTGCCGCCGCCGAAGCGGGCGTAAATGGGCGAGGAGATGAGCATATATGCAAAGCACATCACGTAATAGATTATCAGGGTGCGGCCGTAGTCGCCGATGAGTTCGGGGCCGTAGTAGGCGACGAGATAGGCGAAGAAGCCGAAGAAGCCGATGGGTGCATAGTAGGTGATGAGCTTGATGACCTTCATCAGGCAGTTGGTGAGGTCGGCGAGGAACTTTGCGGTAAGGGTCTCCTTGCCGCCGGAAAGCTGCACGCCGAAGCCGAAGATTATCGCCGCGATTATCAGCGGAAGTATCGCCTTGCGGCTCCACAGCTCACCGAAGTCGGGCTTGGTGAAGAAGTTGATGATCATATCCGCAACGCCGAGCGTTGCGCCGACCTCGCCCTGAACGGCGGGGTATTCGCCCTTGACGAGCGGGATGCAACGGCAGAGTATGTACATGAGCACTGCGGCGATGGCTGCCGTGACCATGAAGGTCGCAACCGTCACGCCGAGCACCTTACCGGCGCGCTTGACATTGCCCATGTTTGCGATGGCGGAAGCGATGGAGCAGAACACCATCGGCACCACGACGCAGAACATCATGTTTATAAACACGGTTCCGAGCGGCTCGAGGCAGGTGGCTCCCGGCCAGACCGCGCCGACAACGCAGCCTGCGATAATGCCGGTGAGCATCGAGAGTATGAACCAATAGTCCTTTAAGAAGCGTCTGGATTTTGACATGATAGGCTCTCCTTTTAACACTTAATTGCGATACTATTATATTTGCGAAATTATGCAATGTAAATTGCGGTGAGTGCTTGAAACATTGCAAAAAATGCTGTATAATACGCTTCAAGCAAGCATCGGAGGTGAAGCATGGCGAAAAATAACGCATTTGCGCGCGAGGGCTATCTGCGCGAGAACTATCACTACTTTCATCTGCGCGACACCGCCGGGCAGGAGCGCGATTTTCACTTTCACGAGTTTGACAAGATAGTGCTTCTCCTGTCGGGGCGCGTGGATTATTTTGTCGAGAGTGAGGTGTACGCGCTGGAGCCGTGGTCGCTGCTGCTTGTGAAGCATCACACGATACACAAGGCGCTGATTGACAAGAGTGAGCCATACGAGCGCGTGATAATCTATCTTGACCGCAAGTATTTTGAGCGCATTTTTCCCGATGCCGGGATAATGGACAGCTTTGATGCGGCCGACCGGCTGGGGCGGCATCTGCTGATACCGAGCGCGGAAGAGCGCGCAGAGCTTGAGGGCTGTCTGCGAGAATTTGAGCGCTACGAGCGCGACAAAAGCGCCGGGGCACAGGCCATGCGCGACACTCTGATAATGCAGCTTCTCATCCGCATACGTCGAATTTCCGCCGGCAGCGGCGCGGGAGCTGCGCAGACCGAGCGCCAATACGACCCGAAGATAGTGCGGGTGATGTCGTATATCAATGAAAATCTATGCGGAGAGCTGAGCGTGGATGCGCTTTCCGAGCAGGTTTTTTTGAGTAAATATCATTTTATGCGGCTTTTCAAGGCTCAGACCGGCGTGACCGTCCATGCCTATGTGCGGCAGAAGCGGCTTGTAAACGCGGCGCGGCTCATCCGCGAGGGCACCCCCGCTGCAAAGGCCGCTCTCGACAGCGGCTTTACGGATTATTCGTCCTTTCACCGCGCCTTCCGCGAGAGCTTCGGCATGAGTCCCGGAAAGCTGAAAAAATAGTGTGCGAAAATTTTCGGCGGATTATTTTGGGGAACAAGAGTCAGAAGCCGCGCTTGGCCAAGTCCGTCACGATAGATTTATAGACCTCGCAAATATCCGATACTCCCTCACCGTCTCTTCTTGATGATAGCGGAGCGCGCCTGAAATCTATCTCATCATAATGAGAAACCCCTCTGCCACTGCATCCCGTCAGCAGAGTAAAGGACTCTCCCCACTTAGCGGACTCAACGCTTACCAAACCGTCATTGTCGCCCTCTATCATTTTAATGATAAGGTTTGCTGTTGAAAGGTTTATATCTGAGAGCGGAGAGCGCATTAGCCCCGTAAAGCTCTGATAATATACGCCCGGTGCATCCGGGTTTTGCCTATTAAACTTTTCTGCATAAGCCGTAGAAAAATCCTTGCAGACTGCGTAGAAGTTTGGCTTTGTGTCGCCGATAAGCCCTATCCAGTTGTCAACGGCAAAGGAAGCAACGTTGAAAAGAGCGTCGGGGGCTTTCAGCAGCTTGTCGATGGTTTTTGAGCCCCGGTGCGGAGTTCCTATTGTGGTAATGCTCGCAATTTGTCCAGCCATCCCGAGAGAGGATGCTGCCATTCGAGCCTCAAGCCCGCCCTTGGAATGTGCGATAATATTTACTTTTTCCGAGCCGCTTTCGTCCACGATTTGTCTTATTCTTGCCTTGAGCGTCCTTGCATTGTCCTCAATACGCGCCCAGCAATCCTGCTGCCCGTAGAGAAGCTCAGCCCCAATGCCGGTGAGTGCACTCGGGATTCTTCCCCAATACAGCGGCCATTTCAGATCCCGAAAGCCGACTCCGTGTACCATTATAATCGGATATTTTGTTTTACCGTCTTGAGCCGCCATACGCTTCACTCCCTTGTACCATCCATCACAAAAATAATAACACAAGCAAAAACGGATTACAACAAGCCATAGCCTTCACGCTAAAAATAGTGTGCGAAAATTAACTCGCACACTATTTTTATAGTATAATAATTAAATTACCGTTCTTCTCGGAAGTAGGCAAGACCGAGTGAGGCGGGGGGCTGATTTTCGCGCTTATTGCGCATGCTGGTTATAACAAGGACGATGATGGTTACAATGTAGGGCAGCATCTTGTAAAGCTCCTTCATCGCAAAGTTCATGCCGCTCGGGATGAAGATATAGAGAATATAGAGCCCGCCGAACAGGAACGAGGAGATTATGCCGACATTGGGACGCCAAATCGTGAATATAACGAGCGCTATCGCAAGCCAGCCGCGGTCACCGAAGGCATCGTTTGACCACACGCCGCAGGCATAGTCCATAACATAGTAGAGTCCGCCGAGACCCGCTATCATGCTGCCGATGCAGGTCGCCATGTATTTATACTTATTGACGTTGATACCGGCTGCGTCCGCCGTGTTCGGGCTCTCACCGACTGCGCGGAGCTGGAGGCCGATGCGGGTGCGCTTGAGCACATACGCCGCAATGATAGCGATAATCACCGCAAGGTATGCCAGAAAGCCGTAGGACAGGAATATCTTGCCGAACCATCCGAGCTTATCCGCAAAGGGAAGGGCACGGCTGAAATAGCTGCTCGTCGCGGAGAGCGCGATAGAGGGCACCTCGCTGCCGGTGAGCTTTATCAGCGAGCCGCCGAAGAAGTTGCCGAAGCCGACGCCGAAGGTGGTCAGCGCAAGACCGGTGACATTCTGGTTTGCGCGCAGGGATACGGTCAAAAAGCAGTAGATAAGCCCCATGATGAGCGAGCCGATAAGCGAGGAGAGCAGCGGTATCATAATGGCCAGAAAGCCGTTCATGTTGCCCGCCGCGGACTGCTCATAGAGAAACGCGCCGATAACGCCGCTGATGCCGCCGACATACATAACGCCGGGGATACCAAGGTTAAGGTTGCCGGATTTTTCGGTGAGCGTTTCGCCGGTGCTGCCGAAGAGCAGCGGTATGCCCTGCATGATGGCTCTGGGGATAAAGGAAACAAAATCAAACATTGCCTGCCCCTCCTTCATTTTCGGACTTTTCGGTCTTTGCGGGAGCCTCGCTCTTCTCGACGCTCTTCGCGCTGCGGCGGAAGCTGATTTTATAGGTAATAAAGAACTCGCTTCCGATGATGAAGAAGAGGATAATGCCGGTGAGAATATCGGCAAAGGAATGGTTGAGGCCGAAGGTCGTGGATATCTCGCCCGCTCCCCTGTCGAGGAACACGAGCAGGAAGCTTGTCAAAATCATAAAGATAGGATTGAACTTTGCAAGCCACGACACCATGACCGCCGTAAAGCCGCGGCCGCCCGCAAGCGTTGTGGATATGGTATGGTCGGTGCCGCCGACGAGCAGCAGACCCGCGATACCGCATATCGCGCCGGAGAGCAGCATCGTGCGGATAATGACCCTCTCGACCTTGATGCCGACATAGCGCGCGGTGCGCTCGCTCTCGCCGACGACGGCTATCTCATAGCCGTGCTTTGAGTAATTGAGGTAGATAAACATCCCTATCGTCAGCAGCGCCACGATAATGATGTTGAGCAGGTATTTATAATGTCCGATAACGGGCAGCCAGCCGAGCTCGGTGGACTGATTTATGATGCCGACCTTGCCGGAGCCCTTGGGAGACTCCCAGATGATGACGAAGTATGCGACAAGTTGAGTTGCGACATAGTTCATCATCAGGGTGAAAAGCGTCTCGTTTGTGTTCCACTTTGCCTTGAAGATGGCGGGGATAAGACCCCAAACCGCGCCGGCGGCGATACTCGATACCGCCATGACCGCGATGAGCGCCCAGTTAGGCAGCTTATCGGCAAGGCAAATCATGCATGCCGCAGCCGTAAGCGCGCCCGCAAGCACCTGCCCCTCGCCGCCGATGTTCCAAAAGCGCATACGGAAGGCGGGAGTGATGGCCAGAGACACGCAGAGAAGCAGCGCGATATTCTGACCGAGTATCCAAATCTTACGCGGAGTTCCGACCGCGCCGTAAATCATCGTGGAATAGACCTGAATGGGGTTTTCGCCGGTCAAGAGGCTCGTCACCAGCGCGCAGAACAGCAGCGCCAGCACGATAGCCGCCGCACGGATGCTCCACGCCTGATACCAGGGCAGTGCGCCGCGCTTTACTATATGGAACAGAGGGCCGTTATTCTGCTTATTCATCGGCCTTACCTCCCAGCTTTGTCATCATCATGCCGACCTCGCGCTTGGTCGCGCCGCGTCCCTCGACTACGCCGCTGACCTTGCCGCCGCAAAGGACGAGTATTCTGTCCGCAAGCTCCAGCAGCACGTCCAGATCCTCGCCGACGTAGATAACGGCGACGCCTGCTGCCTTCTGCTTGTTTATAAGCTCATAAATAGTATAGGAAGAGTTGATATCCAGTCCGCGCACGGCGTAGGCTGTGAGCAGCACCGTGGGCGCGGAGGCTATTTCACGGCCGACCAGCACCTTCTGCACGTTGCCGCCGGAGAGACGGCGCACGGGAGTACTTATGCCGGGGGTGCTGACCTCAAGCTCCTCGACCACGTTCTGCGCAAGCTTGCGGGGGGACTTTCTGTCCGTAAAGAGTCCGCGGCCCTTTCTGAAGGAGCGGAGCATCATGTTATCCGCCAGATCCATGCTGCCGACAAGACCCATACCGAGTCTGTCCTCGGGGACAAAGCTCAGTGAGACGCCCATTTCGGCGATGGCAAGCGGATCCTTGCCGATTATCTCCTCGCGCTCGCCGTTATCCTCGACGTAGCATATGCTGCCGCTCTCGATGGGCTGAAGCCCCGCGATAGCCTCAAGCAGCTCCTTCTGACCGCAGCCGGAGATGCCCGCGATGCCGAGAATTTCACCGGAGTTTGCGGTAAAGGAAACGTCGTCAAGCTTGAGTATGCCGTCTATGCTGCGAACGCTCAGGTTCTTGACCTCGATGCGCGGCTTGGGGTCAACGGGCTCGGGACGCTCTATGTTGAGCGTAACGGGATGACCGACCATCATGTTGGTCATCTCCTGTGCGTTTGTGGTCTTGGTCGGCATATCGCCGATAAACTGCCCGTGGCGCAGTACGGCAACACGGTCGGAGAGATCCTCGACCTCGTGCATTTTATGCGTGATTATGACTATGGCCTTGCCCGCGTCACGCATATTGCGAAGCACGGCAAAGAGCTTATCCGTCTCCTGCGGGGTCAAAACGGCGGTGGGCTCGTCCAGAATGAGGATATCCGCGCCGCGATAGAGCACCTTGATTATCTCGACGGTCTGCTTCTGAGAGACGGACATATCATAAATCTTCTGCTTCGGGTCAATGTCAAAGCCGTACTTGTCGCAGATATCGCGCACGCGCTGAGCGACGGCCTCCATATTGAGCCTGCCCGGCTCCTTGAGCCCGAGGACTATATTCTCCGCCGCGGTCAGCACATCGACCAGCTTAAAATGCTGGTGTATCATGCCTATGCCATGGTCGAACGCATCCTTCGGTGAGCGGATAACGACCTCCTTGTCGTCAATGAAAATCTGCCCCTCGTCCGGAAAATAGATGCCGGAGAGCATATTCATCAGTGTGGTCTTGCCGCTGCCGTTTTCTCCGAGCAGGGCGAGAATTTCACCGCGATAGATATCGAGCCATACCTTGTCGTTTGCCACGACCGGGCCGAAGGTCTTTGTAATATTGCGCATCCTTACTGCGGCATGCTTGCTGTCCAAGGGCGTCAACTCCTTATCGGAAGAATATCATAACTGAGTTATTATATTATATAATGTCGTATAAAGTCAAACCATATCGACGCAGTACGCCGAAAATACTGCAAAGGGCAGCGCAGCGGTTGAAAATCTGCGCTGCCCTTTGCAGTAGCTAAATGGGGAAACACCCGGCAGGCCCGGTGTACGGGTCTGCCGGATGAAAATATTATAGCTTAGTATGCCTCGTCGAGCAGGGTGATGCCGTCGATGCGCAGGTCGAAGTAAGGAGCGGAGCGCATCTCGGACTCGTGGAAGTAGCCGTCGAAGATAACCTCGGTGTCAGCCTCGTAGTTGGCGTCGGTGTCAACGTCAGCCATGTAGCTTGCGAGAGTCTCGCCGCCGACGGTGAAGGTGGTGACGTCAAAGACGTGGATGGTGCCGGCCTCAAGTGCGGCCTTGACCTCGGCGATCTTCTCGGCGGTGCCGGCAGCGGCAGCAGCCTCGTTGACCTCGGTCAGAACGACGGAGCCGGTGGCAAGGGTGCCGGTCCAGTCAGCGTCGATGCTCTCACCGTTGGCAACGGCGTTGATAACGAACTCGTAGTAGGGAGCCCAGTCAATTCTGGAGGAGACGATGAAGGTGTTGGGGCAGGCGGAGATGGTGGAGCCGTTGTAGGAGACGTTGGGGATACCGGCGGTCTCGCAGGCAGTGGGAGCGCCCATGGAGTCGGCGTGCTGGCTGATGAGCTTGCAGCCGTTGGCGATGAGGCGGTTTGCAGCTTCCTTCTCAGCGGTCTCATCGTACCAGGAGCCGGTGAAAGTTACTTCCATGGTAGCGGTGGGGCAGACGGAGCGTGCGCCGAGGAAGAAGGAGGTGTAGCCGGAGACGACCTCTGCGTAGGTGTATGCACCGACGTAGCCGATCTTGGCATCCTCTGCCTCGAACTCGCCGTTTTCGATCATCTCGTTGAGTTTGAGACCGGCAGCAACACCGGCGAGGTAACGACCCTCATAGATGGAAGCGAATGCGTTGTGGTAGTTATCAAGACCCTCGGTGTGAGCCTTGGTGCCGGTGGAGTGGCAGAACTGAACGTTGGGGAACTCCTTGGCGGCCTGGATAATGTAGTCCTCGTGACCGAAGCTGTCGGCGAAGACGATGTTGCAGCCGGCGTCGGCCAGCTCAGCGGCGGCCTCGTAGCAGGACTGATCCTCGGGGATGTTGGTCTTGGAAACGGACTCGACGCCCATCTTCTCGCAGGCTTCCTTAGCTGCGTTCATGAAGTTGAGGTCGTAGGTGGAGTTTTCATCGTGCAGGAAGATAAAGCCGACCTTGAGAGCGGTGGCATCAGCGGAGCCGTTCTCGGCTGCGTTGTCAGCGGGCTGATTGTTTTCTGCGGGGGTGGTGCTATCCTGCTTGGGGGCAGCTTCGCCGCAAGCGCACAGAGCAAACACCATAGCGAGAGCAAGCAGCAGTGCAACAAACTTTTTCATTCTTTGATCTCCTCATAAAGTTTTTGTATTTTATCTAAACTGCAAAATGCAGGAAAGATACGCGAAACACAAAATGCATTGACCGCAGTAATGACAAACAAGACCGCGGTCAATGCATTATGAAGGGGCAAGGCACATGCCCCCCTCGGTATAATACATCTTCCGATAGTCCGGTCATTTACGGCGTCCGGGTAGAAACTTCAAATCCATATTATTTGCTATATATCGAAAGTAATATTCATTTTTTTGCGCATTTGATGATACTAATTTACCAGTTCGCTCGAGAAAAGTCAAGTGCCCGGTTTCGACTTTTTTTACATTTATACGCCCCTATTTTTGTGGATTGTCCACAAACGATGGCGATTTAGTCACAAAATATCAGCCCGTCGTCACTCATGGACGCGATACGCGCCAGCGACTCGACGCGCATACCCTCGCGGCGCATGATATCTCCCCCGCCCTGGAAGGCCTTTTCGATGGCAATGCCCGCGCCGACGACCGTTGCCCCCGCCTGCTCGGCAATGGCGCGAAGCCCGATGAGAGCGGCGCCGGTGGCAAGAAAATCGTCCGTTATCAGTATTCTGTCGCTCGGACTGAGATACTCCTTGGAGACAAAGACCGTATTCGTATTGCCGTGGGTAAAGGACTCGACCTCGACGGAGTACACACTGTCGGAGATGTTTTTGGACTTGCTCTTTTTGGCAAAGACGACCGGGCAGCTAAACTCCAGACCGGTCATTATCGCAAGCGCTATGCCGGAGGCCTCTATCGTAAGTATCTTGTTCACGCCCTCGCCGTCAAACAGACGGCGCAGCTCCTTTGCCATCTCGTGCATCAGCATCGGGTCAAGCTGATGATTGAGGAAGCTGTCAACCTTGAGAATCCCGCCGGGCTTTACCTTGCCGTCACGCAGTATGCGCTGCTCCAACAGTTTCATTTCAGAGTCCTCCCATTGTTTTTATAATATTATTTTTTCGGCTTTGCCGCCGTCTCTGCAAAACCGAAAAAAGCCCGTCGTTTGCTCGACAGGCTTGTTTCGGGTAATTTAAGAGATTAAATCACACAGCGCGGGTGACCTTGCCGCTGCGGAGGCAGCGAGTGCAGACGTAAACATGCTTGGGAGAACCGTCTACTATGGCCTTGACGCGCTTCACGTTCGGCTTCCAAGTACGGTTGGAGCGTCTGTGGGAGTGAGATACCTGTATGCCGAAAGCGACATCCTTCTCACAGAACTGACACTTTGCCATGGATTGAAGCACCTCCTTGCTTGTGTTTGCTGCATAGACAGCTTTTATATAATACCAGATGCAAAGCCTAAATGCAAGAGGAATTTTTGTTAAGCGGGCTAAATTTTTGCGTAATATTTCAAAATAAAATTTTACGCCCGGATGCGTGTAAAAGATATTGCCAAAACAGGCGAAAATGGTTAATATATTATATATATTATAATAGATAAGCACGCCCATGGGCGGCGGGAGGATATGGCCATGCGCAGCAAGTATTCCGTAAAACTCAAAACCATTGCCGAGGAGCTGGGGCTCACGCCGCTGCACACCTCGTCAGACTATGACAAGGCGCTCTTGATAACCGCGGACGTAAACCGCCCCGCGATGCAGCTCACCGGCTTTTATAACTACTTTGACCCGCACCGCGTACAGATAATGGGCCGCGTCGAGAGCACATATCTTGATACGCTCAGCCATGAGGAGCGGCTTATCGCCTTTGAGCGCTTCATGCAGTACGATATCTCCGCCCTTATCATATGTCACGGGATGGAGCCCTTCCCGGAGTGCCTTGAAATGGCGGAAAAGTTTGACCGCAACGTTTTTCTCACCGGCGCCGACACCTCGGAGTTTCAGGCCGATATTATAAGCACTCTCCACACTCACCTTGCCCCGCGCCTCACGATGCACGGCGTACTCGTCGAGATTTACGGCGAGGGCGTTCTGCTCATGGGCGACAGCGGCATAGGCAAGAGCGAGACGGCGCTGGAGCTTATAAAGCGCGGTCACCGTCTTATCGCGGACGACGCGGTGGAGATAAAGCGCATCACCAAGGACTCGCTTATCGGCACTGCGCCGGAGCTTATACGCTATTACATGGAGCTGCGCGGCATAGGCGTTATCAATGTGCGGCACATCTACGGCGTGGGCGCGGTAAAGCCCGAGTCCGGCATTGACCTCGTCGTAAAGATGGAGCCGTGGATAGAGGGCAAGGCCTATGACCGTCTCGGCATCATCGACGAGACGGAGAGCATACTCGGCGTTACGCTCCCGCGTGTGACCATTCCCGTTCGTCCCGGGCGTAATCTCGCCGTTATACTTGAGCTTGCCGCGATGAATAACCGCCAGAAGAAGATGGGCTATAACGCCGCCGAGGCTCTCGCCGCCGCGCACGATCAGGCGATAGATGCGGGCGCGCTCTAATTTTTATTTAATAATATTATCAAAATCAAACGGAGAATATTTATATGGAAATGCTTGAAAACGCCATAGTTGAGATAAAGCAGAAGATGCCGGGGCTTAGGCTGCTTGAAAACGAGCCGATGAGCGCGCACTGCTCCTTCCACATCGGAGGTCCCGTCCGCGCCTATGCCGCGCCGAAGGACGTGAGCGGACTTTCAAAGCTCTGCCATCTGCTGAAAACACACCACGTCTCCCCTCTCCTGCTCGGCAACGGTACGAATATCCTCTTCCCCGACGAGGGGCTAAAGGATCTCTTTATAATCAGCACCGAGAATTTGACCAAGATGTTTCTGCTGCCGGACGGCGCGATATATGCCGAGGCCGGCGTATCGCTTGCAAAGCTTGCCTCCTTTGCGCAGCAAAACGGGCTTACGGGGCTTGAGTTTGCCTCCGGCATACCCGGTACGGTCGGCGGCGGCGTGCGCATGAACGCGGGCGCATACGGCGGCGAGCTCAAGGACACGGTGGAAAGCGTTGTGTTCTACTTTCTGCCCGATCAGGGGCTTTACGAGATGCCGAACGAAAACTGCAAGTTTGCATACCGCAGCAGCATCTTCCAGCAGATGAACGCCGCGATACTCAGCACGGTATTCCGCCTCCAGCCGGGAGATAAGGACGAGATATCCGCAAAAATGCGCGAGCTCAACGAGCGCCGCCGCGAAAAGCAGCCGCTTGACCTCCCCTCCGCTGGCAGCGCCTTCAAGCGTCCCGAGGGCTATTTCGCCGCCGCGCTCATAGAGGAGGTCGGTCTGAAGGGCTACTCTGTCGGCGGGGCGCAGGTGTCGAGCAAGCACTCCGGCTTTGTCGTAAACACCGGAAGCGCGACGAGCCACGACGTATATGAGCTTATGATGCATGTGCGAAACACCGTATATAAGGAGCGCGGCATATTCCTTGAGCCGGAGATAATCATTCTGCCGCCGGAATACGCGCTCGTGGACGAGGGGCCGGATCTGAAGCTCAACAGCGTTCAGGTGAACGATATGAGCGCTCCGCCCAAGGGCACGGAGGAATAACATGGAATTTCTTATAATCACCGGGCTTTCCGGCGCGGGCAAGAGCCGAGCGGCGGATATTCTGGAGGATCTGGACTACTACTGCGTCGATAATATGCCGGTGGCGCTGATGCCGCGCTTTGCCGAGCTCTGCATCGCAACCGGCGGACGCTATGAGAAGGTCGCGCTTGTCACCGACGTGCGCGAGAAGGACGGCTTCGGCGAGCTATTGAAAACCCTCGACGAGCTAAACGCGATGGACTGCGGCTGCCGTATTCTTTACATGGACTGCGACATTCCCACCGTGGTGCGCCGCTATAAGGAGTCGCGCCGTCCTCACCCGCTCGCAGCGCCGGGGCTCAGCTTTGAGGACGCGATACGCAAGGAGGAACAGCTTCTTGCCCCGGTGCGTGAGCGCGCCGACTACATAATCAACACCTCAAACCTCACCCTCGGCATGCTGCAAAACCGCCTCTTCACCATATTCGTACATGACGGGCGCAAGCGCGGGCTTGAGATAAACGTTATGTCCTTCGGCTATAAGCACGGGCTTCCGATGGACGCGGACCTCGTCTTTGACGTGCGCTTTCTCCCTAATCCCTATTATGTGGAGGATCTTCGCCCCCTGTGCGGGCTTGACCGCCCCGTGCGCGACTATGTCTTCGGCTATCAGCAGACGCGCGAATTTATGAATATGCTCGAAAACATGATAGAGTTCCTGCTGCCGCTGTATATCGAGGAGGGCAAGCTGGGGCTTACCATCGCCATCGGCTGCACCGGAGGACGGCACCGCAGCGTCGCAATCGCCGCCGCTCTCAATGACCATCTCCTCTCCAAGGGTATGGACTCCACAAACATCAACCGAGATTTGGACAAGTGAGGTAGACGATGTCTTTTTCTTCCGAAGCCAAGGCGGAGCTTTGCCAGCTGCGTATCGACAAAAAGTGCTGCGCGCTGGCGGAGAGCTACGGTGTGCTGCTCTACTGCAACACATTTTCGGCTCAGGAGATCCGCATCATAACCGCAAGCCCGGAGTTTGCCGCGAGACTGCCGAGGCTGTTTAAGCGCGCCTTCGGCTTGAGCTTTGACCAGCTTCCGAAGGAGAATACTACCGGGAAAAGCAGCTTCCGTATAACCGATGCTGAGAAGCTCCGCCGGATATTTGACGCCTTCGGCGCGGAAATCGACGGCACGGTATCGCATCATATAAATTTCGGCGTTATCGAGGACGACTGCTGCCGCGCCTCCTTCATACGCGGAGCATTTCTTGCCGGCGGCAGTGTGACCGACCCCGAAAAGCGCTATCATCTTGAGCTTGCGACGCCGCATCACAGCGTCAGCCGCGAGGCGTATTCCGTCCTGCTGGAGCTGGGCTTTACCGCGAAGGAGACTCAGCGCAGCGGCAACTGGCTGCTGTATTTCAAGCAGGCGGACTATATCGCCGATTTCTTTACGACCATAGGCGCAATGGGCACGTCGATGAGCATAATGACCGCCAAGGTCGATAAGGAAATGCGCAACACCATCACCCGCCGCGTCAACTGCGACTCCGCAAACGCCGACAAGGTGGTCGCCGCCGCGCAGGAGCAGATAGACGCGATACGCCGCATCGTGCGCGAGTACGGCATTGACGCGCTGCCCGAGCCCTTAAAGGACGCGGCGCTGCTGCGCATAGCAAACCCGGAGGCAAGCTTATCCGACCTTGCGCTGCTCTCCTACCCGCCGGTCACAAAAAGCTGCCTGTCGCACAGGCTCAAAAAGATAATGTCGTTCAAGCCGGAGGAATAAGCATGGCTTTCGTTCATTTACATGTGCATACCGAGTATTCCCTGCTCGACGGCGCCTGCCGCATTGAGCCGCTTGTCCAAAGGGCCAAGGCTCTCGGTCAGACCGCCCTTGCGATAACCGATCACGGGGTAATGTACGGCGCGGTCGCCTTTTATAAGGCCTGCCGTGCGGCGGGGATAAAGCCCGTTATCGGCTGCGAGGTCTATGTTGCGCCGCGCGGCTTAAACGACAAGGATCATTTTTTAGACAGCGGCTACACTCACCTTATACTGCTGTGCAAAAATGAGCAGGGCTATAAAAATCTTTGCTATCTCGTCACCAAGGCCTTCACCGACGGCTATTATATAAAGCCGCGCATAGACTGGGCGCTGCTGCACGAGCACAGCGAGGGGCTTATCTGCCTTTCCGGCTGTCTCGCGGGCGAAATTCCGCAGAAGCTGCTGCATGGCGAATACAACGCCGCCAAGGAAAAGGCTCTCGAATTGCAGGAGCTTTTTGGCAAGGACGGCTTCTATCTTGAAATTCAGGATCACAATCTCCCCGAGGAAAAGCGCGCCGCGCAGGGGCTTTTGCAGATACACCGGGAGACCGGCATACCGCTCGTGCTCACAAATGACGCGCATTATATCGACAAATCGGACTCGTATTATCAGGACGTGCTCATGTGCATCCAGATGGGCAAGACCGTCAACGACCCGGATCGTCTGCGCTTTGAGTCGCAGGAGATGTATCTCAAGAGTGAGGAGGAGATGCGCAGTCTCTTCCCCGACTGGCAGGAGGCCTCCGACAACACCGCCGACATTGCCGAGCGCTGCAATTATGACTTTGAGTTCGGGCACTATCATCTGCCGCGCTTCAAGCTCCCCGAGGGTGAGCACGACAGCTACGAGTATCTGAAAAAGCTCTGCGAAAAGGGCTTTGCCGAGCGCTACCCCGACAGCCCCGAGGTACATAAGCAGCTCGATTATGAGCTGAGCATGATAAACAAGATGGGCTTTGTGGACTATTTTCTCATAGTCTCGGACTTCATCGGCTACGCCAAGCGAAACGGCATCCCGGTCGGTCCCGGGCGCGGCAGTGCGGCGGGCAGCGTCGTATCCTACTGCCTGCACATCACGGAGGTTGACCCGATAAAATACAGCCTCTTCTTCGAGCGCTTCCTGAACCCTGAGCGAGTCTCCATGCCGGATATCGACGTTGACTTCTGCGTCAACCGCCGCGGCGAGGTCATAGACTATGTCAACCGGCTCTACGGTCATGACCACGTCGCCCAGATAGTCACCTTCGGCACCATGGCGGCACGCGGTGCGATACGCGACGTGGGGCGCGCCCTCTCCGTCAGCTACGCGGAGACGGACAGCGTCGCAAAGCAGGTCCCCTCGGGTCCGGGTGCGCTGAACATCACGCTTGACGAGGCAGTTACCCTCTCAAAGCCGCTCAAGGAGATGTACGAGAAGGATCCGGAAATAAAGCAGCTCATAGACGTTGCAAAGGCGCTGGAGGGCATGCCGCGCCACGCCTCGACCCATGCGGCGGGCGTTGTCATTACCGAAAAGCCGGTCTATGAGTATGTCCCGCTCTCGACAAACGACGGCAACCCCGTCTGCCAGTACCAGATGACGACGCTTGAGGAGCTGGGGCTTCTCAAGATGGACTTTCTCGGTCTGCGAAACCTCACGGTGCTCGACGACGCGGTCAAGCTCGTGCAGCGCACGGAGCCGGATTTCTGCATAGAAAAAGTGCCCGAGGACGACGAGCCCACCTACGAAATGCTCGGCAGCGGACGCACAAGCGGCGTGTTTCAGCTTGAAAGCTCCGGCATGACCAGCGTGTGCATGAGCCTCCGCCCACAGAGCATTGAGGACATCACCGCACTTATCGCGCTCTACCGCCCCGGTCCCATGGACTCCATCCCGCGCTTCCTTGAGTGCTCCGTCCACCCGGAGAAGGTGCGGTATAAGCATGAGCTGCTGCGCCCGATACTCTCCGTCACCTACGGCTGCATCGTGTATCAGGAGCAGGTCATCGAGATATTCCGCCGTCTTGCGGGCTTCTCGCTCGGTCAGGCGGATATGATACGCCGCGCAATGAGCAAGAAAAAGCACAGCGTAATTGATGCCGAGCGCGTGGCCTTTATCCATGGCGACCCGGAGCGCGGCATCGCGGGCGCAGTCGCAAACGGTGTGTCCGAGGCGGTCGCTAACAGCATCTATGACGAGATACTGGACTTTGCAAGCTACGCCTTCAATAAGGCTCATGCCGTAAGCTATGCCATCGTCGCCTACCGCACCGCCTATATGAAGCGCCACTACGCCCCGCAGTATATGGCGGCGCTGCTCACCTCCGTGCTCGACAGCAGCACCAAGGTCGCTGAGTATATCGCCGAATGTCGTGAGCTCGGCATACAGCTTTTACCCCCGGACGTCAACGAGTCGGACGCAAACTTCACCGTCTCCGGTGGAAACATCCGCTTCGGTCTTGTCGCCATAAAGGGTATAGGCTGGAGCGCCATCGAGGAGCTTGTGAACGAGCGCAGCGCAAACGGCGACTTTGCAAGCTTTGAGGACTTCTGCCGCCGTATGTCCGGCAAGGAGCTGAACCGCCGCGCCGTGGAAAATCTCATCCGCGCCGGTGCCTTTGACAGCATGGGCTATAAGCGCAAGGCTCTGCTTCAGATAGCGGGCGCCGTCATAGGCAGCATAAGTCAGGCGGCGCGAGATAACATCGCAGGTCAGTATGACCTCTTCGGCGACTTTGCCCGGCAAAGCAGCGCGTCGGCACAGACTATACCGATGCCCGAGGTCGCAGAGTTCAGCGCACGAGAAAAAATGACCATGGAAAAGGAAGTGACCGGGCTGTATCTCAGCGGTCACCCCATGGACGAATACCGCGACAAGGCTCGAAGGGCGGGCGCGATACCCATCGGAGATATTCTGAACGATTTTGCCGCCGAGGACGGGCCGCAGAAGTATCACGACAATCAGTACATTTCCATTGCGGGCGTAATATCCTCGCTCAAGATGCGCCCGACGAAAAATCAGTCCATGATGTGCTATCTTCAGCTTGAGGACGACAGCGGTATGATGGAGATGCTGGCGTTCCAGAAGGTCATCGACGCCTGCGGCGGTGTGCTGCGCGAGGACAATACCGTCATCGTGCGCGGGCGTATCTCCGTGCGCGACGAGAAGGATCCGCAGTTCATTGTGGATACCATGTATAATATTAACGACATGGCATATATGCCGCAGGAGCGCCGACAGGAGCCCCGCCAAGAGCCGCGTCCGGAGCAAAAGCTCTGGGTAAAGCTGCCGAACCGCGAGGATGCGCGTCTGCATCGCATCAAGCTGCTTCTGACGATGTTCCCGGGAGAGCAGCAGCTGGTCATCTACTGTGAGCAGGAGAAAAAGCGGCTCGGCGCGCATTGCATAATTCATAAGGCACTCATCGAGGAGCTGCGCCGTCTCTGCGGCGACAAAAACGTCGTTGTGAAATAGCTTGAGTCTCCGCGCGGTATAGTATTTTTTCATTGACATTTTTGGAAATATATTGTATTATGGTTTAGGAAACTGTACTGCGGCTCGCTTCGGGCGTATTGATGGGGGCTGTCACCTATCGGCGTAGCAAGGTTTTCAACTGACGGAAATGCCACTAAGGAATGTAGACTGCGGGCTTGCCCCGCACGAGCTACTGATGTCCTTAGCGGCATTTCTTTGATTTACGCAAAGCGCACCGTGAAAATCCACGGTGCGTCTTTTTATCCCGCACGGGGAGCGCAGATTTGTTTTTTAATCTTCTAAAAGCTCAAACAGCTCCGGCGGGTATAAATAGTCCTCCCCGCTGTCATCAATAACTCTGTACCAGTCCTTTTCGACCGAGAGGATTTCATATAGCTTTCCGTGAGTGAGCACTAGAAAATCCGTCTTGCCAATATATTTTGCTCTCATACTCCCTCGTTTCTCGCCTCCTTGCTTTTGCTTAGTCCTTTTCCCCTCAGTCAGAACACGCCGCGTGCGGGGATTGGTGGGATGTACAACGGTCGTTTAGAGTTCACCGAGCTGTCAGGATCACCCCCGCGAGTGCGGGGAATAGCATATCTTGCATAGAAAGCGAGGGCTTAACCCTCGCTTTTTTCCTGCCGGGCGATATCCTCACGGATAAGCCGCTTAATGTAGCCCGCTTTGCTGTCCACCTCGTCAAGCCGAGCTATAATGTCCTGCTCGGTGCGCAGCATAAGCCGGATGCTGAGTGTTACTGAGTTTGCTTTGAGCCAGCGCTCCTGCGCTGTTATCTTCCTTTCGGGCATCTTGCCCCTCCTTTGCTTTAGCTTGGTTTTATTATAACATAAGTAACGCACTATGTAAAGAGCAAATTCAAAATAATTCATAGTTTTTTAGCATCATACTTACTATAAGCAAGGCGGGGACACATCTCCCGGCCTTGTGCTTTTTTGACAAAAATCGGAGTTAAGGGATCACCCCCGCGAGTGCGGGGAATAGAGCGGCTTCTAGAACATGCCTGATGGCGTTTCGGGATCACCCCCGCGAGTGCGGGGAATAGTTGGTTTCTTCGTTCATGCGTTTTCCTCCTATAGGATCACCCCCGCGTGCAAACAGTGTGCGTATATCCCTCACCATCGGTCACAGTGATGGCGCTGTCCTGACGGTTCAAAACACAGCGCTCAAGATAGAGAAAGCTCATTCGGTCGCCGATTTGCGGCAGAGCCTGCAGCTCCGGTCGGAGCATACCGGGCATATCAGCCATGGCTATCTCCCGTCCGCATAAGGGTCATAAGCCCCGCGCCGTAGGCCTTGCCGGAGCCGATGCCGCTGCACAGCGCAGCCTTGAAAAGCTCCTTATTCTCCACGGTCAAGATTCCGTCATAGGTCACCGACAGGAAGCTCACATTCTTGCTGCCGCCCTTTTTGAAGCGATACCACTTTGACTGCGTCACGGCAAACTCATCGGGCTTTAGCGAAAAGCCATGCTTCTCGCTCTGCTTCACAAGCCATTTTATCTGGTTTTCCGGCGTACTGTGTGCGCAGACACGGCCGCGCTGCCCATGCTCCCCCGGCACGCTGTAGGTGGGATTTGCGCACAGGCGAAAGCGCCAGCGGCTTCCGTTTTGGACTCTGTCAAGAAGCGCGCCGTAATCCCTGCTCTGCCAGCTCTCACCGGGAACGCCGAACTGTGCCGCCGCCTGTGAAAGCTCGGGCTTTTCGCCGCTCAGGAGCAGCAGATAATACTGCCCGGCGCGAACATCAATCCTCCACAGATTTCTCTGCCGCGGCCCGGAAAATGCCGATTCCACAGCTCCGTGCAGCTTGCAGGGCGCGGTCAGGGCGGCCAAGGTCTGACGCTTACTTATATCAAGATGCAGTTGAGTAAGATACATCCTCAGTCCTCCAATTCTGCCATGGGGTCATGCTCCGTGGGGAAGCGCACAGACTCCCTCAGAAACTTCTCCGTCACCCTGCGATATGTATATTCCCTCCATGCCGGGTCAAAGGAGAGCGGCACGTCGCGGACAAGTCCGCCCGGCTCCCCTTCAATAGCGTCCAGAACCAGCCGTGTCGAGTCGCTCAGCGCTGTCAAGATAAGTATTCATATATGCGTCATAGGCGTGGCACTCGTCTATTATAACGACCTTGCCCGTTAAGCCCAGATGCCACAGCATCACATGCTTGCGTTTCAGCGCCGCCATAAGGAGCTGGTCAACCGTACCGACTACGAGATTTGCCAGCAGCCTTGTCTTTCGCCCTCGGAAGAAGGAGTGAACGGTCAGGGTATCGCTCTCCGCTTCCTCCTGCGCCAGCTCCACCGCGCCCTCCTCCAAGCTAAGAAACTCACCGTTCAGCTCAGACTGCCCGTGCGGCAGCTCCTCCGTGGAAATCAGGGGGAAATACGCGGTGTTGCTGGCAATCCAGTCTGCCATGATGACGAGCGCCGTCAGCAGCATCTGTGCCGCCATCGAGCACTCCGGTAGATTTTCCGGGGTCTCCATTCCGTCCTGACTCAAAGCCCAGCGTATAATTTCATTCTGAACTGCGCCCCAGCCGGTAGCTCTTCCCCCTCTGCTCAGCCAGCCGAATGACAAGGGGTTGCTTTCACTAAAATAGTATTCCTCGCCGCCGTACCCTGTTTCAGGCTTTCCGTGGTGCGCGCCGACCACTGCGGCAAGGCTTTCATTAAAGCCCTCATGCCGAAGCAGCTCCGCTCCCGCCGCCGCGTGCGGCAGATTTTTCAGTGTCAGAAAATTGCCGTCCTCCAGACCGAAGTCCCGAAGTCTTTCCCTCAGCTCGGGTCTCTGTGCGGTAATATTGCATTGAAAAAGCTTTGTTGTCTTACCTGTGTCGTGCAGAAGCGCTGCTGCAAACGCAAGCCGCCGGAAATCCTCCTGCTCCAGCCCCAAGGACTCGCAGCTATGCTCCGGCAGCCAATTTTCAAGCAGATAGTCCATGACCGCCGCCGTGTCCAGCAAATGATAGGTCAGCGGAAGCCAAAGGCTCTCATCTCCGGGCGCGGTTTTCGCAACCAAGGCATACATCGCCCTGCTGTACGGCGCCGTGTTGCTCCTTTGCCTTTGACTGTCCATCGCCTCACCCCCGTGCTTTTTCGTCAATTTCCGTTTTTTGTTTTGTGAATTTTATTGTAATTTACCAGAACATTAAAGTCAATAGTGCTGCACCTTGACGAAGGGCAATTAGAATGTGCTGTCGCCTTTTGACGACAGCTCAAGTATATTCAAGTGAAAATGGCCCTTGCTTCCGGCAAAATTTCAGTCTTTGCCCGGTGCAAATGTTTGTTCGGCTCTCTTTTGAGCCACATATTTTTTGCATCTTTGCAGACAATAGAAAAGAAAATAGAGCCAAAGGAGAGATATATATGAAAGCGACCGGTATAGTACGGCGTATTGACGATCTTGGCCGCGTGGTCATCCCGAAGGAGATACGCCGAACCATGCGTATCCGCGAGGGCGACCCCTTGGAGATATTCACCGATAAGGACGGTGAGCTTATCTTCAAAAAATATTCCCCTATCGGGGAGCTTTCGGACTTTGCCGCGCAGATTTGCGACAGTCTGCGCAAGGCCACCGACGGCATAGTCGCGGTCTGCGACCGTGACAGCGTTATTGCCATTGCAGGCGGTGCAAAGCGCGAGCTTATGGACAGACCCATAAGCCGGCAGCTTGCGGGCATGATGGAGACGCGGAGCAGCTACCGTCAGGAGGGCGGCAGCAGCATGCCCGTCACGGCGGAGGACGAAAAATACTGCGTCGCCGCAGCCTCGCCCGTCATATCCGAGGGCGATCTCATGGGCTGCGTCATGTTCGTCACGCCGCGCAATAGTCTGCCCTGCGGTGAGCTTGAATACAAGCTTGCGCAGACGGCGGCCTCATTTTTAGGCAAGCAGATGGAAAGCTGAAAACACGGGCTGTGTCCGGAGCGGATATGGCCCGTGTTTTTCGCTAAGCTCTTGCAATGACGCGCCTTTTGTGCGATAATAAGCGCATAAAATAATCAGAAACGGAGAATTCCTATGCCCAGATTTTTTATGGCCGGGACAAATATCCTCGGCGGCATGGCAATTATAAAGGGGCGCGACGCGGAGCATGTGCGCGTACTGCGTATGCGTCCGGGCGAGGACATGATAATATGTGACGGGCGCGGCACCGACTACAGATGCCGTCTCGTTAAGGCCGACAAGGAGCAGGTCGAGGCGGAGGTGCTTGAGGTCGTCCGCTGCCCCGCGGAGCCGAGCGTCAAGGTCACTGTGCTTTGCGGGCTGCCGAAGGGCGACAGAACCGACTATATCATCCAGAAATCCGTCGAGGCAGGTGCTGAGGAGATATTCTTCTTTGACTCTGACCGCTGCGTCGCAAGGCCCGACACCCCCGAGAAAAAGCTTGAGCGCTGGCAGCGTATCGCCGAGGAGGCAGCAAAGCAGTCCGGGCGCGGGATAATTCCGCAGGTCGGCTGGGCGGGCGACTTTGCCGGTGCGCTTGATATTGCGGTCAAAAAGGACTTGGGGCTATTCATGTACGAGACCGGTGAACGCGAGGCGCTTAACGATGTTCTGAGCGCCAACAGCGGCATTGCCAGCGCCGCCATAGTCACGGGTCCCGAGGGCGGCTTTGCGCCCTTTGAGGCTCAGCTTGCGCGCATCGCGGGGCTGCATATCTGCTCGATGGGTGAGCGCATACTCCGCTGCGAGACTGCGCCCGTCGTCGCCCTGACTGCGGTGATGTACGCGACCGGGAATCTGTCCTGAGGGCAGCGCCATGTGGAAAAAGCGGCTGAATAAGATAATCAATATCATTATGGCTCTCATTTTTGCGGCTTATGTTGTATATGGACTATATTCCGCCCTATGGTATAAGACGCATCCCGAGATATATGCCATGCAAAGCGCCCCATGGTACACGGGTATTTTGATTTGGGCAGTAATTTGCGCCGTCGTGCTCCTCATATGCCTTATTGTGAAGCTCATACTCCGACTAAATAAAAAGAAATAATATAGCGACAGCGGTGTAACTGCTGTCGCTTTTATAATTCCGGGCAAAACAAAAGCTCCCGAAATCTTACGACTTCGGGAGCTTTGGAGCTGCTACCCAGATTCGAACTGGGGACCTCATCCTTACCAAGGATGCGCTCTACCTGCTGAGCTATAGCAGCAAAGTATATGCCCCTTAGAAAGGGGCATACTTTGTGGCGACCGAGAAGGGACTTGAACCCTCGACCTCCGGCGTGACAGGCCGGCGTTCTAACCGACTGAACTACTCGGCCACAGCTCCGTTAATATACCAAATATATCGGAGTTTGTCAATAGGTTTTGAAAAATTTTTGACTTTTTTATTTTCACAGCGCCGCGTATATTTCAGCGCCCCGCCGCATGAGCCAGCGGTACAAAAGCGCGTCGGCGACGGCTATCGCCAGCACGAAGCCCCAAGCGCAGAGCCTATAATCCATTTTGGCAAGCGCGCACAGCAGTATCGGCGGAATGAGCGCCGCCCAGCTTATCAGCATCGTGAAAAGAAGCCCCACCCCGGTCTTGACCGCCTGCGCCTCGTTGCTCCAATCCAGACTCGGATGACGCAGATTTTCGATAAGTCCGAGAACTCCGGTAAATACGCCGAACAGCAGCGGCGCAGCTATCAGCGCTACCGCGTCAAGCGCCCCGGGACGCAAAACATATATCGCCGAGAGCGAGACAAGCAGCGTCGGCACAAGGCATATATACATATGCATTTTGAGCTTTGCCCGCAGCACCTGCTGAGGCGTGACCGGCAGAGACTGCGCTATCCAGAGACTCCGCCCCTCAAGACTCACGGAGGGCGCACTGACAAAGTTCATGCTCCCGAGCAGGCATATCGCCGCAAGCAGCAGCGGACAGAGCAGCTCACGCATATTCGCACTCGCAGCAAGCGCATTTATCTCCGCCGACTTTATCAAAAGCGCCGCGGCCGCTATGAGCATCATTATCGCGCCGAGTCCGGCATTGACCATGTACGCAGAGCTTGAGAAGAAGCGCGCAAGCTCACGCCCGAGCAGCGCGGAGTCGGGCGTTTTTGCCGTCCGGCGCTTCTCGACGTATCTGTTTTTGGCAGCGCCGCGCCGCGTTGTCGCCGTTCTGATAAAGCTGCGCTCCAGTATAATATACGCCGCAGCAGCCACCGCGATGAACACGCCGCAGACTATAGCCAGTAGATCCCCGCGCCCGAGCGCTATCGCCGCACCGATAAAATACAGCGGAGACGAGGCGCCCACCTTGTCGGCTATCGCCTGCGCGTGAGACTGCACGTCGTCCATGAGCCCGGAATTGAGCCTTACCATCACCCAGCTATAGCCGAGTATAAAGCCCACGCTGATAATAAGCCCGAAGATACCGCGCCCCTTGCTGATTTTCGCGCTGATTATGCTGAATATCCAGCCAAACAGCGAGGATATCGCCAGCGCAAAAAACGGCAGCAGAGCAAACACGAGTATAAACGCGGCAGCCTCATACACACCGACCGCGCCCAGCGAGCAGCGGACGATGATGACCGGGATCACGACCGGCAGGCTGTACAGCAGATTTATCACCAGCAGCATCACAAGACGGCTTATCAAGATCTCACCGGGCTTCACGGGCAGACTGAGCAGCAGCTCGTTGTCACGCGCCTCAAATAGCTGCGCCTTGGCAAAAAAGACGCTTCCGATGAACATAAGCCCAAAATCCATGGCGACGGCCAGCGCATAGGTGAGCCAGCCCATCCCCAGCGAATAAAAGGGCGCCGCTAATAAATCAAAAAGATGCCATATCCCGAAGCCTGCCGCGCCGAAGGCATAGACCATGAGAAAGGCAAAGCCTATCATCGAGCCTCTGCTCTGTCTGCCCTTCTTCTTGGTTGCCCCGGTAAACCACTTGGCAAGCGCCGTCATGCGCACACGCAGCAGTACCTTAAGCATTGTCGCCCTCCAGTTCGAGGAACACATCCTCAAGCGAGGAGTCGCCCTTGACCTCCTCCATGCCGCCGCTTGCAATGAGCCGGCCGTTCTTGATTATCGCAACCTTGTCGCAGAGCTTTTCGGCGACCTCAAGAACGTGTGTCGAGAAGAATATCGCGCCGCCCGCGTCGCAGTGCTCACGCATCATCTGCTTGAGCTGGTGCGCCGCCTTCGGGTCAAGACCGACAAAGGGCTCATCCATGATAATAAGCTTCGGCGCGTGCAGCCATGCGGAGATGATCGCAAGCTTCTGCTTCATGCCGTGCGAGTACGCGGAAATGGGCTGTGCCAGATCCTCGGTCAAGCCGAAGATATCCGCATACTTAGCTATTCTTTCACGGCGCAGCTCGGCGGGGACGCAGAATATATCGGCAATAAAATTTAGATACTTTATCCCGCTCAAGAATTCGTACAGATCGGGATTATCGGGAATGTACGCCATACGCCGCTTGCACTCCAGCGCCTCGCGCTTGACGGAAAGCCCGTCAACGTATATCTCCCCCGCGTCAAACTGCAATATGCCCGCGCAGGCCTTTATCGTCGTGGTCTTGCCCGCGCCGTTATGCCCGATAAAGCCGTATATCTCCCCCGGCGCGATATGCAGCGTCAGGTCGTCCACAGCCCTCTTGTCGCCGTAGGTCTTAGTAAGATGTTCTATTTTAAGCATTTCTTCTCCCCAGTTTATAATATCACTGAATGTCCAGCTCGATGGGCTCGTCAAGCGTTTCGGAAACATATTTTCCGTTTTTCTTCCGCTGCCGCACGCACTCCGTCAACAAATACTCTATCTGCCCGTTGACGGAGCGGAAATCATCCTCGGCCCATGCCGCAATAGCCTCATAGAGCTTTGCGGACAGCCGCAGCGGAACTTGCTTTTTTCCCGCCATTTTATCAGTATAGGCTGCCGGAGTTGACGATGGGCTGTGCATCGCGGTTGCCGCAGAGCACCACAAGGAGGTTAGATACCATGGCCGCCTTGCGTTCCTCGTCAAGCTGCACCGAGCCGCTCTCCTCAAGCCGTGACAGCGCCATCTCCACCATGCCGACCGCGCCGTCAACAATCATCTTGCGCGCGTCGATTATCGCGGAGGCCTGCTGTCTCTGGAGCATAATGGCGGCAATTTCGGGAGCGTATGCCAGATAGGTTATACGGGCTTCAAGAATTTCAATGCCGGCATCCGTGACCTTCTGCTGTATTTCGTCGCGGATACGGGAGGCGACCGTCTCGCTCGAGCCGCGGAGACTGCCCTCGTCCGCCAGACCGTCGCCGGTGGTGTCCACGCCGGGCGCAACGTCATAGGGGTATATGCGCACGATGTTTCTGACCGCGCTGTCGCACTGGAGCGAGAGATACTCCTTGTAGTTATCGACGTTGAACACGGCCTTTGCGCTGTCCACCACGCGCCACATGACGGCAATGCCGATTTCGATGGGGTTGCCGAGGCAGTCGTTTATCTTCTGACGGGAATTGTTCAGTGTCATGACCTTGAGGGATATCTTCTTGCTCTCATTCTGCGCCGAGCTGCCGGGACCGGCAAGGTTTACAGACAGGTTCTTTCCGGCGCTGCCGCCGTCAACGTCGCCGCTCTGGTTGAGCTTGGTCTTTGCCGCGGGATTGACCCCGATGCAGAAGGGGTTGACGTAGTAAAAGCCCTCGCCTCTCAGCGTACCGATGTAGTTGCCGAACAGGGTCAGAACCAGCGCCTCCTGCGGCTTGAGTACCTTCAGGCCGATGATCGGCACCCAGCCGACGCAGACCCAGATGCAGCCGATGACGAAAAGCACCGTCCCGATCGTGGAGCCCTTGTCCATGCCGATGCCGCCGACTACCATAATGGCAATGCTTACGGCATAGAGCAGGGCAATAATTATCAGCGCGGGCATACCGTGCTTTTTATTGTTAAGTATTTTATCTGTCATTTTTATTCTCCTCCTTCTTTTTGATATCAATATGATATCATTTGTTTTTTTCCATGTCAAGCCGCTTTGTGAAATTTTTGGACTATTTTATTAGCCGCTCTCGCGCTTTTCTTTGCTCGCAGGGCGCTGCCCATGCTCAAGCTTCCCCCTTTAGGGGGAAGTGCCCAGTGCGCACACTGGGCGATGGTGGCGCCGATGTTGGACACGGAGCAGGGTTAAATCCTGCCGTGATTTTGGCTGCGGGCGCCCCCTCAGTCACTTCGTGACAGCTCCCCCTAAAGGGGAAGCCGAGGACGCAGGATATATTATGACCTTTATAAAACGCACAATGAAGAAATTGGCGCAATCTGTAAAAGTCCACCGCCGTCATTCCGAGACCAGTGCTCACACTGGTCGTGGGAATCCGCGTCCCCCGTCCCCAAAACCTCGCTCCGCAAGGTGCTGCCCATATTTTAGCTTCTCCTCTACAGCAAAAAGCGACGCCGTTTCCGACGTCGCTTTCATTCAATATTAACTTCCCTCACAGAAATCTGTCCATATACTGCGTAAGCTCATCCCATACGCTTATAAGCTGCTGCTTATCCTCCTCAAGCTCGGATTTCAGCTCGTCACGCAGGCTCAGAAGCCGCTGACGGTTACGGTTAGCCGCATCCATATTCTTCGCCACCGCATGAATAAACTCGTCCGAAAGCTGCTCCTTCGGTCTGCACCGCCCGCTCCTGTAATTGTCTATCACTACCGCGTAGCGCTCATAGGCGCGGCGCACCGCGTCCTCCCATGACATATAGATATCGCGCAGGGCGTTTTCTCCGACCTCGTGCGCCCTGCCGATGTTCACGCAGAGCTTTTCAAGCATCGCCGCCATGGACGCAGCGTTTTCCTCGATTAAAAAGCCGTTGACTCCGTCGCTCACATCCTCCGCAGCGCAGCTCCCCGCAACGAGCACGCTTGCCAGACCGCAGGCCGCCGCCTCGCGCACGACAAGCCCGTTTGTATCAAAGGTTGAGGGGAAAAGAAACAGATCGGCGCGGCAATACCATGCGCGTATCGTATTCCTGTCGTGTATCGGCGCGACGAAATGCACCCGGTCGCTTAGCCCGAGGCTCTCACAATAGGCTATTATCTCGTCCTTATCGTTGCCGCCGCCGACAAACACCATGCGAAACTCCTGCCCGTTCTCGCGCAGCATTTTCAGTGCGTCAAGGATTATTCTAATCCCCTTGTACCACATCATGCGCCCGACGAAAAGAAACAGCGGCACACCCTCCGGCAGCTCATAGTCCGCCGTTGCGGCCTTGATAAGAGCCTCATCGACCCGGCCTCGCGGGAAATCCACGCCGTTTGGCATGATGATATAATCCCCCTCATAGCCGAGCTTGTGAAGGTTCTCTCCCGCGCCGCGGCTTACCGTCCAGACCTCGTCACAGGCCGAAATATTCTTCGCCAGCAGCTTTGCCGCCTCCTCCTGCAGGACACGGCTTTTCACGGCGTTTGCAATGTCGATGTCAAACTTCGTATGATAGGTGAAAACAAGCGGAGCGTGTATCCTGTCGCGCAGTGCGCGGGCAAGCAGCGTGGAGGTGATGGGGCAATGGCTGTGGATAATGTCAAAGCTCTGCTTTTCGAGCCTGTCCATGAGCTCCGCCGAAAAGGGCAGTCCAGCCCTGTAGCCGACAAGCTTTGTCATATCAAGGCTCGGATAGCGCAGCACGGGAAAGTCAAAGACCGAATCGTCCGCCTCGGGATAAAAGGGCGTTACGACCGTGGCGCGGCCAAGCTCGGACTGTATGATTTTGGCGTAATTCGTGACGGCGTTCGCAACTCCGTCGATAGCGGGCGGGAAGGAATCGTTTATAAGGCAAATGTTAAGCTTGTCCATGCGCAGTCTCCTCTCGGTGTTTTCTCTTAAATTATAACCGATAGAGCCGCAATTTCAAGCCCCAAATTTTTCGCGTATGACGGCGTAAATCACGTCCTGACCCTTGCGGTTCGGGTGAATTCCGTCAAGACACATTCTGTCTCCGGGCTTGAGCGGCTGCTTTAGAAATGCGTCGCGCATATGCATGACGTCGCAGCCGTTTTTCTCCGCAATGTGCTCAACAAGATGGCTGTAATACTCCTGCCAGCGGTATATCGCATCAGCCTCGCCCAGCCAGATGAGCACCGAGTCCTTATCGACCCCGTCACGGCAGAACCAGTTGAGATATCTCTCCGCGCAAAGCGGCGGCAGAGTGGACAGCACCGGCTCACAGCCCGCAGCGCGCAGCTCCGCGATTATCTCCGAGTATTTCTGCATGAAAAGCTCCGGCATCGTCTTGCAGCAGTGCTCCCCATAGGGTGCGGCGGCAACCGCCGCCCAGTCAAAATCGCTGTCGTTGCCGCCGTATTCGAGCAGACAGCGCGCCGGCATATTGCCCTTTGCAATGCGGCGGCGGATGATGCTCTGCCCCTTTTCGATGGTGGCGCCGAACTTGCAGCAGTTTTCGATTTCGAGCCCGGTGCTCTCCTCCCGCACACGGCGCTCCTCGCTGGGGCATATGTATTTTCCGTCCTCCAGCAGCACTCCGCGCATTATTGAGTCTCCGAATATAATTATCCTTTCCATATCATCTTGCCTCGCCTCTATGTAATCTGGTATTGAATACTATATTACATAGTTTTCATGATATGTCAAGTGTTTTTGAAAATTTAGTTGTGTTTTTTGAAACCATGTGATATCTTAGAAATATGAGGTGAAAACTATGGATGAAAAAAGCGTAAAAACCGCTGTCAGCCGGCAGCTTATGGAGCATCGTCTCCCCGCATGGGACGAGCTGCCGGATTTTGAGCTCTATATGGATCAGGTGCTGTCGCTGTGCAGCAGATATCTTGAGGGTATGCCAAATCCCGAGGGCAGCAAGCTGACCGCGTCGATGATAAATAACTATGTAAAGGTCAAAATCGTCCCCGCACCGCAGGGAAAGCGCTATTCCCGGCGGCATGTGGCATATCTTCTGCTGCTGTGCGTGCTCAAGCCCATTTTGCCCATCGCGGCGATACAGCAGCTATTCACCGCCGCACAGAACAGCGGCAACGAGGAGGAGCTTTACGGCCGCTTCTGTGAGCTCTACCGGCAGACAAGCTGCGCTGCGGCGGGCGACCAGTGCTTTGCGGAGACGGAGCTTTCGGATGCGGTGATATACGCGGCGCTTCGCGCGCGGGGCGAGCAGTCGGCGGCGCTGGCAATGCTCGGAGCTCTGACCCCGGACGAGGACGACAAGCAGCGCAAGCATTGATTTACTCAGTCTTTTTAGCTCGGGTAAGCAGGCTTACGAAAAGCCAGAGCAGCAGGAAGCCGAGGCTTATTATCACGGCTCCCGCGATATGAGCAAGGGCGGGGCCGCCGTTTTGCCTTTCGTATAATAGCCTCTCGCCGTTTATGCTGAGCTGGCGCAGGGTTTTCACTCCGCCGCTCAGAGAATAGCGTATCTCCGCCGTTTCTCCGCCGAGGTGTCTGGAGCGCAGACTCTCGGGCAGACGGGAGAAAACATACTCCGTCCCCGCCGTATCGCGCAGAATATAGCAGCTTTTGCCGCCGCACTTATCGAGCGTCAAGGAGTCGATTACTATATTCTTCACCGCCGTCGGCTCGGTCGCCGTACTCTCGGGGCGGGAATACACATACATCCCGGCAAAAATCAGGAGTAGCGCGGCAAGCAGGCTCATGGCGGGGCTAAGATATTTTTTCATGTTAAAAGCCTCCGGTTTTTTAATTATTATAGATTAAAAACCGAAGGACTATTCGTATCGGAATATAATTATAAGGGGGTTATTTATGGGTAAAAAGCATTTTCGTGTATTTAACAAGAGTTTTGAGCTTGATAAGCTCAACGCGGACTACGAGCAGGCGGAGCTTTTTGACAAGCTTCGTGTAGGGAATCTCGGGGTATTTTACCGCGACGGCTTTGCGACGGTGTTTTTGGCGTACTCGGATTTTGACCGGGTATTTATCCGAATTCACGAGGTAACCGGCAAGCTATGCTGCGGAAAATCGACATTTCAATATTTCCGTGTAGTCTTTGTCCGCGAGGGCAAGGAGATCGCCGACCTTTTAGGCGAGGACGAGAAGGCCTTTGACGCGGCGCTTGAGTGCATCTCGAGCCGCTGCCCGGATATCGCCGTCGGCTTTGTCGGCTGATCGAGGCAGGAATTGGAATAAAAAGCCAAGCGGATTTTTCCGCTTGGCTAGAGCCTGTAGACAAAGCTGTCGGCAATGTATAGAATTGCATGGGGAGAGTGCAGAGAGGGGACGGGAGTCCCCTTTCTGCGTTCAATCCAAGCTTATTCAGGAGTTTTTTTGAATACTCCTGAATAAGTTTTCAAGGCGTCGAACTTTGTCGACGCCTTGAAGCCAAGCGGATTTTTCCGCTTGGCTATATGATTTTTTACTGCTCTCTTGCGGCCTCCATGCCGGCGAGAAGAGCCTTTTTGTTGCCCTCAAGGAAGCGAGCCTTGCGCTCGCCAAGCTCAATACGGATGGCCTCGGTCATCTTATCGAGATCGACGATGGGCTCCTTCTCCAGCATTGCGCCGAGAATGGCGACGTTTGCGCCCTTGGGGTTATTGACGGATTCCGCGATGCGGTTTGCGTCACAGTAGACAACGGTGATATCGTCACGGGTGGACTTGCGCTCGATGATGGAGCTGTTGATAACAAGCAGTCCGCCGGGCTTTACCTTTGCCTCAAACTTATCGAGAGAGGGCAGGTTCATTGCGACGATAACATCAGCCTTGTCAACCAGCGGGGAGGCAACGTCCTTATCGCTGACGATAACGGAGCAGTTTGCCGTGCCGCCGCGCATCTCGGGGCCGTAGGAGGGCAGCCACGAAACGTGCTTGCCGTCCAGCATTGCGGCCATGGCGACGAACTTGCCGATCAGGAGCATACCCTGACCGCCGAAGCCTGCGAAAATAAACTGTTTCATCATAATTATTCAGCAGCCCCCTTGTCTTTATATACGCCGAGAGGATAGTAAGGTATCATGTTCTCCTCGAGCCACTTCAGAGCCTCGATGGGGTTGAGTCCCCAGTTGGTCGGGCAGGTGGAGAGAACCTCGATAAGGCAGAAGCCCTTGCCCTCAAGCTGATACTGGAAAGCCTTCTTGATGGCTCTCTTGGTCTTGATGATGTTGGCGTTGTTGTTGACGGCGCAGCGCTCGATGTAGTAGGAGCCGGGAACCGCCGCGAGCATCTCGGAAATCTTGATGGGTGCGCCGCACCATGCCTCGTCACGGCCATAGGGAGAGGTGGTGGTCTTCTGGCCGACAAGAGTGGTCGGGGCCATCTGACCGCCGGTCATACCGTAAATGGCGTTGTTGACGAAGATGGTGGTGATCTTCTCACCGCGGTGTGCGGCGTGAACGATCTCGGCGGTACCGATGGAGGCGAGGTCGCCGTCGCCCTGATAGGTGAAGACCAGAGTGTCGGGCTTTACGCGCTTAACGCCGGTTGCGACTGCGGGGGCGCGGCCATGCGCGGCCTCGTACATGTCGCAGTTGAAATACTGGTAGGCGAAAACGGAGCAGCCGACGGGAGCGACGCCGATGACGTTGCCGTCAAGATTGAGCTCCTCAATGGCCTCCGCCACGAGACGATGGATAATGCCGTGATTGCAGCCGGGGCAGTAGTGGAACGGCTTATCAGTCAGCAGACTGGTCTTTTCAAATACTACGGACATTTATTTACCCTCCTTCATTGCGAGGATCTTTTCAACAATTTCAGCCGTGGTAGGCATCTGGCTGCCGCAGTGACCGAAGAAGTCAACCGGCTTTGCGCCGTTGAGGGCGAGCTTAACGTCCTCTACCATCTGACCCTCGTTGCACTCGACATCGAGCACCGCCTTGACGCCCTCATGAGCCGCGCACTCGGCAAGAGCCTTGTACGGGAAGGGCCATACGGTGATGGGACGGAAAAGACCGACCTTGACGCCCTGCTCACGCAGCTCGTCAACGGCGGATTTTGCGATACGGGCAACGGTACCGAAGGCGGTGATGACAAACTCAGCGTCCTCAGTTCTGTACTGCTCGAACATGCACTCATTGGCCTCTATCTCACGGTAAACCTTCTGCAGTCCGTCGTTATGCACTGCAAGATCCTCGGTGTTGATGTAGATAGAGCTTATCTGGGCACGCAGCTCGGGATCGTCGCCGGGCTTCCAGCCGGTGGCTGCCCAAGGCTTCTTCTCGGGATCGATCTTGAAATCGATCATCTCGGGCATCTCGACGGGCTCCATCATCTGAGCGATGATGCCGTCTGCGAGGAACAGCACGGGAACGCGGTACTGCTCCGCCTTGTCAAACGCGAACATCATGATGTCGATCGCTTCCTGAACGGAGGCGGGAGCATAGGTCAGCAGGTGATAGTCACCGTTGCCGCCGCCCTTGACGCCCTGGAAGTAGTCGCCCTGGGAGGCCTGAATGTTGCCGAGGCCGGGGCCGCCGCGCATGACGTTGAGGATAACGCAGGGAAGCTGAGCGCCGGCGCAGTAGGATATACCCTCCTGCTTGAGGCTTATTCCGGGGCTGGAAGAGGAAGTGATGGAACGGGCGCCGGTACCGGCTGCACCGTAGATCATGTTAATTGCCGCGACTTCGCTCTCGGCCTGGAGGAAGCAGCCTCCGACCTCGGGCATACGGGCGGACATGTACTCAGGTATCTCTGTCTGCGGGGTTATAGGATAGCCGAAGAAGAAACGTGCGCCGGCGCGAATCGCGGCTTCCGCAATCGCTTCGCTACCCTTCATAAGAGTCAATGCCATTTTGTTTTCCTCCTTATTCCTTCTCTATCCTGATCGCTATATCCGGGCAGGTGCGCGCACAGGATGCGCAGCCTATGCAGGCTTCAGGGTTAACTACTTCTGCGGGGTGATAGCCTTTCGCGTTGAGCTTTGTTTTGGACAGCGCCAGTACGCCCTTGGGACATGCCCGTGCGCACAGACCGCAGCCCTTGCACAGAAGCTCGTTGATCGTCACCTTTACCATGAGATAACCTCTTTTCTGTAAAAATTTTGCTATTAAAACCGCCCTTGCGGGGTTTTACATGATTATTATGGGCTTACTTCTCGTCAAGTCCCTTTATCCAGCTGTCCCAGTCGCGGTGCATATAAGTATCTATTGCAAGCGGGGTGCCGATATACTTGGGATCGTGCCCCTCGGCAAGGAAAATATCGAGCATTTCCTTTTTGCCGGAGGTATAGAGCACGGGGACGCCGGTAAGCTCCGATACCTGCTTTATCATCTCGTATCCGTCGCGCAGCTCGGCAGGCGTTGTAAGCTGAGCGAGATTTGTATTGTTTATCATGCCGCTTATCTTCAGGCGGGAGTGTACCTGCATCTCCTCCTGAAGATGTATTATCCGCTCCACGGTCCCGGCGAGGGGGCGGCGGATATTGACGACGTTCAAAACCTCAAGCGCACCCGGCTCCAAATCGACAAAGTCCTGATGATAGCGGCCAAGCGCGGTAGAGCCGACAGCGTCTCCGCCAACGTCAAAGACAACGGTATCCCAGTCCATATCGAATGCCGAGGCGACCTCTGCGGGGAGGGACAGCGTCTCTATACCGGAGCAGGCATAGTTCGGCGAGACGAGGCGTATCTCCTTCATCTCGGTCATCTTGCCGTGCTCGGTCAGGCGGAAATAGGTGTTGACCATATCGAGATCCAGCAGCTCCGTGCGGCTGCCCTTTGCCGCCGCATTGAAGGCGAAGTTGAGCGCAAGCTCGGTTTTGCCGCTGCCGTAATTGCCGATAAGTACATAGACCTTTTTCATAATGCGCCTCACAATCAATTCTATAGCATGATATATTTTAACACCGAGCCGCATATGCGTCAATGAATAAAAATGACGATTTTTGCCCCTCTGCTAATTGCAAAATGACGAAAAAATAATTCGTTTGCATTGAAGCGAGTGCAATATGTAAAATCAGGTGTTATTATGCTTTTATTTAAGAATAATGCTCGCGGCAGGCTGCCAGATATGCGCAAAAACGGACTCTCCGAGCGAATGCTAATCCGCCGGAAAAGTCCGTTTTCCTTGCTATTGTTAAGATTTTGTCTCACTTACGAGCAGCGTAACTTCACTGCCGCCGGCGTTTGCCACGCCGTCACCGACCTCTATCTCGCCGGTGCTGCCGTCGGCCATGGAGTATCTGACCTTGCCGGCGCTCACGGCGCACAGCATCGGGGCATGACCGTTGAGGACACCGACTGAGCCGGAGCCGGTCGGAATGTTGACATAGGACACCTGCTTATCAAGCGCTACGCCGTCGGCCGTAACCACGGAGAGATGAATCATGTCCTCCATAGTCGTCACCTCAGAACGTGCCGCGCTTGGCGATAACGTCGTCTATGCTGCCGCAGAGCATGAAGGCCTGCTCGGGCAGGTCGTCCACCTCGCCGCCGAGGATAGCCTCGAAGCTGCGGATGGTGTCCTCCAGCTTGACATACTTGCCCGGGGTGCCGGTAAAGTTCTCGGCAACGAAGAAGGGCTGAGACATGAAGCGCTGAATTCTTCTTGCTCTTGCGACCGTGGCTCTGTCCTCGGCGCTCAGCTCATCCATACCGAGAACGGCGATGATGTCCTGAAGCTGACGGTACTTTTCAAGCACGGCCTGCACTGCGCGGGCGGTTTCGTAATGACGCTTGCCGATGATTGCCGGGTCGAGGATACGGGAGGTGGAGTCCAGCGGGTCAACTGCCGGATAGATACCAAGCTCCGATATCGCACGGGACAAAACGGTGGTCGCGTCAAGGTGAGCAAATGCGGTTGCGGGGGCGGGGTCGGTCAGGTCGTCGGCAGGGACGTATATCGCCTGGACGGAGGTGACGGAGCCGTTGCGGGTGGAGGTGATACGCTCCTGCAGAGCGCCCATCTCGGTCGCCAGCGTCGGCTGATAGCCAACGGCGGACGGCATACGGCCAAGCAGAGCCGAAACCTCGGAGCCCGCCTGGGTAAATCTGAATATGTTGTCTATGAACAGCAGAACGTCCTGTCCGCTGCGGTCACGGAAGTCCTCCGCGATGGTCAGACCGGACAGCGGCACACGGAGTCTCGCTCCGGGCGGCTCGTTCATCTGACCGAAGACCAGTGCGGTCTTGTTGATAACGCCGGACTCGTTCATTTCGTTCCACAGGTCGTTGCCCTCACGGCTGCGCTCACCGACACCGGCGAACACGGAATAGCCGCCGTGCTCATAGGCGATGTTGCGGATAAGCTCCATGATGAGCACCGTCTTGCCGACGCCTGCGCCGCCGAACAGACCTATCTTACCGCCGCGGGAATACGGCGCAAGCAGGTCAACGACCTTGATACCGGTCTCCAGAACCTCGGTGGAGGGGAGAATATCGGTAAAGGGGGGCGGGTCACGGTGGATGGGCAGGTGGTGATCTGCATTGACGGGGCCTTTGCCGTCTATCGGGTCGCCGACGACGTTGAACATACGTCCCAGCGTAGCCTCGCCGACCGGCATGCTGATGGGTGCGCCGGTGGATACGGCCTCAAGACCGCGGGAAATACCGTCGGTGGAGGAGAGGGCGATGCAGCGGACGGTCGCCTGACCGAGCTCCTGCACGACCTCAAGAGTAACCTTGCGCTCGGGCAGGTTTATCTCGACCGCGTTATACAGATCCGGCAGCTTGCCGGAGGGAAAATGAACGTCAACTACCGGGCCTATTACTTTTTTTACTATGCCTCTTTCCATAGCTGAGCTCCTTACTTGTTGTTGTTTTTCAGCGCCGCCGCGCCGCCTGCGATCTCGGATATCTCGGTGGTGATCGCCGACTGACGCGCGTGGTTAAGCCGCAGACGCAGCTCGTCGAGCAGCTCCTCGGTGTTGTCGGTGGCGGAGGTCATGGCGGTCATACGGGCAGTATGCTCGCCGGTTTTGGCCTCAAGCAGCACGGAAAGCATCGTGCTGTCAAGATAGAGCTGGGCGAGTCTGTCCAGCAGCTGACCGGCATCCGGCTCGAATATAAAGTCTCCTGCCGCGCCTTCCGCCTCGCCCGCTACAACGGGGAGAAGCTGCGAATTTACGGGCACCTGGGCAAGCGCGGACTTATAGTGCTGATACACCAGCACGACCTTGTCTGCCTCGCCGTTGAGATATATATCACGCAGGTATCCCGCAAGCCGCCGCGCCTCGGCGGAGTCTGGCGTATCGCTTGCCGTGTCAAAGGTCTTTTTCACGGGGATGCCGGTGGCGGAGATTATCTCTCTGCCCCAGCGGCCGCTGACCACAAGGAAGCAGTCCTGATCCTTTGCCAGCCCCTCAAGATACTTGATAAGGGCGCTGTTGTACATGCCGCAGAGTCCGCGGTTGCCGACGAGCAGCACATAGCAGGTCTTTTCACCCTCACGGGGACGGAGCAGCGGACTTTCGTTGCCGGAGGCGCTGTTTGCGACGTGCGCAAGCATCCGGCGGCTTGTCTCCGCGAAGGGGCGCAGAGCCGCCATGGAGTCCTGAGTTTTCCTCAGCTTGGAGGCCGCCACCATTTTCATGGATTTGGTTATCTGCCGGGTACTCTCAACGCTCTTTATGCGTGTTCTGATGGCGCGCATATTTGCCATACGCTATGCCTCCCTTCTGCAAAATTTCATCTGAAGTCCTTCTTGAATTCGGCAATCACGGAGCGAAGCTTCTCAAGCTGCTCCTTGCTGAGCTTCTTGCCGCTCATGACCTGATCCCTGACCTCGGGGTAGCTGCTGTGGATATGATCAAGCAGCTCCTTCTCAAAGCGCGCGATGTCCTCGAGCTCCACGTCGTCCGCGTAGCCCTCGCTTGCCGCGAATATGGACACGACCTGATCCGCTGCCTCCATGGGCGCAAACTGACCCTGCTTGAGAAGCTCGGTCATTCTGTCGCCGCGGTGGAGCGTATCGCGCGTCGCCTTGTCAAGGTCGGAGCCGAACTGCGAGAACGCCGCCAGCTCTCTGTACTGTGCAAGCTCCATTCTCAGACGGCCTGCGACCTGCTTCATTGCGCCGAGCTGCGCGGAGCCGCCGACACGGGAAACCGACAGACCCACGTTGATAGCGGGACGAACGCCGGAGTTGAAGAGATCGGTCTCAAGGAATATCTGACCGTCGGTGATGGAGATAACGTTAGTGGGGATGTAGGCCGAGATGTCGCCCGCCTGGGTCTCGATGATGGGCAGAGCGGTCATGCTGCCGCCGCCGGCTTCCTTACTGAGTCGTGCGGCACGCTCCAGAAGTCTGGAGTGCAGGTAGAATACGTCGCCGGGGTAGGCTTCACGTCCGGGGGGACGGTGCAGCAGCAGGGAGATCTCACGGTATGCAACGGCCTGCTTGGAGAGGTCGTCGTAAATAATGAGAACGTCTTTGCCGTTATACATGAAGTATTCGCCCATTGCGGCGCCGGAGTAGGGCGCGATATAGAGCATGGGCGCGGGCTCGGATGCGTTTGCGCAGACAACGATGGTGTAATCCATGGCGCCGTGCTCGCGCAGCTTGTTGACGAAGCTGGCGACGGTGGATTCCTTCTGGCCGACAGCGACGTAGATACAAATAAGATCCTTGCCCTTCTGGTTGATGATGGTATCAAGCGCGATGGCAGTCTTACCGGTCTGACGGTCGCCGATGATAAGCTCACGCTGACCGCGTCCGATAGGAACAAGCGCGTCGATGGCCTTGATACCGGTCTGCATGGGGACGCTGACGGGCTGACGCATCAGAACGCTCGGAGCCGGGCTCTCAATGGCGCGGCTGCCGGCGGCATGGATAACGCCCTTGCCGTCTACGGGGCGGCCCAGAGCATCGACAACACGGCCGATGAGCGCATCGCCCACGGGAACCTCGATAATTTTGCCGGTACGGCGAACCTCGTCGCCCTCCTGCACGTTTTCATAGCTGCCGAGCATGACGACGCCGACGTTGTCCTTCTCAAGGTCCATGACAAGACCGCGCAGACCGCCGCCGAACTCCAGCATCTCGCCCGCCATAACGTCGGACAGGCCGGAGACACGGCAGATACCGTCAGAGAGGCTGATAACGGTGCCTATCTGGAAGGAATCAAGTCTGCTCTGCTCCTTGCCGAGTCTGCCGCGCAGAGCCTCGGTCACGTCGCCCTCGGGGACGGTCTCGCTGACGATGCTGTTTCTGATAACGTTAAGACGGTGCGCAAGGCTGCCGTCATAAACGGTGTCGCCGACCTGGAGTCTCAGGCCGCCGATAAGGCTCTCGTCAACCTCGGTCTCGATGATGACCTCGTCCTCATCGAAGGCCTTTGCTATGATATCACGAATTTCGTCAACGACGCTGTTTTCCAAAGGCTTCTCGGACCACAGCACGGCATTGACCTCGCCCGTCTCATAGAGACGAACCTTGTCTGCCGGAGTGACCTGTATAGCATCCTTGAGCTCCGCGACGAATTTCTCCGTAAGCGCGGCGCGGCGTGCGCCGTACTCCGAAGAACTCATAAGCTTTGCCGCTGCCTCGGTAATCTCACCTGCGGCGGCGTTGGTCAGCTTGCGGCGCAGCTCGTAGTCGATCTGCTCCACATCGTTGCGCGCACCGGCGGCGATATCCTCGGCGGACTTTTTATCCGCGGCCTTTGCAGCAAGAGAGCTGCGCTCCGCAGTCTCTTTTGCTTTTGCGAGGATAGCTTCGCCCTGAGCGTCGCCCTCCTCACGGGCTTTTTCAAGACCCGCTCTGATATTTTCGGCGTTTTCTTCCGCCTGCTTTGCCTGTTCAAGCTCGCCCGCGATACGGTCGCGGCGGCTCTTGAACATCTTGACGACCAGCTTCCAGCCGATGAAGTACAGTGCTGCCGCAAGAATTGCAAAGTTCAGCAGCCCGTAAAATATATTCCAACCGCCCATTCAGGAGTCACCTCCCCTTCCGCTGTTTATGTTCATACACATTTCTCCGGAGTCCTTACAGCAGCTTATCCGCCAGAAGCCGGGCAAGCTCCTGACTTTGCTGCTTGATTTGCTCCTCCGCCTGCTTTTCACCGTTGACGGCGTTTTCACGCGCGGCACACACGGTCTCGTCCGCGGCATTGCGCGCGGCGAAAACCGCCTGAGAATGGCTTGCCTTATCCTCGGCACCGGCCTTCTCTATGAGCGCCTTGGCCTCGCCGCGCTTCTCGTCGAGCATGGCGGCGATGCCCTCGTTATTGGCCTTTTCTTCCTCGAGAGCCTTCTTCTCGTCCTCAAGCCCTGCGTCTATACGAGCCTTGCGCTCGTCCATAAACTTTATCAGGGGCTTGTACAGGAAGCGGTTAAGCAGGAACAACAGCAGAAAGAAGTTGAATAATCCCCAGAATAGCTCTGAAAAATTGATACTTAACACTACTTCTTTCTCCTCTACTCAGATTTGAATTTGATTTTCAAAGGCTCCGGTCTATCAGCCCATCTTGGAAACGAGCATGAAAGCGATAAGCAGACCGTAAATGGTCAGAGCTTCCATAAGACCGAGGGCGAGGATGAGGGTGGAGCGGACGGTGCCGGCTGCCTCAGGCTGACGTGCGATTGCTTCCATTGCCTTTGCGGATGCGATACCCTGACCGATGCCGGGGCCGAGAGTGCTTATTGCGATGGCGAGAGCCGCCGCCAGTGCGATTATACCATTTGCTGCCATTTTTAAGTTTCCTCCTGAAATATTATTCTTCTTTTTTAATAATTTAAATAATAATTCGTTAAATAAGATTTGCCGTAGCGATTATTCGCATTCGGTTGCTTCCGCCACATAGATGGACAGCAGCATCGTAAACACGAGCGCCTGAATCATGCAGAACAGAAGGCTGAGCACCTGCATTACGAGCGGAACGATTATCGGGAAGATGTTATAAAGGTTCTCGGTAACCATTTCCTCACCGTAGAGGTTGCCGTAAAGACGAAGGGCCAGAGAGAAGGGACGAACGAACTGCTCGAGTATGGTCAGCGGAAGCATGACCGCGACCGGCTTGAGGAAGCTCTTGAGATAGTGCCCAAGCCCCTGCTCACGGATGCCGATGGTATGGGTCGTAAAGAAGCCGATTATCGCCAGCGCCGCCGTAACGGAGAGACAGGCAGTCGGCACGGAGAAGCCCGCAAAATGACCCGCACCGGGCAGAAGCCCTGAGTAGTTGCTTACGATAATGAAAATGAAGAAGGTCGCAAACATGGGGAAATACCTTCTCATCATCGTCCAGCCGAGGTTGCCCGCAAAGTAATTCTGCAAGCTGTCCAAGGCCATTTCCGCCGCGTTTTGCAGCGGTCCCGGAACATCCTTCAAATTTCTTGTTGCAAGTATGGAGAGCACCGTGAGCACAAGGATTATCGCCCACGTAGTCGTGACGGTTCCCGTGACCTCAAGCGGCCCTATACTGAACAAGGCGCCTGTTGTATGCTCCAAAAAATATCACCTCGTTTTTGCTAATTTAGTCTTTCGACCAGCGCAGTTTTCTGCGTACAAGAAAGTGTACTACCGCGAATTAAACTAATAAATCGACAGATGGCGCCATCTGCCCAAATTCCCGGCATTTTTTCTCCCCTGTAACAACGTGAAAACATTATTACATATATTATGTGAAAAAGCAAGCAATATTTTGCAAAACGCGCAAAAAATGCGTGGTTTTATGCCCTATAAGTTCCCTAATGTGTGCATTTTGCACAGAATTATCAAAAATTCACTTCTGTCGGGCAGGCAGGGGCTTTTATAAAAAGCCCCGCGAGCGTCTATACCCGCAGGGCGTAAGTGTTTAGATACCGTTCAGATTTTATTTTTTGCTCTTGATGTACTCGTCGATGCTCTTGGCGCCCGCCTTGCCTGCGCCCATTGCGAGGATAACGGTAGCAGCGCCTGTGACAGCGTCGCCGCCGGCAAAGACGCCCTCACGCGCGGTCACGCCGCCCTCGTCGGCTTCGATGCCGCCCTTGCGGGTGAAGGTAAGACCCTCGGTGGTGTTGCGGATGAGGGGGTTGGGGCTTGTGCCGATGGCGATGATGACGGTGTCAACATCCAGCACCCACTCGGAGCCGGGCACGGGAACCGGGCTGCGGCGGCCCTTTGCGTCGGGCTCGCCGAGCTCCTGACGGAGAAGCTCTATGCCGGTGACGTGACCGTCCTCACCGGCGAGGATACGGGTCGGGTTATTGAGAAGCTGGAACTCGATGCCCTCGGCCTCGGCGTGCTCGACCTCCTCCTTACGGGCAGGCAGCTCGTCCTTGCCGCGGCGGTATGCGATAAAGACATGCTCAGCGCCCAGACGCTTTGCCACGCGCGCCGCGTCCATGGCGACGTTGCCCGCGCCGACGACGGCGACACGGTGGAAGTGCTTTATCGGCGTATCGTAATCGTCACGGTAGGCCTTCATGAGATTTACACGGGTAAGCAGCTCATTTGCGGAGTAAACGCCCAGCAGATTTTCGCCGGGGATATGCAGAAACTGCGGCAGACCTGCGCCGGAGCCGATAAAGACTGCCTCGTAGCCGTCCTCAAACAGCTCGTCCACGGTCTCGGACTTGCCGACGATGGCATTGTTTATTATCTTGACGCCCATGGCCTTGAGGTTATCTATCTCGGCCGCGACTATCTCCTTGGGCAGACGGAACTGCGGGATGCCGTAGACCAGAACGCCGCCGGACTTATGGAAGGCCTCGTAAACGGTGACGTCATAGCCCATCTTTCTCAGGTCGCCCGCACAGGTAAGGCTCGCGGGACCGGAGCCGACGATGGCGATACGGTGACCGTTGGACTCGGGAACCTTGATCTCGTCCTTGACCTCTTTATTCATATGATAGTCGGCGACAAAGCGCTCGAGACGGCCGATTGCGACGCTCTCGCCCTTGATGCCGCGCACGCACTTGCTCTCGCACTGCTTCTCCTGCGGACAAACACGGCCGCAGACGGCGGGGAGGGAGTTTGTGGAGGTGATGATATCATATGCAGCGTCAAAATCGCCCTCGGCGACCTTGGCGATAAACTCGGGGATGCGCACCTTGACGGGGCAGCCGGTGCGGCAGAGGGGATTTTTGCAGTTGAGGCAGCGCTTTGCCTCGTCGATCGCCATCTCGGGGGTATAGCCGAGAGCGACCTCGTCAAAGTTACCGGTGCGGAGCACCGGATCCTGCTCGGGCATGGGGTTTTTATCAAGTCTCATATTAGCCATTGCGGTGTCCTCCCGTCATTCTGCAAATATGCTTTGCTTCCTCATCCTGCTCTTCCTTATAGAACGCGGCGCGCTTGAGCAGAGAGTCAAAATCGACCTCGTGCGCGTCGAAGTCGGGGCCGTCAACACAGGCAAACTTCGTCTCGCCGCCGACGATGACGCGGCAGCCGCCGCACATGCCGGTGCCGTCGACCATGATGGGGTCGAGGGAGATGATGGTCTTGATGCCGTAGGGACGGGTGACGTCGGCGAGGAACTTCATCATGATGTCGGGGCCGATGGCGATGACGCGGTCAAACTGGGGCTTGCCCTCTCTGATGTTTGCGTCGATCTCGTCCTGAAGGTACTTGGTGGTGAAGCCCTTCTCGCCGTAGCTGCCGTCATCGGTGCAGATGATGAGCTTGTCGGAGGCCTCCTTCAGCTCATCCTTGAGGATGACGATATCGGCGCTTCTGAAGCCGCCGATAAAGGTGACGTCGATGCCGAGCTTGTGCATTTCCTTGGCTATCGGGTAGGCGATAGCGCAGCCGACGCCGCCGCCTACAACACATACCTTTTTGAGTCCCTCCATCTCGGTAGCCTTACCGAGGGGACCGACAAAGTCGGTGATGTAGTCGCCCTGCTCAACGGTGTGCAGCATCTTGGTGGTGCGGCCGGCAGCCTGAACCATGACGGTCACGGTGCCCTTTTCTCTGTCCCAGCCCGCAACGGAGACGGGGACACGCTCGCCCTGCTCGTCCAGACGGAAGATGACAAACTGACCCGCCTGTGCGTGCTTTGCTACGAGCGGCGCTTCTATCTCGAAGAGACAGATGGTTTTCGCGTCGTTAAGGAAACGCTTGGTTACTACTTTATACATTTCTTACCTCCAAAATAAACTTTCGGCAGTTTATATTCTATGACATTTTACTCTATGTGTTGTGCTTTGTCAAATAAATTGCATAAATAAGCACTTTTTCCCGATTATAGCTTTCCCGGCTGTGCGATTGAGTCCGCACAGCCGGAAAATTCGGACTGATTTTACTTTTTGCGTTTATTTCGTCCTTGCAAGGGCGTAATTCGTGTATTCCGGCTTACCCGTGACCTCAGAGATGAGCTTTATGCAGTCGGGGAAGTGTATCTCCTCCCCTGCTCGGCTGAGCTCTATCTCAAGCAGGGCGCGGTCATCCCAGAAGGGATAGACGTCGATATCGAAATACTGATTTTCGTTTATGAGATAATAGCGCTGCTTGCTCAGCGGACGCAGCTCGGGGTCGGCAAGCTTCAAAAGCTCCATGTACTCGTCCTCGGTCAGGCGCTTTTCGGTCTCCACGTACTCGCCGTTTGCGCGGCGGCGCTCGGTCTTATAATATATATAGTGTCCGTCGAGGCCGCGGCGGCGCAGGTCGGTCACGCCCTCGCCGCTCATGCGCAGATAGGTCTGGACTATATCCACGCGCTTGCAGGTGGGCATGGACTCCAGCAGCGCGATATCCGGCTTTTCGACAAGAAATTTCAGGCGGCTGCGCTTTGGTCCCTGCTCGCCGAGAAACGCCGATATCTCCTCGATAAGGCGCAGAAGCTTATTTTCATAATCGGTCGAGTTATCTATAATGCGCAGGTAGGGATGCCCCGCCCAGGCAGCAATAAGCCCGTCGTCAAGCCTTGCCGCCTCCTCGGGCGATTCCGTGCGCGCATGGTTATTATCAAGGGTATAATACTTCTCCGCGCCTATCGCCGCCGTGACCATATGGAACACCGCGTCGTAGCTGTCGCGCATATCTATCTCGTTCATGCCGAGGATATCCAGCACCGTTTGATATTCCTCGGGCGACATATAGGGCTTATTGTCCAGAGTGCCGCGGTCACAGACAATGAGCACCTTGTCCTTCTTCATGCCTCGCGCAACCTCCTCGTATATCTGCTCCTTGGCGATTTGAAGCCGGTACTGTGCAAGCTGATAGTCGAGGTTTGTGCCGCAGGAGTCAAAGGTCACGCCGCCGCTTATGAGCTCCGTGCAGGTCTCGGGAATGAACAGCACCGCATAGCCCTTCATGGAAAAGGCGTTTTGAATCCAGCTCTGCGCCGTGGTCTTGCCCGCGCAGGGGCCGCCAGTGATCACGATTTTTGTAATTTCCATCGTTTCCTCCGCCGACGTTTCGTATATTTTATCTTAACAGCCAGTATAACTAAAAACGAACTGATTTACAAGCATAAGAAAAATTTTAACACAGTCGGGCGGGCATAATTTCCGGGATATGTCTACGGCTTGTAAAAATCTCAGATTTTTTTCGTGCGATTCAGTTCTTTATTTGGTTAAACTGCAATATTGACTTTTGCCTATCACCAGACTACAATGACACCATCATTTTTTGAGAGCTTAACGAAAGGGCTTGCATCATGTTTCATTTTTCAAGTGCAAAAATGAATAGCTGCTCCGCCTCCTCCGTGTCCTGCACAGAGGCCGCTTCCACCTGCTCTCGCAAGGAAAACACTGCTCTCGCCCTTATCATGGACGCCATTATTATGGCGTCCATTTTTGTTATGCTTATATGCATAATTATAAGCCTGTGCGTCTCCGTACAGGTCATAATAGGCATGATTATTATTTCCGGTATTATCATTATAAGCATTATTACCGGTATATTCAAACCGCGCTCAGTGGCTTTGAAGCAAGCTTATTGCTGATATTTTTATTGTTACAGCAAAGCGGCTTCGCCAGAGTGGCGGAGCCGCTTTTTTGTATATATTTTAGCTTTCAGTTTTAAGGAGACGACAAAAATGAAAAAGAACCTCGGAAAAAGCCTTGTATGTACGCTTCTCTCTCTCGTAATGCTCCTCGCGCTGGCAGCCTGCGGAAGCAGCGGCTCCCCGGCGGCGGACGGCGGCAGCGACTCCGACACGATAAAAATCGGCGGTATCGGCGCTCTGACGGGCGGCTATGCAAACTACGGACTGTCCGTGCAGCACGGCGCGCAGCTTGCGGTGGACGAAATCAACGCCGCAGGCGGCGTAAACGGCAAGAAGCTTGAGCTGAGCTTTCAGGACTCTCAGGGCGACCCCGAGAGCGCCGTCAGCGCCTACGGCAAGCTGATGGACTGGGGCATGGACGTATCTCTGGGCGGCACGATGTCCGGCGAGACCTCCTCCATCGCGGCGGCCGCAAAGGATGACGACGTGATGCTGCTCACCCCCTCCGGCTCCTCCGACACCTGCATTGACGGCAACGACAAGGCCTTCCGCATCTGCTTCTACGATTCCTATCAGGGCACCGCGGCGGCAGACTACCTGAAGGACAAGTCCCTTGCCAGCGAGGTCGGCGTGCTCTATCAGAGTGACAGCGACTACTCCAAGGGTCTCTACGACTCCTTCAGCGCGGAGTGCGCAAAGCTCGGCATCTCCATCGTTGAGACTCAGACCTTCACCGCCTCCACCTGCACCGACTTCTCCACCCAGATAAACGCTCTTGTCGCCTCCGGCGCAAAGGTCGTGTTCATCCCCTTCTACGCGGAGGAGGCCTCCACCTTCCTGACTCAGGCCAAGGGCAAGTTTGCCGACAACGTTTACTTCTTCGGCGCGGACGGTCTTGACGGCATTCTCGGCAAGGTCGAGCAGGATGTGAGCATTGCAAATAACGTCCTCATGCTTACCCCCTTTGCAGCAGACTCCAGCGATGAGCACGTTCAGTCCTTTGTCAAGGCATATGAGGCGGCCTACGGCGGGACTCCCGACCAGTTTGCGGCTGACGCATACGACGCGGTCTACGTCATCAAGGCGGCTGTCGAGAAGGCGGGCAGCAGCTCCGGCGCGGCTCTCGCGGCAGTTATGCCTGAGCTTGAGGTGAGCGGCGTGACCGGTACGATGACCTGGAACGCAGACGGCAACACCAGCAAGAACGCAAGCGCCATTCTCTACCTCGACGGCGTTGGCAGTCTCTTCGAGTAATGCGATAAATTAGTTATTCTTCCTTCTCCTCTATAAATTTCCCCTCCGGCGCGGCCGGAAACAAAGCCCCTGAAGTCCTCCGGGTTTCCCCCGGAGGATGGGCGCTGTAAAGGAACACCGATATGACTCATTTTATTCAAACTCTGATAAGCGGGCTGAGTCTGGGCAGCATATACGCGCTCATCGCCCTCGGCTACACCATGGTCTACGGCATCGCCAAGATGCTGAACTTCGCCCACGGCGACATTATCATGATAGGCGCATACGCCGGGATAGTCACGGTAAATCAGCTCGGACTGCCGCCGCTCGTTGCGGTCATCGTGAGCGTCGTTATCTGTGCGCTGCTCGGTATGCTCATTGAATTTCTGGCATACAAGCCTCTGCGTCAGGCTCCGCCCCTGAGCGTGCTCATCACCGCCATCGGCGTGAGCTATCTGCTGCAAAATCTGGCGCTGCTGATTTTCGGCTCTCAGCAGAAGGCATATCCCCGACTTGCCGAGTTTCCCGGCTTTACCGTCGCCGGGGTCACGGTGGACGGCATCACGGTGCTCACGCTGCTGATGACGGCAATAATCATGCTCGTTCTCAGCTTCTTTATCAACAAGACCAAGCTCGGCAAAGCCATGCGCGCCGTATCCGAGGACAAAAGCGCCGCCTCGCTCATGGGCATAAGCGTAAACAAGACCATAACGCTGACCTTTGCCATAGGCTCCGCCCTCGCCGCCTTTGCAAGCATCTTTTACGGCATGGCCTATGTCTACATCAAGCCCACCACCGGCGCAATGCCCGGCATCAAGGCCTTCACCGCCGCCGTCTTCGGCGGCATAGGCTCCATCCCCGGCGCAATGCTCGGCGGCATACTGCTCGGCATGATAGAGCAGTTTTCCAAGACCTATATCTCCACGCTCTGGGCAGACGCCATCGTTTTTGCCGTGCTGGTGCTGGTGCTTATCGTCAAGCCCACGGGTCTGCTGGGCAAAAAGACAAGTGAGAAGGTGTGACAATGGCGAAAAACAAGAAAATCCGGCTCAATTCCGATGCGATAACGCTCATCGCCGTTGTGCTGCTCTACGCAGTCGTTGCGTTTTTGCTCTATACCGGGCGGCTGACGCGGCAGATATCGAATATGCTCATCCCGATCTCGGTTTACATCGTGCTTGCGGTGTCGCTGAACCTCGTTGTGGGGCTTTTAGGTGAGCTTTCCCTGGGTCACGGCGGCTTTCTCTCAGTCGGGCTTTTCTCCGGCTGTCTGCTTGCTATCGCGCTTTCGGCCACGGCAATGCCGCTCTGGCTGCGTCTCCCGCTCTCGATGGTTTTCGGCGGACTTATCGCAATGCTCTTCGGCTTTATCGTCGGGCTTCCGGCGCTGCGGCTCAAGGGCGACTATCTGGCGATAGTCACGCTCGCCTGCGGCGAGATAATCAAAAACGTCATAACGAACCTCGGCATTACCGGCGGAGCGCTCGGACTCAACACCGGCGCGATATACTCAAACGCCAGGACGCTGCTTCCCTACGCGGTGCTGCTCGTGCTGCTGACGGTGCTGGTGATGATGAACCTCAAGCGCTCAAAGCATGGGCGCGCTATCATGGCGATACGCGATAACCGCATCGCGGCCGAATCCATCGGCATAAACGTGACCTACTTTAAGCTTGCGGTCTTTATGCTGGCGGCCTTCTTTGCCGGGGCTGCCGGGACGCTCTACGGGCATTTCTTTGCAAACGTCAAGGCCGCGTCCTTCGATTATAATATGTCTATCGAGATACTTGTCATTGTCGTGCTCGGCGGCATGGGCAGCGTCCCCGGCTCGATAATCGCGGCGATAGTCCTCCAGCTTCTGCCGGAGCTCATGCGCGAATTTGCCGATTACCGTATGCTTCTCTACGCCATCGTGCTCATTCTCGTGATGCTTGCGACAAACGACCCCAAAATGCGTGATTTCTTCGAGCGGCTGCGCCCTTCGGTGTTCATTAAGCGTCTCGCCGCGAGAAATAACAAGGAGGCGCAGACAGATGACCAATAAAACAAAGCTCGTCACCGTCACTCCGCGCGTCGCCATGCTCACCGAGCGCGACGTCGGCAAGACGCCGGTGCTCGAATGTATTGATTTGGGCATAAGCTTCGGCGGTCTGAAGGCGGTGGACAACTTCAATATAACGATAGGCCGCACGGAGATCGCGGGGCTTATCGGCCCAAACGGCGCAGGCAAGACCACGGTTTTTAACCTGCTCACAAGCGTATATCAGCCGACACACGGCACGATACTGCTCGACGGCAAGGACATCCACGGCATGAGCACCTCACAGATAAACCGCGCCGGCATTGCGCGTACCTTCCAGAATATACGTCTCTTTGACAACATGAGCGTTGCGGACAACATCACGGTCGCAATGGACGCACAGATAAACTACTCTCTTGCAAGCAGCATACTGCATCTGCCGCCTTATCGCCGCTGTGAGCGAGTTGCGCGGGAGCGCGCGATGGAGCTGCTGAGCATCTTCCACATGGAGGAGCTTGCAAACGCGCAGGCTGGAAGTCTCCCCTACGGCGCTCAGCGCAGGCTGGAGATACTCCGCGCACTCGCCACAAACCCGAGCCTACTGCTCCTTGACGAGCCCGCCGCCGGTATGAACCCCTCCGAGACCGCAGAGCTTACGGAGAACATCCTCGCCATCCGCGATACCTTCAAGATCGCGGTTTTGCTCATCGAGCACGACATGAATCTTGTCATGAACATCTGCGAGGGCATAGCGGTTTTGAATTTCGGCAGACTTATTGCCAAGGGCAGCGCAGAGGATATACAGAATAATCCCGAGGTCGTTGAAGCCTACCTCGGAAGAAAGAAGGGGGCGTGAATATGTCCGAAATGCTCAAGGTCAGCGATTTGCAGGTTTATTACGGCAGCATCCACGCCGTCAAGGGCGTATCCTTTTCAGTAAACGAGGGCGAGGTCGTCACGCTTATCGGCGCAAACGGCGCGGGCAAGTCCACGGTTTTGAACACGGTGTCGGGGCTTTTGCATCCGCGCTCGGGCAGCATAGAGTTTGAAGGCTCGGAGCTAAAGGGCGTGGCGCCGCACAGGATAGTTGCAAGGGGGCTTGCTCAGGTCCCCGAGGGACGGCATGTATTTTTGCAGATGAGCGTTGAGGAAAACCTCGAAATGGGCGCCTACACTCAGCCGAGCTCAAGCATTGCCGAGGGAATAGCGGATGTTTACCGCCGCTTCCCGCGCCTTGAGGAGCGCCGCCGTCAGATAGCGGGCACGCTCTCCGGCGGTGAACAGCAGATGCTTGCAATGGGGCGCGCACTCATGTCCAAGCCCAAGCTTTTGATGCTCGACGAGCCCTCGATGGGGCTTGCGCCGATACTGGTCGAGCAGATTTTTGATATCATCCGTGAGCTGCACGCAGCCGGCACCACGATACTGCTTGTCGAGCAGAACGCAAACGCCGCGCTCAGTGTTGCAGACCGCGCATATGTGCTTGAAACGGGTCGCATAGTCCTCTCCGGCAGCGGCGAGGAGCTTATGCACAGCGAGCAGGTGCAGAAGGCATATCTCGGCGGCTGAGGCTTGAATTCTTAACCCTTTTATAATGAAAGCTATTGTGTATATATCTCAAAGCTGATATACTGACGGCGGAAGCCATTGGAGTATAAGGGTTTTACACTGCTTTTGTCTGCGAGGGAAGTCCATGAAGCTAATCTGCAAGGGAAAATTCGACGGAAATCCGGAGTCTCTGCCGCACGGGGAGCACAGGCCGGGAGCGGTTATATTTAAGGAGCCCGAAACGCCCAAGAAGCTTGCCGTAATTGCCAACATCATAGCACTTTCGTTGACCGTTATATTTGTGGTTTTGCTGTTCCTGCGAGGCGGAATAAGGGCATACCGCTTCATCGGTCTGATTTTGGCACTCCTGTCCATGCTCCCGCATGAGCTTTTACACGCCATATGCTTCAAAAACGAAGTGTATCTCTATACAAATCTCAAGCAAGGGATGCTTTTTATCATCGGCTTGGAGGACATGAGCAAAGCAAGCTTTGTATTCATGTCCCTGCTGCCGAACATCGTTTTCGGCTTTTTGCCCTTTATTCTGTTTTTGATTTTCCCGCAGCTTGGAATTTTAGGGACCTTGGGCGCATTTGCAATCGGTATGGGCGCAGGCGATTATATAAATGTATATAATGCGCTTACGCAAATGCCGAAGGGCGCAAGGACATATATGTATCAGTTCAATTCCTACTGGTACATGCCCGAGCCCTCCGGCTTGCAGGATTAAGTATTATATTATTATTGTAGAGCAAGGCTCAGTTGGCTTTGCTCTGTTTTTTATCGTCATTGGATTTTTTCTTTTAAGCATTTTTTGACCGCGGAGCAAAAACAATGCAGCGCAATTTTATCTGTATGGTCAATTTGACCGTGTATCAAATCGACACGAGCTGTTTTTGAACATACAATTTATGAAAAGCGCCTTACGGGAGGTGACTTGAGCCGTGGATTCAAACGAGCTTGATTACAAAATGATCGGGCGGCGTATTCGCGCCGAACGAAATAAGAAGGGCTGGCAGCAGGCGGAGCTTGCCTTCCGCGCAGGGCTTACTGCCTCGCATCTCAGCCACATCGAGACGGCACAGACAAAGCTTGCGCTTCCAACCATCGTCAAGCTTGCCAACGCCCTGTCGGTGTCTGTTGACGAGCTGCTTTGCGACAGCTTGGAGCAGGTAAAGACCGTATATGACAAGAAAATCGCCGAGGAGCTGGCAGACTGTGACGCGGCGGAGCTTCAGGCCTTTCTGAAAATCATACAGGCGACAAAAACGCTCATCCGCACCGAGCGAAAGGTCACGATGACCTACTGATTTTAGAGTGCGAAGAATGTTCTTGCAAAGAAGGAGATACAAATGGCTACCCATGTACGAAACGCCCGCAAAAAGAGCAAGGCTCCGCTGATAGTCGGGCTTATACTGGCCGTAATTGTGCTGGCCGCCGTGGTTGCGCTCATCTGGATTGACGCAAACTGCATTTTCATCGGCGGCAAGCTCTACCGTCAGGGTGACACCATCGACCTACGCGGCGGCGAGGTCAGCGTTGCGGAATACGAGGCGCTGCGCGAGGAATACCCCGACAGCGTGATTTTATGGAGCGTGCCTATCGGCAGCCGCCGATTTGACAACGACTCCGTGTCGGTCAAGGTAGATAACTATTCCGAGTCTGAGATAGCAAGCTTTGCATATCTTCCGGAGCTTCGCAGCATAGACGCGACGGAGGCCGACTGCTATGACGCGATAATGAAAACCGTCGCCGCCTACCCCGACTGCACGGTTACATGGAGCGTAAAGCTCGGCGGTACGGCATACCCCGGCAATTCCACGGAGCTTGTGCTCAGCTCCCCCGTCACGGCGGCGGAGCTTGAGTCGCATATCAAGTATCTGCCGGAGCTTCAGAGCGTGGACCTGCGCGCCGCGGGGCTGAGCGATGCGGAGGAGGACGCGCTTGTATCCGCCTTCCCGGAGCTTAGCTTTATGCGCGAGTATGAGATTTGCGGCAAGAGCTTTGACACCTCGCTTGAGGAGCTGGATCTCAGCGGGCTTGAGGTGGATATCGCCGCGCTGACCGCCGCCGCGCCGCATTTTGACGCGGTCACAACGATAGAGCTCGGCAATCGTGAGCTTTCCTTTGAGGATATGGCTGCCGTGCGCGACGCATACAACGGCGCTGCCGTTCACTGCAAGCTGCGCGTTTACGGCACTCAGGTCGATTCCTTTGCAACGGAGCTCAACTATAACGGTCAGTATCTCGGCGACACTGGCGACGCGGAGCGCGCAGCGGAGCTCATGCCTTATCTGCAAAAGCTCTACATGGATAACTGCGGGCTTTCGGATGAGACGCTCGGCGCGCTGGACGACAAGTTTGAAAATCTGCGCGTTGTCTGGACGGTGTACATAAAGGGCTTCCCCTGCAAGACCGATGCCGATAACTTCTGCGTCTCAAAGTACAGCAGCAGCTATGGTCCTCTCGGCGACGATCTGGTTGACCCGATAAAATACTGCAAGGATATGGTCACGCTCGACCTCGGGCACATGGACTACACGAATCTGGACTTCGTAAAGAACATGAAGCACCTGAAATATCTCATCTGCGGCGATACGAAGGTCACGGATATAAGCGCTCTGGCGGAGCTTGAGGAGATATATTTCATCGAAATGTTCCTCACCCCCTGCACCGATTTCTCCGTGCTCGCTAACTGCAAGTCCCTGCGTCATCTCAACATCAGCTACTGCCGCGTCGAGGATTACACACAGCTCAAGCAGCTTGATTTCTTGGACAGGCTCTGGATAAAGCGCTGCGGGCTGACGGACGAGCAGATAGCCGAAATCAAGACCGCCTGCCCGAATACCTGGGTAATGGTAGATAACGGCGACCCCTCCTCGGTGTGCTACGACTGGCGCTGCGACGACAGCTATTTTGATATGCGCGACAATCTCGGCATGAAGTACATGGTCGCAAAGCCGTGATTTGATGATTATTTCATATAATAAAAAACAGACAGGCGAAAGCCTGTCTGTTTCAAGGCGTCGACAAAGTCCGACGCCTTGAAAACTTATTCAGGAGTATTCAAAAACACTCCTGAATAAGCTCGGATTGAACGCAGAAAGGGGACTCCCGTCCCCTCTCTGCACTCTCCCCATGCAATTCTATACACTGCCGATATCTTTATCTACAGGCTAAAAAGGCTAAAAAACAGACAGGCGAAAAACCTGTCTGTTTTTTATTAAAGCGATAGATTACTTGATGTTGCCCTGGTAGTCAACGGTGATGGTCTGGACTGCGGGCTCGGTCTCGGTGTTGTTGGAGACGGTAACAGTGCCGTCGAACATTGCAGCGACGAGAGCGGCGTAGTCATCCTTGGTGAAGGTGTCGGACCACTGAGTGGACTCGTAGGGGATCTGAACGTAGTTTGCCTCGACGTCAGTGCCGGAGACAAGGCCGAGGGTCTGGATCTGGCCTGCGTAGGCTGCCCAGTTGTCTTTCAGGATGAGCTCGGCAAGGATGTCCTTAACGGTGGGAGCAAGACCCTTCATTGCGGAGGTGACGGTCATGCCTTCGCCGTAAGCGTCGATGATAGCAGCCTGGTCAACGTCAACGCCGATGACCTTGCCGCCGACCTTTGCAGCAGCCTCAGCAGCGGAGATGTAGATGCCGCCGCCGCAGGCAAAGACGACCTCAGTGCCGTTTGCATACCAGGTGTCCATGTAAGCGGTGATGTCTGCATCGCCGGAGAACTGGTTGCCGTAGACATAGTTGAGGGAGACCTCTGCGCCAAGCTCGGTTGCAGCAGCGTCTGCACCCTGAACAAAGCCGTAGCCGTAACGGACAACTGCGGGAACTGCCATGCCGCCGAGGAAGCCGAGCTTGGTGTAGCCGAGCTTAACTGCTGCGTAACCGGCCATGTAGCCGCACAGCTCTTCCTGGTAGACAGCGCAGGTGACGTTCTCGGGAATCTGGTAATCGCCGAGGTCACCCTGGGAAACGTCCAGAGCGATGAACTTGACATCGGGGTAGAGGTCAGCGACCTGAGTGATGGTCTCGCCAAATGCGTAGCCGGGCATTACAACGACGTTGTAGCCGTCTGCAACTGCTGCATCGACCATTGCGACACGCTCAGCGGTGGAGTCGCCTGCGGGCTTGTAGTACTTGAAGTCAACGCCGTTAGCTTCGCAGAACTCCTTGCAGCCCTCGTAGGTGGTCTGGTTGAAGGACTGGTCGGTGATATCGCCGTAGTCGGTGATCATTGCGACCTTATAGGTCACGGCTTCAGGCTCATCTGCGGGAGCGTTGCTCTCTTCAGCTGCGGGAGCCTGAGTCTCCTCTGCTGCGGGCTTGTCAGTCGCCGCGGTCTGGCCGCAGGCGCACAGAGCAAAGACCATGCACAGAGCAAGAACAAGTGCGAGAATCTTCTTCATGTTTTTTCCTCCATAAAAATTTTTGGATAACATCCGTACGATTTCGTACGGTATACATTATAGCACGTACTCCGTTATCAAATCAAGGCCATTATTGACGAAAACTGTTAATTTCTATGACCATTCCGTAAAAATTACGCTTTTATTTCGACGCCATCTTCGCCGCGGTGTCCAGCGCGATCTCGATCATCTGCGTCAGCGACTCCTGCCTGTCCTCCGGGCTGAGCGCTTCGGGGCGGTAGAGGTGGTCGGAGACGGTGCAGATGCAAAGCGCACGCTTTCCGGCGTAGGCGGCGTTCATGTAAAGCCCCGCGGCCTCCATCTCGACGCCGAGCACACCCATGCGCTTCCACGCGTCGTTGCGGTTCCATCCGTCGGCGGAATAGAAGTTATCCGAGGAGAGGAGATTGCCGACCTTCATGTCCACGCCGTGGTCACGCGCGGCCTCGACCGCGGTGGAGAGCAGGGTATAGTCTGCGATGGGGGCGAAGGTGCCGCCGAGGTTGAACTGCTGGCCGTAGTTGGAGTTGGTGCATGCGCCCTGACCGGCAATGATGTCCATCAGCTTCAGCTCGTCGCTCAGCGCGCCGGCGGAGCCGATGCGGATGATGTTGTCCACATCGTAGAAATTGAACAGCTCCCAGCTGTAAATGCTGATGGCGGGGATGCCCATGCCGGAGGCCATCACCGTCACAGGGACGCCCTTCCATGTGCCGGTGTGTCCCTGAACGCCGCGGACGTTGTTGACGAGGCGGGCGTTGGTCAGGAAATTCTCCGCGATGAACTTTGCGCGCAGCGGGTCGCCGGGCATGAGAACGGTTTTTGCTATGTCCTCTTTCTTTGCGTTGTTGTGGGCGGTCGGTATTGCCATAAAAATCCTCCTTGAATTAAATTTGCTTTTTGTTTAATTATAACGCGAAAAGCGCAAAAGTCAAATTGAAACCTGCGCCGCCATGTGTTAAAATAGGTCGAAAGAAAACGCTACAGAGAAAGGCGAAAGGATAGAGTCATGGATATAATGGTAATCGGCATAGCCGGAGGCACCGGCAGCGGTAAAACCACCATCACCAAAAAGCTTGTCCAGCGCTTCGGCGGGGACGTATCGGTGATTTATCACGACAATTATTATAAGGCGCACCACAATATGCCCTACGAGGAGCGGGCAAAGCTCAACTATGACCACCCGGATTCCTTCGACACCGATATACTCATCGAGGATATTAAGCAGCTTCGCGCAGGGCACAGCATCAAGTGTCCGGTCTACGACTACTCCATCCATGACCGCACCGACCGCACCATCACGGTGAAGCCGGCGAGAGTTATTATAGTAGAAGGCATCCTCATTTTCCAGAGCCGCGAGCTGTGCGATCTTATGGATATCAAGATTTTCGTCGATACCGACGCGGATGTGCGTATCCTGCGGCGTATCGTGCGCGACGTGCGGGACCGCGGCCGCAGCCTTGACAGCGTGGTGAACCAGTATCTCACCACCGTCAAGCCCATGCACGAGCAGTTTGTGGAGCCGAGCAAGCGCAACGCGGACATTATCATTCCGGAGGGCGGCTATAATCAGGTCGCGCTCGAAATGGTAGTGGAGCGCGTACGGGCGCATCTCGGCACGAAGTGAGGAGAAGAAATGGCAAAGCTATATTTCAAATACGGCGCCATGGGCTCGTCAAAGTCCGCGCAGGCGCTGATAACGCAGTTTAACTATGAGGAGCTGGGCATGACGGTCTGGCTCATAAAGCCCAGCACCGACACCCGCGACGGCGCGGATATAATTCGCAGCCGCATCGGGCTTCAGCGCAGCGCCCAGATAATCACCCCGGCGCAGAATATCGCCGAGGAGTATCGCGCCGCCGGGAAATGCGACGTGATAATCGCCGATGAGGCGCAGTTTTTTACGCCGGAGCAGATAGACCAGCTCCGCGAGATAGTTGACGACGAGGATATCCCCGTTTTGTGCTTCGGTCTGCGGACGGACTTCTTGACGCACTGCTTCCCCGGCTCCAAGCGGCTTTTGGAGCTTGCAGACTCCATTACCGAGATCAAAACGGTCTGCGCCTGCGGACACAAGGCGACGGTCAACGCCCGCATAGGCGAGGACGGGCGCATCGTCACGCAGGGAGATCAGGTTTTCCTCGGCGGCAACGACAGCTACATAGCCATGTGTCACAAATGCTGGGCGGATAAGATAAGGGCGCAGCAGCAGGAATAAGGGCATATTTTTCCGCTCGGGCAGCATAGACTCCCGGGCGGAAAATTTTATGCAATATTCAGTAAAAAGAGTATATTTCTATTTGTAATTTTCGGGGGACTGTTGTATTATATAAGGTATAATTGGTAATTTCGGTTTTTTGTATTTACTTATAGGGAGGTAGGGACTGTTGGAGACTCCATACGCGATAGAGATGCTTCACATCACCAAGCGGTTCCCCGGCATCGTCGCCAACGACGATATTACGCTTCAGCTCAAAAAGGGCGAGATACACGCGCTGCTCGGCGAAAACGGCGCGGGAAAATCGACCCTGATGAGCGTGCTTTTCGGCCTGTATCAGGCCGAGGAGGGCGTCATCAAGAAGGACGGCGTAGAGGTCCAGATAAAGGACCCGAACGACGCAAACGACCTCGGCATCGGCATGGTGCATCAGCACTTTAAGCTGGTCGAGTGCTTCTCCGTGCTCGACAATATCATTCTCGGCGTTGAGCCGAACAAGCACGGCTTTCTGCAAAAGCAGGAGGCGCGTGAGAAGGTCATGGCGCTGTCCGAAAAGTACGGTCTTGCCATAGACCCTGACGCGCTTATCGAGGATATCACCGTCGGTATGCAGCAGCGCACCGAGATACTCAAGATGCTCTACCGCGACAACGAGATACTCATCTTCGACGAGCCTACCGCCGTGCTGACCCCGCAGGAGATAGACGAGCTTATGCAGATAATGAAGAACCTCTCCGCCGAGGGCAAGAGCATACTCTTCATTTCCCATAAGCTCAACGAGATCATGTCCGTTGCGGACAGAGTCACGGTGCTGCGCAAGGGCAAATGCATCGGCACGGTCAACGTCAAGGACACCAGCAAGGAAGAGCTCAGCCGCATGATGGTCGGGCGCGACGTTGAGTTTGTCGTGCATAAGGACGAGGCAAAGCCCGGCGACGTCGTGCTCAGCGTCGAGAATATGACCGTCGCCTCCAAGGTGCATCACAACAACGCCGTCAAGGACGTATCCTTTGAGGTGCGCGCGGGCGAGATAGTCTGCATCGCCGGTATCGACGGCAACGGGCAGACGGAGCTTGTCTACGGCATCACGGGGCTTGAGCCGGTGAAGTCCGGGCACGTGGAACTCTGCGGCCACGATATCACGCATCTTCCCATCCGCAAGCGCTCACTTCTGGGCATGAGCCACATCCCGGAGGACAGGCACAAGCACGGCCTTGTGCTCGACTACCCGCTTGAATACAACATGATCCTCCAGCGCTACTTTGAGCCGGAGTTCACCGGCAAGGGCGGCTTCCTGAAGCGCCCCGCCATCCGCGCTTATGCCGACAGGCTCATCGAGCAGTACGACGTGCGCTCCGGTCAGGGAGCGGTCACGATTGCGAGAAGTATGTCCGGCGGCAACCAGCAGAAGGCCATCGTCGCCAGAGAGATCGACAAAAAACCGAAGCTTCTGGTCGCGGTTCAGCCTACGCGCGGACTCGACGTAGGCGCGATAGAATACATCCACAGGCAGCTTGTCGCAACACGCGACGCGGGCGGCGCGGTGCTGCTCGTCTCGCTGGAGCTGGACGAGGTCATGAACGTCTCCGACCGCATACTCGTCATGTACGAGGGCGAGATAGTCGGTGAGCTTGACCCGAAGCAGACCACCGTTGAGGAGCTCGGCCTGTATATGGCGGGTGCAAAGAGGGAGGACAAAAAGGCATGAAGCGAATTTTGAAAAATAACGCCGTGCAGTCGCTGCTGGCATCCCTCGCGTGCATTATCGTCGGTCTGCTCATCGGCTACATAGTTCTGCTTTTCATCAATCCCGCCGGTGCATGGGACGCGATACTCACCGTTATAAAGAACTTTTTCTACTACCCCAGCAAGCCCGCCGCGCTCAAGTATTTCGGCAGTACGCTCGTAAAAACCGTGCCGCTGATGCTGTGCGGCCTGTCCGTTCTGTTCGCGTATAAGGTCGGACTGTTCAATATCGGCGCCGCCGGTCAGTACGTCGCGGGCGCGGGCGCGGCGCTGTATCTGGCGCTGGCGCTGAATCAGCCGTGGTATGTCTGCATCATCGGCGCGATGCTCGCCGGTGCGATGCTCGGCGCGATCTCCGGCGCACTGAAGTCCTACTGCAACGTCAACGAGGTCATCTCCTGCATCATGCTCAACTGGATAAGCCTCTACGTTGTCAACATGATCCTCACGACCGTAAAGGAGACCACCAGCCCCTACACCTTCACCCTTGCCAGCACCAACCCCGCCGCACTCATACCGAGTCTCGGCCTTGGGAAGCTCTTCAGCAACAACCAGTATGTCACGATCGCGCTGCCGATAGCGATCCTCGTGTCCATATTCATCTGGATCGTGCTTGAAAAGACCAGGTTCGGCTACGAGCTACGCGCGACCGGCAACAACAAAAACGCCGCCAAGTACTGCGGCATGAACGAGAAGAGAAACATCATCCTCACCATGGTCATCGCGGGCGCGCTCGCGGGACTCGGCGCGGCGCTGCTGTTCCTCACCGGATTTGAGCAGTGGCAGTGCAGCCAGTCCTCCGTGCCGACGATGGGCTTCAACGGTATCGCCGCCGCCTTCCTCGGCGGACTCAACCCCATCGGCAACATCTTCTCCTCGTACTTCATTCAGCACATCACAAACGGCGGCGCCTATGTCGACAAGACCATGTACTGCGCCCAGATATCCGACCTGATATCGGCTATAATAATTTATCTCTGCGGCTTCGTCGCCTTCTTCAAGTATTTTATCAACAACTGCATCGACCGCAGCGAGGAGCGCAGGGCGCATAAAAGATCTGCTGCTTCGGTCTCCGATACGAAGGAAGGAGGCAACAAGTAATGGTACTTCTGCTTCAATACACGCTTATTTTTGCGTCCGTGCTTGTCCTCGTCGCATTGGGCGGCTGCTTCTCGGAGCATTCCGGCGTTATAAACATCGGTCTTGAGGGCATCATGGTCATGGGCGCTCTCGGCGGCGCGCTGGCGATGAAGTTTTTGCCCGAGACTGTCCCCGCCTTTGTCATGATACTCGTGACGGTCGTGATGGCTATCGCCTTCGGCATGATATACTCGACGCTTCTGGGTCTTGCCTGCATTAACTTCAAGGCCGACCAGACCATCGTCGGCACGGCCATGAATATGCTCGGCACCGCCGCCGCGACGGTCATCGTCAAGGCGATGAACACCGCCGCAAGCCCCGACAACGTCTCCTCCACCATCCAGTATATAAACGCGAAAAAGGCCTTTCTGGTGAACATCGGCAGCTTTGAATTCAACTGGTTCATGCTTCTGGCGTTTATCGCTCTGGTTTGCAGCTTTATAACGCTCTATAAGACCCGCTTCGGTCTGCGTCTTATGGCCTGCGGCGAGCATCCTCAGGCAGCGGACAGCGTCGGCATCAACGTATATAAAATGCGCTGGGCGGGCGTGCTCATCTCTGGTGTGCTCGGCGGTCTCGGCGGCATCGTATATATCACCGCCGGCGTCAGCGAGTGGAAGTTTGAAAACGGCGTTGCGGGCTTCGGCTTCCTGTCGCTCGCGGTCATGATATTCGGTCAGTGGAAGCCCACGCGCATTGCGCTTGCGGCGCTGCTGTTCGGTATGTTCCGCGCCCTGTCGAACGTCTACACGGGCTTCGGCTTCCTCACCGCGCTCAACGTACCGAGCACCGTGTACAATATGCTGCCCTATATAATCTCCCTCATCGTTCTGGCCTTTACCTCTCAGAAATCCCGCGCTCCGAAGGCGGAGGGCATCCCCTACGACAAGGGCTCAAGATAATAAAGCTATTCTCTGTTCAAAACCCGCTCCGGCGCATTATACACCGGGGCGGGCTTTCTTAATATTCATAAAATTTTCGCGCCGTTTCGCTCATTGTAGACAAGAGCCGGCTTTTGCGGTATAATTATCTCAAGCCTATACGAAAGGACTGAACTAAGCATGAAAAAAGGCAAATTCGCCGCAGTTTTATTTATAGTATTCTTTTTGCTGGCCGTCGCGCTCATATGCTTCTGGCTTACGAGCAAGGACGCCGCCGATGAGCCCGATACCCCTACGACCATGGAGCCGCAGATAGTCGTTGTAGGCCCCGGCTCCGGTACAACGGGCGGAGATAATTCCGGCTCCGGCAGCACCCCAAGCTCCGTCACTCCGAGCCCCGCGCCCATCACCACGCCGACTCCGACTCCGGTCCCCACGCCTACTCCGACCCCGACTCCCGCGCCTGTCGTAACGCCCGAGCCGAACCGGCTCCTCAACTCCGGCAGCTTCTATTCCGATACCGGTGTGCCGATGAATCTCAAGGTCGAGTGGAGCGTCAGCACGGTGAGTGCGTCTCAGGCGGAGGTCACGGTCAAGGTCAGTCTTGACTCCTACAGCCTGCATCTTACGGAGGTTCCCGGCGCCGTCACGATAAATCTCAACGGCAGCACCGCGAGCATGGCAAGCCCCGCCGTGGATTACGACGGCAACGGCAAGCTGAATACCGTATTCGGCAGCAAGACCTTTACCGTGGGCATCTCCTCCGGCGAGTCGATAAATCTTCCGCTCAGCGTGACATGGCACTTCGGCGGCAAGTACAGCAACGTCGATTTGACCGATATCGTTGCAAGCGGAACGGTATCTGCAAGCAGATAAGCTCAAGCCATCCTTATCGGCGCGGTTATGCCGCGCCGAATTTTAATTTATAAAATAAGAGGTGAGATATGCGCACTCAGCAACAGGTAAATGAGATAGTAAGGCTTCTTCTTGCCGAGTACCCGCAGGCCGACTGCACGCTCGACTGGCGCAAGGACTATGAGCTTTTGTTCTCCGTCCGTCTTGCGGCGCAGTGTACGGATGAGCGCGTAAACCGCGTCACGCCGGCGCTTTTTGAGCGTTTCCCGACTCTGGAGGACTTCGCCGAGGCTGACGTCACCGAGGTGGAGAGCTACGTTCGCTCCTGCGGCTTCTATCATACAAAGGCGCGGGACATAGTCGCCTGCGCTCAGATACTGCTCGAAAAATACGGCGGTGAGCTGCCGCGCACAATGGAGGAGCTTACGGCTCTGCCCGGTGTCGGGCGCAAGACCGCAAATCTCATCCTCGGCGACGTGTTCAAAATCCCCGGCTCCACCGTGGTCGATACGCACTGTATCCGCATCTCAAATCGGCTCGGTCTTGTCGATAATCTCAAGGACCCGGTCAAAATCGAAATGGCGCTGCGAAAAGTCCTGCCGCCGGAGCACTCGTCCGACTTCTGCCACTGCATCGTCCTGCACGGCCGCGCCGTATGTGATGCCCGCAAGCCAAAATGCGAGAGCTGCTGCCTGCGTCAGCTATGTCAATATTTTTCCGGAGAAAATCAGGAATAGGAGATAAATAATATGGATAATGCAAGAAACAACCAGAAAAAGCTAAAGCAGCTTTTCAGCCTGCTCGATGAGATGGAGGCATACGCCCGCGCCATCGGCAAGCTCTCCTTCGACATGGAGTGCTGCGCGCCCGAGGAGGGCATCGCCCTCGCCGGCGAGGATATGGCAACGCTCGGCCGCCAGTATTATAAGCTCAGCCACTCCAAGAAATACGAAAAGCTGATATGCGAGCTGCACGAGGACTCCGAGGGGCTGACGGAGGTGCAGAGGAAAGCCGTCGAGCATAAGTATGACGAGTACAAAAAGACGAAGAACCAGAGCGCAAAGTTTTCCTATGAGCTGGATCTCGCCTTCAACAAGGCCTACGGCGAGTGGCTCAAGGCAAAGAAGGCCGCCGACTTCTCACTCTACCGTGACTCCATGGCAAGGCTCATCGAGCTTACCCGTCAGGATATTGACCTGCGTGACGAGAAGAAGCCGACCTATTACGATATGCTGCTCAACGATTACGAAAAGGGCGGCGACCACGTTCAGCTCGACAAGTTCTTCGGCGCGCTGAAGGAGCGCATCGTACCGCTTATGAAGCGCATCTGCGCCGAGGGCAAGCCCATCCGCGAGGACTTTTTGACCCGCACTTGTCCCATTCCCGAGCAGGAGGCTTTTTCAAAATATCTGCTTAAAATCGAGGGTCTGCGCGAGAGCGCGCTCGTGCTTATGACGACGGAGCACCCCTTCACGACGAATTTCGGTCCCAAGGATGTCCGCGTCACAACGCATTATTTTGAGGATAATTTTATCTCCAACATCTTCTCCACCCTGCACGAGGGCGGTCACGCGCTCTTCATGCAAAATGAGCCGCAGGAGTTTTACGACAATCACGCCGCAAACGCCATGTCCAACGCCATGCATGAGACGATTTCCCGCTTCTATGAAAATCTTATCGGCCGCAGCGAGGCATTTATTCACTTTGTCTATCCGAAGCTGCTTGAGATAAGCGGCGACAGCCTCTCCGACGTTTCGGAGCGGGAGCTTTACGAGGCGGTGAACATCGCCCGCCCCAGCCTTGTCCGCACCGAGGCCGACGAGCTCACATACAGCCTGCACATTCTCATTCGCTATGAGCTTGAAAAGGCATTCATCAACGGCGACATCACAGTCGATGAGATACCCGCGCTGTGGAACGCAAAGTACAGGGAATACCTCGGCGTTGAGGTGCCGAACGATGCGGAGGGCTGCCTACAGGATGTTCACTGGACGGGAATGTTCGGCTACTTCCCCTCCTACGCGCTCGGCAACGCCTACGGAGTGCAGATACTGCGCAGCATGGAGAAGGACTTTGACGTGTTTGCCGCCGTCGAGAAGGGCGAGCTCGGCCGCATAGCCGATTGGCTCCGCGAGCGCGTTTTCTCCTGCGCCTCTGTGATGACTCCCGACGAGTGGATACGCAATATCACGGGCGAGAGCCTGAACCCGGACTACTATCTCAGCTATCTTGAGGAGAAATACTCAAGGCTCTATCAGCTTAACTGAAAAATCGGCGGAGCAGGCGCTCCGCCGATTTTTCATACTCATACTATTTATTATTCGCTCATTACCTCGTAATACAATTTCTGCACGTCGCCCAAAAGCTCCGCGCCGCGAAATTCCGGGCGGTAGAACATATGTATCTGCCGCGCCATGTTCATATCGGCGATGGGCTTTATCGTAAAACGCCCCGCCTCCGCGTCACGCGCACATACCTTGTTTGGCAGCACGGACACGCCGTAATTGCTTTCCACAAGCTTTTTTATCGTCGATATGCTGTCAAGCTCCATCATTATCTTGAACATAGCGAGCTGTGTTCCGGCGCTTTTCAGATGCGCCTCAAACAGATCCCGCGTACCGGAGCCCGGAGTGCGGAGTATGAGTCTCTCACTGCGCAGGTCGGAGAGATAGATAATGGATTTCTGCGCCAATGGGTTGTCGTTTGCGACGGCCGCGACGAAATAATCGGTGTCCAAGAGAATGGAGTTAAAGCCCTCCGCGTCAAAGCCTCCGTCCACGACGGCGAGGTCTATCGCCCCGGCCTGTAGCATATCGTGCAGCGCGGCGCTGCTCTCGGTGACGATGGTCACCTGTATGTCGCCGTGTCCTGCGGAATAGCGGGTCAGCACTTGCGACACGGCGCTGCTCTCCGCGCTCGGCGTAACTCCGACGACAAGACAGCGGACGCTGCGGTCGGTCGCGGCAATTTCCTGCCTCATTCTGGCGCACAGCGCGTCAATTCTCTCCGTAAAGGGGATTATCGCCTCGCAGACGCGCGTCGGCAGCAGGCGCTTGCCGCTGCGGATAAAAAGCGGTCTGTCAAGGTCGCGCTCAAGCGAGTGTATCTGCTTTGCAACGGCGGAGGCCGTGAGCTTCATCTCCGCGGCTGCGGCGGCAAAGCTTCCAAAGCGGTACACGGTCACAAGACTGCCGTAGCGTTGGTCATAATTTACTTGGGGTTCCATACGGCCTCCTCTCAGCCGGATATGCGGCAATTGCTATACAACGGGGACTCCCTCCGCGCGGATTATCTCCTTGTGCTCGGACATGAAGCTCATCAAGTCATTGACCTCAATGCTCTGCACGGTTTTCAGCGTCAGGTCATAGCACATAAAGCCGTCCGTGTCGCGGCTTATCTCACTGCTTATGACCATGGCCTTCCAGCGGTCTATCTGTCTTTGAAGCTCGGCGGCGAATTCCTCGCCGTTTGATACGGTAAACTGTACGCGGCAGGTGGAGAAGGCGTCCGCTCCGATGGTGAAGCGGTGCATTGATATCTGAAACACCGCGATAAGCAGCGTCACGAAAAGTCCTACCCAGTACATCCCCGCGCCGACGGCAAGCCCTATGGCGGCGGTCGCCCAAATTCCGGCGGCGGTGGTGAGTCCCTTCACGGTGTTGCCGTTTTTGAATATCACGCCTGCGCCGAGAAAGCTTATGCCGCTCACCGCCTGCGCCGCGATACGCGCCGGGTCTGCGCCGCGCGTTCCGTTATATACTCCGCCGTCGGTGCTCGTCAAATCGGCAAAGCCGTATTTCGAGATTATCATTATGAGCGCCGCTGCACAGCAGACGATTATATGGGTGCGAATTCCCGCCTCCTTAAAGCGCTTGCTGCGCTCAAAGCCTATGCAGGCGCCGCACAGGCAGGCGACAAGAATTCGTACAAAAAAGTCAAGGTTTTGCGCCAGAGAAAATTGGGCGTTTAAGTACTCGCAGAGTGTCATGTTTTGCCTCCGTCAATTGTTTTTGATCCTGTTTCTGATAATCATCAGCTTCAGCTCAAGCGGGAGCGCGGCCTCGGCAGAGCTGAGCAGGGCTCCGCTCTCCTGCGTATCCTCGCCCCTGTGCAGGCTGTACAGGTCGAGCGCGGCGCGCATTGCCGGCGAAGTGTATGGATTTTTCCCCTCGCTGTGCTTCACCGGCAACGTCCCCCCTTGTGCGGTCTTGACATAGGCCGCTTGGAATGATACCATCATATTCAGAAAAGCCATAAAGTCAAATTATATTTCTGACTATGGCTATAAAAATTACTTATGGTGAATTATTATGATAGACCAAAAACTTCTCTCGCTCCTCAAGGTGGAGGAGCTTAAAAGCTATACGAAGGCGGCGCAGCAGCTATCCGTAACTCAGCCCGCCGTGAGCCAGCATATCAGGGCACTTGAGCAGGAGCTCGGCGTGCGCATTTTTGAGCGCATAAACGGCCGGATCGTAGTGACAAAGCAGGGTGAGAAGGTCGTAAAATGTGCAAAAAAGATGCTCGGACTCTATAACAATCTCAGGCAGGATCTGCGCGACAGCAGGCACATGGCGACCCACCTTACAATAGGGGTCACGCACACGGCGGAAAGCAACCCGATAGCGGAGGCTCTGGCGAAATATTGCGCGGCAAATGAGGGCATTAGCATAAAAATGATTACGGATACTATAAGTAATCTTTATACAATGCTCAACACATATGAGCTTGACCTCGCCATTGTCGAGGGGCGGATCGCAGATCCGAACATTCATTATCTTCTGCTCGACACCGATTATCTTGTGCTTGCCGTGTCCGTAAACCACCCATTTGCAAAGCGCAGCATGGTTACGCTAAACGAGCTTAAAAAGGAGCGAATGATACTCCGTCTGCCGGACTCGAACACCAGAAACCTCTTTGTCGCGCATCTTGAGAGCAACAATATGAGCATCAGCGATTTTAACGTCGTGCTCGAAATAGACAATATGGCGACGATAAAGGATCTGATACGCCGCGACTTCGGAGTGTCGATACTCGCGCGCAGCGTCTGCCTCGACGAATTGAAAAAGGGCAAGATCACCGTCCTGCCCGTAGAAAATCTCAGTATGATGCGCGAGATAAACATCGCCTACAACAGCGATTTTACGCAGTTTGACATCCTGCACGATATAATGAAGGTCTATAACGAAACGCTCAGAATATACACATAAAGCAAAGACCCCGGCAGAGGATAAGCTCTGCCGGGGACTTCAAGGCGTCAACAAAGCTCGACGCCTTGAAAACTTATTCAGGAGTATTCAAAAAGACTCCTGAATAAGCTCGGATTGAACGCAGAAAGGGGACTCCCATCCCCTCTCTGCACTCTCCCCATGCAATTCTATGCATTGCCGACAGCCTTGTCTGCAAACTGAAGCCCCGGCAGAGGATAAGCTCTGCCGGGGTCTTTTGTTTGAATAGGAGAAGATAATCAGATGGGAAGCTTTGCGGAGATGAGACCCATGAGCTGCTTGTCCTTCGGAAGTCCGAAGAGGACGAGACTCTCACATTCCTCCATGCTGTCGCTCATATGCTCGCCGAGCAGCGCATCCTCGCGCCAGCGGTCGGTCTTGAGCCTGACGGCGTCGGGGCCGCAAAGCAGGCTTATGTAGCCGCAGTCGTCGGTCTTGAGGGCTGCTTCCTTAATCTTGCCATACTCCACGGTATGCGCCGTGTCACGGATGACGGCAATGCGCTTATCGGTGAAGGCGTAGAGCGTTTTCCTGAGCTTTCTGGGCGCGGTGTAGCAATTTATCGGCGCGAGCGCAGCTATAACGGCGATGACAACGATTATCAGCGGATAGAGCGTGGCGTCGTTCTTGCGCACGCCGATGATGTATCCGGTTATAAGTGCCGCAGCAATGACGAAGCTCGTTATCAGCTCCTTGGTAAAGCGTTTTTTGTAACAGCCTATCAGCGGCTCGCTGTCCTGGGGCTTGCCGACCCAAAGGACGTTTTCTCCCTCGTCAAGCTCTCTCATAAGCAGCTGTTCGTGATCCATAATGTCCTCCTTGTTTCACTTTTGCTGCCTTTATTATAGCAATAAGTGCGCTAATTGTGTGCCAAGGAAGATAGAGGGAGTGTTAATGTCGCGCTAATTTTACGCAAACTTCCTGTTAAGTTCTTTGCGATTTTTCTGACATTATGCTCAAAAAAGCCTGAATTTCAACGGAAATTCAGGCTTTTTTGTTAAGAAGTTTATATCAGCTCTCCTCGATGACATTGGCAAGGAGCCTGCCCGCCATGGTCTTGGCGCCGAGCACCCATACGAGGTCGCCGTTTTGTATCTGCATATTAACATCGGGCTGCGCTATGGGCAGCTTGTTGCGCTGGAGCCCCAGCACCATGCAGTCATAATTGTCGCGGATGCCGCTGTCGCGCACGGTCTTGCCCGCAAGCTCGGAGCTTTTATCGACGGATATCGCGTAGGAATACAGCGCGTCCGCATCGGAAACCTCCTCCGCGGTGAATTCGCGCAGAGTCGGCAGTGTCTCGGGCTCCTCGATGCCGAGGTCGAGGCAGAGGTTTCTCAGCTCGGCGGGCTCACCGAGGATATATACCATGTCGCCGCTGTGCAGCGCGACGTCGCCGGATGGGATATTTATGTGCCGCTTGCCGCGGACGATTTTAATCACGTTTACGCCGAAGCGCTTGCCCCAGCTAAGCTCCCTGAGGCTTGCGGCGGCCTGCTCATACCGAAAGCTCAGCACATGCAGCCTCTGGTCAAGCCATTCGACCGCGTCGCCGGAGTCGAGCCTCTGAAGCTGACGCTCGTTGAAGTTTGCAAGGAAGCGCGCCTCGACCGAGAGATACGCCGAGGCAAACCAGCCGGAGCGATAGGTCAGCAGCACAGCCGCGAGAATGAGCGGCAGCAGCCACACGCCGTTTACGCCGGTGACGGCATTGACGGGGATAAACGCGATTATGACTATGATAAGCACTCGTATCGCCGTCAGAGCCATGAGCGGCAGACGGAAGTTGCGGTTTTTGACCCAGAGCGTCGTAAACTGCGGGGACTTCATGTCGAGCATGGGGCGGATGAATATCGCCATGCCGACATAGACCGCCGCAATGCAGATGAGCTTTGTCATCCAAGGCTCAAGATTGAGCTTATTCAAAAGCGGCAGCAGCAGGAGACTTCCGGTGAGCGCGATGCCGAGCATGACCACGCCGTAGAGCGCGGTGACCTTGACGTAACGCCCGAGATACGCCGCCCAGTCGCTGTTTTTCTCCTTGCTCGTCTGCTCCTCGTCGGTGTAGCGGGCAAGCTTATCGGTAAGCCTTGCGGGGAGTATCTTTTCAAGCCACTCGTAAAGCCTGTCCGCTCCCTTTATAAACGAGGGGGTGGTCAGGGTGGTGATTATCGAGACGGAGACGATTATCGGGTAGATATAATCTGCGATAACGCCGAGGGAGAGACCGAGCGAGGCGATAATAAAGGCAAATTCGCCTATCTGCGCCAGCGAGCAGCCGCAGTGTACGGCGTTTTTCAGCGTCTGACCCGAGAGCAGCACGCCGAGGGAGGAGAATATAAGCTTGCCGACGAGGGTGACGACGGTGATTATCAGTATGGGGATTATGTATTTCACTATCATCGCCGGGGCAAGCATCATGCCTACCGACAGGAAGAACACCGAGCCGAAGAGATCCTTTACCCCGAGTGTCAAATGCTCCACCCTTTCGGCATGAACCGTACCTGCAAGCAGAGAGCCCGCCATGAATGCGCCGAGCGCGGAGGAGAAGCCGAGCACGTTTGCAAGCAGCACCATGCCAAAGCAGATGCCGAGCGAGCTTACGAGCAGCGTCTCGTCGTTCATAAGCGGCGTTGCCTTGTTCATCAGCGTCGGCAGAAGATATATGCCGAGGATGAGCCACAGCGCAAGATACAGCACCAGCAGCGCCAGCTTCATCGCCAGCGCGCCGCCGGAAATGCTCTGGCTAACGGACAGGGTCGAGAGAATTATCATCATGAATATTCCCGCGATGTCCTCGATGACCAGCGTTCCGAAAACGAGCTGCGCAAAGCCCTGCGTGCGCACGCCGAGCTCGTCAAAGGCCTTGATGATTATGGTCGTGGAGCTCATCGAGAGCATACCGCCGAGGAATACGCTGTCCATAATCCCCCAGCCCAAAAGCTGTCCCACGCCGAAGCCCACGAGCAGCATTCCGCCGACCTCGGTGAGAGCGGTGATTATTGCGGTGCCGCCGACCTGCGCAAGCTTGTGCAGGTTAAACTCAAGGCCGAGACCGAACATCAGCACGATAACGCCGATTTCGCTCCAGGTGTTAATGGATGCGCTGTCCGCAACGGTGAAGAACCACGGCATATAGGGGCCTATTAAAAAGCCCGCCACTATGTAGCCAAGCACGAGCGGCTGCTTGATTTTCTTGAATATTACCGTGACGACTCCCGCCGTCAGCAGCATTATCGCAAGGTCGGATATCAGTTCGGGCAAATGCATCTATAAATTCTACCTCCTGTGCTTTTATATATAGAATAATCCGATGGTTTCAGGCTGTGCCCTCCACCATTCTGTAGCCGACGCCGACCTCGGTGAAGATATACTGCGGCTCGGCGGGGTTTGCCTCTATCTTGCGGCGGATATTAGCCATGTTAACGCGGAGTATCTGGTTGCTGCCCTTGCTCTGCGGCCCCCATAGCTCACGCATGATGAAATCATAGGTGAGCACCTTGCCGGCGCATTTGCCGAGCAGGGCGACGATTTTGAACTCGTTTTGCGTCAGGTGCGCGTTCTCGCCGTTTATGAGCACCTGATGCTTGTCGTAGTCGATGGTGAGCCCGCCGGCAACGAATTTGCCGGAGCTTGCAAGACTTTCGTTTGCAAGACCGGAGCGTGTGTGACGCATGGCGACGCGGATACGCGCCAGAAGCTCCGCTGCGCCGAAGGGCTTTGTAATATAATCGTCCGCGCCCTTGTCCAGCGCCTCCACCTTGTCATTTTCATAGCTTCGCGCAGAGACGACGACTATGGGTATCTGCGTCCACTGGCGAACGGCGCTTATAATATTCATCCCGTCCATATCGGGAAGCCCTAAGTCGAGCACCACGAGGTCGGGGCAGTGCGAGCTGATCATCGAAAATGCCTCCGCCCCCGTATGCGCGAGTATCACGTCATAGCCGTTTGCGCTGAGAATGGCGCGAATGAAGCCGGAAATGCCCTTTTCGTCCTCAACAACCAATATTTTATCTTTAATATTCATTCTTATCTTCTCCTAACTGTAAAGAAAATGTAAATTTAGCTCCGCCGTCCGGGAGGTTTTCAGCCCATATCTGCCCTCCGTGCGCCACGGCAATGGTCTTGCATACCATGAGCCCGATGCCCATGTTGCGCGTTTTGTCCGCGGTCCCGCCGCCGAGCTGCAGCGTACCGTCAAACAGGTGCTCAAGCTCACCCTTCGGGATGCCGTGCCCGTTGTCGCTGACGGATATCTCGGCAAGACCCCCGGCCTTTTTCGCGTCGATTACTATGCGCGTCGTGCTGCCGCCGTGCTGTACGGCGTTATCCATGAGATTAAGCATAAGCTGCTCGACGAGCATTGCGTCCATCGGGACAAAGAACAGGTCGTCCGGCACCGTAGCGGAAACGCTTATCTCCGGGTTTTTTCTTTTGAACTTGAGCACGACCTCGCTCAAGACCTCCTCAAGCACCTCGTCCTCTTTCTTTATCGCGCCGGGCTTGTCGCCGCTGATGCGCGTGATGGACAAAAGATTTTCGACCATGCGGCAAAGCCACTCCGCGTCCTTCTTCGCGTCGCATAAAAGCTCCGCACGCTGCGCGTCGGTCAGCGCGTCCCCGCTTTCGAGCACTGCGGATATCGCCCCGCTTATCGAGGTGAGCGGTGTGCGCAGGTCATGCGATATTGCGCGCAGTAGATTTGCCCGCATTTTCTCCTGCTCCGCCTCAAGCCTTATGCGGTTTTGCTCCTTGAGCCGCGCCGCCAGCGTCGATATCGCAACGCCGACCGCAAGCATGGTCACGAAGGTGAGCGGATAGCCGTAAATCGTGAAGTTGAGCTCGGCATATGGATAGGTGAAGGCCCAGTTGACGGCGATAACGCTTGTGACGGCAGCTAAGAAGCCGTAAAAATAGCCGTCGGTCATCAAGGCGATTACCAGCACCATCAACACGAATATCATCGGCACGTGTACGTCCGAGGTGCTGACCCTTTGGAGCAGCGCACACACGGCGGAGGCCAGACCCATTGAGATAAAATATATGAGCCAGCCCTTTGCCGACATCGGAAAATATTTCTTCAAAAGCTTCAACATTCGAGACTAAGCCCCCTTTGAGCTATATTATAGCATAGATTTCGTTAAGGCGGCGTTAAGAAATTAACGCCGGTGAAGAAATCACCGGCGTTTTTCGCATTTTGTGTTAAGATTTTAATTCTTGCTGTGCCTGCCAGAGCGTCTGGCGGCGTTTGTCTCGTCCGAGGAGAAGCGCTGTGTCGGCTCATAATCCACCGGGTAGCCCTCCTCGCGGTAGCGCTGCTCACGCTCCAAGCGGCGGCGCTTTTCGGCAAGCTTACGCTCGCGCAGGTGCTTCTGCCGCAGGCGGCGGTAGCGTATGACCAGAGCAAAGTAGCCCACAAGCAGCAGGACCATTATGATTATCGTCACGCGAACCCATGTCTTGCCGAAGGTCTCGTTTAGGCGGGAGCGGAAATACTCGCCCTTTGCCATGCTGACGGGCGTGGAGTTTACAAGCTTTACTCTGCCGTAGCTCACGCCGTCTATGATTATCTCCGCCTCGCCCAAAACCGTACCGGCATCGAGCGGAGCGACAAGCTTATCCTGATAAATGCTTGCCTGAAGCGTGACCGCGTCAAGGTCTGTGTCGTTCGGCAGGAGCAGCTCCACCTCGGTCTGCGGGCGAAGCTGAACGCTGCCGTCTCCCTCCGCCATGCTGACGTTTACACTCGTGACGTTTTTATCCGTGCTCACTGCGATCTGGTATGAGAAATTATCAAAGACCCAGTCGTAGGCGTTTACCGAGTTTATAAAGTTATAATACTTCTCCGTTCCGTCCAGCAGCGGGCCGCTGCAGCCCATGATGACGGCCATGACGTGAATACCTTCCTTCTCCGCCGTGGAAATCAGGCAATAGCCCGCGTCGCGGGTGTAGCCGGTCTTAACGCCGGAGGCGTACTGATAAAGATACTCGCTGCCGTATATGCTGTCGCCGCTTATGAGTGCGTTGGAGTTTGCAAGCTTGCGCTCGGGGCTTGAATTCGTCGCGGGAACCTGATAGGTCTTGGAATTGCATATCTCCATAAAGAGCGGATGCCCTATCGCCTCGCGGGTCAGAAGATAAAAGTCATACGCCGTGGTGTAGTGCTGAGAGTCGGTGAGTCCGTTTGTGTTGGCAAAATGCGTATTGACGCAGCCAAGCTCCGCCGCACGCTGATTCATATGCTCCACAAAGGCGGAGACACTGCCGTCCACTGCGGCGGCAATGACGTTGCAGGCCTCGTTTGCGCTGGCAAGCATCGCGCAGTAGAGAAGGTCTATATAGCGCATCTGCTCACCGGGCTGAATTCCGGCGTTGCTGCTCGTTTCATCCATGCCCGCCCAGCAGTCCGACTGCGCCGTGACAAGCTCGTCCGCGCTGTGGCTGCCGTTTTCCAGCGCCTCCACCGCAAGCAGAACCGTCATTATCTTCGTCAGACTCGCCGGGGAGGCCTTCTCGTCCATATTCTTGGAATAGAGTATGCGCCCAGAGTCAAGATCCGCAATAAGGGCGCGCTGAGCGCCGATATTCGGCTCGTCTATGGCGAAGGAGCAGGGCGCAAATATCGTCAGCGCCATGCACAGCAGTAAAATTAGAGGAAAAAGTCTGAATTTTTTCATTTTGTTCTCCCGTTTTCCGCGGAATGTGATATAGTATAGTAGACAAGATTGCAAGCAGCTATTATTATAAAGTTTAGCGGCAGGAAAAGCAAGTGCTAAGCGAATATACTTTTGCTTAACTTTTCCTAATGCCTCGCGGGGGATGCTGAAATGATAAGCGGTAAAAGAGCGGTCATAATATCGCTGGCGGCGGCGCTGCTGTTTTCCGCTGCCGCTCTGGTGAAAAATCTTATCCCGCCGCAGGCTCCGGAGATACGCGCCCGCGTGGTCGAGCTTGAAGAGATAATGTCCGGCAGTGAGAGCGGTACGCGCAAGCTTTTTCCGGGCGAGACGCTGAATATCAACACCGCAAGCGCGGACGAGCTGATGTCTCTGCCGGGGATAGGCGAGGTGCTGGCTGCGGCAATAGTGGACTACCGGCAGGAAAACGGCGACTTTGCCGCCGTTGAGGATATAATGAAGGTCAAGGGCATAGGCGAAAAGCGCTTTGAGGCGCTGCGCGACTACATCACGATTGAGGACTGATACATGAAAATACTTGTGGTTGACGACGAAAAGCTGCTCGTAAAGGGCATAAAATTCAATCTCGAAAATGAGGGCTACAGCGTGGACGCCTGCTATGACGGCGAGAGCGCCGTGACCATGGCGCGAACCGGCGATTATGACCTCATCATACTCGACCTTATGATGCCGAAGAAGGACGGGCTTGAGGCCTGTCAGGAAATTCGCGGCTTCTCCACCGTGCCCATCATCATGCTCACCGCCCGCAGTGAGGATGCGGATATGCTCATGGGCTTTGAATCGGGCGCGGACGACTATGTGACAAAGCCCTTCAACATTCTTGCGCTCAAGGCCCGCGTCCGGGCGCTGCTGCGCCGCGCGTCCATGTCCGCCGCGCAGGAGCCGCCGAAGAGCTCGGTCATAAGCCGCGGTCATATCAGTATTGACACGGAGCGCCGCAGCGCGTATAAAGACGGTGTAGCCATTGAGCTTACGATGAAGGAATTTGACCTGATAGAATTCCTGATGAAAAATCCCGGCAGGGTCTACAGCCGCGAAAATCTGCTTGACCTCGTCTGGGGCTACGACTATCAGGGCGACACCCGCACCGTTGACGTACACGTCCGCCGTCTGCGCGAAAAGCTGGAGCTTGACCCCGCGCATCCGGAGTACATCGTCACGAAATGGGGCGTCGGATACTTCTTTGCCGACTGAGGACACGCCATGCACAGCCTGAGAGTTCAGATTTTTTCGTTCATCGCGGCGATCCTGCTTATACTTATGCTGCTGCTGAACACATACCCGATGACCTCCGCCCGCGACATGGTCTTTGAGGAAAAGCGCAGCGCCATGTCCGGTCAGGGCACGGTCATTGCCTCGTCACTGTCGGGGCTTGACCGGCTTACGAAGGAGAGCGTCGCGGAGGTACTGCGCATACTCGATATAAGCGGCTACGCCCGCATCGTCATAACCGACACGGAGGGGCTCGTCCTCTATGACGACGCGGGAGCGCTCGACGGCGAGACGGATATAGGCGAGCTGCTGCTTGCCCTCGGCGGCAAGTGCGTTTTCCGCTCGTCCTTTACGAGTGAGGCCTTTGCCAGCAGCTATGCCATGCCGGTGTATGACCGGAGCACGGCGCTCGGCGCGCTGTATTTATATGAATACGACACGGAGCGCGCTGAGATAATCGTCAGGATACAGTCGCGTATCAGGACGATATCCCTGATGATATGCTCGGGCGCGCTGCTTGTGACGGGGCTTTTCACTACGCTGCTGCTGCGGCGTATGCGTGAGCTTGTGCGCTCGATAAAAATCGTTGCCAGCGGAGATTACAGTCACCGGCTCATCACCCGCGGACGCGACGAGATAACCGACCTCGGAAACGAGTTTAACCTTTTGACCGAATGCCTTGACAGCACGGAAAAGCAGCGCCGCAGATTTGTCTCCGACGCCTCGCACGAGCTCAAGACTCCGCTTGCGTCGATAAGGCTTCTGTCCGACAGCATAGTTCAAAACGAGAACATCGACGCGGAGACCATGCGTGAATTCGTCACCGATATCGGCAACGAGGCGGAGCGGCTTCAGCGCACCACGGAAAAGCTCCTTGACCTCTCCCGGCTTGACGACGGGGTTCAGGTGGTGCCGGAGCCGGTGGACGTAAAGCAGGTCGCGGTCGATGCGCTTGTGCTGCTGCGCCCGCTCGCGGCGGAGAAGAACGTCCGGCTCCGCTGCGACCTTGCCGACGGCTGCGTCGTCATGGCGACAACGGACGATATGTTCCATATAATTTTTAATCTTGTCGAAAACGCAGTCAAATACAATGTCCCCGAGGGCAGCGTTACCATGAGTCTGCACCAGAACGACGAAAGCGTGAGCTTTGAGGTCGCGGACACGGGTATAGGCATCCCCGAGGAGGACAGGCTTAACATTTTCTCCCGATTTTACCGGGTGGACAAGGCTCGCTCCCGCGAGGCGGGAGGCAGCGGGCTCGGACTAAGTATTGTACACGACGCGGTGGTGCTGCACGGCGGCACCATTACCGTCGGACAAAATAAACCGCGCGGATCGAAATTCACAGTAAGCTTTCCGCGCCCGACACCAGAGGAGACAGGTATATGAACAACATCAAAAAAATTCAGGAAAAGCTTATCGAGAAAAATCTTGACGCCGTACTTATCACCGACGAGAAGAACCAGCGCTATGCCACCGGCTTCCCCTTCACCGACGGCGCAGTCCTTGTTGCGCGCAGCGACGCATGGCTTCTCACGGATTCCCGTTATATAGAGGCCGCAACGAACACTGCCGCCTGCTGCTGCCGGGTACAGATGTTTGACCGCGAGCACAGCCGTCTTTCTCTCCTTCAGGCCGCTCTCAAGGAGGCGGGCGTGCAGCGTCTCGGCGCTGAGGAGCAGAAGCTGAGCCACGCGGAATACCTTGACTACGAAAAGTCCCTTGAAATGGAGCTTCTTCCCGCACAGGCGATATTCGGCGAGCTTCGCGCCTCCAAGTCCGAGGAGGAGATAGTCTATATGCGCGAGGCACAGGCCATCAGCGAAAAGGCTCTTGAGGAGGTTCTGCACATCATCAAGCCCGGCATGACCGAGCGTCAGGTCGCGGCGGAGCTTGTATATCATATGCTTCTCAACGGCAGTGAGGGCAACTCCTTTGACCCCATCGTCGTCACCGGCAAGAAGACCAGTATGCCGCACGGCGTTCCCGGTGACGAGATAATCCGCGAGGGCGATTTCGTGACCATGGACTTCGGCTGCCTCAAGAACGGCTACTGCTCCGACATGACCCGCACCGTCGCCATCGGACACGCCACCGACGAAATGAAGAATATCTATAATGTCGTCCTTGAAGCTCAGCTTGCCGGTATCGCGGCGGCGCGCGCAGGCATTCCCGGCTGCGAGATAGACGCGGCGGCGCGTGAGGTCATCACCAAGGCAGGCTTTGGTCAGTACTTCGGTCACGGCTTCGGTCACTCCCTCGGTCTTGATATCCACGAGCTCCCCGGCGCAAATCCCTCCGGCAAGGCCATCATGCCGCTCAACTGCGTCGTCAGCGCAGAGCCGGGTATTTACATTCCGGGCAAGTTCGGCGTTCGCATCGAGGACGTCATGATTTTGCACGAAAACGGCTCCGAGGTCATCACAAAGGCTCCCAAGCAGCTCATAATTCTGTAATTTTTGCAAAAAAGCAGGAAAATCGAGAAAATATACTTGCCAAAATCGCATATATATATTAGAATATCTAAGTTAATATATAATTAAAATAACTATGGGAGGTCCCTTTATATGATTACAGCAGGTGAATTCAGAAACGGAGTTACCTTTGAGATGGACGGACAGGTCATGCAGGTCGTCGAGTTCCAGCATGTCAAGCCCGGCAAGGGCGCGGCCTTTGTCCGCACCAAGATGAAGAACGTCATCACCGGCGCCGTCACCGAAACTTCCTTCAACCCCACCGCAAAGTTTGAGAGCGCTTCCATCGACCGCATGGATATGGAATACAGCTACAGCGACGGCAACCTCTACTACTTCATGAACCCCGAGACCTACGAGCTGGAGCCGGTGGACGAGTCCGTCCTGGGCGACAACTTCAAGTTCGTCAAGGAGAACATGGTTTGCTCCATCTACTCCTACAAGGGCAAGGTCTTTAACGTTGTTCCCCCCATCAACGTTGTGCTTGAGGTCGCAGAGACCGATCCCGGCTTCGCCGGCAACACCGCCACCAACGCAACCAAGCCCGCCACCCTCGAGACCGGCGCCGTGATAAAGGTTCCCCTGTTCATCGAGCCGGGTGAGAAGATCATCGTCGATACCCGTACCGGCGAGTACGCTTCCAGAGCATAATTTACGAGAATTCAGGGGAGACTCAGTCTCCCCTGTTTTCAAAATAGGTTCACAACTCAATTCCCAATATCAAAGGAGGTTTTCACATGACTGTTGTTGAAAAGGCCGCATACCTCAAAGGTCTTGTCGAGGGGCTGGGCATCGCGCCCGATTCCAAGGAGGGCAAGCTGTGGGCAGCGCTGAACGATCTGCTGTCCGACATGGCGCATGAGATAGAGGATCTTCAGGAGAGCAATCTGGATCTGGCCGACATTATCGACGATATGGGCGAGGATCTTAGCTATCTTGAGGAGCTGACCTGTGCTCTTGACACGCCGGACGATATGTGTGAGGCCGACTATGACGAGGATGACGACGAGGACGAGGAGCTTGAGGATGAGGACGAAGAGCTTGAGTATGACGGCGTTATCTATGACGTTACCTGCCCTGCCTGCGGCGAGGAGATAAGCTTTGACGAGGACACACTCGACACCGGCTATATTCTCTGCCCCGAGTGCGGGGAAAAGCTTGAGTTCGACCTCAGCACCGACGACAAGGACGAATAATCCGGGATTTTTTGATTTGATTTGTACTGATAGCCGCCGTGATTCTATCACGGCGGCTATTTTGTATGTTTTGCGCGGCTTGATAATGCGGCCTCGTTATGGTAATATTATAGCTATGATTTTACGGCGGGAAAGCGCCGGGAAACAATAAAAAAGCTGAAAGAGTGTGTGCATGTTCAATGGATTTACGCCGGCAGCCGGGGAATTTCTCTGGGAGCTGGCATTCAATAACGAGCGCCCCTGGTTTCTTGAGCACAAGGAGCAGTTTGAAGCCTGCGTCAACGAGCCCTTCAAGGCGCTGGCAGCCGATACGAAGGCGCTGATGTGCAGCCGCTTCCCGGAGATGGACTTCCGTCTTCACGTCTCGCGCATATACCGTGACGCGCGGCGGCTGTTCGGGCGAGGACCATATAAGGATCATATGTGGTTTTCGTTTAAGCACGGGAGCATCGCCGCCGAGGGCCCCTCGCTCTGGTTTGAGATAGGCCCGGCGACATACAGCTACGGTCTGGGCTTTTACAGCGCCACGCCGGAGCATATGGCCGCCTTCCGGCGCAGCATAGACGCAAATCCCGCAAGGCTTGAGCGCATCGTGCGGAAAGTAGAGCGCGGCGGGGAGTTCACTCTCACGGGCGAGGAATATAAGCGTCCCAAGGGAAATGCCGCGCCGCCGCTTGACCGCTGGTATAACCGCAGGCGTATCGCGCTTGAGTGCTGCCGTGACCACGACGCGGCGCTCTGTTCGCCGGAGCTTCCGGAGATGCTTGTTGACGCATTTGCAAGGCTTATGCCGCTGTACGATTATTGTCTTGAATTTTATCATGCCGCAGACGCGGAAAAAGGAGAGAGACTATGAGTGAGCATCCCATCGTTTCGATAATCGTCCCGGCATATAACGCCGCCGGGTACATAGAGCGCAGCATCAACAGCGTTCTTGCGCAGAGCTTCGGCGACTTTGAGCTTATCATTGTAAACGACGGCTCGAAGGACAGCACCGCCGAGATAGTTTCCGCCATATCGGAAAAGGACAGGCGCGTCAAGCTTTTGAGCGTCGAAAACGGCGGACCCGCCGCAGCGCGTGAGCATGGGCTTGCCGCGATGGACAGCGAGAGTGAATACATCATGTACCTCGACTCGGACGACCTGCTGATGCCGGACACGTTGGAATACGCGCTCGGCGGCGCGGGCGGCGCCGATATGGTCATCTTTGGCTACTCCATAATCGGCGTGGACGGCTCGGAGCGCTATTACTGCGAGCCGGAGCAGGAGCTTTGCCGCGCCGACATGGCGGAGGCTCTGCCGCGTCTGTACAAGGCAAATCTTCTGAATCAGGTCTGGGGCAAACTCTACCGCAGCTCGCTCATCCGCGATAACAACATAAAATTCCATGACTTCCGTTGGGGCGAGGACAGGCTATATGTGTTTGACTGCCTTGAAAAGCTTGAAAGCATAAGCGTGCTCCCCGGCTGCAAATATCGCTATATCATGCACAAGGGCGAAAGCCTGATTAGCAAGTATTACGACAAGAAGTTTGACGTGTGCCTGCTGTCCGACAAGAAAATCGAGCAGCTATGCAAGGACTTCGGCGTTGAGAGCGACGGCAGCATGGAATATATGTTCATGAAAAGCGTCTTTTCCTGCCTGACGAATATTTTCACCCCCTCCTGCCCGCTGAGCTACCGGGGAAAGCGCGCCTATGTCCGCCGGATAATCACGAATAAGCGCGTCCTGCGCCGCAGCGAAAGCGCCGCGGGCGGTATTGCCGTGCGCCTGCCCTGCGCCGTCATCCGCAGCGGGAATATTGCGCTGAGTATGTTTAGCTTTCGCATGATGGCTCTTGCCGGGAAGCTATTCCCTAAGCTGTTCATGCAGATAAAACACAGAAAGTGAGCTCCATTACATGAAGAAAATCGAAAGCGAATCCCAACTCAGCTTCTTTGAGGCTACAAGCATCATCGTCGGTCACGGCGTCGGCGCGGGAATACTCTCCGTGCCCTACCTTGCAGCGCACAACAGTCTGCGTGAAATCCTCTGGATAATCGCGCTGGGCTATCTGATAAATATCGTTCTCCACCTGATAATCGCCGAGCTTTCGTATAATAATAACGGCGCGCAGTTTGTAAGCTGCTTTGACGCGGAGCTTTTCTCCGGGCGCATCAAGAAGATACTCACATGGGTAACCTTCGTGCTGCTCGGCGTTTCGGTCATCGTAAACGTCAGCGCCTTCCTGACCGGCGCGGCGGCGGTGTTCCGCAGCTGGTTCGGTCTGCCTGATATCTGGGGCACGCTGCTGTTTTATGTTATCGGCGCGGGCGTTGTCTTTATCGGGATGAAGCTTGTCGGCATCTGTGAGAAAATCGCCGTAGGCTCGATGCTTGCGGTCATCGGCATACTCTTTATCGCAACTCTCCGCTCCGATATAAGCCCGCTGCCCGGCGGCTGGCACGGCTGGAACAACGTTCTTGCGATGTACGGCATGGTGAGCTTTTCCCTGTCCGCCGTCATGTCCACGCCGCAGGTCGTCAAGGGTCTTGCAGGCAACGCAAAACGCATACGCGGCAGCATAGCGCTCGGTCTTGCGATAAACGCGGGCATGATTTTGCTCGTTACGCTTATGACCCTGCTCGGCGCGGGGCAGAATATCAGCGAGGACGGCGCACTTGTTGACCTCGCGGCGCATCTCGGCGGCTGGGTCAGCATCGTCGGCTATGTGTTTACGCTGCTGGCGCTTGCCACCTCCTTCTGGGCAAATACCCTGAATTTGCGTGACATAGTCGGTGAGCAGACCGGCTGGAGCCGCCATATAAGCTGGCTTGCGGCATCCCTGCCCTGCCTGCTGCTGGCATTCCTCGGGCTATCGAGCTTTGTCGGCTTCACGCGCTTTGCAAGCGTCATTCAGGTCGTCACCGGGCTTGGCATAATCCTTGCCTATAACCTATCGCGCCGCCGCGTCGGGAAATCCGAGCTTGTGGGCGTGTTCGGCTCACTGCCCTTCCAGATAATCGTGGGGCTTTCGACCCTGCTTGCGACCATCGGCGCAATGCTGCCCGTGACCTGATTTTGCAACAAACGATGGTAAGGACTGGTTAAAACATGAAAGCAAAAAAAGCTGTAATTCCCCTCGCTCTCCTTTTCATCGCGGCGATGGGCGAGGGCTATAAGTACGCCTTCTGCCGCAACGGTTCAAAAATATTCAACCCCATCATGGATAAAAAATCCCACAGATCCGATTATTACATTCACCGTGACGGCGAGGCAAGAGCTCTGCGCGAGGCTCCGCAGCAGCGCTTCACGATACGCTCCGAGCGCGGCGAGCTGCTGCGCGGCTTCTATATTCCCTGCGGCGAAAAGCCCTGCGGACGCATTGCATTCCTCGTCCACGGCTACCGCTCCGAGCACGCCGAGGCCGCCGGAATGTACCGCGAGTATTATAAAAGCCGCGGCTTCGACCTCTTCTGCGTTGACCACACCGCCGCCGGCGAGAGCGAGGGGCTCTTCATCGGCTATGACGTGCTCGAAAGCCGCGACTGCCTGCGCTGGCTTGATTTCTTGCAGGAGCGCTTCGGCAGTGATATCGAGGTCATTCTGCACGGCTTCTCAATGGGCGGCGCTACGGTACTGAGCATGAGCGACCGCTGCCCGCCCTGCGTCCGCTTCATCGTGGACGACTGCGGCTTCTCCTCTCCGCTTGAGTCCCTGCGTCCGCGGCTGGGGCTGCTGCTCTGGCCCATGGCAGCGATAAACCGCGTTGTCGCGGGCTATTCCCTGCGTGACGGTGATGTGCGGCCGCATCTGCGCCGCGCAAAGCTCCCGATACTCTTTGTCCACGGCACGGAGGACAGCACCGTACCCTTTGCCATGGGTAAGGAGCTTTATGAAATGTATCAGGGACCGAAGGATTGCCTCTTTGTCGAGGGCGCGCATCATGTTGAGAGTATGCACCGCGCACCCGAGGTCTACTGCGCAAAGCTTGATAAGTTTATAAATCAGTATATAAAATAGCGGAGGTAAGCTATGAACCGCGTATATTCCGATAAGCTGATTGAAAGCATCGTTTCCGCCGAGCGCGGAGCCGCCGAGATAATGCTCCACGCGCATAATATAATCACCGAGGACAAAAGCGGGCGGCGCGACGTGGTCACGGAATATGACCGCCGCGTTCAGGACTATCTCATGCAGCTTCTGCGCGAGGCCGTCCCCGAGGCAAAATTCTTCTGCGAGGAGCAGCGCGAGCATGACGACCTGCACGCACGTCACCTGTTTATAATCGACCCTATCGACGGCACGATGAACTTTGTCCACGGCTTTAACCATAGCTGCATCTCGGTTGCCTACATGAGCGCCGGGGAGCTGCGCGCCGCTGCGGTATATAATCCCTACGTCGATGAGATGTTTACCGCCGTCAAGGGCGAGGGCGCGTATCTCAACGGCCGCCGTCTGCACGTCTCCGATGCCCCGCTTTCCGAGAGCGTTGTCTGTCTCGGCACCTCGCCTTACTGCGCCGAGCTTCGGGACGACACCTTCCGTCTTGCGCGGCTCGCCTTTGACGCGGGACTCGATATCCGCCGTCAGGGCTCCGCAGAGCTTGACCTTTGCAGCGTCGCCGCGGGGCGTGCGGGGCTATATTTTGAGCTTCAGGTATCGCTCTGGGACTACGCGGCAGGGGCGCTCATCGTGCGCGAGGCGGGCGGACTGTGTCAGGATATCCGAGGCGCGGAGCTGCCCTTTGACGGCTCAAAGCCGACGATACTTGCAGGCGGCGCCGAGGCTGTGCGCGAGTTTCTGCGCCTTACGGGGGCTATGAAATGACCATGCTCTTTCCCGACCGCGCTGCCCCGGTCATTTTTGAGGCGGAGGTGGATTCGACCAATACGCGGCTCAAGGCCATTGCAGGCCACGCCGCCGACGGTACCGTTATCGCCGCAGGACGGCAGAGCGGCGGGCGCGGACGGCTCGGACGCAGCTTTGCCTCCCCCGAGGGCGGAGTATATCTCTCGATACTGCTTGCGCCGAAGGCCGACCTGAGCCGCTGCCTGACTTTAACGCCGACCGCCGCAGTCGCGGTGCGCCGCGCGATAAAACGCTGCTGCGGCATAAGCGCGGGCATAAAATGGCCGAATGATTTACAGCTTCGCGGCAAAAAGCTCTGCGGCATACTCACTGAAGCTGTCTCGGCAGACGGCGAGGTAAAAATCATAATCGGCATCGGGGTAAACCTCAACACCCGCGCCGAGGACTTCCCGCCGGAGCTTCGTGACAGCGCCTGCTCGGTTTTCTCCGTGACCGGGAGCATTACTCCGCCGGAGACGCTTATCCGCGCACTTACCGAGGAGCTTGACGCGATGTATGCCCTCTGGCTTAAAAATCCCGGCTGGGCTCTGGACGAATACCGCGCCTCCTGCGCTACCCTCGGTCAGCGCGTCCGCCGCGGCGAGGTCTGCGGAAGGGCCGTCGCGGTAGGGGACGATTTTGCCCTGTATATCCAGAGCGACGACGGCAGCACGACAGCCGTCACAAGCGGCGAGGTCTTGACGATATGAGTATAAAATTGCTCGGCAAAGTTACCAGTTTGCCGGGCAATTTTTATATATACGCCGCCAAATTTTGGCGAGTCTGCGCGTTGACAGCGCGCCATGATTGCGTTAAAATATTGACAGTCCTAAGTGGACTAAAGACTCGATTTTATTATGTGTAGTTTTTATACCATCGCTTGATAAGGGCAGACACGCCTGACGGCGCGCCTTTTCGGCGCTTTTTACCCTTTTCGCCTTGGCGGGCGCTAGCCCGCCTGCATCTCAAAAAACAAAAATCACTCGAAAATCCATCGCCGTCAGGTGCGAAACAGTTTTGTCGGAGCAGAAATGTGTTCAGACGAGAAAAGACCCGCAGGGAATACTGCCGTATTATCAAGGGGCTTGACGAAGTATGAGCGCATTTCCTCCCGTCAAAACCGCGTTTGCCCTTGTCAAGCGATGGTAAGCTGAAAGGAGAACATCAACATGGCAAACAGAATTATGCTCAACCAGACCTCCTATCACGGCGCAGGCGCGATAAACGAGCTGCCCGCCGAGGTAAAATCCCGCGGACTCAAAAAGGCCCTTATCTGCTGCGGCCCCACTCTGCTGCGTCACGGCGTTATCGCCCGCGTGACCGACGTTATGGCCGCTGCCAGGCTCAGCTATGAGATATACTCCGACATCAAGCCCAACCCGACCATCGAGAACGTTGTTGACGGCGTTGCCGCATTCAAGGCGGCGGGCGCGGATTATCTCGTTGCTATCGGCGGCGGCTCCCCGATGGACACCTCCAAGGCCATCGGCATCATTATAAATAACCCCGAATTTGCCGACGTGCGCTCCCTTGAGGGCGTTGCCGACACCAAGAAGCCCTGCGTGCCAATAATCGCAATCCCGACCACCGCCGGCACCGCCGCCGAGGTCACCATAAACTACGTTATCACCGATGTTGAGAGAAAGCGCAAGTTCGTCTGCGTTGACCCGCACGATATGCCCATCGTCGCAATCGTTGACCCCGAGATGATGAGCTCCATGCCCGCCGGTCTTACCGCCTCCACCGGTATGGACGCGCTGACCCACGCCATTGAGGGCTACACCACCAAGGCCGCATGGGAAATGACCGATATGTTCCATCTTGAGGCCATCAAGCTCATCTCCAAGAACCTGCGCGGCGCCGTCAAGGGCACCAAGGAGGGGCGCGAGGGCATGGCTCTCGGTCAGTACATTGCCGGTATGGGCTTTTCCAATGTCGGTCTCGGCATTGCCCATTCCATGGCGCACACTCTGGGCGCGGTTTACGACACTCCGCACGGCGTTGCCTGCGCAATGATGCTGCCCATCGTCATGGAGTATAACGCAGAATGCAGCGGCAAGAAGTACCGCGAGATCGCCCGCGCCATGGGCGTTGAGGGCGTGGACGGCATGACTCAGGCAGAGTACCGTAAGGCAGCCATTGACGCCGTCAAGCAGCTTTCCAAGGATGTCGGCATCCCCGAGAAGCTTGACGCTCTCAAGGAGGAGGATCTTCCCTTCCTTGCCGAGAGCGCATACGCCGACGCCTGCCGCCCCGGCAACCCCAAGGACACCAACCCCGCAGACCTTACGGAGCTTTTCAGAAAGCTGATGTAATTTTATATTTTATTGTTTGCTCAGGCGGAGAAAATCGAGAGCTTGGAGAGCAGACTGAAGGCGCTTGAAGAAAAAAGCAATGGCGCTCAGTAAGCTCTCTCAGGCTCTGCCCTAACCATTGACATAGAGCCAAAATTTTAAGGCGTGACCAATTACGGTCACGCCTTTTAGCATTAAGCAATATAAGCTAAATCAGCAGGACGATTTCTCGTCATACATTCTCACCGCCGCCTCATAAAAGCCGGCGCAGGAAATGTCATAGTAGGGGAATACATAGAATATGCCGAGAATTCCGTATGTAAAGCCGTTGAGGATAAACCAGCCGATGAAGCTCAATCTCAGGCAGAAGAACCTCCAGCGGTAGCCCTGCATTATACTGCGGGAATAGCGCATGGCCTCCTTCGCCGAGAGCTGCGGCTTATTCATCAGTATAAAGGGCACCATGATATAGGAATACTTCCGCATAAGCCCGTACACCGGCACAAGCAGCCAGAGGAAGGTTATAACACCATGATAAAGCCGCCCCGACATGACGCGAACATAGTCGGAAAAGCCACAGAAGATGTATTCCGTGTGCAGGGGCTGGCCGCGCCACAGCGTCAGCGCCGCCGCGTTCTTGCCGCAGTCGAGCACGTTCACGAAAAATACGACGAAAAGCATGGTAATAAAAAACGATACCAAATAGAGCGACAGGAAGGGCAGCAGATAGCGCGAGGGGTCAAAGCTGTGCCCGCGGAAATTGAGTATCAGCGGCGCGGCGGTAAAGAAAACGCTGATTATAATGGCAATGTACATGACAATGCCCACTATCATCGTGGCAAACATCATGACACCAGTGCTGGCAAGATAGGTGCAGTTTGAGGCATAGTGCTGGTCGTGCAGGCGGCGGCGCGCCGTGTCGCATATCTGCTTGCGCGTGGGGAAGGCGGTGATCTTCGGCGCGGCGGCCGGGGCGGGAGCGCCGCAGTTTGTGCAGTAGGCGCTGTCATTTTGTTGTCCGCAATAGCAGGTCCACATAGCTTTACAGTCCTTTCTTTTACTCTTTTTGTTCTTGTTCTTCTTCAATATCCGCCGGGAGTATCGTCATAAGGTCGTCTCTCGTCGGTGCTTCCATCGCGGCGACGCGGTTTGACTGACGGACGACCATGCTTTCAAAGCAGTTTCGCACGTCGCGCCCGTTGCCGAAGTTGTCGCTGCGCTCCTCATATAGCTCATTAAAGAGCCTGAGCGCAGACTCCTCGGCATCAGCGCTCAGCGTATAGCCGTTTTTCTTACACTGGCCCCGGAAAATTGCCATGAGCTGCTCGCCCGTGTAGTCGGGGAAGTAAAAATACTTATTAAAGCGCGATTCAAGTCCGGGGTTTGAGTTAATAAACCTCGTCATCGGCTCACTGTAGCCCGCGACGATGATTATCAGGTCGTCACGGTGATCCTCCATGGCCTTGAGCAGCGTCTCTATTGCCTCGCGCCCGAAGTCGTTCTCGCCGCCGGAGGCAAGGGAATAGGCCTCGTCGATAAAGAGCACGCCGCCGAGCGCGGATTTTATGACCTCCTGCGTCTTGAGCGCGGTCTGACCGACGTAGCCCGCCACAAGCCCGGAGCGGTCAACCTCCACAAGCTGCCCCTTACTGAGCACGCCGATGGCGGCATACAGGCCGCCGAGCAGCCGTGCGACCGTCGTTTTGCCCGTGCCGGGGTTGCCGAGAAAGACCATGTGCAGGCTCATCGGCGGCACAGGCAGCTCGTTTTCCTGCCGCAGACGGCGAACCTTCATGAGATTTATCAGGCTCTTGACGTCCTTCTTCACCTCGTCCAGCCCGACCAGCGCGTCAAGCTGCGCCATAAGCTCCTCAAGGCTCGGTCTTTCCTGCGCCGTCTCCGCGCCGGCAACGGGCTTTGTCTCTCCGCCGGAGCTTTGCTGCGCCGCGGGATATTTCTCGGTAAAGCCCGGCTCCATGTTGGTCACATAGTCCAGAGGATTTAAGGCCTCCCTGGACTTCCTGACCCCCGAGGTGTCGCATATCGCGGTGAGCTTGTCCACGCATTCGGTAATGTACTCCGCCTCCGCGTAGTTTACGTCGTCATCCGCTGCGGCGAGATAGAGCAGTATATTCGTGAGCATACGGATAAATGTCCGGGACGCCTCGGTGCCGCGCTTTGCGTCGCGCTCGGCAAGATCCCAGAAAAACACCGGCGGCATAAACATCTCGCTCTCGCAGACGGAGCTTGTCAAATTCCAGAGAAGCCAGCTCGGCGCGGGGCGGTTTTTGGAGTATATCTGGTTTGCCATATCGACGTGGCTCTGCGTGATGCTGCCCGCCTTGCTCCACAGCTCCAGCGCACAGCGGGTCACGAATTTATCCAGCTCATCCGCCACCGCGAAGCTTCCGACACGGTAAAATGCGTCGGTATTGGCAATATAGATCTTGTGAAATTCCTCCGGGGAGCGGTTCCAGGTCGTAGGCATACTGCGTCTCTCCTAAGTCTTAGTTAATAATATAGCTATTATAAACCCCCGAGGCGCTCTTGGCAACGAGCAATTCGGGGGCAAGGCGCATTTATTGCTTATTTTTGCGGCGGGCAGAAGCGAACGGCGCGGCTCTGCGGCTTTTTTCGCGGCATAAGCTCCGCCGTGCCGCCGCTGCGCGGCTCATTTTCCGGTCTTGCGGCGCTAACTCTCTTCCAGACCTCGTCAAAGCCCTCCAGCCGCCTTTTTATCTCATTATTATCCATATATATCACCCATCCGGGCTTATTATATGCCGCTCGGCGCAGTCCGTTGACAGAAAAATACCCAAGCAGGCTTATCTCTGCTTGGGTATTATGCTTATCCTCTTTTCTTGGGGTTAAACTTCACGCCGGGCTTATAAAACTCAAATATCACTCCGTCACGGCCGCGCTCGTTCTTCGGCTCATGCGAGGTCCAGCCGATTTTCATCGCGCCGAGCTTCTCCGCCAGACGGACGCTTGCGGGACGGAAGCCTATTTTATATGCCATAAACTGCGGGCGGGAGATGAAGTTCATAAGTCCGCGGCTGAGCATAAAGGTCACGGGGCGGGGCATATTCTCGTAGCGCGACTGCGGCATGGCAAGCTGACCGCGCAGCAGCTCCGGTGCCTTGAAGCGAAACCACGCGACGATGGACGGGTCAAAGCTCTCGATGCAGACCTCGCCGCGGTAATCGGCAAGTATCGCATAGGTCTTTTCGCAGAGCTCATGGTTGCGGCGGCCGGTCTTTAGCTCGACTATCAGAGGACCGCGGCCGCGAATGGTCGCAAGCACCTCGGTAAAGAGCGGAATTCTGTACTTGCTGCCGCAGAGGCTGAGCTGCTGAAGCTCCGCCAGAGTTTTCTCGTCAACGCGGCTGTGTACGCCGCAGACGCGGTCAAGCGTATCGTCATGGAATACAACAACCTGCCCGTCCTTGGAAAGCTGCACGTCAAGCTCTATGCCGTATCCGGCACGGGCGGCAAGCTCAAAGGCGGGGAGCGAGTTTTCGGGTATGCTCTTGTCGCGGGAGTGCAGTCCGCGGTGGGCAAAGTTCACATTCTGAAACGGCGCTCTCTGGCGCTTGGTCGAGCGACCCGGGGCAAGCATAAAAAGAGGCACTGCCGCAGCAGCCGCCGCAATACCCGCGCAACGCAGTTTCTTATCCATATCAGTTACCTCCTGAGAGTCTTGGTATTTATTATATTCTAATATACCACCGAGTATAAGGGCAGTCAATTTTCAAAACGGGCGAAATGCCCAAATTTGCGTCCCCCGGAAGTATTGACGCGGCGCGCCCTGCGTGATACGCTGTTATATATTTTATTTTACGGAGCTGAAAGCATGAAAAGCACAAAAATACTTCTCACCGGCTTTACCCCCTTCGGCGGTGAGAGCATAAATCCGGCGCTTGAGGCGGTAATGCGCGTAAAGGCCTCCGACTCTGCCGTTGAAATTATCCCGCTCGAGGTGCCGACGGTATTCTCCCGCTCGGCGGAGACCGTTATTGCCGCCATAGAAAAGCATCGCCCGGACGCCGTCATCTGTGTCGGTCAGGCGGGCGGGCGCAGCGCCGTCACGCCGGAGCGCGTTGCGATAAATCTTGACGATGCCCGCATCCCGGATAACGAGGGCGCGCATCCGGTAGACGCGCCAATATCGCCCGAGGCTCCCGCCGCGTATTTTTCCACTCTGCCGATAAAGGCCATAGTGCAGGCGATACGAGCGGCAGGCGTTCCGGCGGAGATATCAAACTCGGCGGGAACCTACGTCTGCAACCATTTGATGTACAGCGTCCTGCATTACGCGGCGCAAATGCGCCCGGAGCTTCGCGCCGGCTTTATCCATGTGCCCTATATTCCGGAGCAGACCGCCGGGAGGGACGCGCCCTCCCTGCCGCTTGAGGATATAATCCGGGCGCTCGAGGCCGCCGTCGGCACAGTCGCAGCGGAGATTTAATTGCGCTTCGGGCTTAATCCTCCGCGTGCTTTGACACATACAGAGGATTGCAGCCTGTTGACAAAGCTGTCGGCAATGTATAGAATTGCATGGGGAGAGTGCAGAGAGGGGACGGGAGTCCTCTTTCTGCGTTCAATACGACCTTATTCAGGAGTGTTTTTGAATACTCCTGAATAAGTTTTCAAGGCGTCGAACTTTGTCGACGCCTTGGATTGTTTCATGGATTTTAAGTCTTACCCCAAAAATGCTTGAGGCGTTCACTCAATTGCTTTGTGAAAATGCTGCAAAAATACCTCGTTCGCCGCTTGCAGTGATTTGTAATACTCGCAGTAAGCCGGACTCAGCTTTTTCATTGCGGGAATAAAGACATCGTTATAACCGCTTTCACTTTGAAACTGCTTTAGATATTCTTGCAGCCGATAGGCGGCGGATTTCTTATATTCCTCCGATGCCAAGATTTCCTGATATTGTTCGAGCATTTCTATGTTATCGCTAATATACTTCTCCGGATCCGCAATAGCTGCCGCAAGCGCGGCAGACGCGCTTTGCTCCGCAGCGGCGTTGCTGTTAATTGTGATTTCGTTAAGATACTCTTGCACATCGTCGGGAATGGTTATTGAAATACCATCCCAGTATCTGATAACTGTTTCAAATGCTTCCCTCTGTTCTTTTGTTGTAATCTTCTCACTTAAAAACGGGGCAAAATGTAGGCTGACGAATTTACCATAGAAGCCCGGAAATTTGTCAAGGATACGGCTCAATATGGATTTTTTGCTTTGAAGCATTTCAAGCTGGTCCTCAACACGCTTCCAGTCGTCACTCTCCGCAAGTTGTTTTATCAATACCTGTTTTGTTTGCAGCTCAAATATTTCAAGCTCTTTTCTGTTGAGAACATCGTAAATTGCCGTTCGGTAATCTATTTCAAGGATTGTGTGTATTTCTGGGACAGAAAAGCCAAGCCTGCGTAAAACAGCAATCTTTTTAAGCTTTAACACATCTGCTTCAGAGAATTGCCGATACCCGTTTTCTCCTATCTCCGGGCAAACCAAGCCCTGTTCTACGTAATACTCAATTGCCTTTTTCGTCAAGCTGCATTCCTTGCATACTTCGTTTACGAGCATTGTTTTCACCTCCGTACATAGGATAAGCCCTCCCCCAAGGGTATAGTCAATAGCTATTCTAATTTTATTTTGCAACAGCTTTCCTGATAGGATGTCTAATAACCGTTTTCCATTTTTCCGGAGCAACCTTTCTTGCATCGGACAGATATATTTCATGGTGCAATCTATCTTTATTCATATCATTCACATATCCGTTCTGCTCCAAATACGCATCCATGAGCGCAACAGTTGCAGGCTCATCATCAAAAGCTCCCAAGTGCATAATCTGAACGCACAAGCCTTCATCAATCGACATAAACTCTGCCGATGAACAATCTATCTTTTTCTTCTTTGTCGCTGTTTCAACCGCCCATTCAAAATCCGCTTTCGTTATGAAGTCCGGCAAGCGGATAACGGAGATCCAGTTAAATGCAGATTTATCGGTATAATCCACGCCGTCCGTGTTCTCCTGCCACCAGAAGCCCTCAAGCGGTGGAACTACATATTCAAAGAAGCCGTCAATTCTATGGTCGGTTTTATAGCTCATTTTCAGAGTGTACGCGACCGCATATAATACACCGATTGCCTGCTGATATGCTCCTCCTTCTTCGTTGGGATTACCTCTTCCTTTAACCGCAATGTAATTTGCTTTAGGAACGGTAACTATCTCCGGTCTGTTCTTTGGCATATAGAATTCCTTATATTCTTTTTTGAAATCAAAAGCCATAATGCTTCCCTCCAAAGCCCGATTTGTCTAAGCCAAGTCTATCACAAAAGCGCGAGCTAATCTACATATTACGCTGAAAACGCCCGGGTAAAATTCCCGGGCGTTCAAGCTATCAATATATCAGCTATATATTATTTTCCGCCGCGTTTATTTCGGCGAGGCTCCGTCTTATGCACATCCGTTTACAAAACAGCGCCGCTTTTTATCAATCGTCGTCGCCGAGAGCCTCAAGACCCTTGACATTTGCAACCTTGCTGGCCTTGATGTTCTTAACGAGCATCGTGAACACGCCGAAGCTGCACAGGAAGAGGACGGAGGCGTAGACAGGCAGTGCATTCCATGCGCCGGTAGCGTCGAACACGAAGCCGAGGAGCACGGGGGTGATGGTCTGCGCGGACATGCTTGCGGTGTAGTAGTAGCCGGTGAACTTGCCGATCTTCTTCGAGGAGCAGAGCTCGACGACCATCGGGAAGGAGCAGTTATGCACCAGAGCCATGCCGAAGCCCTTCAGCACCCACACGACGTAGAGCGCCGCCGGGAATGCAAACTCGCCGTGCGCGCCTACGACGCGGCCGGTCGGCTTTACAAAGCACATGAACACAAGTGCAAGGAAGGTCAGCCCGAGGCCGGAGCTTATCGTCCACTTGCGGCCTATCTTGTCGGCGATCGCGCCCGCAATGGCAAAGCCTATGACGGAGGCAAGACCGCCCGCGATGGTCAGCACCATGGTGGCGCTGGAGGATGAGTTCATGTAGTAAATGACGTAGTTGCCGATATAGGTGCCTATCGCGTTATCCGCCATGAACCACAGAAACTCTGCGCCGAGGATCGCCAGCAGCATGGTCTTATTCGCCTTGGACATGGGCTGATCATCGTCGATGGGAGTCTCGACGGCGGCAAGGCGCTCGCCCTCCGCCATCTGCTCCTTCATCTCCTCGGCGACCTTATTCTCACGAATCGTGAAGAAGAGCACCATGGCGGAAATGACCATGAGGACGGAGGCAACGATGAAGGGTATCTCGATGGTCCAGACCTTACGCGCAGCGTCGTCTGCGTTTATATAGTTGCTCAGCGGCAGGAAGATACCGAGCACGGTGGCGAATGCGCCGCCGAAGTAGCCCATGATATTGATGATGCCGTTTGCCTTGGCGCGCAGGGGCTTGGGCGTAATGTCCGGCATGAGCGCGACTGCGGGGTTACGGTACATCATCATAAACATCAGGACTATGGCCATCATGATGACCATGCCGATGATGTTATTGTAGTGGAAGAACAGCGGGATGAAGGGGAAGGCTATGGCGGCGACAAAGGTGCCGACCAGTATATAGGGCATACGCTTGCCGATGGGGCTCTGCGTCTTGTCCGAGAGGTTTCCGAATATAGGCAGGAGTATAAGCGCGGCGAGGTTATCGCAGGCCATGATTATACCGACTATCCACTGAACCTCAAGTATTTTCGCCGGATCGCCGGCCTTCAGCTCCGCCGAGGAGAGGTTGTACATACGGCGGGCGAAGATGTCCGTCAGGAACGTGGGACACCATGCATCATACACCTGCCACAGCAGCAGAATACCAAAGAACGCGAAGCCTATCAGAAACGTTCTTTGGTAGTTTAGCTTCAGCCCACCGGCCGAAGCGCCCTTGGATTTTGACATTAGATTCTTTCCTTCCAGTCTTTTATATTATAATTTTTATAAAAAATTATTTGCCGAATTCGGGCATAAGCTCCGTGGATATTATTTGCAGCATTTCGTCAAACTTCTGAACCTCTTCCTCGGAAAAGCGCTTTTTTATCCTGTCCATAACGCGCTGCTCGTAGCTGCTGAGAAGAGCCATATAGCTATAAAACTTTTCGGAGAGCTTGAGATGATACTCGCGGCGGTCCGTTGTGGAGTTTTCGCGCTCAAGATAGCCTTTTTTGATGAGATTATTGACCTTATATGTAGCGTTTGACTGCGAAATGTTCAAAAATTCCGCAAACTGACCGATCGTAGGATGGTCAAGCATCTTTATAACCTCCAGCGAAAAGGCCTCCATTGCGGACAGTGAACCGTCGCGCTCACGCACAAGCTCAAACACCTTGCGGTAAAATTGCAGCTTGAATTTGTCGTAAACCTCTGTAAAGCTCTTTTCCAGCATAGCTCCACCTGCTTTCGTAAATTACTTCATATTTTATAACATTTAAAATTTTTTGTAAACAATAAAATCTTATAACTTGGACACTTATTCAAAAATGCCGAAAATCTTCCTTGGCATGGCTTGTTGTCAGGGCGATTGCCGTATATATAATCGGCGCTGAGCTTTCCAGCTAAAAAACGGAGGAGCCTTTGCCCCTCCGTTTTCAAGCTTATAAAATTATTCGACCGATTTTAGCGACTCTGCCATATTTATCCTGTCGAGCTTCGGCCGCATCATAAGGCTTGCCGCAAGCGCGAACAGCACCGTTATGACAAAGCCGAGCACATAGCTCCATACGCCTATGCGCACGTCGTAGTGCATATAATCGACCTGAATTATCGCCATAACGAAGCGGTGCAGGAACTTGCCGAGCAGCAGTCCGACCACGGTGCCGAGCACTGAGAGCATCAGGTTTTCGCGCAGAACATAGGACGCCGTCTCGCCCGGATAGAAGCCGAGCACCTTGAGCGTTGCAATCTCGCGGGAGCGCTCCATGATATTGATGTTCGTAAGGTTATAGAGCGTAATGAAGGCCAGCGCCGCCGAGCACACGACTATCAGCGCCACGACTATATCAAGGCTTGCCATGGAGTCCGCCATGATGTCGCGCTCCTGCTGAACGACGGAGACGTAGCTCACGCCGGTCTGTGCGCGGAGGTAGGCGGCCAGACTCTCGCCCTTGTCGCTTGCGTCCGTTTGCAGCAGCGCCGCGTTATACGCGGGAGAGCCTATCGTCTCGGGCGCGACATAGACGTAGTGGTTAAGATAGTTCTTGCATATGCCGCTGATTTTGACGCTTATGCTCCCCTTGTCGGTTTCGAGCGTTAGCTTATCGCCGATTTTCAGCTCAAGCTGCTCCGCCAGACCCTCGCTGATTATCGCCTCGCCCGCCTTGGGATAGGCAAGCTTCTGACCGTTATAGTGGAGGTCTATCATGCCCTTCATGTCGCGCTCCGTCATCTCGACGAGCTTTGCGTCATGGCTGCCGCTGCCGCCGCTGATGCGTACCTCCTCCTGATAGCAGAGAGAATAGCCGTCGCTCTTCTGCTCCAGAATTCCGGAGAGCTTATCGGCGGAAATTCGCGCCGGGTCATAGTTTACCACAACGTCATACATCATGACCTCGCCGTACTGATAATCCAGCACATCGCCTATTGAGTCCTTGATGCCGAAGCCCGTTATGAGCAGCGCCGTGCAGCCGCCTATGCCGAGCAGCATCATCCATACGCGCTGCTTATAGCGGAAGGCGTTTCGCAGTGTGACCTTGTCGAGGAAGGAAAGCTTGCTCCACAGGGGTCTTATATACTCGAGAAGAATTCTCTTGCCGCCGTTCGGCGCCTTGGGGCGGATAAGCTCCGCAGGCTTCCCGGCAAGCTCCTTGCGGCAGGCAAGCCATGTGACAAAGAGCGTTCCGAGCACCGACACGCCGAGGCTGCCGAAGTAGGTAAGGGTGCTGAAATAGAACTGAAGCTGCGTATAGCTGTAAATTATCTCATACGCGCGCCAGACGATATATGGTATCGCCGTCACGCCGAGTGCAAAGCCGAGCACACAGCCAATGAGCGCGGAGCTGCCCGAATACCAGAGGTATTTGCTCATGATAGCGCCCGAGGAATAGCCCATGGCCTTGAGCGTGCCTATCTGGGTGCGCTCCTCGTTTATCATACGGGTCATCGTCGTGACGCAGACCAGCGCCGCGATAAGCGCAAAGAACACGGGGAAGGCATCGCCTACTGCGCTGACTATGGTGACATCGTTTTTGAAGGTCGCACAGCCGGAGTTTTCGTCCCGGGTCAGGACATAGAGGTCAAGCTTTAGCTGCTCGTCCGTGTCGGCACGAGCCTTATCAAGCTCCGCCTGCGCATCCTCAAGCTGCTGCCGCCCGCCCGCAAGCTGATTGAGCGCCGTATTGCGCGCCGCCTCAAGTTGGGCACGGTTTGCGGCGACCTCCTCCGCTCCCGCCTCAAGCTGGGCGCGGGCCTCGGCTATCTGACGGCGGTTTTCGTCGGCGTTATTCTCCGCGTCGTCAAGCTGCTTTTCCGCATTGTCAAGCTCGGCGCGCGCGGAATCTATCTGCTGCTGCCCCGCGTCAAGCTCCGCCTTTGCATCCGCTATCTGCGCCTTTGCCGCGGCAAGCTGGGCTTCACCATCGGCAAGCTGCGCCTCCTGGTCTGCAAACTGCGCCTCGGCGTTTGCAAGATTTTGCTGCGCCGTGGCAAGCTCACCCTGTAGGCGCTCAAGCCGCGACTGTAGGACCTGAAGCGTTATCTGCCAGCCTATAACGCTCTGGTCGAGCGCGTCTATCGCCGCCTGCGTGCTGTTTATCTCGCCCTGAATACGGTTGACCGCCGCTCTGTAGGGCGCGGTAGCAAGCTCCTTTGCGGCGTTGAGCTTTCTTCTTGCCGAGGCAAGCTCCGCCTCCTGCTGCGCTATCTGCGCCTCGGCGGGGGCAAGCTGGGCGCGACCCGCGTCTATCTCCTTCTGCTTCTCGTCGAGCAGGGCGCGGTTATCCGCTATCTCCTGACGCGCCTGCGGTATGCTTGCAAGCCCATCCTCAAGCTGCTTTTCCGCGTTGTCAAGCTCGGCGCGGTTTTTTGCTATCTCGGCCTCCGCCGCCTTTATCTGCGCAAGCCCCTCGTTTATCTGACCGAGGGCGGCGGCTTCATTGGCATAATACTCGCTCCAGCCGTCGTTTATCTCCTGCTGTGCCTCCTCAAGCGCCTTATCCGCATCCGCGCGCAAAGCGTCATAACGGCGCACGCCGCAGCGGTTGAGAAGCTGTTGTATGCGCGGCTTGAGCCTGTCGCGCTCGGCGTTATATTCATCGGAGGAAAGCTCGCCGTCAAAGCCGCAGCTGAGCAATATCTCGTGATACGCCTCGCTGTCAAAGGCCGAGGCGGGCAGGAGCACAAAGCCCTTTATGCTGCCCGAGCCGAGGGAGGTGCTGCCGCGGTCGTTGCTGATATAGCGCGGCGTTTTCGCAATGCCGACTATCCTGAAGCTGCGCTCGGTAAACATTTTGAGCGTGTCCTCGTCGTTATCCTCGTCGAGCGTCAGAGTCTTGCCTATATCCTTTTCGGAAAATGCGCCCGCATCCGCCAGACACTCGCCGCTGTTTTTCGGCATACGCCCCGCGACAAGCAGCGGCACGGAGACATTCTCCGTTATCGACATGAATTTATACGGCTCGTCCGTCTTGCCGATGCTCGCCATCGCGTCGGCAAAATACGCGCCCTCCGCGTACCCCACTCCGTCAAGCTGCGAAAAGGCGGCACGGTCGCTCTCCGTCAGGCCGAGACTCGACAGAAGCTGAAAATCGTACATGCGGTTATCATGCATGTAGTCGTTGACCGTGCTCTGCATGGCAGGCTGCGAGCTCTTGAGCCCCGCAAACAGCCCCACGCCCAGCGCAATTATGGCAAGTATCGCAAGGAAGCGCCCAAGCGATGCTTTTATGCTGCGAAGCAGCATTTTGAACGTAAACTTACTCATTTCTATGCTAAGCCCTTACCATTCGATTTCTTCAACCGGGACAACGTTCTCGTTTATCTCCATGGCCTCCACCGTGCCGCTCTTGATATGCACCACGCGGTCCGCCATGGCGCAAAGCGCCTTGTTATGCGTGATGATAACAACGGTCATGCCGGTGGAGCGGCAGGTGTCCTGCAAAAGCTTTAATATAGCCTTGCCCGTGAGATAGTCAAGCGCGCCGGTCGGCTCGTCGCAGAGCAAAAGCTTCGGGTTTTTTGCCAGAGCGCGCGCGATAGCGACACGCTGCTGCTCGCCGCCGGAGAGCTGCGCCGGGAAGTTCCCGCAGCGCTCCTTCAGCCCCACCTTCTCCAGCACCAAAGCCGGGTCAAGCGAGTCCTTGGTGAGCTGCGCGGCTATCTCCACGTTTTCAAGCGCCGTCAGGTTCGGGATGAGGTTATAAAACTGGAACACGAAGCCCACGTCCGTGCGCCGGTATGCGGTGAGCTGCTTTTTATTAAAGCCGGACACATCCCGCCCGTCCACCGTGACGCGCCCCTCGCTGAGACTGTCCATACCGCCGAGAATATTCAGCAGCGTGGTCTTGCCCGCGCCCGACTCGCCGACGATGACGCATATCTCTCCCTTGCCGATGGAAAAGCTCACATCGTGCAGCGCCGTGAGCGTGACCTCGCCGGTCTTATAATCCTTTTTTACGTTTTCAAACTGAATGAAATTATTATCCATTTTCAGATTGCCCTCCGACCGTCCCGGTCATGTATTTCGTTTCGGCGCCGTCGGCGCCGCATATTACAAATGCTCTTATCCGGCTGTTCGGCTCATACTCGCTCTCCACGAGGTATTCACCCGTAAAGTATTCAACTCGCCTGTATCCCGCATAGCCGCAGTCCCTCGCCTCGCCGTTTAGCGCGGTAAGAGAGAGGCTATACTGCCTGCCGTCCGAATCCGGGTAGCGAAGCTGCCAGTCTCCGCCGGATATATAAAGCTCCGCCGCCGAGCCGAGAATATGCTCCTCGTAGCTCTTTGCCGTGCCGCTTTCAAAGTCGAGCTTATACACGCCGTAGCCCGCCTCGGTCCTTTCGCTTGCGTATAGCTCACTGCCGATTATCACCGGCGCGTAGGCGGGTACATAGCTCAGACGCAGCGTATCGCCGGTGGACACGTCGGCAAGATACAGGCACTCGTCGCGCCCGTCCTGATATATCACATGTCCGTCAAAAATATAGGGGTAATAGCAGGGACCCTGCAAAAGCAGCGTATCGCCGCTGCCGTCCGGCTGCATATGCCGGTACCTCGCCTCGCTGTCGCTGAAATAAAGCTCCCCGCCGTATATCTCCAGCCAGCCGCAGCCCTCGCCGGTGAGTGTCTGCCGCTCCGTGCCGTCGGGCGCTATGCTCTCGATGACGCTGCCGCGGCGGCTGTTGATATAATACAGTCTGCCGCCGTATGCCGTCAGAAACTCCGGCACACAGTCCTCCGCAAGTACACTGTATTCGCCCTCTGCGGTATATTTTGCAAGCACGGGCTTATATTCGCCGTCAAACTCAAGGCTATACAGTGCGCCGTCATATATAAGCGCACGGTTTTTATTCATAAACGCCGACATTGCGGCACTCTCCGCGTCACTGAGCTCCGGGACATAGTCCGGCTTTTCGACGATTTGAATGCTCTCCGGCTCGCCGGGCGCTCCTGACTCGGCGCAGGCGCACAGTCCAAGCGCCATAAATGCCGCCAAAATCAGCGGCAAAGCTCTCTTCATAGGGTATTCCCTCCCTGTATTTTTAGATTTTACCACATAAATTGCGTCCTGACAATTGCATCAGTGTGTAAAAAGTGTTAATATCGTGTGAACACATAAAAAAATGAGGGATGTTATGAAAAAACGCTTAAAAATCACGGCTATTTTGCTTGTGCTGTGCATGGCGCTGGCGCTGCTATGCGGCTGCACGGACACGGGCTCGACCCGCCCCTCCCCTGCCGAGCACAGCGATTTTTCGGCACAGCTCATCGACGAAAACGGCAGCTACTCTACGAGGGACGAGCTTGCCCTGTATATCCACATCTACGGCTGTCTGCCGCAGAATTTTGTGACCAAGAGCGAGGCTCGCGCCGCGGGCTGGGAGGGCGGCTCGCTTGAAGACTATCTGCCCGGAAAATGCATCGGCGGCGACCGCTTCGGCAACCGCGAGGGTCTTTTGCCCGACGCGCCGGGGCGGAGCTGGACGGAGTGCGACGTGAACACCCTCGGCGCAAGCTCACGCGGCGCGGAGCGCATAGTATTTTCAAACGACGGACTTATCTACTACACCGGCGACCATTACGGCTCATTTGAGCTGCTCTACGGCGCAGCATAAACTTTTTTTCTTTATTTTTCGACAAATTTCGACATTAAAAACTTCTCTTAACGAGATTTTTATGTCGAGCTTTATTGAAATTTGTGGAAGCGCATAATATTATGTCAACAAATATCCTGCGGTATTCGACAGGATTCTGTTGTTCTAAAAGTGTCAACTATGGTAAGTTATTTGGGACCAAGCGGCAAAAGAATAATGCAAAGTACAGTATTTTCGGGAAGTTTGAAAATAGGGAGGATAAATTATGGAAACCAAAATCAGCGTACTTGTTGCCGACGCGAACCATGACTTCTGCACACTTGTTAAGAATCTGATATCCGCCGAAAACGATATGGAGGTCGTTGCGACGACCGACGACGGTCTTGACGCACTTGCAATGACAGCGGAGCTTGCGCCTGATGTGATAATCATGGATCTGGCGCTTACGAAGCTTGACGGCATCGAGGTGCTGCGCCGTCTGCCGGAGACAGGCGAGCATCCCTACGTCATCGTACTGTCGGGATTTCTGAACGATAGCGTTGTATCCGCGTGCTCATCACTGAAGGCAGATTATTTTATGCCCAAGCCCTGCGACCCGGCGGCGCTGCTGGCGCGGGTAAGGCAGCTTTACCTCGTCGGAACAGCTCCGACCGGCAGCGGCTACAACTGCAATCTTGTTCCGCAGCAGAGCAAGCAGGACGTCAATCTTGAGGCGACCGTTACCGATATCATCCACGAGATCGGCGTCCCGGCACATATCAAGGGCTATCACTATCTGCGCGAGGCTATCATCCTGACCATCAACAACATGGAGATGATAAACGCCGTGACTAAGGTTTTATACCCCGAGGTCGCAAAGCGCTTCAATACCACGCCCTCCCGCGTTGAGCGAGCCATACGCCATGCCATCGAGGTCGCATGGGATCGCGGCGACGTGGAGGTGCTGCAAAAGTTCTTCGGTTATACCGTGAGCGGTATAAAGGGGAAGCCGACGAACTCCGAATTCATAGCAATGATAGCCGATTGCCTCAGCCTGAGAAGAAAGCAGAACAACACCTGATATACTGCCGTAGCCTTGACTGACAATTCAGAAATCCTGCCGAATCACCGCATAGACTCATGCCTCCCGGAATATCGGGAGGCGCGCTTACCCGAAAATCTTGAAGCAACAGGCTTTTCGGGCAGCGATTTATTGTATTTGAGGCGGGTCTTGACCCCCCTCAAGCTCCCCCGCTGCTCTATATTTCAGAATTGAGCGCAGCCTTGGGGCAATCTGTCGCCTCCTGGAAAACCGGGAGGCGATTTTTTTAGATTATTTAGCTTGCCATAGGCGCGGGAGGTGCTATAATATAGAGATAGTTTATTATAAGCGTTCATAGGAGCATAGCCATGAAAATTATCATTGTCGGAGCCGGCAAGGTCGGCTATTCGGTCGCAAAGATACTCTCCGAGGAGGGGCACGACATCACCGTGATCGACCGCAACAGTGAGACCATAGCGCATCTGTCAAACGAGCTTGACGTGATATGCGTCGAGGGCAGCGCGACAAACCCCGAAACGCTGCTCGGCGCGGGTGCGGCGGATGCGGATCTTCTGATGGCGGCAACGCAGCAGGACGAGGTCAACATGGTCTGCGGCATCACGGCGCGAAAGCTCGGCACAAAGCACGTCATAGCCCGCATAAGGGACACGGAATATCTTCGCCAGACCGAATTTCTGCGCGAGGCTCTGGGCCTTTCGATAACCGTCAACCCCGAATACGAGTGCGCCAAGGAGATAGCCCGCATACTGCGCTTCCCGAGCGCCGCGAGGGTAGACACCTTCACCAAGGGCAGCGTCGAGATAGTGGAGCACCGTGTGCGCGAGCAGGACAAGCTGGACGGGATGCAGCTTAAAAATCTCGGCTCCGTCTGCGGGGCGAAGATACTCGTCAGCGTCGTGGAGCGCGGCGGCGAGGCCATAATCCCGAACGGCGCATTTACGCTGCGCGCAGGCGACAGGCTGAGCATAACCGGCTCCGCAAAGGAGCTTCGCAAGTTCTTTATGGCCATGGGGCAATATAAAAAGCCGGTACGCAGCGTCATGATAATGGGCGGCAGCCGCACGGCGGTCTATCTGACAAGGCTTTTGCAGGAGAGCGGCATCAGCGTCTCGGTCATCGACCGCGATCAGGCGCGCTGTGAGCTGCTGTGCGACATTCTGCCGGGGGCGAATATCGTCTGCGGCGACGCGACACGCAGCGAGGTTCTTCTTGAGGAGGGCATACGCACGACCGACGCCTTTGTAGCGCTGACCGGCGACGACGGCGACAACATCATCACCTCGCTGTACGCGAAAAAGCGCGCCGTCGGCAGCATCGTCACCAAGGTCAATCGTGAGCATTTTACCGAGATACTTGAAAGCTCCGACCTTGACTGCATCGTCACGCCGAAGGAGCTGGTCGCGCAGCAGCTTGCCCGCTACGTCCGCGCAATGCACGACTCGATGGGCAGCAGCATGGAGACTCTTTACCGCCTTGCCGACGGCAAGGTCGAGGCCTTGGAATTTCGCGTGACGGAGGGCGCCGACTGCATCGGCATACCGCTGAAAACGCTCCGGCTCAAGCCGAATGTGCTCGTCTGCGCCGTCATACGCGGCAATAACAACATCATCCCCGACGGCGAAACGACCATACGCGCAGGCGACCACGCCATTATAGTCTCCGCCGCCGGTAAGCTCAAAACCATTGACGATATTGTAGATAAATAAATATGAACTACAGAATGATTGCGCGGATACTCGGCATGGTGCTGCTCATCACGGCGGCGCTGATGCTGCTTCCGCTTATCGCCGGGCTTTACTACGGCGAAAGTGTGCTTAATTTTATCATAACCATCGCGGCGACTGCGGCGCTCGGCGGTATATTCCTGCTCTTCAAGCCGAAAAACCGCGATATATACGCGCGTGAGGGCTTTGCGGCTGTGGGTCTTTCGTGGATACTCATGTCGCTGCTCGGCGCGCTCCCCTTCGTCATCAGCGGGGACATTCCGCATTATGTGGATGCGTTGTTTGAAACCGTCTCCGGCTTTACGACCACCGGCTCCTCGCTGTTGACGGATATCGAGGGCATGAGCCGCGGCTGTATGTTCTGGCGTATGTTCACGCACTGGATAGGCGGCATGGGCGTGCTGGTATTTATTATGGCGGTGCTGCCGATGAGCGGTGAGCACTCCATGCACATCATGCGCGCCGAGGTTCCCGGTCCCGTGGTCGGCAAGCTCGTCCCCCGCGTGCGAAAGACTGCGGCGATATTATATCTTATTTATATGGGGCTTACGGTGATAGAGACTCTGTTCCTGCTCGGCGGCGGGATGAGCTTTTTTGAGGCGCTGCTCCATGCCTTCGCCACGGCCGGCACCGGCGGCTTCTCTACGCGCGGGGCAAGCATCGCGGCCTTTAACAGCCTGTATATCGAAATCGTCATCAGCGTATTTATGCTGCTCTTTGCCGTGAACTTTAACCTCTATTTTCTGCTTCTGCTCGGCAGAGTGCGCGACGTGCTGAAAAATCAGGAGCTTCGCTGCTTTGCCTGCATCGTTGCCTTCTCCATGCTGAGCATCGCCTGGAACATCTCCGGGCAGTATTCGGGCTTTGCCGAGGCGCTGCGCTACTCGTCCTTCACGGTCGCCTCGCTCGTCAGCAGCACCGGCTTCGGCACGGCGGACTTTACGCAGTGGCCGCAGTATTCGCAGTGGCTTCTGGTGATAATCATGTTTATCGGTGCCTGCGCGGGCAGCACCGGCGGCGGACTCAAGCTCTCGCGTGTAATGCTGCTGATACGCGCCGCCTTTGCCGATTTGCGTCATATGATTTGGCCGCGCCGCGTCAATCGCGTTCAGATGGAGGGTCAGCGCGTAGAGGCTGCCGGGATAAGGGCTGTGTTCTCGTATTTTGCGCTGTATATGCTCATGCTCCTGCTCGGCACGCTGCTCATATCCTTTGACGGCTTTGACACCGCGACAAACTTTACCGCCGCGCTCACCTGTCTTTCCAACATGGGACCCGGTCTCGGGCTTATCGGTCCGAACGGGAATTTCTCGATTTTCTCCGACTTCTCAAAGCTCCTGATGTCGCTGCTCATGCTCATCGGACGGCTTGAGATATACCCGATACTCGTCCTCTTCTTCCCCTCCGTCTGGAGAAAAAGCTGAGTGTTGAGCAAAAATATGATAATATGAAAAAACTGAGAGACAAAAATCTCTCAGTTTTTTGGTTCTAAAATAAATATTGGGGTAGGCTTCTCGAAGAGAGAAAAACTACCCCCCAACATTTTTAATGAAAATAAAAGCCTTTAAGCAGAGACTTACAATCTGCCCATACCTCGGCGCTACTGCACGGAGTGCATCCTCGACGAGGAAATCAAAAAAATCATGAAGTAGGAGCTTTGCCTCGGCGCTACCGCACGGAGTGTATCGAAACTTAGCGTATCCATGCCTCACCTCATACAAGCTTTGCCTCGGCGCTACCGCACGGAGTGTATCGGCAAAAATAATAGACAAGCTGCGGCGCTCCGCTTTGTATAATACGCCGTGAGTGCGGTAGATAGCTTTTCAGAAATCTAAAAACAAATCTCTGCGCTGACTATTTTCCCGTACCCTTCTGCTGCCAAGGCGACCTGTATCGCCATTATCGGCAGCCCCGGACGGACAATCGACCGGTTTGCGGTGCGATGCGCACCGACTTTTCTGTTAATACTACCTTCGCACTATTGAAGGCTTCTTCTAATTCCCATGCTTGAGGGTGTTTTCGCTACTGTAGAGAGACGCTGTATTGCTTGGTGATGGTATTGCACAAACTGCGGATAGTCCTGCTGAAGTGACGCTATATTGAAATTATTTGTTTGAGGGTCGTAATGCTGCAATAAAAAAGCCGAGTACATATCTCTTTGTATTCTTTCGCCATCAGGCATATTGTTCCATCGCTGTGACAGTGGCTTTGGGGTATATTCCCCTGTTTGATGATTATATTGGCTGGCTTTAAGCGAGGTCGGTACCTCCATCACACCGGGGAGCCCAAGAGACTCGCTTTTTCTCCTCAAAATATCAATCAGGGAGGCCGGCGCTTTATTGGCAACGGATTTTCCAAATCTTTTCTTTCTTTTTATCTTTCCGGTTTTCTCGGATACCGTTGTCTCTTTTGCCCTGTGGGTAAGAGATGACCACACCATTTTTTCAACGTAAAAGCAATCTCCCAAGCTTAGCAGATAGTTAGCAAGCTCTATATGCTGCCGTTTTCGTTCCTCGGCCTGACAGTGTTGGAGATATCTAAGCTCCCGCTGGGTTCTTTGATAGCGCTTGGATTTATTATGCGTCAACTTAACGCCTCGCTTAATTGTGCCGTCTTCAGCATAATTGCCCGGATTGGTAGCGCGTCTGCTTCGATCCAGCTTCCGCTGAAGACGACGTTTAACTTGCTCAATATTCTGCACTCGATCCGCCAGCTCTACCAAATCCGCCTCGCCTGAAGCTGAATATGCTAGCGTCTGCGGACCAATATCCAGACCAACCGCTCCTTGACCTATGGGATGCCGAGCTTTCCCGCTCTCCGGATCGCGCTTAATTACCGGTTTACCTTCCAGTGAAAGCTGAGCGTACCAACGATCTCTACTTTTTCCCGGCTTTCGGAGCAGGCGAACGTATTTAACTCGATAACTCAGCATTTCGGTTTCATAGCTGTTATCAGGAGATAATTTCAACGGCAGCTTGAGACCTTTCCATTCGATATAGGTTCCTCGGAAAATAATTTCTACTCCGCCGCTTTTCCCTGCCACCGAATACCCACGCAAGGAATACAGTTCGGCTTTTTTCTTGTAGTGAACTTTTTTGCCTTCTCTATGGAAAAGCATTTTATCAAATGCAGCCCATACTTGAGGTGCAATTCCGTGAACCGCAACGCTGGAGCCAATATTGTCGTTGAAGTGCTTGTAGTAGTATTTTATATCAGCTTTAAAGCCGTATTCCGAAAATCCGCCGCTTTTCAGGAGCTTATCCCGTTCTTTATACAGAGACTTCAACTGTCGCTTGTCACTTGGATTTTTCCAATCCAACGCCTGAATTTGCATTTGAATATCCCTGTATTCTTGAGTTTGCTCTATTTTCCGAAGCTTTTTCTGCTCTGCACGAACCATGGTGTTGTAGATTTGCCGCGCAAGCTCAAAGCGCTTAGCAAGGCGGTCTTCCTGCCACTTTTCCAATTTAAGCGGTAAGGTAAGACAGCAAGTATCTGTTTTACTTCTTTTCACAGGAATCCCTCCTTTCTATACAGCTATTATATATCTCAAGCGGCTTAAAAGCAAGAAATTACTGCATAAATTCACCATCTTCCCCCCCCATTTTTCAGGCGTACGTTTTATGTTGTATATGAAAAAACTGAGAGACTTTTCATCTCTCAGTTTTTTAATCGTCTATTTCGGCCATTTCGCGGGCTATCGCGCCGACCTTTGCCGACAGCTCCTCCTCGGAGGGACCCGCGCCCTCGCTGTCCATCAGCCCGCAGAGGAAGCTCTGCCAATCGTCGTCCAGAGCCTCGATGCTCTCAAGCTGACGCTCACGCATACCGGAGTAAAGCCGCTCCGCCTGACGCACGCTGTATTCCTGCCGCTCGGCGGCCTCGGCAAGAAGCTGGCGCTTTTTCTCCTGCGCGACGGCTATTATCTGCTCCGCCTTTTCGCGGCTGTCCTCCAAAAGCTTCTCGCTCTGGGCGCAGGCATCGGAGATTATCTGCTGCGACACGGTTTTTGCCGAGAGTATCGCGTCGCCTATCTCCTCCTTGCGGCTGCTGAGTGCTTCAAGCTGCTCGCGCAGACTGCGGTTTTCCGCCTCCAAGCGAATTGCCTGCTCTCGGATATCCTGAAGCAAGGCGTTGACCTTGTTGGCGTTATAATATTTTTTCTTGACGACGTCAATGCTGATGGCGTCAAAATATTCCTGATTAAGAGCCATTTTTATCTCCTCGCAATTGGCTTTATATGTGAATTATAGCAGAAACGCGCAAACTATTCAACATAATTTCAATTAAGCTTTCAGCCACGCGGCACGGCGCGGAAGTCCTCCCCCGTGACGCGAACCGTCACGCCGCCGGCGCTCACGTCAAATATCTTTGCCTTGAAGCCCTCTGCAAGCTCCTCGGGAACATAGGCGCGTATCGTCACCGCCGCGCCGTAATCAAGCCCCGCAATAATGCCGCCGCAGGCCGCTATCTCCTGCTTCAGCTTCTCCGCTGCGGCATACGAGCAGTCAAGCTCCGTCTCCACCCAGCGGCGCACGACGGATATCCCCGCCGCGTCCAGCGCGTCCTTTGCGCTTTTCGTATAGGCGCGCAGAAGTCCGCCCGCGCCAAGCAATATCCCGCCGAAATAGCGCGTCACGACGCAGACGACATTGCACACTCCCTCGCGGCGAAAGACCTCGAGCATCGGTATTCCCGCCGTGCCCTGCGGCTCACCGTCATCGGAATAGCGCTCCGCGCCGTCCTTGATGATATAGCACCAGCAGTTATGCCGTGCGTCATAATATTTTTTCTTCATCTCCGCGATGAAGGCGCGCGCCTCGTCCTCGCTCTCAACAGGGCGCACATGACCCAGAAATTCCGAGCGCTTTTCGACAAAGCTTGCCTCGCCCGGCGCGGTCGGGATGCAATATTCAGTCATGCTGCCACTCCTCACGGGTGATCTTATAATAAAGGGTCTCGTACTCGGGCATACCGTCAAGAAGCGCCGCCCGCACAGTCATGCTAACTGCGAATTTGAAGCCGCATTTTTCAATCACGCGGCGGGACTTGTCGTTCCCGGCAAAATGAGAGCACCACACGCTCTCCGCGCCGTCATTAAAGCAGCGGTCAATGAGTGCTCGAACAGCCTCGGGTATATAGCCGCAGCCCCAGAAGGGCTTGCCTATCCAGTACCCTATCTCGGGCGCGCCGTTTCCGTTCGGAGCGTCCGTTCGGAACACGCCTATGCTGCCGACCGGCTCGTCACTCGCTTTTATCGTCACCGCCCATGTGTTCTCCTCAATAAGAACTTCCCGCAGCACACGCAGGCTGTCCTCTACGCTTGTGTGTACGGGCCACCCCGCCGCCGGGCCGACATCCGGGTCACTCGCGTATTTATATAAACTCTCCGCATCCTCCTCGCGCCACGGGCGCATTACGAGACGTTCGGTCTCAAAAACTCTCATTCCCAATCCTCCTTCGGCTCGACATAGCCGGGGATATATTTTTTTACTCGTCCGAACACATCCGGCGTGACCACCGCCTCGGCGATAATGCCGCTGTCGGTGTACTCAATGCCGATGACCGCCGTCTCGCGCTTGAGAAGGTCAACAAGTCCCGCGTCGGAATAGGGTATCTCAAGCCTGACCTGCTTTTTGCCCCGGCCAAGCATCTCGAGCAGCTTTTTCACCAGCACGTCCGCGCCCTCGCCGCTCTTGGCGGAGATGCAGACCACGTCCTCACCGTGCGGCAGGATGCCTATATATGCGTCGCACTTATTGAAAACGCGCAGGCAGGGAGTCTCGCTTGCGCCGAGCTGGCTGATAAGCCCGTCCACAACGCGCGCCTGCGTCTCCCACTCGGGATTTGAGATGTCGATGACGTGCAGCAGAACGTCGGCATAGCTCAGCTCCTCAAGCGTAGCCTTGAACGCCTCGATAAGATGCGTCGGAAGCTTGCGGATAAAGCCGACCGTATCGGACAGCAGCACCTCCTGCGTCTCGTCGAGCCGCAGACGCCGGGTCGTGGTGTCCAGCGTATCGAAAAGCCGGTCGTTTGCCGGGATATCCGAGCCGGTCAGGCAGTTGAGCAGCGTCGATTTGCCCGCGTTCGTATAGCCGACGAGCGCAATGACGGGCATATCGTTTTTCTCGCGGCGTCGGCGCTGGGTGCTTCTCACCTTGCGCACCGCGGCAAGCTCCTCCTCAAGCTTTTGTATCTTGCGGCGGATATGGCGGCGGTCGGTCTCAAGCTGAGTTTCACCGGGACCGCGGGTGCCGATGGGCGAGGAGCCGCCCGTGGCGGTCTGGCGCACAAGATGCGTCCACATACCGGTCAGGCGCGGCAGAAGATATTTATACTGCGCAAGCTCGACCTGAAGCTGACCCTCGCGGGTCTGCGCACGCTGAGCGAAGATATCCAGTATAAGCCCCGAACGGTCGAGCACCTTAACGCCAAGCTCCTCGGAGAGCACTCGCATCTGCGAGGGACTGAGCTCATTGTCAAAGACCGCAAGGTCGCAGTCGTTCATGGCGATAAGCTCCTTCATCTCCTGTACCTTACCGTCGCCGATGAAGCTGCGCGGGTCGGGCGTGGAGCGGCTTTGCATTATCATGGCGACGGTGTCGCCCCCGGCGGTGTCCACAAGCGCCGCCAGCTCCTCCATGGATATTTCGGTGGAGCGCTCGCCCTCGTCCATGCTTGCCGCGGACAGACCCGCCAGCACCGCGCGTTCTCTTTTTATATCAGTGTTTTCCATGTGTGATTTCCTTTGAATATGCTTGAATTTGAGTTTTTTCTCATTCCTGCGTACAGTTGAGCTTATCTTTAATAAATTCCGCGACTTGTGTTTCGTTGCGCATCATTGCGCCGCCGACAAGTTCCCCAAGCAAAGCAATAACCAATGTCGCAATCGTCATCGGAAGCACGGCGAAAGCGCCTAAGAGTAAAAATGCAAGCAGCGCCATCGCAGCGGTATAGAACAGCACTTCCCATATCGGGATCCAATATGTACCGTAAATCACAGCTTTACCGTCCCGTCCTTGAAGTAGAAGGGCTTTATATTTTCTAACCATCCGCATCTTTCTCGGAACATATATAAGCGTAAGAAACGGGCCGTGCAGGTTATATCCCATTCTGCCTTCTGCCGGAATGATAAAAGAAAATTTCTCACACAGCGACGAGAGAAGCAATTTGACCTGCTCAACCGTATAGCCGGAGCGGAAGGTTTGGAGCATCCTCATGCATTTTTCCTCCGTATTTCTATATATAACTAAGTATATCGCAAAAGCACCGGTTTGCCAACAAAAATTATTAGAACAGGCTGCGTCTTCGGCGCTTGCGGCGGGAAACCTCGCCCTTGCAGTCAACCAGGATTATATCGCTGCCTATGCGCACTATGCTCTGCCACGGGAGAACGTAGTCGTCCTCGCGCCCCAGAAGCCCGAAAAGCTTTGCCCGGCCCGGCGTGACAATCGAGACTATGCGCCCCTCCGCATCGTCAAACTCCATGTCGCAGGCATAGCCCAGACGAAAGCCGCTGTTTATGTCTATGACCTCCTTGTAGCGAAGCTCTGAAAAATAGCTTATCATAAAAATCACCGCCTTTGTAAAATATACGAAGGCGGTGATTTGTCCTATTATCAATCTATCAATTTTTCAGCCGGTTTTCGCGCCCTGACGCGCCTTGGGAATGGATATCGTGAGAATGAGCGAGTCCTCGGTCTCCTCGCGCTGCATACCGGCATCTATGCCGCCCTGCTTCATCAGGTCAATGCTCCGCGAGAGTGTGTTGAGAAATACGCGCACGTCCTTGAGCACAAAGGTGCGCTTCTTTTCGCTCTTTTCCGTCTCGGTCTCCGGCTCCTTTTCGGGCTCGGCAAGCAGCGCGTCTATGTATGCATCCGTTGCCGCGACGGTCAGCCCGTTATCGACGATATACTCAAGCGCCGCCCTCTGCGCCACCGGACTCGGCAAACGCAGCAGCGCTCTTCCGTGCCGCTCCGTCAAGCCGTTTTGCCGCAGCGCTTCGAGCACGTCCGGCGGCAGCTTCAAAAGCCGCAGCTTATTTGCGACCGCCGACTGTGATTTTCCGATACGCCGCGCCGCCTCCTCCTGACTCATGCCGAACATACGGATAAGCTGGCTGATACCGAGCGCCTCCTCGATGAAATCAAGATCGCGCCGCTGCAAATTCTCAACCAGAGCGATGAGGCTTGCATCCTCCATGTTCACGTCGATGAGAATGCATGGAACCTCCTCAAGCCCTGCAAGCTTTGCCGCACGCAAACGGCGCTCCCCCGCCACGAGCTCATACTTGCCGCAGCGCAGACGCACCGTCAAGGGGTTTAGAATACCGTAGCTCTTTATGCTGCCCGAAAGCTCCTCCAGGGACTCCTCGTCAAATCTCTTTCGCGGCTGGACGGGGTTCGGCGTGAGCTCGTCCGTCCGCAGATATACTATGCCGCCGCGCCGCAGCGCGGTCTGGCTTCTCAATGCCTGCATCACAAAACCTCCCTATATTGGTCTTATGAGCAAAGCATACGCCATATATTGCGTGAAACGGGGCGAATTTGGATTTCTTAATTCTTTTTTATATCCTCCCAGTAGCGGAAGGCCGCCTGCTCTGTCTTGTTGTCTCCATACTCGTAATAGCGGGCGTTTTTAAGCTCCGTCGGGAGATACTGCTGGCACACCCAATGCCCGGGATAGCTATGCGGATATTTATAGCCCTGCTCCCGCTCAAAGCCCGTGCCGTCGGCGTGGACGTTTTGCAGCTCACGCGGGATGCTCCCCGTGCGCCCCGCGCGAACATCGGCGAGCGCGCGGTCTATTGCGACGCAGGCGGTATTCGACTTCGGCGCGGTGGCAAGCAGCAGGCAGGCCTCCGCCAGCGGCAGCCGCGCCTCGGGAAGCCCAAGCTGCAGCGCCGAGTCAACGCAGGCCTTGACTATCGGCACCGCCTGCGGATAGGCAAGCCCTATATCCTCACTCGCCGAGCACAGTATGCGGCGGCAGGCGCCTATGAGATCGCCGACCTCCAAAAGCCGCGCCAGATAGTGCATCGCCGCATCCGGGTCTGAGCCGCGCAGAGACTTCATGAGTGCGGAGAGTATATCAAAATGCTCGTCCCCCTCGCGGTCATAACGCATGGCGCTGCGCTGGGTTATGGCTTTTGCGTCCTCAAGCGTGATAACGCCGCCGGCAGAGGCGGAGAACAGAAGCTCCACCGAGTTCATCGCCTTGCGCACGTCCCCGCCGCAGGAGGCGGAGATATGCCGCACAACGCCGTCTGCAAGCTCAAGGGGCGTATCGCGGCGGCCGTTCATGATATCCACCGCGCGCATGACCGCAGACTCTATGTCGCGGGCGTTGACGGGCTTGAACTCAAAGACGGTCGAGCGGCTGAGAATTGCGTTAAAGACGCAGAAATAGGGGTTCTCTGTCGTCGAGGCGATGAGCGTAATGCGCCCGTCCTCGATAAACTCTAAAAGAGACTGCTGCTGCTTTTTGTTAAAATACTGTATCTCGTCAAGATACAGCAGCACGCCGCCGGGGGTGAGCATTGTGTCAAGCTCCGAGATTATCTGCTTGATGTCGGCAATGCCGGCGGTCGTCGCGTTGAGCTTGCGCAGGCTCCGGTTCGTCCGCTGCGCGATTATCCGGGCGACGGTGGTTTTGCCGGTTCCGGAGGGGCCGTAGAATATCATGTTCGGTATCTGCCCGCTCTCAACGATGCGGCGCAGCATACCGCCGGGACCGAGTATATGCTTTTGACCGACAACGTCGTCAAGGCTGTCGGGACGTATCTCATCTGCCAAGGGCTTGTACATGGCACTGACCTCTGTATATTAGATTTTTATTATATTTTATATTATAAGCTTTCCGGCGGCTTTTCGTCAATGGCGTATAAAACGCGGTCCGGGATATATTCTTCTATAATATTTATATAATTCATACATAGTTCACTTGACAAATAGTAATAAAACGTGGTACTCTAAATGAGGATATTGATAGCAATATCTTTGATTTCTGCCGTTTGATGCTGTTAATTCCCTGTTTTTTCGGGAGCATCGCATATGCGGCAGCTATTTTTTTGCCTGATTGGAGAGACAAAGCATGAATTATGACGTTATCATCGTGGGCGCCGGCCCCGGAGGAATATTTACGGCCTATGAGCTTGCAAAGGCAGACAAGGGACTCAAAATCGGCGTGTTCGAGCTGGGCAAGCCGCTGGATAAGCGCAAATGCCCCATCGACGGCAAGAAGATAAAATCCTGCGTCAAGTGCCCCACCTGCGCCATTATGAGCGGCTTCGGCGGCGCGGGCGCGTTTTCCGACGGCAAGTACAATATCACAAACCAGTTCGGCGGCACGCTGTATGAGTATGTCGGCAAGCAGGAGGCCATCGACCTTATGAAGTACGTCGATGACATAAACCTCAGCCACGGCGGCGCGGGCACCAAGCTCTACTCCACCGCAAACACGAAAATCAAGCGCACCTGCCTTGAAAACGGTCTGCATCTTCTGGACGCGCAGGTTCGTCACCTCGGCACGGATATAAACTATGTCGTTCTCGGCAACATCTTTGACGAGCTCAAGGACAAGGTCGATTTCCACTTCAACACCGCCGTGAGCGAGGTGAGAAAGACCGAGGGCGGCTACGAGATAGATGCCGGCGGCGAAAGCTATAGCTGCAAATACTGCGTCGTTTCCGTCGGGCGCAGCGGCAGCAAGTGGATGGAGTCCGTCTGCGCGAGCATGGGCATCACCACGCACTCCAACCGTGTTGATATCGGCGTTCGCGTCGAGCTTCCCGCAGAGGTTTTCTCTCACCTGACCGATGAGCTTTATGAGAGCAAGATAGTTTACCGTACCGAGAAGTTTGAGGATCTTGTTCGCACTTTCTGCATGAACCCGCACGGCGTTGTCGTCAACGAGAACACAAACGGCATCGTCACCGTCAACGGTCACAGCTACGAGGACAAGAGCAAGCACACCGAGAATACAAACTTTGCCCTGCTCGTCAGCAAGCACTTCTCCGAGCCCTTCAAGGACTCCAACGGCTACGGCGAGAGCATAGCGCGCCTGTCGAATATGCTCGGCGGCGGCGTTATTGTCCAGCGCTTCGGCGACCTTGTCCGCGGCCGCCGCAGCACCCCGCGCCGCATTGAGGAGAGCTTCGTCACCCCGACCCTCGCCGCAACTCCGGGCGATCTGAGCCTTGTCATGCCCAAGCGCATACTTGACGGCATCATCGAGATGATTTACGCGCTCGATAAAATCGCTCCGGGCACTGCAAACGACGATACGCTGCTCTACGGCGTTGAGGTCAAGTTCTACAACATGGAGGTCGAGATAGACAACAACCTCCAGACCAAGAGCGACGGTCTGTATGTCATCGGCGACTGCTCCGGCGTGACCCATTCCCTGTCCCACGCCTCCGCCAGCGGCGTACATGTAGCGCGGCATATTCTTGACCGATGAGTCGGAAATCCCCGCGTTCCCTTGATTTTTCGCCTCGCAGGACGTATATTGGAAAGCACGTCGCAGCAAGGAGGCCATCAATGGACAAGGTCAAGGGACAAAACTATATGCATGGCGCCGCCATACTCACCATCGGCGTCATAATCATGAAGCTTCTCGGCTTCATATACAAGATACCTCTCGGCAATATACTCGGCGACGAGGGCTACTCCATGTTCCTCAGCGCCTACAATATATATAATGTATTCTTCGCGCTGGCGACCGCGGGTCTGCCCGTGGCGCTGTCGCGCCTTGTCGCGGAGGCGGATGCAAACGGCCGCGTCCGGCAGGAGGAGAAGACCTTCCGCGTCGCGCGCAAGACCTTCTTTGTCATAGGGCTTGTGTTTGCGCTCATTCTCTTCCTGCTGCCGGACTGGCTTGCGGCGACCTATCTGGAAAATCCCGATGCCGCGCCCGGCATACGCGCCATGGCCCCGGCGATACTCTTAGTCTGCCTCGTGTCGGCGTACCGCGGCTACTGTCAGGGTAACGGCAACATGATACCGACGACCGTGGACGAGGTGCTGGAGGTGCTGTTTAAGGTCATCTCCGGTCTTATCCTCGCCGCCCTTGCGATGAATCGCGGGCTCGGTCGTCCCACAGCCTCGGCCGGTGCGATACTCGGCGTATCCATCGGTTCCGTCGTGTCGCTTCTCTATATGGTGGTCTATAAGCTCCGCAACTACGACCGGCTCTCCGCGCCATATTCCGCCGGTGTGCATGACTCAAAGGGCGCGTCCGGCGAGGAGGAGAGCGTTGACTCCACGGGGACGATAATCAAGAATATCCTCTCCATCGGCATTCCCATAGCCTTCGGCGCCTGCATCATGGCAATTCTCAACAGCATCGACTCCAAGCTCTGCATGAACCGGCTGCAATCCGCCGCAGGCTTCAGCTATTACGAGGCGAAGGTGCTTTACGGCGTGTACGGCAAGGCGCAGACCCTGTTCAATCTGCCTGCCGCCTTCATCACTCCGCTGACCGTGGCGATAGTACCGGCCATCTCCGGCGCGATAGCAAGGCACGCCCACGGCGACGCCGCGAAAATCGGCGAGGATTCCGTGCGCATCTCCGCCGTCATCGGTATGCCCATGGGCGTGGGGCTCACCGTGCTCTCCACGCCGATAATGAACGTCCTGTATCCGAACAGCAACGAGGCGGGTCCCGGGCTTTTGGCGGTGATGGGCATTGCGTCCTTCTTCGTCTGCATCGTCCTCATGGAAAACGCGATACTCCAGGCCTCCGGCAAGGAAAAGCTTACTATGATAACGATGATAGTCGGCGGACTTGTGAAGATAATAGTCAACTGGTTCCTCGTGGCTCGCCGGGATATAAACATCTACGGCGCGCCCATCGGCACTCTGGTGAGCTATATCACGATGACCGTGATGAACTACGTCTTTATGTGCGCAACGCTTGAGGAAAAGCCGCACCCGCTGCGTATCTTTGCCCGCCCGCTGATATCGAGCCTCATAATGGGCGCCTCCGCATGGGCGATATACGGGCTTTGCTCCAAGGTGCTCGGCGCTGCCGACTGGAAGCGCACGGCGCTCGGAATGCTGCTTGCCGTCATGGTCGCCGTGGTCGTTTACGTCGTCTCCGTCGTGGCGCTGCGTGCAATTACCAGGGAGGATATGAAGCTTATCCCCGGCGGTGAGAAAATCGCACGGCTTTTGCATATAAGATAAGCGTATATTGAGTAAAAAAGCTTCAAAAATCAATATATAGGGCTTGATAATAGTCCGCTTTTGTGGTAATATCTGCGTTGTCGCTTTTATTGGGGCAAACAGATAGAAAGTGAGTATTCTGCTGCATTTTCGGGCAGACTCATCATAAACATGGCATGAGCCAGATTTTTTAGGAGGATATTACACATGAATAAAGCTGAACTCGTTACCGCCGTCGCAGAGAAGACCGGCATGTCCAAGAAAGACAGCGAGAAGGCAGTTAACGCCGCATTTGACACCATTACCGAGGCACTTGCCGCCGGTGACAAGGTGCAGCTCGTCGGCTTCGGCGCATTTGAGGTCAAGGAGCGCGGCGCCCGCATCGGCCGCAACCCCAAGACCAAGGAAGAAATTGAGATCCCCGCATCCCGCGTCGCTTCCTTCAAGGTCGGCAAGGCTCTCAAAGAGGCCGTCTCCAAGTAATTGATATAAAAACATCCGCATTTAATAAAAATGCGGATGTTTTTGGATAAAGGAGTAATTTTATGAGACTTGACAAATACTTAAAGGTCTCCCGCCTGATAAAAAGACGCAGCGTCGCAAACGAGGCCTGCGACGGCGAGCGCGTGAGCGTGAACGGGCGGCAGGTCAAGGCCAGCTATCAGGTCAAGGTGGGCGACGTTATTGAGATAGCCTTCGGACAGCGCACCCTCAAGGTCGAGGTCACGGAGATAAACGAGGTCGCAAACAAATCCAACGCCTCCGCAATGTATAAGGAGCTTTGAGCGTCAAACACATATCCTAAATACGAAGCACCGCCGAGGCTTTCTCGGCGGTGCTTCAAGGCGTCGAACTTCGTCGACGCCTTGAAAACTTATTCAGGAGTATTCAAAAACATTCCTGAATAAGCTTGAATTGAACGCAGAAAGGGGACTCCCGTCCCCTCTCTGCACTCTCCCCATGCAATTCTATACATTGCCGACAGCTTTGTCTACAGGCTAACGCACCGCCGAGGCTTTCTCGGCGGTGCGTTTTGGTTTTCTCTTTTACAGCGCTGCGATAAGCTCCGTTATTTTCTGCGCACATTCGCGCACTATGCTCATGTCCTCGGGCTGAAGCTCGCAGAGCGGCGCGCGAACGCTGCCGACCTCGATGCCCTCGCGCTCAAGCATTATCGCCTTTATCATGGCGTACATATTGCCCGTGCCGGAGCACATCTTATAGATGACATGGCAGCACTCGTCCTGAATTTCGCGGGCGCTGGCGATATTGCCCTCGTTGAAGAGGCGGTATATCGCAAGATACAGCTCCGGCATAACGCCGTAGGTTCCGCCTATGCCGCCTATCGCGCCGGCAGCCAGACCGGAGAGGAGCTGCTCGTCCGGACCGTTAAAGACTATCGCGCCCTCGTCGCGCCACATCTCGATATCCTGCACCGGCATGGAGGAGTTCTTGACTCCGATAACACGCGGATTTTTCAGCATCGTGCGCAGAAGCTCACTGCTGAGCGCCGTGCCTGCAAGCTGTGGAATGTTATAGATGATGAAATCCGTGTTCGGTGCGGCGGAGGAGATGTCGTTCCAATACTTTGCTATCGAATGGGCGGGCAGATGAAAGTATATCGGCGGGATTGCCGCTATCGCATCGACGCCGAGGCTCTCCGCGTGTGCGGCAAGCTCCATGCTGTCAGCCGTGTTGTTGCAGGCGACGTGCGCGATTATTACGGCACGTCCCGCCGCCGCTTCAACGACGCTTTCCAGTATCAGCTTGCGCTCCGCGACGGACTGATAGATGCACTCGCCCGACGAGCCGCCCACATAGAGCCCGTGAACACCCTTTGAAATCAGATGCTCGGTGAGAGCGCGCGCACGCTCGGGAGAGGCTGCGCCCTTGTCATCGTAGCAAGCATAAAAGGCGGGGAATATGCCCCGGAATTTATTTAGTCTGTCATTCATAGTGTCATCCCTTCACGGCACCCATGGTGATGCCCTTGGTAAAGTATTTCTGGAATATGAGGAACACGACGATGATAGGCACGGCGGCAAGTGCTGCGCCCGCCATTATCAGGCCGAAGTCCGTGGAGTTCTCGGCCTGCATCTTTGCAATACCGAGAGAAATGGTGAGATTTTTTGTGCTGGAGAGCATGATGAGCTGCATGAAGTAGTCGTTCCAGGAGCTTATAAAGGTGAAGATGGCAAGTGCGCCGACACCGGGCTTTATCATGGGGAAGACTATCTTCGTGAAGGTTCTCAGTTCGCTTGCGCCGTCGATGCGCGCCGCCTCAAGCACCTCGCCGGGTATGCCCTCGGCAAACTGCTTTATCAGGAACACGCCGAAGGGCCAGCCGACTATCGGGTAAATGACGGCGCTGAGAGTGTTATAAAGCTTCAGCGACGACATCTCGCGGATAAGAGGAATGAGTATGACCTGCTTTGGCAGCGCCATGGCGCAGACGATAAGCGTAAATATCAGCTTACGCCCGACAAATCGCTTTTTCGCCAGCGCATAGCCCGCAAGCGAGGCTGTAACGCAGGTCAAAATCATCGCGGCGACCGCCATCCAGACGGTATTGAGAAGCCAGCGCACGGCGCCGGGCACGGTGGGACCTGCGGAGAATACCACGGGGGTGCCGTCGGCTGAGAAATACTGGCTGAAGGGGATGTAGAACTCCCAAAGCGGAGCCTTCATCTTGCCCATGAGCTTTTCGTAATTCTGCATCGTAAACTCGCTCGGCCACCAGACGGGAGTCGTGGAGTTTACCTCCTGCGGGGTCTTGAAGGAGCCGGTAATTATCCAGTACAGGGGGAAGGTAAAGAGGAAGGCAAGAATGATAACCAGCACGAGGGTTATTATCTTGTTTGCACGCGAACGTTGATTAAGCATTTCTCCGCCTCCTTATTCCTTGGACTGGCCAAGCCGGAACTGTACCGCAGACAGCACCGCTATTATTATCATCAGCACCACGCCCATGGCGTTGCCGTAGCCGTAGCGGTAGAGCTTGAAGGCGGTATAGTAGATGTAATACATGATGGTGTCGGTCGAGTGCGTCGGGCCGCCGGAGGTCAAGAGCTGTATCAGCGCAAAGCACTGGAAGGAGTTGATGGTCGTGATGATGAGTATGTAGAGCGTGGTGGGCATCATCTGCGGCCACTTTATCTTCCAGAATACCTGACGGCGGTTTGCGCCGTCCACCTCGCTTGCCTCAACGAGAGTCTGATCGACGTTGCTGAGGGCGGAGACGTAGAGAACTATCGGCTGTCCGACGGAGGTGGTGAACAGAATGAGAATGATGCACCACAGAGCAAAGCGCGGATCGCCCAGCCAGTTAATGTTCTGGTCGATAAGGCCGGTGCTCTTTCCGATATAGTTGAAAATGCCGTAGTAGTTATTGTACATCCACTTCCAAACGACCGTGACGGCGACGGAGCCGGTGACGACCGGGAGGTAGAATATGCAGCGGAACGCGGAGGTCAGGGAGTTATTCATGTTGTAAATGGCGTTTGCCACCCACAGTGAGAAGGCGCAGACCGTCGGAACCGAGACAACGACTATGACGACGGTATTTCTGAGAGCCCCAAGGAAAAGCTTATCCTGGAACAGCTCTTTATAGTTAGCCAGCCCTATAAACACATCCTGGGCGTTCTTGCCCATATTTGAGTCGAAGAAGCTGGTGTATATGCACATGAACATGGGGTATATGACGAAAACCACGAAAAACAGCAGACTCGGCAGCAAAAACAGATATGCCGCCGTCGTCTCTCGTCTTACAAGCGCCCTGCTTGGCGCGGCAGGATTTCTGACACTCAAGAGAATCTCTCCTCTCTGTTATTTGCGGATAACAGTTATCTGATAAAATGCGGAAACGCACCTTCCCCACGCAGAAACGCAGGGAAGGTGCGTGACCTTGGTTTATGCTGTTAAAACATCGGAGATGCTTTGAAGGAGCGTGACTTAGGCGTTTGCGTTTGCAACGAAGGTTGCGACCTCGTCAGCAACATTGCCGCCCGCGCCTATGCGCTGGAGCATGTTCCACCACTCGGTACGAGCGTTGGCCCAGTTGGTGGTGACCTGATAGTAGTCGCCCAGAGAAGGCATGAGCTTGTTGTACTCGTTCATTATCTCGTTGTCAGCCCAGATGCCGCTGAGGTCGTGACCGCCTGCGGTGGTACGAGCTGCAAAGTAGCTTGCAGCCTTGACGGCAGCCTCGGTGCCCTCACCGTCTGCGAAGTACTGGATGAACTTCTTTGCGGCAGCGATCTTTCCCTCGTCGCCGTTATCAAAGATACCGAAGCCCCAGATACCGCCCTGAAGCTTGCTCTCGCCGTTTTCAGAGGGGAATGCCATGAACTCTATGCGCTCGCCGTTGAAGGTCTTGCCGGCCTCGCCGTTTGCTCCGCCCGGATTGAGCTGCTGAGCAATGTTCCAGCAGAATGCCATCTTAAGAACGCCCTGGCAGAAGAGCTGAATCTCCTCGCCGCCGTTGATGGATGCGTCAAAGTTGATGCCGTCCAGACTCTGGAGAAGCTCAAGTGCCTTGATGTTCTCGGGAGAGTCTGCGGTGTACTTGGTGTGCTCGGCATTGGTGAAGGTGCCACCGTAGAGGTTGTTGACGAGAGCACGGGTGCCCTGGTCGCCTCCCTGACCGGAGCAGAAGACTGCGCCGACGGTGTCACCGAAGTGAGCGTAGAGAGCCTTGACGGCCTCGACAAACTGCTCGGTGGTCCAGGTGTGATTTTCGATATCGACATACTTGTCAGCACCTGCTGCGACAAATGCGTCATAGTTAATGGCCATGCAGTGCGCGGTCATGACGACGGGGTACTCATAGCACTTGCCGTCTGCGGTGAAGCAGGCGGAAACGCAGGCAGCGTTGACTTCCTGCTTGTCGGCGTCATCCCAGAGGTCTGCTATGTCTACCATGTAGCCCTTTGCGCCCCAGTTGGCAACCAGACGCTCGGGACCTTCCATGATGAGGTCGGGCGCGGCCTTGCCCTCGATGGCGGTGTTGACCTGATCGTCGCCGTTGGTGTAGTCAAGATACTCGACGGTGACCTTGATGCCGGTGGCGGCCTCGAAGTCGGCCATCATAGCCTCAACGGTCGCGCTGTCGCCCCACTTACCGATGGGGTAGGTCCAGAGAGTAAGCTCGGTGGCCTCGGCGGGAGCGACGTTTTCCACGGGGGTAGAATTCTCGGCGGGCTTGTTCTCATTTGCCGGCGGGGTGCTTCCGCCACAGGCGCAGAGAGCAAAGACCATGGAGAGTGCGAGTAACAAAGCAAGCAGTTTTTTCATGATATCCTCCTTAAAATTTTAATAAAAATTGCTTACGGTCTTTCACACGCTTTGTGCAATTTCACTTCCGGTTTACGCAACTTGATAATAACGAAAAAACTTTCCAATGTCAATACTTTTTTGAAAGAAATTTTCAAAAAAGTATTTTTATGAGCATTTTTTCTCTCGGCATATAAAAATCTCCCCGTCCTGATGATTATAGAACGGGGAGAATAAAAAATATGTCGTTTACAGATGCTTATCCGCCAGCGCCTCGGCGATGCGGCTGCGGCTTTGGCGTATATTGTCCAAATCGCGGCGGCAGAGCTCCGAAAAGAGCACGTCCATCAAATACATCTGCGCAATGCGTGCGGCGACGGAGCCGAGCTGCAAGGGGCTTTCGTTCGCGCCGCACTGGAGCACCACGTCGGCAAGCGCGGCGCCCGGAGACTTCGGGAAGCGGGTTATGAGTATGGACTTTGCGCCGCGGGCGCGGGCAAGCTGCAAGGTCTCTATCATGTCCTTGGTCGCGCCGGAATAGGAGAAAAAGAGTATCACGTCATCGGCGCTCATGGTCGTTGCGGCGATGACCTGCATATGCGAGTCTCCGACGGCGAAGAACTTCCCGCTCGCCGTGGAAAACAGGTGCGCCGCCTCGCTTGCGATTATCATCGAGCCGCCCTGCCCCATGCAGAGCACCTTTCCCGCTTTTTCAAGCAGGTCGGCGGCGGCCTTGATATCGTCGGGCTTTATAAGCTCCAGCGTCTGGGTCATGGCGCTCACGTCGGCGGCGTAAAGCTTGCGGCATACGTCGGTCAGGCTGTCGTCGTCGAGCACCTCGCCGGATAGCGGGTTTGCGTCGGTGCGCATACGCGCGGCAGAGTTTGCAAGGGCAAGCTTAAAGGCGTTGAAGCCCTTGTAGCCGAGTCTGCGGCTAAAGCGGGAAACCGTAGCCTCCGCAACGCTGCTCGCCTCCGCAAGCTCCGAAATGGACATGAACTGCGCCTCGCGCTGATGCGCCATGACATAGTCCGCCGTCTTTTTCTCGGACGCGGTGAGCTGATAGTATTCGTCGTTTATCTTAGTAAATACGCTTTCTGAGCCGGTCGGCATAGTCGGCCTCCTGTAATAATATTAGTCCTTATCTCCAAGCAGCTCGCCGGCCATAATATCCACCATGCTCAGCATACGCGGCAGATGGAAGGGGCCCTTAAAGGTAGAGCCCTTGCAGGGGGGCTCGGTCGGCTTTCCGTCACGGCGGAGATATCCGTACCACTCGCCGTAGGCGGGGTCGGAGAAATACTGCTTGCAGTAGTCAAGCGTCTTGTAGAACCAGTCAAGGTACTCCTCCTTGCCGGTGTCGCGGTAGAGCATCAGGGCGGAGATGAGTATCTCGTCATGCGGCCACCAGAGCTTCATATCGTGCTCGTAGGCCTCGGGTGGGCGGCCGAGACAGTCAACAAAATAGAGAAGTCCGCCGTATTCCTTATCCCAGCCCGCGTTTATCGCGTTATTAAATATGCTCTCCGCCTTTTTAACGAGCTCCGCGTCTCCCGTGCGGCGCGCATGCTCAAGCAAAAACCACACGCTCTCTATGTCGTGCCCCGGATTTACGATGCGCCCCTCCGTATATTCAAGCCGCGCCTCGCCCTCGGGTCCGACGTTTTCAAGTACGCAGTTGAGCTCGGGCTTGACGTGATAGCGGAAGATATCGTCCACGCAGGCGGCGGCGCGCTGCTCATAGAGCTCACGCTGCTCGGGGTCTACGCGCTGAAGCACCGAGGTGACGTTGAGATATATCATGGGTATGCCGAAGGCGCGTCCGCTGCGAGTCTCCGGAATTGTCTTGGCTCCAAGCCCGGTCGGGTCGGGCATACCGTGGTTGAGGTTCCAGTAAAGATCATACGCACGGCGCGCACGCAGCAGGCACTCCCTGTCTCCGGTAATGCCGTAATACTCGGCGTTTGCCATAGCGTAAAACGCCTCGGAGAAGCAGTAGCGGCGCTGACGCAGGGGCTTGCCCTCGGCAGTGACGGTGAAATACATTCTGTCCCCGGCGGCGCGGTTTATGCAGTGCGCCTCCATAAAATCAAGGCAGCTCTTGCTCGCGGCAAGCCACTCGTCCCGCACACCGTAAAGATGGCAGAGCCACGCGAAAATCCAGCCGCAGCGTCCCTGCATCCACACGCTTTTATCGGTGGAAAAGACCTTTCCCTCGCGGTCAAGGCAGGTGTACACCCCGCCGTAAACCGGATCCATACCGTTTTCCAGCCAGAACTTAACGCAGCGCTCCAGCTCCTCGCGTATCCAGCCGCGCGCCTGACTCAGCTTGACAGTGTCCATGCATATACCTCCGATATAATTTTATGCTTTGCTATACTGTTATTGCTATACTATCATTTGTGAAAATAATTTTCAATAAAAATTTTTATGAAAATTTATGTCTTTTTCATGATGACATCCGCGCAGGCTCATGCTATAATGAAAACGATCGAGCAATCAGCTCTCACCGCATACAAATATTATAAAAAATAATTATAATAATCGTTTACGGAGGTACAGCCATGAAATTTCTCGGAATTGAAACGGATATCAAAAACCTGCCGGAGCTTGACCCGGGCTTTATCCCGCTGCATAAGTATAACACAGCCTTCCTGCGTGATGCAAGCAAAGCTGTCGGAATTGCGGTAGAACGTGCAAACGGCGAGATGGCGTCAATCGAGACCTACATCCACGGCACGGACGAAATGCACGAGGCGGACTGCTACTACATCGACCGCCTTGTAAAGACCATGCTCTGGATGAAGGGCGGCTATAAAATCTATGTCCGCGGCGACGAGGGCATATATAACTATCTGCGCTCCATATACTGCGCCGGCGGCAAGCAGGAGTTTGACTGGGACTACATGGCAAACGTCTTTGAGCATCCCTTTGAGCTTGTGCAGGTCGAGGTACTGCCCGAGGCGAAGGACTCCCCCAAGGCCATCGGCGGACATAGGGACGGCTGCCGCATCGGCTTTGACGCGGGCGGAAGCGACCGCAAGGTCTCGGCTGTCATAGACGGCGAGGCGGTCTACTCCGAGGAGGTTGTCTGGTTCCCCAAGACCAATTCCGACCCCGAGTATCACTATAACGGCATAGTCGCGGCGCTCAAATCGGCGGCGGAGCATATGCCGCGCGTGGACGCGGTGGGCGTGTCCTCCGCGGGCGTATATATAAATAACCGCACCATGAACGCCTCCCTCTTCCTCAAGGTCCCAAAGGACGAGTTTGACGCGAAGGTCAAGGACATATATATCCGCGCCATCACCGATACCTTCGGCAATGTCCCCTACTGCGTCGTAAACGACGGCGATGTTACGGCGCTTGCCGGGGCGATGAGCCTCAAGGAGAACAATATTCTCGGCATTGCCATGGGTACCAGCGAGGCAGTCGGCTTTGTCGATACCGAGGGGCGCATCACCGGCTGGCTCAACGAGCTTGCATTTGTCCCGGTAGACGCCAATCCCGAGGCCATGCGCGACGAGTGGAGCGGCGATATCGGCTGCGGCGTTAAGTATTTCTCTCAGGACGGCGTGAATAAGCTCGCCCCGCGCGCCGGTATTGAGCTTGACGAGGCGCTGTCCCCGGCGGAAAAGCTCAAGGTCGTGCAGAGGCTCATGGAGGAGGGCGACGAGCGCGCCGCCGCGGTCTACCGCAGCATCGGCGTATATCTGGCGCACTCTCTGGCATATTATGAGAGTCTCTACGGATGCAGAAGCGTGCTGCTGCTCGGCCGCGTGATGTCCGGCAAGGGCGGCGACCTGATAATATCAACCTGCAAGAGCGTGCTGCGCGACGAATACCCCGAGCTTGCAGGCAAGCTCCGTCTGGCGCTGCCTGATGAATACTTCCGCAGAGTCGGTCAGTCCGCCGTTGCCGCGTCCCTGCCCGAGATAACGAAATAATAAAGCGAGGTACAAGCATGAAAAGACACATCGTATGTTTTGGCGACTCCAACACGCACGGCTACTGTGCCGACCCCCGCGACTGCGCCGACGGCGGCGACCGCTTCAACGAGGAGGAGCGCTGGCCCTGCCTGCTTCAGACGGCGCTCGGCGAGGATTTCCGCGTCATTGAGGAGGGCCTCTCCGGCCGCACCACGGTTTTTGATGACCCGCTGCACGAGTGTATGTCCGGGCTTGACGCGATATATTCCTGCCTGATGAGCCACGAGCCCGCGGATCTATTGATAATCATGCTCGGCACGAACGACACCAAGGAGCGCTTTTATGCAAGCCCCGCCTGCATCGGCATCGGTCTTGCGCGTCTCGCGTCAAAGGCTGAGACCATCCCCGCGTGGCGCGGCAAGCCGAATATTCTTGTCGTTGCGCCGCCCTGCATCGGCTCCGGTCACAACGACCCCGCCATGGGCAAGAGCTGCCACGAGACCTCGCTCGGCGTTGCGGCAGAGTACAAAAAGCAGTGTGAGCTGCACGGCTGGACATTCTTTGACGCGGAGGGCGTCGCGGAGTTTAACAGCATCGACTATATGCACCTCAGCCGCAAGGGTCACGCGCAGCTTGCCAAGGCGCTTTCCGTCCTCGTCCCCACGCTGATAAAATAAATTATAAAATATAAATAAAAATCCTCCGTGCTGCAAAAAATATGCGGTACAGGGGATTTTTATTATAATATTATACAAGGGGCAAAGCTTATGACAAACGAAGAATACAAAAAATACGCAGAGCGCCACGCGCCGCGCTCACCGATGGGGAAGAATATGCTCTTCGCCTTTCTGATAGGCGGGCTTATATGCTGTCTCGGTCAGCTTGCAGGGGATATATTCAGGCACTTCTGCCACGCGGACAAGGATACGGCTGCCGCGGCAGTGTCGATAACTCTCGTTTTTCTCGGCGCGCTGCTGACCGGGCTCGGAGTATATGACGATATCGCAAGGCTTGCCGGCGCGGGCACGCTCGTGCCGATAACCGGCTTTGCAAACTCCGTCGTCGCCCCGGCGCTCGAATTCAAGACCGAGGGTCTTATAGCAGGAACAGCAGCAAAGATGTTTATCATCGCGGGGCCGGTCATCGTCTACGGCATATCCGCAAGCGTGATATACGGTCTTATCCTCGCGCTGTTTGCCTGATCATCTCAGCACCTTGCCCAGCACGCGCAGCGGAAGCTCCGGCGAGACGACGATATCCGCATAGTCCGGGTTTAGCGAGTGCAGCGCCATCGAGTCCTCAAGCGCGACAAGCTGCTTGAGATACGCGCTGCCGTCATAGAGGAAAATGCCGATATCACCTGTCATCAGGCTGCGCTGCTGGCGCACCCAGACGGTCTGCCCGTCATGAAACTCCGGCTCCATGCTGTCTCCCGCGACGCGAACGCCGAAGTTTGAGCCGTCCGGAACCTCCTGCCCGACCTCTATCATCTCATAGTCCTCGCCGTCCAGAAACTGCCCGGTGCCGGCGGAGACTGCCAGAGAATAAAGCGGCAGCGTGCGGATAGTCGCGGCTCGGGAGCTTGGCATTATCCTCGGCCGCTCGACGCTATAGCGCCCGCTCTCACGCAGGAGACGGATATACTCAAGCGCAAGACGGCGGCCCTCGCGGTCAAGCCCGGCAAGAATACCGTCTGCGGAGACGGAGAAAAGCCCGCCTATATCCTCAATATTCAAAACCTCGCATATGGCGAGAAACTGCCGCGCATTCGGCAGCGTCGCGCCCTTTTCCCACTTGGAAACCGCCTGATTTGTCACCTCAAAGCCCATCTTCTCAAGCGCGGCGGCCAGCTCCGCCTGATTAAGCCCCATCTTACGGCGGCGGGACGAAATCACCGCGCCAATATTCTCGTACACTGCTCATCCCTCGTTTCCGTTCTTTTTAGCTATTATATCTTATTTATATATATAAATCAAGTCATTTATCTTAATAAGACAAATGGCTTGATTTAAGAGCTTATTAATACTCGTAATTGCCGCCGCCGATAAATTCTCTTATGAGAGAGTCCTTCGCAACGTACTTCTCGTCGATATCGCCGAAGAGCTGGAGCGCGGGGAGCACCTGACGAAGCTCGTCAAAGCGCTCTATACCCTCGGGGACGGAGCGGAAAAGCATTGTCGCGGTGTGGTTAAAGACTGCAAGCTCATAGGGCAGCGAGGTATCAAACTGGAAGTTTGCCTTGTCCTTATAGGGCGAAATATTATTCTTCTCGCCGCGGCGGACATTTGCCCACATGCTCATCGTCTCCGCCGGGTCTGAGCCGCGGAAGTTATAATCACGCACCGTGCGGCGCACGAGGCGGAACCATGTGCGCTTGAATACGACCTTGCCGCCGAATTCGACGTCACTGCGCGCGGAGATATACAGCTTGAAGGCCTCGGGATGCACGTCGGTTATCATGTTGTTCAGCGCGTGGATGCCCTCGAAAATGACGATTTCGTCCTTGCCGAGCTTTATGGACTTTGAGGGGAACTGCACCCGCATTTTGCGCGCAAACTCATACTTCGGCACGAAAATGCGCTCGCCCTGAGAGAGCATTGTGAAGTGCTTGTTTAACAGCTCCATATCCATGCAAAGGGGCGATTCGAGATCCATCTCACCCTCTGGGGTGCGCGGCACGGTGGCAGGGTTGATGGTCTTAAAATAGTCGTCCATGCCGACGTAGTGCGTCTTGATGCCGATGCTCTCAAGCTCATCGGCAAGCTTCATCGCGGTGGTCGTCTTGCCGGAGCCGGAGGGACCGGAAAGCAGCACGATGGGGCTGTTTTTCTGGTTTTCGGCGATGAGCCTCGCAGCCTTTGCAACACGAGCCTGATACGCAGCGTCGCTTTCCTCAACGAAGCCCTTCGGGTCGGCCACAGTCTTGAAATTGATTTCCTCAAGCTGATATGCCATGTTTATTCCTCCTGTTCAGTATAAAACCCGGATATCTTTTTCTTATCCATACAGGTTTTTTCAATACTGTTTATATACTCCAAGGGATATTTCGGCGCCATGAGCCGAATATTGCGCCCCTCGCCGGGGCAGACAAGCTTTGTAGACCCGCCGCCGCCCATTGCGATGATGCTGCAAAGCTCCTCCATGATGCAGATATTATAGAGATTTACATAGCCGGGCTTTGTCCAGCCGACGTTTTCAAAGCCGCCGGACATGAATTTCTGCCGATAGAGATAATACGGCGCGTAGCCCTCTCCGCTCAGCCGCTCACTTGCAATATCAAGCATTGCGGCGACCTCGGCGGAGCTCGGCAGCGGCGAGCCCTCAAGCGTGATGCGCGAGCCCTTTTTCAGCGACAGGGTGTGTACCGTGATATTCTCCGGCTCGAGCGCCAGCACCTTATCCATCGTCTCACGGAAGCCCTCCACGCTGTCGGAGGGCAGACCTGCTATCAGATCCATATTCACGGCAAAGCCGCCGACACGCCGCACCTTTTCCAGCGCCTCGACGATATCCGCCGCGCTGTGACGGCGGCCTATACACTCAAGCACGGAGTCGGACATGGTCTGCGGATTTACGCTCACACGGTCTACGCCGTGCGCGCGCAGAACACGCAGCTTTTCCTCCGTAATCGTGTCGGGGCGTCCGGCCTCAACGGTGTATTCGCGCAATGCGTCAAGCTCAAACTCCCGCTCCAGAGCCGAACACAGCCTCTCAAGCTGCTCGGCGCTCAGCGTAGTGGGCGTACCGCCGCCCATGTATATCGACACGACTTTGAGGCCAAGTCTTTTAAGCTCCGTGCCGACGGCGGAGAGCTCCTGCATCAGCGCATCCATAAACGGCGGGATGAGCTTCATGCTTTTTTCTACCGACTGGCTGACAAAGCTGCAATAGGCGCAGCGCGTCGGGCAGAAGGGTATGCCGACATAGAGGCACACGTCCTTTTCACCGAGACTCGACACGGCGCGCATCGTCTCACGGCTGGTATCGCGGCAGAGCGCGGCGCGCTCGGGCGTGACGTCGTATTCTTCTATAAAGCGCTGCTCCGCCTCCTCCTCGCTGAGCCCGGAGGACAGCAGTGAGCAGAATATCTTCCCCGGGCGAACTCCGGTCAGCGCACCCCATGCGGGGCGCTGATGTCCGGAGGAAAGCGCGGCGCAGTACATCGCATTTTTTATAAGCCGCTGGCAATAGCGGTCGGTCAAGAGCTCGCCCTCAAGCTTATTATTGCTTATCGCGGCGCGGCCGTGATAGCCTTTTCCGTCTATGACGAGCTTACAGCTTGCGGTCGTCAGCTTTTCGCCGCGGCTGAGCCTCAGCTCTATGCGCTCCCCCTCCGGACTGCCCTCGGGATATTCCGGGCGCTGCTCGGGGTAGAGCGTCAGCAGCATCTGCTCGGCGGCATATTTATAGTCGTGGCCGATAAGATATAGCTTCATTTTTTATTCCTGTTCTTCTTCTCGGCACGCTTCTGCTCTATGTAGTCGCGCATTCTGCGGAAGTTCTCACCGTTATGCTCGCCCTCGGACAAATGCGGGTATGCAGCCGCGATACGGGCGTGAATGAAGTTTGCCTTCTTGAGAGAGGCAAGCTTTTCCTCCATCTCCGCCTTCCTTGCGGCAAGATTTTCGCGGCGGGCGTCCTCACGCTGCTTTGCGTTCTCGTTTATCTCGCTGCGCATTGCCATAACGCTCTGCATGGCCTCGCGCTTCTTCTCGGCAAACTCCGGGTGCTTCTCGTCAAACTCCTCGCGCCGCTCCTTGCCGCGCTCCATGGGTTGATATATGAGCTTTTCGCCCATTGCATCGGAAACGGAGTGTATCGCGCCCTCAAGCTCTGTGATAGCCTTGAAGCGCTTATTGAGCTTGAGCATTTCAAGCAGGGTGAGTATCGCGTCAAAAATCAGCAGCGCAAGCAGCGCCACCATGATCCATATACCCACGGGCGAGGAGAGCTTTTTGATGAGCGCGTATATCAGCGGGTGAACGACATCGACTACGAGCACACAGGCGATGCCCCAGATTATCGAAAACTCAAGGCAGATATAGCCCTTGATGTTAAAGGGATTGTCGCTGTAATCCCACCACTTGTCGTGGAAAAGCTGCTCCATGATAAAGCCGACCAAGAATTCTATCGCCGAGGTAAAGAACATACTGCCGAAGAACAGCAGCAGAAGATTGTCCTTGACCGGCTCCAAAATCAACAGCACGCAGAGCACGCCGTAGCCGTATATCGGGCAGACAGGGCCGTTGAGAAAGCCGCGGTTTACAAAGCGCCCATGGCGCACGGCGGCAAAGGCAACCTCGGCGCACCAGCCGAGGAAGGAGTAGATAAGCACTATCCAGCCCATCTCATACCATGTATAATTCATATTTTATCCCCCTACCCGGTCTCGCCGGGATGATTTTAGCTTATTATATCAAAGCGGAGGAAAGAACTCAATGCGCAAATTCGCGCTGCTGCACATTCTGTGGGCATGGCAAGGGGATTTTCTCCGAAATATTTGCATTTTTCTAAATTTTCTATTGGAAATTTTGCGCGAAATGTTGTAATATATAGATATGAGTAATAGGATGGGAGATAGTTCGGATGTTTTCGGTCGGAGAAAAAATTATTTACGGAGAGAACGGCGTCTGTACGGTTGAAAGTATCGCGCCGCTGTCCGGCTCTACGGACGGCGACAAGCTCTATTACCACCTGCGCCCGCTCATCGGCAGCGGAAAGTATTTTGCGCCGGTGGACTCCGGCGCCTTTATGCGGCCGGTCATGTCGCGCGATGAGGCGGAGGCTCTCATCGACGCCATACCTGATATAGAGCCTGCCATCTGCGCCGATACGCGCTTTAACCATGTTGACGCCTTCTACAAGCAGCTATTCAAGCTGCACACCTGTGAGGCGCTTGTCTCCATAGTCAAGGGTCTTCGCTGCCGCATGGCAGACAAGAAGACAAAGAGCAGCCGCGCCGAGGCGACGATGAAGCGCGCCAAGGACATTCTGCACGGCGAGCTTGCGGTTGCGCTGGAAATGGACGTGAAGGAAATCGAAGCGTACATAATCAGCCGCATTGCCGAGGCCGGGACCGAGTTTGAGGCAGAGAGCTGAAAATCCCGCTGGGAAAAGACTCCCGGCGGGATTTTTTTAGAATTTCTTTCCGACTGACAGCGCCGCGCAGAATTAAAATACCGCCGGAAAGCACGTTCCGGCGGTACATTCGATAGTGTTCAGGAAGAAAAGAGAGGGTAGAGTTTTAAGCCTTTAATATCTGATCATCTTGGAAGCTGCTTCGCCCCATTTATCTTATCCGGCGTGCTCCGGAGCTGCCTTGGCACTGAGAACCTCCCCCGTTCTCGCGTCAATTATATAATCAAACTCGGCCTCGGCAGTTTCAAACTCAACTTCATAAAGGCTTTGCCCGCGCTTAGTCTCGAATTCAACGTCCACGTCGAATATCTCCGAGCTGCGCACGCCCGCGTCATCAGTTGCACACTTCAGCGCCGCATCCGCACCAATATACAGCGTCTTGTGTCGCCAGATGAAAAAGCCGCCGATTATAATGCCGATGACAAGCAGCACGCAAATTACTATGAGCGCGGTCTTGAGAGATTTTTTCATAATAATTTCTCCTTCACTTTATGGCGCAAGTATAGTAAAATATTTTAAGAAAACTATTAGTATTTTGTTTTTTCATTCTTTTCATACTTTTTTCTGTTATGATGCTTCTATCAGTGACCGGATAAGGAGGAAAACTATGCGTGTACTCGTTGCAGAGGACGAAAAGCGCCTCAACAAAATAATATGCGAGGCTCTGGAGGACGAGGGCTACAGCGTCGATGCCTGCTTTGACGGCGAGCAGGCGCTGGAATATTCGCGTGCCGCCGACTATGACGTGATGATAATGGATATCATGATGCCGCGCATGAGCGGTCTTGACGCGGTGCGGCAAATGCGCTCCGAGGGCAACGCCGCTCCCGTGCTTTTCCTGACCGCGCGTGACAGCATCGCCGACCGCGTCGAGGGTCTGGAAAGCGGCGGAGACTACTACCTCGTCAAGCCCTTCAATTTCCCGGAGCTTTTGGCCGTTGTGCGCGCCATAAGCCGCAAATATACCGGAAACCGCTCAAACATCTTCACGGCGGCAGATCTGAGCATGGACGTATCGGCCAAGACCGTGACCCGCGCCGGCAAGAGCATTGAGCTCACGGCGCGTGAATTTGCGCTGCTTGAATATATGCTGCGCAACAAGGGGATAGTTCTCACGCGGGAAATGATTGAAAATAACCTTTGGAACTTCGACTATGAGGGCGGAACAAACGTTGTTGACGTATATATCGGCTATCTTCGCAAGAAAATGGACACGGGCTTTGACAAAAAGCTTATACGCACCGTTTGGGGCAGCGGCTGGGTGCTTCGGGAGGATTAAATGTCAGTAAAATTCAGAATTACGGCGTGGATTACATTGATGATGCTGCTGCTTGCGGCGATGACGCTTATATTCGTCCTCGTCATAAATCATAACACCGTCACCGACGACCCGGCGGGGCGGCTCGTAAAGGTCGTGCAGCGAAACGTCAAGGACGTGGAGTTTGACCGCGGCAAATTCGAGTGGGACGACTTATCCATGTTCAGCCGTGGGGTCTACTGTATGTTTTATAGCGTGGACGGCGAATATCTGCGCGGCGCAAAGCCCGAAAGCTTTGACGAGAGCACGGCTCTCGTCCCCGACGTTGTGCGCACGGTCGAGCTTGACGGCGAGGATTATTATTTATACGACAGCTATGTGGACATGGATGTTACCGGGCTTTGGGTGCGCGGTCTTATCTCCGCCGAGGATCGCTCGGGGCTCATGCATACCATTATCATTCTAACGGCGACGCTGCTGCCCGGGCTTCTCCTCGTCACCATCGGCGGCGGCTGGCTAATCGCGTGGTCGGCGCTGCGTCCGATGGAAAAAATCCTTGCCGCGGCGGACGGTATCTCGGCGGGCGAGGATCTCAGCGCAAGACTCAATATCCGGCGCGGACCGAGTGAAATGCGCCGCCTCGGCGCGGCCTTCGACCGTATGTTTGAGCGGCTTGAGGAGTCGTTTAACGCTGAGCGCCAGTTTAGCTCCGACGCCTCGCATGAGCTGCGAACTCCGATAACCGTCATCCTTGCCGAGTGTGACAGAGCTAAGCGCAAGGCGCACACGCGGGAAGATTTTCTTGAGTCCGTCGGAGTTATCGAGCAGCAGGGCGAGCATATGTCTCAGCTCGTGCAGGAGCTTTTAGGGCTTACCCGTATGCAGCACGGGACGGATAAATATCCGATGAAGCGTATAAATATGAGTGATTTTGTCCGCTCCTGCTGTGAGGAATGTCCGCCTCCAGCAGAGTCAAACGCGGTGCTGAAGCTCGACATTCAGCCTGATGTCGAGGCAAGCGTAAACGCGGGGCTCATGTCTCGCGTCATAGTGAACCTCCTGCAAAACGCTTACAAGTACGGCGGCAGAAACGCGGAAATCGGCGTATCGCTCCATGGCAGAGGTCGCGGCGGTTTTATTCTCAGCGTCTCGGATAACGGTCCGGGCATCCCCACAGAGTATCAGGACAAGGTCTGGCAGCGCTTCTGGCAGGCAGATCCCTCTCGCAGCGAAGATGGCGGCTGCGGGCTCGGGCTTGCGATGGTCAGCGAAATTGCGCGCTTTCACGGCGGCTCTGTCTCCCTTAAAAGTGCTCCGGGCGAGGGCAGCACCTTCTCTGTGATAATATGATATCAATATAAAAGTTGCAAAATTGCGCATTATTTGACAAAATCGGTTTATAATTAGTTCAAAATTATCTAATCCTTTTCTTAAATATTTTCCGTATCATATGCTTGTAAGCTCAAGTAAACAAGCTTTTCTTTTTGAATTAAGAAAGGATGATAACATCATGAAAAATAATATAATCACCAATTCCGCCGCAGCTCTTAATGCCGTCCTCGCCGCGCTTCATCTCCGCAGAGATGATATAGATTTCTGCAAAACCAGCCTGAACGACGGTCTTTATGAGATAAAAATGCTCAGCGCATGGGTGCGCTATGACTGCTACGTTGACTCTTACACAGGTGTTGTTCTCGGCATAGATACTCAGCCTGTTCTCTGCCGCACAGCAGAGCCGCACGCGGCAAAGCTTGAGTTTCTCCGCAGTAACTCCGATTTCTCGGCATAAGATAATGAATAAATATTAAAAAGCTTGCAGAAAAATCTGCAAGCTTCAAGGCGTCGACAAAGTTCGACGCCTTGAAAACTTATTCAGGAGCATTCAAAAATACTCCTGAATAAGCTCGGATTGAACGCAGAAAGGGGACTCCCGTCCCCTCTCTGCACTCTCCCCATGCGATTCTATGCATTGCCGGTAACTTTGTCTACAGGCTGAAAGCTTGCAGAAAAATCTGCAAGCTTTTTTAATCCTCGCCCTTTGCCTCAAGCGCGGCCTTGACCAAGCTCCTGAACAATGGGTGCGCGTGATTAGGACGGCTCTTGAACTCCGGGTGGAACTGAACGCCGATATAGTATCGTAAATCGCTCAGCTCGACCGCCTCGACGATGTGACCATCCGGGGACTGTCCGCAGAGTCTTAGCCCTGCTTTCGAGAACAGCTCCCTGTACTCATTATTAAACTCGTATCTGTGGCGATGGCGCTCCTGAATATCATCCACAGCGTATATCTGATGCAGCCGCGTCCCGGAGAGAATGTGACAAGGGTATGCGCCGAGGCGCAGCGTCGCGCCCTTATCCACCGTTTCGCTCTGCTCTGGGAGAAAATCAATTACCTTATGCTTAGATTGGCTGTCGAATTCTCTGGAATTTGCATCGCTCAGACCGCAAATATTCCGCGCAAACTCAATGACCGCAATCTGCATCCCAAGGCAAATGCCGAGATACGGCACATTATTCTCGCGGCAGAATCTCGCCGTCGCAATCATGCCCTCGATTCCCCTGTCGCCAAAGCCCCCGGGTACGATTATGCCGTCACAGCCCGCAAGCTGCTCCGCCGCGTTTGCCTCGGTGATGCCCTCACTGTCTATCCAGCTAATATCGACCTGCGCGCCGCAGTCGTAGCCGCTGTGATGCAGCGCTTCGGCTACCGATAGATATGCATCGTGAAGCTGGACGTATTTTCCGACAAGCCCTATGGTCACCTGCCGTGTCGGATGCTGAATTCTCTCGACCATCGCCCGCCATTCGTCCAAATCAGGCTCTTTGTCCTCAAGTCCGAGCTCTCGGCATACCACCGCAGACAGTCCATTGCCCTCAAGCATAAGGGGCGCTTCATAGAGATTTGGCAGAGTGAGATTTTCAATCACGCAGTCGGGCTTTACGTTGCAGAACATGGCAATTTTCTTGAAAATACCGTCCTCTAAAGGCTCATCACAGCGGAGGACAATAATATCAGGTGAAATTCCCATCCCCTGAAGCTCCTTGACAGAGTGCTGCGTCGGCTTTGTCTTATGCTCCTCACTGCCGCGCAGGAAGGGAACCAAGGTGACATGGATATAAAGCGTATTCTCCCGCCCCTGCTCAAGTCCGATTTGTCGAATAGCCTCCAGGAAGGGCTGGCTCTCAATGTCGCCGGTCGTGCCGCCTATCTCGGTTATGACCACATCAGCGTCCGTCTTTTTCCCGACGGCGTACACAAATTCCTTTATCTCGTTTGTAATATGCGGTATGACCTGCACCGTCTGTCCCAGATATTCCCCGCGCCGTTCCTTATTCAAAACGTTCCAGTAGACCTTGCCGGTCGTGAGATTGGAAAATCTGTTAAGGTTCTCGTCAATAAAGCGCTCGTAATGGCCGAGGTCGAGGTCAGTCTCCGCGCCGTCCTCCGTAACAAATACCTCGCCATGCTGATACGGGCTCATCGTGCCCGGATCTACGTTTATATACGGGTCAAGCTTTTGCGCAGCAACCTTCAATCCCCGGGCCTTCAGCAGTCTACCGAGAGATGCCGCCGTAATGCCCTTACCAAGTCCCGAAACAACGCCGCCCGTTACAAAAATATACTTGCTCATATTATCAACCTCCTGTGCATATAAAAATAAAACGTTCTCCGATGCCTTTAGGGGGCAGTTGGCCCCATACATCAGTGAACGCTTTTGCACAAACTGTTGCGATATGATTTTTTACCTGCAAAGTATATCGCGCGGATTTTGATTTGTCAAGCGGAAATTATAAAAAATCAGAGCCGCTTTAATAAGCGGCTCTGTGTTGGCATTGACCTATCTTCCCAGTCCGTCTCCAGACAAGTATTGTCGGCACTGGTGAGCTTAACTTCTGTGTTCGGAATGGGAACAGGTGGACCCTCACCGTTAAAAACACCAACTATATTCAGGAACTGTACCCTGAAAACTAAACAGAGGAGAAGTAAGCAAGGGGTTTGCCTGCAAAATATAGGTCAAGCCCTCGGGTTATT
>CAKTMC010000001.1 GCA_934573735.1 uncultured Oscillospiraceae bacterium | reverse complement strand
ATTTTTCCGCAAACCAGTCATTTTGACGACTTACAAAAGCAAAAAGGGAAACGACTTCCTTGCGGAGTGTTTCCCTTCGGGGGCTGTGTTTTGCTTTTGCTTATAAAAACAAGAAATATATTGAGCGAGGGACGGAACTGTGCTAAAATATTAAGCGGGAAAAGGGGGTGCTGTAATGGCATCAAAGCAGTGGCATAAGGAAATGTCGGTATATCAGATATGGACGCGCAGCTTCTGCGACGGTAACGGCGACGGCATCGGCGACCTTTGGGGAGTGCTGTCGAAGCTCGACTATATAAAGAGCCTCGGCGTGGACGCGATTTGGTTTTCGCCCATTTACCCGTCCCCGAATGCGGATTACGGCTATGATATATCCGATTATATGGACATAAACCCCGAGTTCGGCAATCTCGACGTGTTCCGGCAGGTGCTGGACGGGGCGCACCGGCGCGGTATGCGCGTTTTCATGGACCTTGTCGTCAACCATACGAGCGACGAGCATAAATGGTTCATCGAAAGCCGCAAGAGCAAGGATAACCCCTATCACGATTATTATATATGGCGGCCGGGCAAGACCGTGCGCGGCAAGCGCAGACCGCCGAACAACTGGACGAGTATGTTCGAGGGCGGCGCATGGGAATATGACGCGGGACTTGACGAATACTATCTCCATCTCTTTGCCAAAAAGCAGCCCGACCTCAACATGGATAACCCCAAGGTGCGCGACGAGGTCAAGCGCATCATGCAGTTCTGGCTTGACATGGGCGTGGACGGCTTCCGCGAGGATGTTATCACGTTTATATCCAAGACCGAGGGACTGCCGGACGCATATCCGTGGATTCCCGCCGCAAACGGCTATAAATATTATTCAAACGGCCCGCGGGTGCATGAATATCTCATGGAGTTCAGGCGCGACGTGCTCGACTGCTACGACTGCTTCACCGTCGGCGAAAGCCCGCTGACCACGGCGGACATCGCCCTCCGGTATGTCACCGAGGGGCCGGATCAGGTGCTGGACGAGATGATGGCCTTCTCGCACATGGAGGCGGACTGCTTTATGATAGACATGGTGCAGCTGCCCTTTAATCTCCTCAAGATGAAAAAGGCCTTCAGCGAATGGCAGTATAAGCTTACCGGACGCGGCTGGAACGCATTATATATAGAAAATCACGACCATCCGCGCATAATCAGCCGCTACGGAAACGAGACCTACCGCAACGAGAGCGGGAAAATGCTGGCGGCAATGTATATGCTTCAGCGCGGCACGCCCTTTATATATCAGGGTCAGGAGATAGGTATGCTGAACCTTCGCCTGCCGGACGTGGATATGTACGAGGACGTGATGACGAAAAACGCCGTGCGCATTGCGTCTAAATTCCTGCCGAAGAAAAAGGTGCTCGATATGGTGCAGCGCTCCTGCCGCGACAGCGCGCGCTCACCCATGCAGTGGAGCGACGGGGAAAACGCCGGCTTCACAAGCGGCAAGCCTTGGTTTTTCGTCAACGAGAACTATAAGGAAATAAACGTCGCCTCGCAGGAGGACGACCCCGATTCCCTGCTGAATTTCTACCGCAAGCTCATAAAATTCCGCAAGGAAAACCCCGTTGCGCTCTACGGAGACTATCAGGAGCTGCTGCCGAACGATAAAAAGCTCTATGTCTATCTGCGCAGCTATGAGGACAAAAAGCTTCTGGTCGTCTGCTCCTTTACGCGGGACGCGGTGCGCTTTGATGCGCCGGAGAATTTGAAAATCAGCAAGGCGGCGCTGGTTTTGAATAACTATGAGCATAATTTTGTCATATCCGAGGGCTTTACGACCAGACCCTATGAAATGAGAGTGTATCTGTTTGCGTGAAGATATAATAGAAAAGGCCTATGCAAAAATAAATATTTCGCTGGACGTCACCGCAAGGCGCAGTGACGGCTATCACGATATGGCGATGATAATGCAGACCGTGTCCCTGTGCGACGATGTGCGCCTGAGCTTTTGCGAGGGGGATACGATATCGGCAAGGACAAATCTGCATTTTATCCCCGGCGACGAGAGAAATCTTGCCGTCCGCGCGGCGAAGAAATACTTCGAGGCGATAGACGAGCCGGAGCGCGGGCTGTGCATCCATATCCATAAGCGCATCCCCGTGGGAGCGGGCATGGGCGGCGGCTCTGCGGACGCGGCGGCAGTGCTGCGCGGCTTAAATCGCGCCCTTGACAATCGGTTAAGCGCGGAGCGGCTTGAGGAGCTGGCCGCCGAGGTGGGCTCGGACGTTGCCTTCTGCGTGCGCGGCGGCACTATGCTTGCGCATGGTCGCGGCGAGCTGCTGTCCGAGCTGCCCGATATGCCGAAATGCATCTTCGTCATCTGCAAGCCGCAGTTTTCCATCTCCACGCCGGAGCTTTTCCGCAAGCTTGACCAGGTCAGCCTGCGCCGCCACCCGGACACTGCGGGGCTTATCTCCGCGCTGGAGCAGGGTAATCTGCGTGAGCTGTGCTGCCGCATGTATAACGTGTTCGAGGACGTAAACGACCGGCGCATGAGGACGGTCGCGGCGATAAAAAGCGTGCTTATCGACAAGGGTGCGCTCGGCGCGGTCATGACCGGCACCGGCTCTGCGGTGTTTGGCGTGTTCTCCGATAAGACGGAGGCTGAGGGCGCGCGGGAGGAGCTCAAGCGGGAGCACGGCTTCTGCTGTCTTGCCGAATGTGTGGGCAGACTCATGTGAAAGCGAGTATAAAATAATAAATTACCGCCGATACTGTATGCAGAACATACATAGCGAGGCGGTTTTATTATGCTTAATTATGATAAGAAAGCGTTAAGGATTTGGGAGCTTGCGGCGCTGCTGGCGCTGTGCGTCAGTCTCTGCGCCGGGACATGGGCGCAGGCGCGGCAAAGCTCGATTAGCTCGCGCCTTATACGGCTGCACGTTATCGCGGCCTCCGACGAGGCGGCAGAGCAGGAAATCAAGCTGCGCGTGCGCGATGCGGTGCTTGAATATCTGCGTCCGAGGCTCAAAAACGCGGAAAGCGTGAGCGCCGCCCATGATATTATCGCCGGAAATACCGCCGGCATTGCCCGCGCCGCCGAAAAAGCCGCCGGGGGCAGGCCCGTCTGCGTCACGCTCGGGCGCGAAAAGTACCCGACACGGCGCTATGAGCGCTTTGCCCTGCCCGCCGGGGAGTATGAGTCGCTGCGAATTGTCCTCGGCGAGGGGGAGGGGCACAACTGGTGGTGCGTCGCATTCCCTCCGCTCTGCACCGACAGCGTCACCGAGGAGGAGCTGCGCGCCGCCATGGACGCCGAGGACTACGGCATAATCAGCGAGGAAAACGGATATATATTCAAATTCAAGCTCATCGAGCTGTGGGAAAGCCTGAAAAACCGCTTATTTTAATATAAAAATACAAAACCATACGAATAATCCCGCTGCGAAGATAAAGAGCGGGATTATTGTCATTTTTTAGCCCGTAAAATACGCAGCCTTTTGCGCGGATTTTGTCTAAAAGCTGACAGATACCTATGCCTAAAAAAAGATGTATGACAAAAGCTAATGTATAACGTGACAAATTGGAAGATTAAAATTTTTCATTTGTGTATAGTGCCACAGAAACACTTGTGCGCCGGAGGTGGACTTTGTACTAAGATGGCTGTAGTTATCATTGACAAATGGTTGTATTTCATATATAATGACATATCACAATATGTAAACCGACTTTAACGCATTGCTTTGCAGAATGTATTAAAGACAGCTAAAAGTCGGCAGGGATGAGTTTCAATGGCAAAGAAAAAGTATGTCCGCGATTATGAGTTTTCCGATACGCTTGACGCGAAGGGTCGGGTAAAGTCCGTTCCCGTGTATGTCGGGGCATATTTCCGCTTTAACGATCCCGCCGCCGCGAAGAAAAGCCGCCCGCTGCTGCTCGCTGCGGTGCTGCTCGGCTGGATAGCATACGTCATGGCGCTCTGGCCCCCCTCCGGGGCGGGAAAGCTCATGTATGTCATCCTTCCCTTTGTGTTTGCGGCAGTTCCCCTGTGGTATCTCAGCGCCGCGACATGGACGCTCCTTCGCGCGGAGGAAAAGCTCAAGCGCTCCGAGGCGGAAAAGGTCTCCGGCAATCTCCCCTCCGCTTCGATATTCGGCATCATTCTCTCCGCCGTGTCGCTGCTTGCCGAGGGTATAACCGCCCTTGCAGCGCCCGAGAAGCTGAATTCTTCGGACATCGCCTTTTCGGCGGGAGCCGCCGTGCTGCTTTTGGCATTTGTCCTTATCTTCTCACGCAGGAAGTCGGTCGCAACCGATGTGTTTTGATTTTAGTTTATATTATATAATAGTATGCGTTCTCGTATTTCAGCCTATTGTTATTAACCGCAGGACTGCAAAAATACGGAGGCCCGCGTTTAATAAATAAACATCCTATCAAGGAGGAAAAATGAAAATGAGCAACATCAAGAAGATCCTCGCTCTGGTTCTGGCTCTTGTTATGGTCTTTGCTCTCTGCGCTTGCGGCGAAAACAACACTCCCGCACCCGAAGAGTCCAAGGCTCCCGTTGAAGAGTCCAAGGCTCCTGTAGAGGAAAACACCAGCACTCTGGTCTATGCAACCTCCACCTTCGGCCAGAAGTTCAGCCCCTTCTTCTATACCACCGCGTATGACGAAGAAGTCGTCTCCAGCTTCACCGGCGGTCTGCTTGCTGCTGACCGCGGCGGCGCGATCATTCACCACGGCATAGAGGGCGAGACCGTTGAGTACAACGGCACCGATTACACCTACTATGGCATGGGCGATGTTGAAGTCGTTCAGAACGATGACGGTTCCGTTGACTACAACCTCACCATGCGTGACGACCTCGTCTTCTCCGACGGCACCCCCGCCACCATCGATGACGTTATCTTCGGTATCTACGTTATGGCTGACCCGTCCTACGACGGCAGCTCCACTGTTTACGCACTGCCTATCGAGGGCATGGCTGACTACTACAATTCTCAGGCATACCTCTACAAGCTCCTTGCCGAGGCAGGCCGTGACAACACTGACTTCTCCATCTGGGACGAAGCCACTCAGACCGCATTCTGGGCAAGCATTGACGCCGCAGGCGCAAAGCTGGCACAGGAAGTCGTTGACAACGTTGTCGGAAACTACAACACCGACGAGTACGCAGCCACCATCGAAGCAACTCCCGATGAGATAGCCGCTGATCCTGCACTGCAGGTCAAGTTCGGTATGAATATGTGGGGCTACGGCGATGCTTGGACTGAAGGCGCAACCGCTGCTGACTTCTGGGCAGCAATCGAGGCAAACTTCGACAGCGTTGTCGAGGCTGCTGAGACCGAGAGCGCCGGCTCCTCCATCTGGGACCTCATGGATGACTTTGCAGATTACGATAAGCTCGTTGCTACCGGCGACGACGTTCCCAGTATCAAGGGCATCATCCGTACCGGCGACTACTCCCTCACCGTACATATGACCTCCTACGATGCAACCGCCATCTACAACATGAGCTTCATCATTGCTCCTCTGCATCACTATGGCGACGTCAGCAAGTACGATTACGACAACAACAAGTTCGGCTTTGACAAGGGCGACTTGAGCGGCGTCAAGGCAAAGACCACCGAGCCTCTCGGCTGCGGTCCCTACATCTTCAAGAGCTACGAGAACGGCGTTGTCACCATGGAAGCCAACCCCACCTACTTCCTTGGCGAGCCCAAGACCAAGACCATCCTCTTCAAGGAAGGCGAGGATGCTGACTACGTTCCCGGTATCGTCACCGCTACCTACGACCTCGCAGTCCCCTCCATCAGCGAGGAGACCCTGAACGCTATCACCGATGCTAACTCCAACGGCGAGCTCACCGGCGATACTCTCACCACCATCCTTGTTGACTACCGCGGCTACGGCTACCTCGGCATCAACGCTGACCTCGTCAACATCGACGGCAACCCCGGCTCCGAGGAGTCCAAGGCTCTCCGTAAGGGCTTCATGACCGTTCTGGCAGTCTACCGTGACACCGTTATCAACTCCTACTACGGCGACCGCGCCGCAGTTATCCAGTACCCCATCTCCAACACCTCCTGGGCAGCTCCTCAGCCTGCTGACGAGGGCTACCGTGCAGCATACTCTGTCGATGCCGACGGCAACGACATTTACGACTCCAGCATGAACGACGAGCAGAAGTACGACGCAGCTCTCAAGGCAGCAGTCACCTTCTTCGAGAAGGCCGGCTACACCTTCGATGCTGACGGCAAGGTCGTCTCCGCTCCCGCAGGCGCTCCCGAGTCCTTCGAGATCCTCATCCCCGGCCAGGGCAAGCAGGATCACCCGACCTACGGCGTTGCAACTGCCGCCTCCAAGGCACTTGAGACCATCGGCATCAAGCTCTCCGTTAACGACGTCGGCACCTCCGTTTGGAACAACGCTCTCGAGGGCAACACCGCTCAGATGTGGGTCGCAGCTTGGAACTCCACCGCTGACCCCGATATGTACCAGGTCTACCACAGCAGCAATGCACATGGTAAGGGCACTAACTCCAACCACTACCAGGTAGATGATCCCGCCCTCGATGCTCTGATCATCGACGGCCGCACCAGCGCTGACACCGAGTACCGTAAGTCCGTCTACAAGCAGGCCATGGAAATCATCATGGATTGGGGCGTTGAGCTGCCTGTCTACCAGCGCAAGGATTGCACCGTTGCATCCACCATCCGTGTTGACTGCGACACTCTGCCTAAGGACATGACTCCGTACTGGGGTTGGAAGGCCGAGCTCGAGACTCTGGCAGTCAAGTAATTGAGTTTAGCTTAATTACATCACCTAAATCATCGCACGGGAGGGGTTTTTACCCCTTCCGTGCTTGGCTGTGAAACAAATATTTAAGAAAGCAGTGAAATAGTGTGGCAAAGTATACAATTAAACGTTTGCTTTACAGCGCTTTGATTTTGTTCTTTGTAATGTTCCTGATCTATGTGCTAATGTACAATATGCCCATGGGCTATATTGAGACAAAGGCAAGAGAACTGGCTTCCCGCCCCGGCGCAAGCAAGAGCTACTCCGAGTGGCTTGCGGATTTGAATGCGCAATACGGCATGGATAAAGGCATCGTTCAGGGTTACTTTACATGGCTTAAGAGTGCTGTGAGAGGTGAATGGGGCGAGAGCTGGTCTTGGACTGTCCCCGTCACCCAGAAATTCCATGACACCGTCTGGTACAGCTTCGCGCTCGGACTCGTGTCGTTTATCCTTGAAATTCTTATAGCAATTCCCCTTGGTATTGCCGCTGCCCGCAAGCAGTACAGCTTTACCGACTACTTCACCACGGTCGTTTCGATGATATGTATCTCGATGCCGACCTTCTTCCTCGCAACGATATTGAAATACGTCTTCTCCGTCAAGCTCGGCTGGTTTGAGCTTACGGGTATGCAGGGGCGAAATTATCAATATCTCTCTGACTTCGGAAAATTCTTGGATGTGGCCAAGCATTTTGTCCTGCCCGCGATTACCATTACCATAATCAGCATAGGCGGTCTCATGCGCTACACCCGTACCAATATGCTGGAAGTGCTCAATGCCGACTATATCCGTACCGCCCGCGCAAAGGGCGTGCCCGAGAAGGTCGTCATCAATAAGCACGCCTTCCGCAATACCCTTATCCCCCTCATCACCACCCTCGGCGGAAGCCTGCCCAGCCTCTTCTCCGGCGCACTCATCACCGAGACGCTGTTCGGCATCCGCGGCATAGGCTATGCCTCCTACTATTCGATGACACAGGCGGATATACCCTTTACCATGTTCTATTTGGCATTCATTTCAATTCTCACGCTGCTCGGCAACCTCATTTCGGACCTTCTGTATGCCGTTGTTGACCCGCGTGTGCGCTTGAGCTGAGGAGGTACTTTATGGCAGCATCATATAATCTGAATGAAGTCCTCAAGGCCAAGGAAGCGGCCGAGCAGAACAATACTCCGGTTGAAAACGAAGAGATACATCTTGACGACGTATCCCGCGTCAAGGTCCTCTCTCCCGGTCGTCAGGTCTTTAAGCGCTTTATACGCAACAGACTGGCGGTTTTCGGCTCCGTTGTGCTTATATTCATGTTTGCGTTCTCTTTCCTCGGGCCTCTGTTCTATGCCCACGGTCAGACGGAGATATTCTATAAGTACAATAACCAGAACGTAAACTACGCGCTTGCCAAGGAAAACAGCGCTTATAACGGCTACGTCGTCAACGACTCCGTCGAGCTTGACAGCAAGGTCGTTACCGCGATGAACAGCAACATCAAGTCCATGATCGAAGAGGGCAAGGATTACCTGCTCGTCGAGGGCGAGACCGGCAACTTTGAGATAAACCGTCTCGGTGACGAGATATATACTCTCAGCGGCCGTGAAATGGACGAGGTCTGCGCTGTCGGTACGAGCACTGTTACCATCGGCACCTATGACTCCGTCGGCAAGAAGCTCAAGTTCTCCGGCGAGGAGATAGAGGGACTTGAAGATGCGGCAAAGGCCTGCAAGGGCAAGAGCGGCGAATTTAAGTTCGGCGGCGAGACCTATTCTTATAAGAAGGGCTCCGGCAAGAGCTATACCATAACCAAGACCTCCGACGGCATCAACTACGCCGATGGCAGCCTCGGTGAAGAGTTTGAGGCGGCAATGCTCGCGGCCATCGAGTCCGAGGCAAAGACCTTCAGCTTTGAGGGCGTAAACTACACCATCCTCAACAAGGGCGAGACGCACCACGTTTATACGAGCGGCGACCCCAGTATGGCCATGGTTTACACCCGCTTCACCCTTGATACCTTCGAGACCGGTCTGAAGGTCAGTGACGAGTTCCGCGTCAACGCTCTTCTTGCGGCTTACGACAGCGGCAAGTTCAGCTACGAGGGACAGAAGTACACTATCAAGAGCAACGATGATGTTCTTGAGATATTTGACGCTCAGGGCAACGAGTTTGCCGAGTTCAGCACCATCTCCATCCGCCGCTACTCCGGCGAGGACAGCATGGACTATGACCTCAAGAAGGCGCTCAATACCGTCATTGAGGAAATGCAGGAGACGGAGCTCAAGACTGCGGAACTCACCTATCGCCTGCCCATGCAGGACGAAAACGGTGTTTACACCTATGACGAGCAGGGCAATCTCCAGTACGCGGACGGCGACCTGACCATCTCTCAGCGTGACACCGGCTCCTACGTCATCAACTGCCACCAGACCATTTACGTCATTGATAAGTTTGCCGCACCCTCCGGAACTCACATTCTCGGCACCGACGGCGACGGCTTTGACGTGCTTGCGCGTATCATGTACGGCGGCCGCATCTCCCTGATGGTCGGCTTTGTCGTCGTATCCCTTCAGATACTTCTCGGCGTCATCATGGGCGGCCTTGCCGGTTACTACGGCGGCTGGGTCGATAACCTCATCATGCGTCTGGTCGATATCTTCTACTGTCTCCCCTCCATGCCCATTATGATAATCCTCGGCGCAATGATGGACGCTCTGCGTATGAATACCTATGTACGTCTCATGATAATGATGGCGGCGCTCGGTATCATGGGCTGGGCCGGCGTTGCGCGTATGGTTCGCGGCCAGATACTCTCCCTGCGTGAGCAGGAGTTCATGGTTGCAACCGAGGCTACGGGCATCAGAGTTAAGGACAGAATATTCCGTCACCTCGTCCCGAACGTTATGCCTCAGCTTATAGTCATCGCCTCTCTGGGCATCGGCGGCACCATCATCACCGAGTCCACCCTGTCCTTCCTCGGCCTTGGCGTTAAGCACCCGCTGGCGACCTGGGGCACCATCATCAACTCCGTTTCCTCTGCGTCCGCCATGGCGCACTATCCGTTCATCTGGATACCTGTTGGTCTGCTCATCTGCATGACCGTTATCGCCTTCAACTTCGTCGGCGACGGTCTGCGCGATGCATACGACCCCAAGGCAAAACGCTGATTAGGAGGTATAATCATGTCAGATAAGAACGAAAAAAACTCCTCCTATATATCCGGCAAAGAGTCCAGGAGAATTTCAAAATTTAACCGCCGCATAACCAAGAAGCTCGAGAGAGACAGAGCGGACGCCAATAAGGATCCCGCGCTGTTCACAACGAAGATGAAGGATGAGAATAACGTTGTCGAGTTTGATAACGTCTGCACCTACTTCTTCACCGATGTCGGCACGGTCAAGGCCGTTGACGGCGTAAGCTTCTCCGTTCCCAAATGCTCCACCGTCGGTGTCGTCGGTGAGTCCGGCTGCGGCAAATCCGTCACCAGCCTTTCCCTGATGCAGCTTCTTCAGCGTCCTCAGGGTCAGACCGTCGGCGGCGAGATTCGCTTCAACCTTGGCGACGGCTCCGCATATAATATCGTCAATACCCCGACGGCAAAGATGCAGGAGATTCGCGGCAACAAGATATCTATGATATTCCAGGAGCCTATGACCAGCCTTAACCCTGTTTTCCGTATCGGTCAGCAGGTCGACGAGGTCACCATGCTCCATAACCCCGAGATGAGCAAGGAGGAAGTCAAGGAGCGCACCCTCAAGATGCTTGAGCTTGTCGGCATCGCAAACAAGGAGGGCGTGTACTCCATGTACCCGCACGAGCTCTCCGGCGGTATGCGTCAGCGTATCATGATAGCCATTGCGCTTGCCTGCTCCCCCACGCTTATCATCGCCGACGAGCCGACGACCGCGCTCGACGTTACGATTCAGGCGCAGATACTTGACCTGCTCCAGAACCTCAAGGATAAGCTCAATTCCTCCATCATGCTCATCACGCATGACCTCGGCGTCGTTGCGGGCATGGCGGACTATGTCGTCGTCATGTATGCGGGCCGCGTTGTGGAAAAGGGCACCGCGGATGAAATATTCCACCACCCCTGTCATCCCTACACCATCGGCCTGATGAAGTCCAAGCCCGTCGTCGGCAAAAAGGTCGACGCGCTCTACAATATCCCCGGCAGCGTTCCGAACCCGGTCGATATGCCGAACTACTGCTATTTCCGCGACCGCTGCGAGATGCGCTGCGAGCACTGCGACGGCAAGTATCCGCCGGAGATAAAGCTCAGCGAAACTCACTATGTCTCCTGCTACCGGTACATGGATGAGGGCGAGGTTATGGGCTATCCCAAATCTGTTAACGTGGAGGAGCTGTAAAGATGGAAGAAATCAAGAAAACACCCGACACGGAAAACGAATATCTGCTCGAGGTCAAGGATCTTGTCAAATGGTTCCCGATTAAGTCCAGCTTCTTTAAGCAGACCGTCGGCAACGTTCGCGCCGTTGACGGTATCAGCTTCAAGATAAAGCGCGGGCAGACCATGGGTCTTGTCGGCGAGTCCGGCTGCGGCAAGTCCACCGCTGGCAGAACCATCCTGCGCCTGCTCGAAAAGACCTCCGGTGAGGTCTGGTTTGACGGCAAGGAGATATTCTCCCTGAGCAAGGAAGAGCTTCGCCGTATGCGTCCGCGCATGCAGATAGTCTTCCAGGACCCCTACTCCAGCCTCTCCCCGCGTCTCCCCGTCGGTGAGATTATCGGCGAGGCAGTCCGCGAGCACGGCATAGTCCCGCCCGAGGAGTACGATGATTACATTACCCGCGTCATGAAGGCCTGCGGTCTGCCCGAGTACTACAAGAGCAGGTATCCGCACGAGTTCTCCGGCGGTCAGCGTCAGCGTATCTGTATCGCCAGAGCCTTGGCGCTCAGCCCGGACTTTATCGTCTGTGACGAGCCTGTCTCCGCACTGGACGTTTCCATTCAGGCGCAGATAATAAACCTGCTCCGTCAGCTACAGAAGGACTTCGGCATAACTTATCTCTTCATCTCCCATGACCTCTCCGTTGTCGAGCATATCTCCGACACGGTCGGCGTCATGTATCTCGGCTCCATGGTCGAGTATGCTGATACCGATAAGATTTTCGGCGAGCCGCTGCACCCCTACACCAAGGCGCTGTTCTCGGCTATCCCGATTCCCGATCCCGACGTCAAGCTCAACCGTATCATCCTCAAGGGCAGCCTGCCCTCTCCGGCAAATCCGCCCGCCGGATGCAAGTTCCATACCCGCTGCGAGAAGTGCATGGACGTGTGCCGCTGCGCCGCTCCCGAGTGGACTGAGGTAGAGCCGGATCACTGGTGCGCCTGCCATCTCTACAATAATCCCGAGCAGCAGGCCAGAGCAGAGGAGATACTCAAGGAAGCAAAGGAAAAGGGTACCTTCAATGAGCAGAAAGCCGAAGCGGACCTATGACGATGACGATGGGCGTACCATTGCGCCCATGAACATCGAGGGTATGCCTTGGTATAAGCCCGAGGCGCCCGAGCGTCGGCCGGACGGCACTGAGCCGGAGCCGCTGACAAAGGAGGAAGCGAGAATGTATACGCTTGCCGCCGTGAAAGCGGGACTGACCATCGTGTCGGTCTTCGGCGTTGCGATATATATATTCCTTCTTTTCTGCGATAAAATCTGGTTCGCATAATTACACAGAAAAAAGCATCGGAGCTTTCCGATGCTTTTTTGTGCTATAAATTATATTATTTCGTGACTAAAACCGGCTGTAGCTGCTTCGCTTCAAGTGCGGCACGGACGGCGTCCGCCATGCGGGAAAAATCGGCTTGCAGCGAATTCGGCTTTTTTATGCAGTCGTCCTGCCCGAAGGGAACGAAATAGACGCCTTTGCGGTTTAGCAGCCGCGCTATGTTTTCGGCGGAGCCGGAGAGCCCGTCATTTGTCGATATGGCGAGGATGAGCGGTCGGGCGTTACGCAGATGCGCCTTCGCAGCCATTGTCACCGCGCTGTCAGTCATGCCGTGGGCAAGCTTTGCGAGCGTGTTGCCGGTGCAGGGCGCGATAAGCAGCGCATCAAGCGGACTTGCGGGACCAAGCGGCTCGGCATCGACAATGCTTGTGATAAGGGGTCTGCCGCAAAGCTCTGTTAAGCGGCGGATGTTATCCTCCGCGCTTCCAAAGCGACTGTCCGTTGACGCCGCCGTCTCGCTCATAATCGGGACAAGCTCAAATTCCTTGCGCAGCTCTTCCGCCGCGTCAAATAGCTTGTCGTAACTGCAATAGGAGCCGCACAGAGCAAGCCCCAAGCGTTTTTTCGTGTCCATATCAAGCCTCCTGCTCACTCATGACCTTATAAATTGCCTGCTTCATAAGCTCAGCCGCGGCATAGGGCGCGCATTTCCCCGGCAGTCCCGGCGCATAGAGCGTTTTTATGCCGATGTTCTCGGCAAGGTTTCTGTCAAAGCCGCCCGGCGGCGAGGCAAGCTCGAGCAGTACCGCGTCCTCGCGTATGCAGCATAGCGCCGCATCGGAGAGGACTCGCGCCGGAACGGTGTTGATTATGTAGTCAAAGTCGGATAGCGTAGCCTCAAGCGACTCAAGGCAGACGGCGCGGCAGCCGAGGGCGCGAGCCATGGCCCGGTCACGAGCGCTCCGCGCCGCAACGCAGACTCTTGCACCGAGCGCGTTCAAACGCAGAGCTAAAATTGAGCCGATGCGACCCCAGCCGAGAACGAGGGCGTTACCCTGCCATAGAGCTTTATCGCTTCCCGCGATTAGCAGCCCGACGGCGCCCTCCGCGCATATTGCGGCGTTCCCGACGGCAAAATCGGGGAGAAGCATTATATCCTCAACCTGCGCTCCTGCCTCGATCGCGGCGGCAAGGCTGTTGTCGCTGAGCCTTCCCGCGCAGAGAAGCTGACCCGGCCAGAGCGCGGCGCAAATCTCATCGGTGCGATGCGTTTCGGCGGAAAAGGGCGCGTTCAAAAGCCCGCCTTTTTCGGACGGACAGGGGAGAACCACGCAGTCCGCGCCGTAAATGCAGCCCTGCAAGCAGCCCGCCTTGGCAATCGTACCCGGCAGCTCCGCCTTTTCGAGCGCGTAGCAATATACCCGGTGCCCCTCGGCCGCAAGCATTGAGCAGAGCAGCGCCGAGCGCAGATCTCCGCCTATTACAGCAAATTTCACAAACAAACCACCTCCTTGCTCCATCGTATTCGGATGGACAGGCGGCGGTGACTGTGGTATTATTTATAAAAATATAAAAGGCGGTGCGATATGAGCAGAGCAGACGAAATATTTATCCAAAACTGCCGCGATATCCTTGATAACGGCATATGGGACACCGACCGCGAGGTTCGCCCGCGCTGGGAAGACGGCGCAAGCGCACACACGGTCAAGAAGTTCGGCATTGTAAACCGTTACGACCTGTCGGAGGAGTTTCCGATATTGACTATACGGCGTACCTATTGGAAGTCCGCCATCGACGAGCTGCTGTGGATATGGCAGGCAAAGAGCAACAACGTCAACGAGCTGCGCACCCGCGTCTGGGATGCATGGGCGGACGAAAACGGCTCTATAGGCAAGGCCTACGGCTATCAGCTCGGCGTGAAGCATCACTATCCCGAGGGAGACATGGATCAGGTCGATAAGGTCATATGGGATCTAAAGCACAACCCCGCCTCCCGCCGTATTATGACAAATATCTATACCTTTGCAGATCTTTCCGAGATGGCGCTTTACCCCTGCGCCTATTCCATGACCTTTAACGTCACGGGCAATCGCCTGAACGCGATTTTGAACCAGCGCTCTCAGGATATGCTGGCGGCGAATAACTGGAACGTCGTGCAGTATGCGGTGCTGACGATGATGCTGGCGCAGGTGAGCGGCTTTGAGCCGGGCGAATTTGTCCACGTCATTGCCGACGCGCATATATATGACCGTCACGTCCCGGCGATAGAGCGCATAATCGAAAACGAGCCGAAGAGCGCGCCCAAGTTCATCATTGACCCGAGCGTTGATGATTTTTATAAGTTTACGCGCGACAGCTTCAGGATGGAAAACTACGAGTTCACTCCCTTTGACGAGAAAATACCCGTGGCACTGTAAAATTCAAGAGGTGTAGCAAAATAATGAACGCAATAGTTGCAGTATATTCAGACTGGGGAATAGGAGACGGCGGCACTCAGCCGATAGTTCTCAAGGCGGATCGCCGCCGCTTCCGCAGCATTACCGACGGCTCTGCCGTTATAGTCGGGCGCAAGACGCTTGAGGATTTCCCGGGCGGCAGACCCCTTCCCAACAGATTTAACATAGTCGTCACCCGGCAGAATATCAGCATTGAGGGCGCCTTGGTCGTCCACAATACCTGCGAGGCGCTGGACGCGGCGGAGGACTTTGAGCAATGCTACGTCATCGGCGGAGCAAGTGTGTTTATGCAGTTTTTCAACCAGCTTGAGCGCGTCTATGTGACAAAAATCGAGGCCGAGCCGCAGTCAGACAGCTTCTTCCCCAACCTTGACCGCAATCCCGAGTGGGAGTGCGTCGAGGCAGAGCCCTGGCAGGAGGAAAACGGAGTGCGCTACTGCTTCTGCGTCTACGAAAAGACGGCGCAGGGCTGAACGGATTTTATTTATAATACAGGCAGGGCTAAGAGCAAAGCTCACAGCCCGGATAATAGTGAGCCAGTATCGTTCGATAGTCGTCGCCTCTTGCGGCCATGACCTTCGCGCCGTACTGGCTCATTCCTACGCCATGACCGTAGCCGGTCACGGTGAAATGAAATGCGCCGTCCGAGTATTCAAGCTCAAAGGCCGTGGAGCGCAGCGAAAAGAGCCTTCGCAGCTCCACACCGTCAACGGCGACCCCGCCGAGCAGGACATAGTCCACCCGACCCGAGGCGTCGCGCGAGATCTCGCCAACCCAGTCCGAGGCATCGCCGGTAAAATCGGCCTCCGGGTGCGCGGAAAGGAGGGTGTCGCGGAAGTCTATCGCGGCGCAGTCAACGCGGCTTACGAAATTCGGCACATCGTCCGCCGTTTCGGGGCTTGAGACGATTACAAGATATGGTCTTTCATCCCAGATGTTGCCGCTGGCCTCGGTCGCTCCGGCGGAGGCGGCATGGAAGGCGGCGAAAATCACCTCGCCCTCATAGCATAGAAATTCCCCCTTGGTAGCCGTGACCGCTTCGGAGATTTTATTGTAATAGAGATCGTAATCCTCGCCCCACTTCTCGTGCAGTGCCGCATCGTCCTGCCATGCCTGACAGCATCTGTAGTCATAGCATATCTGCGCGTCGCCGTGCTTTCCGACCGAGGCGCAGTTCATCGTGTATGTACGCGCCGCGACAGCCTGCGCCTTTAGCGCCTCCTCGGGGAATGAGGCGGGCATCTCCGCCGCCACAACGCCGATGAGATATTCCTGCATATCAAGCTCTAATATCCCGTTTTCGGTCAGGAGAGAAATGCTCTCCGGTGCGCTGATCGGCTCCGGGGACGACTCCGCCGTACTGACAGCGGGAGTCTCAGTCGGGGCGGGCTTCTGCGTGGGCGCGGGCGCGGCGGCGCTGCGCCGGATGAAAAAAGCCGCCACAATGGCTATGATAAGCGCAATATATGAGAGAAGTATAGTTCGCTTCATCTTGTCCTCCTTATCTTCTGCTTGACGTAAGCGGCAAAAAAGTATAAAATTCAGATGATTATATAATATAGGAACAGGTAAATAATTATGCTATTACGCAAAGAGATGCAGCAGCTTGCTTTGAAGCTTGAATGTTATATACTGGGCGGCAGCGCGTTTGCGGTGTTTATCCGCTGGCTTCAGCTACAGATTGCCTTTGATGATAAGGGGCTGTGCGGCAAAAGCACGCTTAACGTCGCGGTCGTGCTGATAGTCCTCGCGGCAGGCGCAGTGTTTTACCGCTTTGTCAAGAAAATGCAGGAGGAGCGCCTTGTCCCGCCCACCGAGCCGCTTATTGCGCTTGCGAACGCCGGGAATAAGCTATACGGCATCATCCGCTGGACGATAGGCGTGATAATGTGCCTCGGCGCGCTGCTTCTGGCGCTCAAGTGCGAGACGGACGAGAATGTCACGCTCCTGCTTATACTGGCGGGGCTTGCCTTCCTGACCGGCTTAGCCTTCCCGATTTATATGCAGCGCGTCAATTCCGCAAGGCTGAAGATACGCCCGATGTGCCTGCTGTCGATACTGCCGGTGCTCATGTATGCGCTGTGGCTGATAGTCTGCTACAAGGCAAACGATATAAACAGCGTCGTCTGGGGCTATGCCGTGGAGATTATCGCGGTATCCGTCGCCATGGTCGCGTTTTTCTATAACGCGGGCTATGCCTTCGGTCAGCCAAAGCCGTGGAAGAGCCTGTTTTACTCAATGATAGCTGCGGTGCTCTGCGTGATGTGCATCGCCGACGAGCGCTACTTCGGTATGCAGCTCATATTCGTTTCAAGCGCGCTCATGTTCATGTACTATGTCTGGGTGATCGTCGAGAACATGGGCAGAAAAGAGAAAAAGCAAAAGCAAAAGCCTCCGGTGGACGACGGCTTTGAGCGTCTGACCTGAAATATTATATTCAAAAAGGAGAACCGACATGAACAAGTACAGCGGCACCAAGACCGAGAAAAACCTCTGGGAAGCCTTTGCCGGCGAGTCTCAGGCGAGAAACAAGTACAGCTATTTTGCCTCCGTTGCAAAGAAGGCGGGCTATGAGCAGATAGCGGAGCTGTTTTTGAAAACGGCGGACAACGAGAAGGAACACGCGAAGCTCTGGTTCAAGGAGCTCGGACAGCTTGGCAGTGTCGAGGAAAATCTGCTCCACGCTGCCGAGGGTGAAAACTTTGAGTGGACCGATATGTATGAGCGTATGGCGGCCGAGGCCGAGGAGGAGGGCTTCAAGGAGCTGGCGGAGAAGTTCCGCGGCGTTGCGGCGATAGAAAAGATGCACGAGGAGCGCTACCGCAAGCTTCTGAGCAACGTTCAGGCAAAGCAGGCCTTTGAAAAGAGCGGTGTTCAGGTTTGGGAGTGCCGCAACTGCGGTCATATCGCCATCGGCGAGAAGGCGCCCGAAGTATGTCCCGTCTGCAACCACCCGCAGGCATACTTTGAGCTTCACAAGGAAAATTACTGAGAACAAGTAATATTAAACAGCCACAGCAGCTTTTGTTGTGGCTGTTTTTGATATTCTCCGGGACGCGGAGAAACAAGCGAGGTTAGAATATGATAGAAATAAATAAGCTGAGCCGCACTTACCGGGTTCGGCGGCTCCGCGACAGTGATGCAGATGAAATAATGGACTTATGCCGGGGCAATGTGCAGTATTATCAATACTGTGAGGCAGAGGCGACAAGGGAGCAGATAATGAGCGACCTGCACATAGCGCCTCCCGGCGTAGCGCCCGAGAACAAATACTATCTGGGCTTTTATGACGAGAACGGACTTCTTGCGGTGATGGATCTGATAGACGGCTTCCCAGAGAAAAATATGGCCTTTATAGGCTTTTTCATGATGAATATAGAGGCTTAGGGCAAGGGTGTCGGCAGCAATATCATCCGGGAGCTTACTGCCTGTCTCAAGGACGCGGGCAAGAGCGCCGTTCGTCTGGGCATAGACAAGGAAAACCCGCAGTCCAATGCCTTTTGGAAGAAGAACGGCTTCCGGGTGATAAAAGAGGTCGATAAGGGGAGGTGGACGGCCCTGCTTGCGGAAAAGGCGCTTTGAGCCTATTCAAGCTCAGCGCCTTCCCTGTCCCAAAGATATATCTCTCACGGTCAGTGTATCCTCGCTGACCGTGAATTTTATTTCAAGCCCCGCAAAATCCATGGCATATACCCGCTCCGGGTCGTTTTGGTAGCGCGGGCGCGGGTCGTTTGCGAGTACCCCCGTCAGGGCGGCGCGCTTAGCCTCCGGTACGGCGCTCAGCGTATCGCCCGAATACTCCACCCGAAGCTGCCGTCCTGCGTTCGGCGCAAAGCCGGAGAGCGCCTCGGTATGGCAGTCGGCATAGGGGACATAGGGCTTGATGTCGTAGACCGGCGTTCCGTCGAGCATATCGGCCCCGGCAATGCGCAGATACGCGCCGTGCTCCTCGCTGTGCTCAATGCCGATAAGCCGCACACAGGAAAGCCCGAGCGCGTTAGGTCGGAAGGGAGAGCGCGTAGCGAATACGCCCATGCGCGTGTTCCCGCCGAGCCTCGGCGGGCGAACCGTGGGCGACCAATCATCCCGCACGGCCTCGGAGAACTGCCATATCACCCAGAGGTGAGAAAAATCCTCCAGACCGCGCAGAGCCTCCTCGCGCCGGTATTCCGGCTCGAATATAATAGCCGCCTCAAGAGCATCGACAATGCCCGCCTGACGCGGTATGCCGAATTTGTCGGAAAAATCGCTGTGTACACGAGCGATGGTTTTAAGTTCGTAGCCCATAGCTCAGCCCGCCACCATATTTATCGCCCACATGGACACGGCGTTTACCAGCATATGCAGCCCGATGCTGCCCCAGATGCTGTTGCAGCGCTCATAGCAGCGGCAGAGCAGGAAGGACACGGGGAGATACTGAATAATATATATCCAGTTGCTCGGATTGCCCATCGCGTAGCCCCAGATGTGGTACACGGAAAAGAGCAGCATACTCACGGCATAGGCGACAGGGCGGTTATACCTGCGCAGCAGACCGAAAATCCCGGCGCGGAACATAAGCTCCTCCACTAAGGGAGCCATGAAAACGGTCATAATAAATATCTGCCGCCGGTTATTCAGCGCCATGTCGATGACGGCGCCGTTATTCGGGTTATCAAGCCGGTTGAGAGCTACGAGTATGCCGACGACAACAAAGTTAGAGAGATAATAAAGCCCGTAGGATACGCCTATCTCTATTATGAAGCGGACGGGACCGTCGCACAGCGCGTCAAAGTCGCGCCGCAGAAAGCGCCCGAGAAGGAGCAGCATATAGAGAGTTGCAAAGGCGTAGCTGATAAGATTTAGCGTGAGGTCATCGTTTATGCCAAATATCAGCATCGCGACAAGAGCGGGCAGTGATATGACGTGCAGCGGGAGATAAATCAGCGCGGCAATATATTCTTTTTTCGTGAGCCGGCTTGTAAATGTCGGTCTGTTCTCCGGCATATCATGCCCTCGCTTTCTTTTGCAGCTCAAAGAGCAGGCTCATGGCCTCAAGCGGAGTCAGGGTGTTCACGTCGGTTTTCAGCAGAGTGTCGCGTATCTCGTCGGCGCCGATATCGGCAAGGCTTATCTGGTCGTCCGCGGCCTTCGGAGTGGCTTTGGGACCTACCCCGCTCGACTCCAGCTCCTTGAGATAGCCCTTGGCCTTGCTTATAACGCTATCGGGAAGCCCCGCAAGCTTTGCAACCTCGATACCGTAGCTGTCGTCCGCCGCTCCGCGCACTATCTTGCGCAGAAATACCAGCGTACCGCCCTGCTTCTTTGCGGTGATGTTATAGTTTCTCACGCCGCTCAGCTCACCCTCCAGCGCGGAAAGCTCGTGATAGTGCGTTGCAAACATCGTCTTTGCGCCGAGCCTGCGCTTGTCGGCACAGTATTCCAGCACGGCGCGGGCAATGGCCATGCCGTCAAAGGTCGAGGTGCCTCTGCCTATCTCGTCAAGAATGAGCAGGGAGGAGGCGGTTGCGTGCTTGAGAATCCCCGCCATCTCGTTCATCTCGACCATAAAGGTCGATTGCCCGGAGGCAAGGTCGTCAGACGCGCCTATTCGCGTGAATACGCGGTCAACGACGCCGATGGTCGCGCTCTTTGCCGGGACAAAGGAGCCCATCTGCGCCATGAGGACGATGAGCGCCGTCTGGCGCATATAGGTCGATTTACCCGCCATGTTCGGCCCCGTGACGATGGCGCAGCGATCCTCGGAGTCGTTCAAAAAGCTGTCGTTCGGGACGAAAAGCACGTCCTTGAGCGTCTGCTCCACGACGGGGTGCCGTCCCTCAATGATGTGGAGATCCCGTGAGGTATCTACCTCGGGCATCGTGTAATTATTTCGGACCGCGACCTCGGCAAGCGAGCAGAGCGCATCGAGCCGCGCCACGCGGTCCGCCGCCTCCTTGACGCGGTCAACGTTTGCCGCAACCATGTCGCGTATCTCGCAGAAATAGCGGTATTCAAGCTCGTTTATTCTGTCCTTCGCCGTCAGGAGCGTATTTTCAAGCTCCTTGAGCTCCTGCGTGAAGTATCTCTCGTTTGAGACAAGGGTCTGCTTGCGTATGTAATCGTCGGGGACGTTTTCCAGCCCTGCGGATCTCGGCACGTCGATATAATAGCCGAAGACCTTATTGTAGCCGACCTTGAGCTTTTTGATGCCCGTGCGCTGACGCTCCCGCTGCTCAAGCTCCGTGACCATCTGGGCGCCGTTGTCACGGATATTGCGCAGCTTATCGACCTCCTCGGAATAGCCCTCGCGCAGTATTCCGCCCTCACGGACGGAAAAGGGCGGCTCGTCGCATATGGCGCGGTCTATCTGGGCGCGTATATCATCGAGCGCGTCCATTGCGCAGATATCGCGCAGCTCAAGACTCTTAAAGCTAGATAGCAGCGACTTGAGCTTCGGAAGCTGCCCCGCGCAGTTTGCAAGCATACGCAGATCGCGCCCGCCGGCTGTGCCGTAGACGCAGCGCGCCGCCAGACGCTCCATATCGCTTATCTCGCGCATTACAAGCGTAAGCTCCGAGCGGTCAAGCGTGTCGGCGTACAGCTCGTTTACCGCAGTCAGCCTCCGCTTTATCGCAACGACCGATAATAGGGGTCTCTCCACCCATGAGCGGAGAAGTCTGCCGCCCATCGGGGTCTTGGTCTTATCCAGCACCCACAGCAGAGAGCCGCGCTTTTCGCCGCTGCGCAGAGTTTCGGTCAGCTCAAGATTGCGCCGCGTCGTCCAGTCAAGCTCCATATAGCGCCCGCTGTAGAAAATATCAAGATGATTTATGTGGCTCAGGTCAAATTTCTGCGTCTCGATAATATATGCCAGCAGCGCGCCCACGGCGCAGACCGATGCACTCTCGCCGCCGAGTCCCGCCTTATCCACGTCCTCAAAGCCGAACTGACGGCACACGAGCACCGCCGCCTGAAGATATTCAAACTTATCGCTGCCGCGCTCCGGCATCGCGCCGAGCTTGGAGCTTATAAACTCCGATATCGCGCCGTTTTCCTCGGCTCCCGCCGACAGCACGACCTCACGCGGCGTAAAGCGCCCAAGCTCGTTTATAACATGGCTTACCGCGTCCCCGTCAAAGCCCGCGCAGCAGAATTCGCCCGTGGACACGTCGCAGAAGGCGATGCCCGCGTGACCGTTATTGAGATACACGGCGGAGATATAGTTGCTCCGGCGCTCGTCGAGCATGGAGCTTTCCGTAACCGTGCCGGGCGTGATTATCCGGATAACGTCGCGCTGCACAAGCCCCTTCGCCTGTGCCGGGTCCTCCGTCTGCTCGCAGATGGCGACCTTATAGCCCTTGGCGATGAGACGGGCAATATATGTCTCCGCGCTGTGGTAGGGTATGCCGCACATCGGCGTGCGCTCGTCGGGATTTTCCACCGAGCGGTCGCGCGTCGTGAGCGCAAGATCCAAAAGCTTTGAGGCGAGACGCGCGTCATCGTCGAACATCTCATAAAAATCGCCGAGGCGGAAGAAGAGCAGACAGTCCTGATACTGCTGCTTTATTTCGTAATACTGCCGCTTCATCGGCGTTAATTCTGCCATAATTTATCCCTTCTCTATCTCTCCGTACAGCGCCCATGTGTTGCTGGAGACTATTTTTACGTTTACAAACTGCCCTATCAGGCTCTTGTCGCCGCGAAGATGCACAAGCCGGCCTCCGTTTGTGCGCGAGGAAAGATTGTATTCCTCGCGTCCCGTCTCGCCGTCAACGAGCACGCGCACGCTCTTGCCCTCGTATTCCTTGTGCTTCTCGCCGGAAATGCGGTTGGATACGTCCATAAGCCGGTCAAAATGCTTCTGCTTGTCGGCGCGGGTGTAGGGGTCAGGCATCGAGGCCGCCGGAGTGCCGACGCGCTTGGAGTAGATGAAGGTGAACATCGCGTCGAAGCGCACCTCCTCGCAGAGGCTTATCGTGTCCTCAAATTCCTCCTCCGTCTCGTTCGGGAAGCCGACGATTATATCGGTCGTGATCACGAGGTCAGGCATATAGCTGCGCGCAAGGGCGACCTGCGAGAGATACTTCTCGCGCGTGTAGTTGCGGTTCATGAGCTTGAGAATATGGTCGTTGCCGGACTGTACGGGCAGGTGGATGTGATGCGCGCACTTCTCGCACTCTGCCATAGTCTTAAACAGCTTCTCCGTCGCGTCCTTGGGGTGGCTTGTCATAAAGCGCAGGACAAAGTCGCCCGGAATGTCGTTTATCATGCGGAGAAGGTCCGAAAAGTCCGTGTCGCTCTCAAGGTCTCTGCCGTAGGAGTTGACGTTCTGCCCGAGCAGGGTGATGTCCTTATAGCCCTCCGCGACAAGCTGACGCGCCTCGGCGACAACGTTCTCCGGCAGTCTCGAACGCTCCCTGCCGCGAACGTAGGGGACTACGCAGTAGGTGCAGAAATTGTTGCAGCCGTACATTATCGAAAGCCATGCCTTTACACTGCCGTCACGGCGAAGCGGGATGCCCTCGGCGACCGCGCCGTCGCTCTGAGCGGTGGCAAAGACGCGCTTGTGCTTTTGCATGACCTGCTGCAAAAGCTCCGGGAAGCGCCAGAGCTCATGCGGCCCGAATACGAGGTCAACGACCGGGTAGGACTTTTTTATCTTCTCCGCCATGTGCTCCTGCTGCACCATGCAGCCGCAGACGGCGATTATCTGGTTGGGGTTGTTCTTTTTCGTGTGGTTGAGCGCACCGACGTTGCCGAGCACACGCATCTCGGCGTGCTCGCGCACGGCGCAGGTGTTGACGACGATGATGTCCGCCTGAAACTCGTCCTGCGTAAAGCCGTAGCCCATCTCGGCGAGATAGCCGCGCAGCTTCTCGCTGTCGGCCTCATTCTGCTGGCAGCCGTAGGTGTCCACCATGGCGAGCGGGCGCTTGCCGTCGGCGGTCACGGTCTCAAAAATTTCTGCACAAATGGCCTCCTGGGCCTTTATCCTGCTTATATCTATAATTTCTCTCATGGCTTACCCTCTGTTTAGATAGTTTTTCATTTTATATTAACACAAAAGCTATGGAACTTTCAACCGAAATCGTGTATAATAGAGCCACAATCGCTAATAGGCGAAAATCCGCGCAGAGCAAAGCCCAAAGGAGAAAGCATATGCCTGTCATAAATGTACTTCAGCCCCATTTAGCCGATATGATAGCCGCCGGCGAGGTGGTCGAGCGCCCTGCCTCCGTCATTAAGGAGCTGGTAGAAAACTCGCTCGACGCGGGCGCAAGAAATATCACCGTCGAGATACGCGGCGGCGGGGCAATCTATATCCGCGTCACGGATGACGGCTGCGGCATGGCTCCGGAGGATGCGGGCGTTGCCTTTCTGCGCCACGCCACCTCAAAGCTCCATGACGAGAAGGGGCTTGAGGCGATAGCGACCATGGGCTTTCGCGGCGAGGCGCTCGCTGCGATATCCTCGGTGTCAAAAATCGAGCTAAATACCCGCCGCCGCGGAGACAACAGCGGCACAAGAGTTTTGCTCGAGGCGGGGGACATTCAGGAGATGTTCGCGGCGGGCTGCCCGGACGGGACTACGATGATAGTCCGCGACCTGTTTTATAACACTCCCGCCCGCCTCAAGTTTTTGAAGAGCGACCGCAGCGAGGCCTCCGCCTGTCAGCTTGCGGCGCTTCGCTGTGCCTTAGGGCATCCCGAGGCCTCGATACGCTTTATAAAGGACGGCAGCGAGGAGTTTTTCACTCCCGGCGACGGGAAGCAGGAGTCCTGCGTGTATTCGCTGCTGGGGCGCGACGCGGCAACGCAGATGCTCCGCTGCACGGGCGATAATAACGGAATTCGCGTGACGGGCTTTGTGTCCTCGCCCGCCTACGGCAAGGGCAACCGCAGCGCGCAGTTTTTCTTCTGCAACGGGAGATTTATAAAATCGCAGCTATTGCAGGCGGCGCTGGAGCAGGCGTATAAAAACACTCTGCTGACCGGGCGCTATCCCGCCTGCGCGCTGTATATAGAGCTCGGCTACGGCAGCGTCGATGTCAACGTTCACCCGGCAAAGACGGAGGTCAAGTTCTCCGATGAGCGCAAGGTGTTTGACGCGCTGCACTATGCGGTGCTCTCCGCGCTTGCCGGGGAGCGGCAGAGCGCCGAGATAAAGCTGTCGGAGTCAACGAAGAAGGCGGTCGGCGCAAAGCCTGACTTCTATCGGAGCATGAGCGCCGGGGAGTTTCGTGATAAGGGCTATACGCTGTCCCCCGCTCCCGCCGCGCAGCCGACTCAGCCAAGGGTAAACGCGGTCTCCGCACTGCGCCCGCCCGCTCCTGCAAGGGCGGAAGCACCCGTCCAGACCTCGCTCCATTCGGAGTCTGTGGAGTACTCCGCCGCGCCCTTGCGCGAAAACAGCCGAATTTTTAACGCAGAAAACGAAAAAAGCGAGATTACGCCAAGCTTTTCCACCGTTCAGACCGACAAAGATGTTGAAAAACCTGTTCAAAATGTTGAAAGTCGCTCTATACCCGACCACAAGATAGTGGGTGAGGCGCTCAAGACCTATATTATCGTCGAGCAGGACGACAAGCTTATACTTATCGACAAGCACGCCGCGCATGAGCGCATGATATTTGACCGTCTCAAGGAGCAAAAGCGCGAGATAATGGCGCAGAGCCTGCTTATACCCGTTACCATACGTCCCGGCGGCGAGGATATGGACGCGATATGCGCAAACGCCGCGCTTCTGTATGAGCTGGGCTTTGAGATAGAGCCCTTCGGTGAGCGGGAGCTCATCGTCCGTGCCGTGCCCGCCGATATGGACGCCGGGGACGTGCCCGCCGCCATTGAGGAGATATGCGAAAAGCTGCGCCGCGGCAAATGCCCGGACGCGCAGAGCGTGCGGGACGAGATACTGCATACCGTCGCCTGCAAGGCCGCGATAAAGGCCGGCTGGGATACGCACCCCAAGGAGCTTGAGGCGCTTGTGGAGGCGGTGATGTCGGGGCGCGTGCGCTATTGTCCACACGGCAGACCCGTTTCCGTCACGCTCACGCGCAAGGAGCTTGACAAGCAGTTTAAGCGCATAGTCTGAGGATATAAAGATGGCAGATAAAATAATAGTTGTCGCGGGACCCACCGCCTCGGGCAAGACGCGGCTCGGCATAGAGCTTGCCTGTGCGCTCGGCGGCGAGATTGTCTCGGCGGACTCCATGCAGATATACCGCCGCATGGATATCGGCACGGCCAAGGCCAGCGCCGCCGAGCGGACCGCCGTGCCGCACCATATGATAGACGTGGCGGAGCCATGGGAGAATTATTCCGTTGCGCGCTACGTCGAGGAGGCCTCGCGCTGCTGCGGCGATATAATCTCACGCGGGAAAATTCCCGTGCTCGTCGGCGGTACCGGGCTGTATATCGACTCGCTGATATCCGGGCGCGACTTTGCCGCAAACGACGGAGACGAGGCGCTGCGCGAGAGGCTTCTCGCCGAGTATGATGAGCTCGGCGGCGAGGCGATGCTGGAGCGTCTGAGGAAAATCGACCCGGAGCGCGCGGAAAAGCTCCCGAGCGGCGATAAGCGCCGCATAGTCCGCGCAATAGAGATATACGAGCTCACCGGCATGACCATTACGGAGCACGATGCGCGTACCCGCGTCATACCGCCGCGCTATGACGCGGCGCAGATAATCCTCGGCTATGCCGAGCGCGCCGCGCTCTATAATAGAATTGACCGGCGCGTGGATGAAATGGTAGCCGAGGGGCTTTTCGAGGAGGTTCAGGGGCTTCTCGACTCCGGACTTTCCGATAAGTGTACCGCGATGCAGGCTATAGGCTATAAGGAGCCCGCCATGGCGCTGCGCGGTGAGCTGAGCCGGGAGGAGGCCGTGGAGCTTATAAAGCTCGGCAGCCGCCGCTACGCCAAGCGCCAGATGACATGGTTTCGCAAAACGCAAAACGCCCTGCGCTTAGACTGGGACGAAAATCCCAATTTTGAAAAGGCGCGGCGGCTTTCGACCGCATTTTTGCACGACTTCGGTATATTATAAATACCGCATTACGAGGCGGGAAAAAATAATATGCCCGCCCGAGAAAAAGGAGTTGGCAGAAATGCAGAAAACGCAGAATCTCCAGGATATCTTTTTAAATCAGGCGCGGCGCGAGAAGTGCGTCGTTACGATGTTCCTTATGAACGGCTTTCAGCTTCACGGTATCGTGCGCGGCTATGACAGCTTCACCGTGGTGCTCGATTCCGACGGCAAGCAGCAGCTTATCTATAAGCACGCGATATCGACCGTTGTGCCGCCGCGTCCCATAGAGCTGGAGACCGATACATAAGTGGAGCGCACGGAGGGCTCGGTCTGGCTGCGTGCCGCCGCAGTTGTGATTTTTCTTGCCGTGTGCGCCTATGCCGCCGCGTGGCTCGTGCTCGGGCTCGGCGGAGGGCGGCGCACCGTCGTCGTACACCGAAGGGAGATAGTCGAAAGCGCGAGGATAAGCGGTATCGCCCTTCGCTCGGAGGAGCCGGTCTCCGGCTCTCTCCCGGCGGCGGACGGCGAGAGGGTATCTCCGGCAAGCTCCGGGCTTCCGGACTCGGCGCTGATTTTCTCGCAGACGGACGGTTATGAATATCTTTCGCCCAAGGAGCTTGAGGAGCTTAGCGTTGATAAGGTGAAAAAGCTTTTGGCGGCGGAGCCGGAGCACAGCCGGGCATCTTACCGTGCGGTCTACGGCTTTGCATGGTACTTTGCCGCCGTCGCGGATGAGAGCATCCCGCTGCGCGAGGGCGAGCGGTGCAGCCTTATATTTGACGGGCTTGATAAATGCGCCGAGGCTGTGGCGGAGAGAATAAGCGAGAGCGAAAACGGTCAGAGGGCGGTTTTGCTGCGGCTTACTGCCGACACGCCCGAGTATCTCAGCCTGCGCCGCTGCGGCGCGGAGATAATATTCTCCCGCATCGAGGGTCTGGAGCTTCCGACGGAGGCGGTCAGAACGGATGCGGAGGGAAATAATTTTGTCTACAGCACTACCGCCGGGCTTACGGAAAGGCGGATAGTGGATATAATATATACAAGTACCGCCGGGGACTTTTGCCTTGCCGCGGAGAGCGCGGAGCTTGACGCACTGCGCGAGGGCAGCGTGGTTATCGTTTCCGGGAAAGAGACAGAGGGAAGTGTATAGGGCTTATGGATATAGCCGAAAACGTGGCGATGGTGCGCTCCCGTATCGCCGAGGCCGCCCGGGCGGCAGGCCGCAGTGAGCAGGATATACTGCTTGTCGCGGCAACAAAAATGAACGACGCCGCAAGAGTCCGGCAGGCGATAGCCGCCGGAGTGACGACATGCGGCGAGAACAGAGTCCAGGAGATGCTGGAAAAAAACGCGCAGGCAGCATATGCCGGCGCGCGGCTGCATTTCATCGGGCACCTGCAAAAGAACAAGGTCAGGCAGGTCGTCGGCACGGCGGCGCTCATTGAGAGCGTTGACAGTGTGGAGCTGATGCGGCTTATTGACCGCGCGGCGGAGTCAAAGGGCATAAAGCAGGAGATACTTTTAGAGGTGAATATCGGCGGCGAGGCGGCAAAGTCCGGCTTTGCTCCCGAGGATATTCCGAGCGCGATAGAGGCGGCCGCCGGATTTGAGCACATTTTTCTGCGCGGATTGATGGCAATTCCGCCAAAATGCAGCCGAGCGGAAGAAAATATCCCATTTTTTTGCCGTATGCAAAAGCTTTTTATTGACAATGGCGAAAAAAAATACGATAATGTAGCTATGGACTTTCTGTCTATGGGTATGAGCGCGGATTACCCCGCCGCCATTGCCTGTGGATCTAACATGGTTCGTGTGGGCACGGCGATTTTCGGCGCCCGCAATTACGGACCGATAAATGGCGCTGCCTCTGGAGGAAATGGATGACATGAGTTTTTTTAAGGATCTTGCAAGTACACTCAAGCCGAGAGACAATGACGATAACGACTTTTTCGAGGATGCGGACGAGAAGTTCAGGCCCGCTCCCCCGGCCGCGGCGGCAAGCGCGGCACAGCTTGAGTTTGAGAGCACCTTCGGTCAGGAGCCGTCGGCAAACCCGGAGCCGGAGCGGAGAAACGCAAAGCCCGCGGGAGACGGCGGCAGCCTCTTCGGCAATCTCGGCGGCAAGAAGCCGATGAAGCCTCGCCCGCAGCGCGAGAGAGTTGTAAACTTCGGCGGGCGCGATACGCAGGTCGTGCTCTTCAATCCGCGCAGCTTCGAGGAGGCGCGAGAGCTTTTGACCTATCTTCAGCAGGGGCGCTCTGTGGTGATGACGCTTGAGGGCGCCGTGGGCGAGGATATGGATCGCCGTCTGCTCGATTTCCTTTCCGGCGTGGCATATGCCATGCACGGCAAGATAACGCCGATATCCGGCAAGGCCTTCTTCGTTTCGCCCTATAATGTGGACCTACTCAACGCTCAGGATGAGCAGCCGCTTAACGAGGGACAGTATTTCTGATAGATTAGATTAAAACACGCTATTGAAAGGTGGATAAGGATATGATTACCGCTCAGGACATTCGTGAGAAGACTTTTGAAAAGGCTCGCTTTAATGGCTACGACATGGCCGCCGTTGATGATTTTCTGGAGGAGCTTGCGGACGATGTGACGCAGACCCAGAAGGAAAATGCCGTGCTCAAGAGCAAGATGAAGGTGCTCGTTGACAAGATAGAGGAGTACCGTGCAAATGAGGACGCGCTGAACATGGCAGTTCTCTCCGCGCAGAAGCTCGCCGTCCAGATAGAGAACGACGCGCGCGCCCGCGCCGCCGCAATGCTGGCGGAGGCCGACAAGCAGGTCAAGGCAAAGGTCGGCTCCATTGCCGAGCAGACCGCCGCGCAGGAGAAGAGACTGGCAGACGCAAAGGCCGCCACCGCAAAGTTCTTTGACGGCGTCCGCGCCCTGTGCAACACTCAGCTCAAGAATATTGACGCTATCAGCAGCGGCATCATCTCCTCCCCGGATCCCGAGCCCGCTCCCGCACCCAGAGCAGCAGCGCCTTCCGTTGAGGACGCTGTGCGAAGCATCGAGAATTCCGTGGCGCGAATACAGCCGGAGCCTTCCATACAGATGGACATTCCCAAGGTAGTCGAAGCTCCCGCCAAGCCCGAAATCTCTTTTGACAGCACCCAGCCCTTTACGCTCTGATTTCATCATCGGGCAAGCTACGCTTATTCGCGGGGCGAGCGCAAGCTGCGCACGCCCCTTTGATTTTGATATATCCAGACTGATAGGAGAAATAAAACAATGGCACAGGATTATAACGCCACCTTGAACCTGCCGAAAACCGACTTTCCCATGCGTGCCGGCTTGCCCAAGCGCGAGCCGGAAATGCTCAAGCACTGGGAGGAGCAGGACGTATATAACGAAATGCTCAAGAAGAACGAGGGCAAGCCCCGCTTCTCTCTGCATGACGGTCCTCCTTTCTCCAACGGCAATATCCATATGGGTCACGCGCTGAACAAGTCCATCAAGGACTTTATCGTCCGCTCCTATGCGATGCGCGGCTACTACACTCCCTATATCCCCGGCTGGGATAACCACGGTATGCCCATCGAAAGCGCGATAATCAAGGAACAGAAGCTCAACCATAAGGCCATGAGCGTTGCGGACTTCCGCTCCGCCTGCGAGGCCTATGCAGAGAAGTATATAAACATCCAGCGCGAGGGCTTCAAGCGTCTCGGCGTCATCGGCGACTGGGAGCACCCCTACAAGACCATGAACAAGGGCTTCGAGGCCGACGAGGTACGTATCTTCGGCAAGATGTACGGAAACGGTCATATCTATAAGGGACTCAAGCCCGTCTACTGGTGTGCCAAAGACGAGACCGCTCTCGCCGAGGCCGAGATAGAGTACCATGACGACCCCTGCACCACCGTGTATGTCAAGTTCCCGATGAAGGACGATCTCGGTAAGCTTTCACACCTTGACCTCTCCAAGCTCAGCTTCGTTATTTGGACGACCACCATCTGGACCCTGCCCGGCAACCTCGGCATAGCCCTGCACCCGGACGAGGCATATGCCGTCGTCAAGGCTCCCAACGGCGAGATGTACGTCATGGCCGAGGCTCTGACCGAGAAGGTCATGAAGATAGGCGGCTTTGACAGCTATGAGATAGTCGAGACTTATCCCGGCCGCTTCTTTGAGAATATGCTCGCACAGCATCCCTTCCTCGACAAGACCTCCCGTCTGCTGCTGGCTGATTACGTCACTATGGACTCCGGTACCGGCTGTGTCCATACCGCTCCCGGCTTCGGTGCCGACGACTATCAGACCTGTATGCGCTACGGCATCAAGATGGTCGTCCCTGTCGATGATCAGGGCCGCCACACCGACTATGCAGGCAAGTATGCGGGACTCAAGACCGAGGAGTCTAACCCCGTCATTCTCAACGACATGAAGGAGAGCGGAGCTCTGTTTGCCTCCGAGGATATAATCCACAGCTATCCGCACTGCTGGCGCTGCAAGAGCCCGATAATCTTCCGCGCCACTCCGCAGTGGTTCTGCTCGGTCGACTCCTTCAAGGAGGATGCCATCGCCGCCTGCGAGAGCGTCCGCTGGCTGCCCGCATGGGGCAAGGATCGCATGGGCGCCATGATTCGTGAGCGCGCCGACTGGTGCATCTCCCGTCAGCGCCGCTGGGGTCTGCCCATCCCCGTGTTCTACTGCGAGGATTGCCATAAGCCCGTCTGCACCGATGAGAGCATTGAGTCCGTCGCCTCTATCTTTGAGGAGAAGGGCAGCAACGCATGGTTTGAGATGGAAGCGGCGGAGCTTCTCCCGGAGGGCTTTGTCTGCCCGCACTGCGGCGGCAAGCACTTCACCAAGGAGACCGATACGCTGGACGGCTGGTTTGACTCCGGCTCCACCCATTACGCCGCCATGCAGCGCGATCAGGGCTTCTGGCCTGCCGATATGTACATGGAGGGCGGCGACCAGTATCGCGGCTGGTTCCAGTCCTCTCTGCTCGTCGCCGTAGGCGCACTGGGCAAGGGCGCACCCTACAGAGAGTGCCTGACCCACGGCTGGACGGTTGACGGCGAGGGCAAGGCTATGCACAAGTCCCTCGGCAACGGCGTTGACCCTGCCGAGATGATAAAGGAGTTCGGTGCCGATATTGTCCGTCTCTGGGCGGGCTCTGCCGACTATCATGTTGACGTGCGCTGCTCCAAGGAGATATTCAAGCAGCTCAGCCAGAACTATCTCAAGTTCCGCAACACCGCGCGCTACTGCCTCGGAAACCTTGACGGCTTTGACGCGAATAATCTCGTCGCGCCCGAGGATATGCTTGAGCTTGACCGCTGGGCGATAAGCAAGCTCAATCAGCTTATCGAAAAGGTCGCGGCAGCCTATAATGACTATGAGTTCCACATCGTTTCTCACGCGATAAACGATTTCTGCGTTGTGGAGCTGTCGAGCTTCTACCTTGATATCATCAAGGACAGACTCTACTGCGAGAAGAAGGACAGCCTCAAGCGCCGCAGCGCTCAGACCGCGCTCTACCTCATACTCGACAGCATGGCAAAGATGTTTGCCCCGATACTCGCCTTCACCTGCGATGAGATCTGGCAGGCCATGCCTCACCGCGAGGGCGACGACGCGCGCAATATCGTCCTCAACGAGATGAACAAGCCCTTCACGCAGTATGCGCTTGACGAGGCGGCTCTTGCCCGCTGGGATAAGCTCATCAGTCTGCGTGACGATGTAAACGGCGTTCTGGAGACTGCCCGCGCCAGTAAGCGCATAGGCAAGCCTCTTGAGGCCTCCGTCCGTCTCCACGCAAAGGACGAGGAGAGCCGTGAGCTGCTTGACGAGGTCGGCAGCATGAACCTTTCGGAGCTGTTCATCGTGTCTCAGTGCCTTATCAAGGACGAGGACAGCGAGGAGGCGGAGGCCGTCAGCGGTGCCGGCGCGAATAATCCCGGGCTGAACATTTCCGTTATCGAGGCTCCCGGCGTCAAGTGCCCGCGCTGCTGGATGCACTCTCTGCACGCTCAGCCCGAGACCGGACTTTGCCCGCGCTGCGCCGAGGTCGTTGCGGCAGAGTAAATCCGCAGGAGACAAGGCAAAAATCAATCGCCGTCTCCGGGCGGCAGATAGGAGATAAATATGCTGTATGCGATAGTTGCGCTGCTCGCGGTAATCGTCGACCAGTGGGTCAAATACTGGGTCGCGGGGAACATCCCGCTTGAAAGCGCGGTAAACGAGCTTATCCCCGGCGTTATAAGCATGGTCAATGTCCATAATTCGGGCGCGGCCTTCGGCTTTTTGAGCGGCGGCGGGGCGCGCATCCCGTTTATAATCATCTGCGGCGTGTTCACCGTCGCTATCATCATCGCCCTTGCCACAAACTTCATCTCCAGCCCGCTTGGGCGCTGGAGCGCGGTGTTTGTCATGGCAGGCGGCATCGGCAACTGCATTGACCGTGTGCTTTACGGCTATGTGCAGGATATGTTCAGGTTCGATTTCTGGTCGAGCTTCCCGATATTCAACGTCGCCGATATCTTCATCACCGTGTTTGCGCTGCTGTTTATCATCTCGCTGATTTTCGGCGGGCGCAGCGAGGACGAGGAGGATGAGGACGAAGACGAGGACTACGAGGACGAGCCCGACTTCGAGCTTGAGGATGACGAGGAGGACGATGTCCCCGCCCGCCCCCTCTTTAAGCGCCGCCGCGCAGAGCGCGAGGAGTATGACGACGAGGAGCCCAGACCATCCCGCAAGGCTGTCGAAAAGCCCGCTCCCGTGAAGAAGAGCCGCAAGCCGAGCTATGAGGCGGAGTACGAGCAGTATAAGGCTAACCGCGCCGCCCGCGGCGTACAGGCTCCCGCCCCCGCCGCGCAGAAGCTGACCGTTGACCCGGCAAATCCCTTTGCTGAGTGGGAGCGCGCCAATGCGCAGGTCGAGGCTCAGCGCCGCAGTGACGTTGAGAAGTTCTCGGGTCAGGCTCCGGCTGCTCCGGCGCGCCCGGTCTTTACGCAGCCGCCCAAGCAGACCCCGGCTCCCGCAGCACCGGCGGCTCCCGCAAAGAAGCCCGTCGTGCAGCCGAAGGCAAGCGCAAGCGAGGACGAGTTCTCGCTGGACGATATTCTTAACGAGTTCAAGTAATGGACGAAAATGTCATAATAATCAAAGCAGAGGAGAGCGGCGACCGGGTCGACGCTCTCCTTGCGCGCAATTTAGACGGCATAACGCGCAGTGCCGTGCAGCGGCTCATTGACGAGGGCGCCGTGCTGCTCGACGGTAAGCCGGTCAAGAAAAACTATAAATGCTCCGTGGGCGACAGCTTTGAGCTGTTTTTGCCCGAGGCGGAGGAGACGGAGCTTGTGGCGCAGGATATCCCGCTTGAGGTCGTGTTTGAGGATGCGGATGTTATAGTCGTCAATAAGCCGCGCGGCATGGTGGTTCATCCCGCGCCCGGGCACCCGGACGGGACGCTTGTAAACGCTTTGCTCTGGCACTGCGGAGACTCACTCTCCGGTATCGGCGGCGAAAAGCGCCCCGGCATAGTCCATCGCATAGACAAGGACACCTCGGGGCTGATAATTGCGGCGAAAAACGACTATGCGCATCAGTTTCTTGCAGCTCAGCTTGCAGACCATACGCTATGCCGCGAGTATGAGGCGGTGGTTCACGGCGGCTTCAAGAGCGATACCGGCACCATTGACGCGCCCATCGGCCGCCACCCGGTCGATCGCAAGCGCATGGCGGTCACGCAGAAAAACTCAAAGCCCGCCGTCACGCACTATGAGCTTATCGCGCGCTATCGGGGCTTTTCGCACATCCTCTGCCGCCTTGAGACGGGGCGCACGCATCAAATTCGCGTTCATATGGCGAGCATCGGGCATCCCCTGCTCGGCGACGGACTCTACGGCGCGCCATGCCCGGAGAAGGGGCTGGAGGGTCAATGCCTGCACGCACGGCGGCTGAAATTTATCCATCCGCGCAGCGGAGAGCTTGTGCAGCTTGAGGCGGCGCTTCCGGAGTATTTTACCGGGGTGCTGTCCCGCCTCGGAAACGAGATATAATCAGGAGGAGCAAATGATAAACTACATAATTTATGCGGTCGTTGCCGCTGCCGTTATCGGCGCGATAGTGCTTGTCGTAAAGCTCATTGGCGGCGCGATAACGATTATCAGCGGGTTGTTTAACGTCATTTTGGGTGTGCTGGTCATTCTGGCAGTCGCAGCACTGGTCATATGGATGTTCAAATACGCCGCAAGGCATTAAAATTACCCCGGAGCTTTCACGGCTCCGGGGTAAACTATATTCAGCATAGCTCGAAAATTTTGTCCATTGGCGCGGTCAGAATATACTCGATGAGCGCGGGCTTTTCCATGCCCTTCGGCAATGCGCCGAGCATCAGGCGGAAGCTGCCCTTTTCGCCGACAAAATCAAAAAATGCCTTGTCCTGCTCGTCAATTTCCGGCTTTATACCGAGAACTGATATTATCCCGTCCACCCAGCAGGCGCGATGCCCGAGAGTGCAGGCGCTGATTTTGCCGCCGTGTGACTGCGCCTCGACCGAGGCACGGACGCCGATGGCAAGTCCGGGGCAGAGATGCCCGTGCAGCTCGCCGGCAGTTTTGTAAAGCTCGTGAATGTCCATTTTCAGCCCTCCGTATTCCAGTATATCCATACGACCTTTGTGTTTACGCTGTCGATAAAAACACCGCGCTCGTCAGCAAGCGTTGCGGCGACCTCCTCGGCGCGAGCTAAATCTGCGGAGCTGTATTCCCTGCCGCTGCGCTTCATCAGGTATTCCGCCGCCTCACCCGGACTGCGCTCATCGCACCAGTCATAGGGGACGTATTTGACAAGCGGCGTAAAGCCTGCGGCCGAAACCTCGCGGATGAGCGTCGGGGCGCTCGAGGTAATGTCACTGCTGTGTGTCTGCTCTATGCCCATGCGCCGGTAAAACTCGTCGCGTATCTCCTGCCTCCACTCGACAAAGCTTGCCGTAAAGCACCAGCCGCGGGTCAGCGAGCTCATTTTCTTCACGCCCGCAAGCTCACGCACCGCCGGGGACATCATCGAGATAGAGAGGTCAAAGCGTTCACCACCGGAGAGCGCTTCCGGCTCAAGCTCGGCAAAATCGCCCTGAACACTGCGCCACGGCGTATCAAAGGCGGACATATTCTCCGCTGCGTGCTCAAGCATAACGGGGGAAATGTCGGTCAGAGTCACGTCGCAGCCGAGCTCGGCAAAATAAGTGCCGTACTTGCCGACCCCGCAGCCGATATCGAGCACCCGGCAGCCGGGGCGAAGCAGCCCGTTATCGACGAAGAAGGCGAGAAGATTTTTGTTATATTCGTTGAGACCGTATTTGAATACCTTCTGGTAATCCGCCGCGGCCTCGTTCCAGCTTTTAACCTCTTCCATCCTTGGCCTCCTCACTGGTTTTTACGTCCGGGAAGGGTATCAGCACGGGGATGCCCATGCAGTCAACTATGTGGACGTGCATATCATAGACGTGCTCGACATTTTCCGGCGTCATGACCTCGCGCCCGCCGTGAGCGTATATCTTTGAGCCCTTCAGGAACATGAAGCGGTCACAGTAGCGTATTGCAAGGTTCAGATCATGCAGCACGCTTATTACGCTTATGCTGCTCTCCTTGGCTATCGCGCGAACAAGCTGCATGACCTCATGCTGATTGCGCGGGTCAAGATTGCTTGTCGGCTCGTCGAGCAGCAGCACACGCGGCTCCTGCGCCAGAGCGCGGGCTATAAGAACCTTCTGCGCCTCGCCGCCGGAAAGCTCCGAGACGTTGCGCAGCGCGTAATCCTCAAGCTTCATGCGATGCAGGATTTCAGCGACTATACTCCGGTCCTTCTGAGTCGCGTCCCACTGAATATAGGGCTTGCGACCGAGCAGCACCGTGTCAAATACGGTCATATCGACCGCGTGAGCGTTCTGCGCGACGTAGGCGACGTTCTGCGCCATCTCATTGCCGCTCATGGCGAATACGTCCTTGCCGTCCACCACGACGCTGCCGGTTTTGGGGCGCAGTATGCGGTCAATGCACTTGAGTAGAGTACTCTTGCCCGCGCCGTTATTGCCGAGTATGGCTGTGCATATGCCGCCGGGCACGTCAAAGCTAATGCCGTCAAGAATTTCGTGCCCGCCCTTGGCGTAGGCGAAGGATATGTCTTTGACTTCAACCATTGACGCTTTTCCCCCTGAACAGCAGGATAAGGAACACCGGACCGCCGATAAACGACATAATTGCGCCGATGGGCAGAATTATCGGCGGAGAGATGAGCTTTGCCAGCGCGTCTGCAAGTATCAGCAGCAGCGCGCCGCAGACCGCCGAGCCGGGGATGAGGAAGCGGTGGTCGTTGCCGACGAAAAAGCGCATGAGATGCGGCGCGATAAGCCCGACAAAGCTTATTATTCCGACAAAGGAAACCGCGACCGCCGCGGACAGCGAGCAGACCGCCATGCTCACGACCATGACCCTTTTTGTGTCAACGCCGAGGCTTTTCGCCGTGTCATAGCCCGCCTCCATCGCGTTATAGTTCCAGCGGTTATACATATAGAATATAAGACTCAGCACGAAAACGACCACGATAAACTTCAAATCCTTCCACCGTGCGCTGCCGAGGTTACCGAAGGTCCAGAACACGACCGCGCCGAGCGAGGTGTCGTCGGCAAAGTATTGAAGCAGGGTGCTGCCGCCGCCGAACATGGAGCTCAGCGCCGTGCCCGCGAGTATCAGCCCGCCGGGACCGACGTTTTTCTTGAGCCGCGATATCAAAATCACGACGAGGGACGAAACCGAGCCGAAGAGAAAGGCGCAGAGCGTGACGATGTAGGGGTTATCCACGGAGACGGTGGAGGCGGAGTTGGAGTTCGTGATAACGCCGCCGCCGAATACGATGATACCGAGCGCCGCACCGAAGGCCGCGCCCTGCGACACGCCGAGCGTAGAGGCCGAGGCCAGGGGATTGCGCAGCACGCACTGCATCACGGCGCCGGAGGCCGCAAGCGTCCCGCCGACGAGAATAGCCGCCAGCACACGCGGCAGGCGGATGTTCATGATGGCGGTCTGATATTTCTTCTCGCCCTCGCCCGCAAGCGCACGCAGAATGTCGGGAAGGCTTATTTGCAGGGAGCCGATGCCCATATATATCACGGCTGCCAAAAGCGTAATAAACGCCGCAGCCGCAAGCGCTATGCGCTTGCGGGCGACGAAACGTTCATATTGTTCGATTTTTGCGGGGTGTTTTTGCAACTGTATCACACCTTACTGTATTTATCGCTTAGCCGAGAGTGACGGGGCCGTAGCCCAGACCTGCCTCGGTCAGCATGTCAAGATATCCGTCGTGGCCGAGGAAGAAGGAGAATATCTCGTTTGCCTTGGCCTCAAAGTCCACATCGGCAAAGGCCTCGGGGAACATCAGGGCGCCGGCGTAGTATGCGCTGACGAGGGGAATCTCGACGTTAGTGTAGTTTGCGGTGGAGTTCGGCCACTGATAGACCTTGCCGTTCTTGACGGCGCTGAGCTGCTCAAAGAAGCTGGGGTCCTCGGCGTACTGAGTCCTGACAAGCTCAATGTTGCCGGCGTCAAGGATTATCATATCGGGATCCCATGCGAGAACCTGCTCGCGGTCTATCTCAACGCCCTTGGGACCCTCGGTGAGACCGGCAGCGGCGTCATTTGCGTGTATCTTGGAGAAGATGGCATTGTTGGAGTAAACGCCCTCAATGCCGTGACCGCCGCGGAAGGTGGCGGCAGCGCCGAGTACAAGGGGCTTGTCAGCGTCGGGAATGTCCTTGGTGCGAGCGTCAAGGTCTGCAAGGCAGTCGTTGATGAAGGAGATGACCGCCTCGGCGCGTTCGGGAACGCCGCAGGCCTCACCGAATACGCGCAGCGCCAGCTCGTAGTCCTCACCGAAGAGGGTGCCCTGCGGGGCGGCGACGACGGAGCGGCCAAGCTGCTCCTCGATGGAGTTGACGATGTCCTCCTCATAGGTGCAGAGGATTATGTCGGGGTCGGCCTCAATGATGACTTCGGGCAGTATCTCACCGTAGCCACCGGCAGCGGCGGCGGGGAGCTTTGCCCATGCCTCCTGGTTATACCAGCCGTAGGCCATGAAGCGGCTCTGGCTCTGGTCGCCGTTTGCAACCGTGACCATCTTGTCCTGAAGACCGAGGTAAACGAGCATACGGGAGGCGTTGCCGAGGGTGACGATGGTGTTTATCTCGGCAGGAACTTCTATCTCACGACCCAGACCGTCGGTGATGACGCGGGTAGCGGAGCCGGTCTCAGCTTCGGCGGCGGGAGTCTCCTCGGCAGCCGCGGGCGCGGGAGTCTCGTTTGCCGGGGCGTTCTGCTGACCGCAGCCTGCCAGTGCGCCGAGCATGAGCATGAGAGCAAGAATAAGTGCAAGTGTCTTGTTCATTTGTTGGAATGTCTCCTTTTTATTTTGCTTGGGTCTTTTCACATGCTCGATTATAGCAGTTTGCGCGCCTCTGCGGAAGCCCCCGGGGGGGATATTATTTTTAGCAGACTAAATGGCCGCAGAAGCTCATGGCTCCCGCGGCTATTTAAGCATCAGCCTTGACCGTAATAGGCGTTTTTGCCGTGCTTGCGGAGATAATGCTTGTCCAAAAGCTCCTGCTGCATATGCGCGGCGGCAGGGTTTAGCATAATGGCGTGCCAGTCCATGAAGGCTACCTCCTCCATGACGACGGCATTGTGTACCGCCTCCATCGCGTCCCGCCCCCACGCAAAGGGGCCGTGCGAGTGGACTATAACGCCGGGGACGGCGGCGGGGTCTATGTGGGCAAAGGTCTCGATTATCACCTTGCCCGTCTCCTTTTCGTATTCGCCCGCGATCTCATCGGGCGTCATGAGGCGGGTGCAGGGGATGTCACCATAGAAATAATCCCCGTGCGTTGTGCCCATGGCGGGAATGTCGCGCCCCGCCTGTGCAAAGCTCGTCGCCCAGCGGGAGTGCGTATGGACGATGCCGCCGCACTTGGGGAACGCCTTGTAAAGCTCCACATGGGTGGGCGTATCGCTCGAGGGCTTCCATTTGCCCTCAACGCGCCTGCCCTCAAGGTCAACGACGACCATATCCTCTACGCTCATGCCCTCATAGGCCACGCCCGAGGGCTTTATCACGACAAGCCCGCTTTCGCGGTCAATGCCGGAGACGTTGCCCCAGGTGAAGGTCACAAGCTCGTATTTCGGCAGGAGAAGATTTGCCCGCAGAACCTCTTCCTTGAGTTTTTCTAACATTTGCGCTCCTTTCCCTCAGTCGAGACTGTTTACTCGGTCGATTACCCGCGCTGCAAGCTTATCGGTGAGCCCGAGGTCGTACACGGTCTGGAAGACGGTGTAGCGTGCGCGTATCTCCTTGCAGTAACGGAACGTGTCCATAAGCAGCTCATCGTCCACGCCGATGTCTGCCGGGGTGCAGGGACAGCCGATGTCCCGCAGAAGCGCGCGCACGGAGGAACTCTCCGGCAGGGTCTTAAGCTGGATGCGCACCGCATCCCAGCTGCGCTGCATGCTGTCGATACGCGCGAGACGGCCTTCAATATTGTTTTTGCCCGCCTTTTGCTCCATGGCTATGACCTCATCCGCCGCAATGCCGTAATGGGCGCGTATCTCCTGCTCCCAAGCCTCATAGTCATAGGCACGGGCAAGCTCACGCGCGGCGGCGAAGTCTACATCTTCCTTCAAAAGCTCCTCTATCAGCATCAGCACAAGCACCGTGCCCACGGCAACCTGCTCACCGTGCATGGCGGGACGAATGCCGCGCTGCTCGAGTATCGTTTCCCAATAGTGGGACATATGGTGCTCTGCGCCTGAGGCGGGGCGGGAGTCGCCGTATAGACTGATGGCGGCGCCGGAGAGGACAAGCCCGCGCATCACGCTGCCGAGCGTCTCCGGGTCACGCTGCTTTATCTTCGGAGCCTCGCTCATCACCTCGTTTACGCACTCACGTACAAGCGTGACGATATTGCGGCAGTAGTGCTCGCCGTTTATTATACGTGCCAGCTCCCAGTCGTTGAGGCAGGTGAGCTTGCCGATGAGGTCGCCGAAGCCCGCGACGGTCATGCGATAGGGCGCGGTCTTGAGTATATCCGTGTCGCCGATTATAAGCTCCGTGCAGTGAGCGGGCATGGTCGCCTTGAGATTGTTGACGTTCATGATGCCGATAGACGCGGCAAAGCCGTCCATCGGCGCGCCGGTGGCTACGGTGAAGCAGGGCAGAGAGAGCTTGTAGCTTGAGTAGCGCGTCATATCGGTTATCGAGCCCGTGCCCACGCCGATTATAAGGTCGCAGTCGTCGGGAGTGCTTATCACTATCTCGCCGAGCGTAGCCTCGTCAAAGCCGAGATGCGTGAGCGTGTGCTCCGAAGCGTCGATACCGGCAGACTTGAGAAGCTCCACGCAGCGCGCGCCGGCGATCTTGTAGGTTATCTCATCGCAAAGGACGAGCGGATGGGCATAGCCCAGACTTCTGACATAGTGCGGCAGACGCTCTATCGCGCCCGCGCCTATCTCCACGCCCTTGATGGGAACATAGTGCGTCCGCCCGCAGTCACATTGCAGCTCTACGTCAAGATATTTTGAAAGCTCCTGCGGTTTATCATACATTTTCATTTTGAATTTCCCCTTTACGGTGATTTCCGACGGCGTTCATGCCTTGATGAGCGCTCTCGGAAACGACCTTGTTGTTGGTTTATAACATAAGCCCGCATAAAGCGGGCTTATGTCAGTTAATAAAACGAAAGCTAATTAAAACAAGTTAAAAGCTTACTTGCCCTGAACTGCTGCAAGGTGCTCATTCCACTTTGCAAGAAGGTCTGCCTTCTGTGCGGTCAGAGTAGGAACGTCACGGGTGACCCAGGTGATGTCGCTGGACGCCTTGAGCCATGCATTGTCGGGGGAGGTGTAGTTGGCGTTGGTGAAGCGGAGAGTGCCCTGCATGTACTCTGCCATGGCGCTCTGACCCTCAGCGGAGGTGACCCAGTTGACGAAAGCCTTTGCAGCTGCCATGTGGGGAGCACCCTTGACGATCGCAACACCGAAAGCAGAGGCGGAAGTGCCGTTGGAGGGGTAGCGAACCTCGGTGACAGCCTCCGTGCCGAGCTCGGCTGCGCTCTGGTTGAGCTTGATCGCACCGTCCTCGTAGGTCAGACCGACAACGTACTCACCGTCAGAGACGGAGTTGAAGCAGACGGAAGACTTCTCAACAACGACCATGTTCTCAAGGAGAGCGTCGATGTAGTCCCAAGACTCCTGAGTGTCAATGCCGTAAACGGAGAAGATGTTGCAGAGGTTGTTCCATGCAGCGGAGGAGCTGTTAGGATCGGAGAAGACTATCTTGCCCTTGAGTTTGGGGTCGAGGAGGTCTTCGTAGGACTGGATGTTCAGACCGAGTTCCTTCTCAAGCTCGGTGTTGACGCAGAAGCAAACGGTGGAGAGGTGATCCATGCTGTAAAAGCCGTTGGGGGTGCTGTAGCCTTCCATCTGCTCGTCGTCGTTGTCAGAGACCCATGCTTCGAATATCTCGGCGTACTTGTCGCCGTCGGAGTCAGCAAGGCCGCCCCAAGTAACGTCGCCCTGAGGGTTGCCGGCTTCGGCCTGAATCTTCGCGGTGAACTCACCGGCGGAACCGGAGATGACCTCGATCTCGATGTCGGGGTACACTTCGTTGAAGCAGGTCTTGAGAGCATCAAGGTCGGCTTCGGTCATGGAGGAGTAGAGGACGAGGGTGTCGCCCAGGTCTTCCTCGACTGCCGCGTTGTCTGCGGGAGCTGCGTCGCCGCCGGCGTTGTCCGGCTGAGCGGGCTTGTTGTCAGCGGGGGCGTTAGTCTGGCCACCGCATGCGCACAGTGCAAAAACCATGCAGAGTGCCATCAAGAGTGCTAGGAATTTTTTCATTTTGGTTCTCCTTTTTTGATTTATTCCCGGATGCCTAAGCATCAATTGGGTGAAATAATGCCGTCAGAGCTGTATATCGTCCTCGGATTTGCTTATTGCCATGTAGAGGAAGAGGCTCAGTGCGGTGATGACGGTGAGGATGGCCGCAAATGCTGCTGCCGTGCCGTATTCGCCGCGTCCGATGTAGATATACGCCTGCATGGTGAGGGTGGTGGTCTTGTTGCTGTAAAGTATGACGGAGCTCGACAGCTCTGTCACGATGGCGACCCAGCTGAGGATCGCGCCGGAGAGGATACCGTTTGACATCATGGGCACGGTTATCTTCACGAAAGTTTTCAGCTTCGACGCGCCGAGGCTTATCGCCGCCTCTTCTATGCTTATCGGGATCTGCATTAATGTCGCTGTTGCCGAGCGTATCGTGTACGGCATACGGCGTATCGCAAAGGACATGATCATGATGGCCATTGTGCCGGTGAGGGCAATGGGCTTGGAGCCGTAGGCGATGAGCAGTGCGATGCCGATGACGGCGCCGGGCATGATGTAGGGGAGCATAGCGATAGTGTCAAGCGAGTGGTTGAGCGCGTTGTTGCGGCGCACAACGAGGTATGCGAGCACGACCGCGATGACGATGATGACCGCAAGGGCGATGATGCCCATGACGAGCGTGTTGCGCGAGGCGAGCACGAGCTTTTTCTTCAGCGCGCTCTGGTAGTTGACAAGGGAGTACCCCACGCCGAAGAGCGAGCCTTTGCTGTTGCGGAAGCTGAGATAAATGATATATATCTGCGGGAGGATCGCAATGGCGCAGAGAAGATAGCAGTACAGATGCATGAGGAAGCCGCCGAGACCCTTTGCATCCTTCTTCTCCACGGGGTGCAGGGTGTTGATAGAGAATTTGAAGCGCCCTGTTGCCCACTTCTGGAGGAAGAAAATCACGGCGGTGACGATGACCGCAATGATGGCAAGCGCGGCGGCAAAGTTGTAGTTCGCGCCGTTTTCACCGAGATACTCATTATAAAGCAGCACCGGGAAGGTCTTGAAGCCCTCGCCGAGGATGGTGGGCGTACCGAAGTCGGCAAACGCCTGCATGAACACCATGAGTGTAGCGGCGAGGATGGTGGGCATAGTGAGATGCAGCACGATGTTGAAAAGGCGCTTCACACCGGTGCAGCCCATGTTTGCCGAGGCCTCCATGAGGGTATTGTCAATGCTCTTGAAAGCACCGTTCATGTAGATGAACACGAGCGGGAAGAACTTGAGCGTCTGCGACAGGGCGATGCCGCCGAAGCCGTAGATGCTCGGCAGCGTGATGCCGAGGGCGGTTTTGAAAAACTTTGTGATGACACCGCTGCGTCCGAGCAGCATGACCCACGAGTACGCGCCCAAAAACGGGGCGGACATACAGCAGAGAATACTCACGACAAAGAGTATCTTCGCACCTTTGAGACGGTAAAACGCATAGAAATACGCAAAGGGTATGCCTATCACAAGCGTAAGCACCGTGACGAATATGGTTATCTTAAAGGAGTTATATATGGTGTCCACATAGTAGCTGTTGCTGAAAAACTTGTGGAACTGCTCCCAGGAGAAGCTGCCGTCCGGCATGATGACTGCCTGCTTGATAACGCCGAACATCGGGTAGATGAGCACCGCGATGAACAGCAGCAGCAGCAGCACAGAGACGATCAGCCAGCCGTCAAAACGTTTTTTGACCATAGCCTGCTCCTCCGTTATGCCTTCGCGCAGTCATTGCACACGCCGGTGAGTATGTTCTCCTCGCCGTCGGCAGTGAAGAGGTTGACTTTATCCGTGTTTATTTTCAGCTTTATCTCGCTCCCCGGTTCGATAATGCTGTCGATGGAGGACTCCTGGATTATCTCGACCTCCTCGCCGGAGGACAGGTGCACAAAGTAGTGCGTATTTAGACCGAGGAATACGCAGTCGTCAACGATGGCGGAGATGCCCTCGGTGCTGTCACGGTCAAGCAGGAACTCCTCGGGACGCACGGACATCGTTATATCCTGATTTTTCTGCTGCTCGGGGCGGACGGTATGTATCTCGGCACGGTAGCCGGAGAGCGTCTCAAGATAGGTCTTGCCGTTTTCGACGACGAGCTTGCCCTTTATGACGTTGGAGCGGCCGATAAAGGTGGCGACAAAGAGGTTTGCCGGACGCTGGTATATGCTCTTGGGCGTGCCGATGTGCTGAATGACGCCTGCGTTCATAACTGCGATACGGTCGGAGACCGCCATGGCCTCCTCCTGGTCATGTGTGACATACACGGTGGTGATGCCGACGTTATGCTGGATGTTCTTGATGACCGTGCGCATCTCGACGCGGAGCTTTGCGTCAAGGTTGGACAGAGGCTCGTCCATCAGCAGAACGTCCGGCTCAATACATAGTGCGCGTGCGAGCGCGACGCGCTGCTGCTGACCGCCGGAAAGCCGCTCAGGCATACGGTCGGCGTACTGGTCGATCTGCATGAGCTGCATGAACTTCTCGGACTGGGTCTTTATCTTGTCCCTTGGGAACTTTTTGTTTTTAAGACCGAATTCGACGTTCTTTCTTACGGTGTAATGCGGGAAAATCGCATAGTTCTGGAACACCATACCGATATTGCGCTTGGCGGGGTCAAGGTCGTTGATGCGCTTCTCGCCGAAGTAGAAGTCGCCGCCCTCAATGCTGTTGAAGCCCGCTATCATTCTCAGAAGAGTGGTCTTGCCGCAGCCGGAGGGACCAAGCAGCGTGAAAAACTCGCCCTCTTTAATGTCAAGGCTCAAATCGGGAATGATGACATTGTCACCGTACTTTTTAAGAGCGTGCTTTATGATGATTTCTTCGCTCACTTGTACTCTCTCCTTTACATCATTGCATATTGCTCGATTTTTCTATATCCATCATCCGGCGCGTTCTCATAAGCGTCAGACGATTACGCACAAGGGGGGAATTGCTCAGCAGTGCCGGCAGCTCACTCTCGTCCACTCCGATGGAGGCTAAATCTCGCTTCGCGTCCAGCATCTCCAAAAGCCCGTAAAGATACTCCTCGCTCGGAAGCTCCGAGATGATGCGCCGCAGCTCGCCCCAGCTCTCGCCGAGCCTTTCCGGACGAACTCTTGCAAGGCAGTCATCTTCGTTTTCTTTTATCAGCGAATCCGCCAGCCGCTCGCCGAAGAACTTGCGAAAATGCTCCTCCGGCACGGGAGCATAGCCGCGTATGTAAGGGCGGATGTCCTCGATTTTTGCAAGGCGCTTATATTCGCGCACGGCGATAAGCGAGCCGACGCCGGTCTTTTCCCCGTGCATGGCGGGGAAGCGAACCGGGAAGGCCTCCGGCTGCATCTCTATCATATGGGAAATATGGTGCTCCGCGCCCGAGGCGGGTCGGGAGTTGCCCATCATCTGCATGGCAATGCCGCTCATTATAAGAGCATAGCTCACGTCGGCATAGGCGCTTTCCTCACCGCGCACTATACCGGGGACGCTCCGCATCACGGTATCGGCGGCCTCGCGCATAATGCCGTATATCCTCTCGCACAGCGGCTCTGCCGTAAGAATATGCGACATACGCCAGTCGGCAAGAGCGGTGTACTTTGCCATAATGTCGCCGACGCCGCTGCGCACAAGCTCCATCGGCGCGGTTTTGATTATCTCGGTGTCCGCAAGGACTATCTCAGGCGCAAGAGCGGGCAGGGTCTTTTTGAAGCCGTGCCAGGTCATTGCCGCGACCGTGCTGCAAAAGCCGTCCACGCTTGCCGCCGTCGGGCAGGAAACAAAGCGTATTCCGCGCTCATGAGCGCAATAGCGCGCGATATCGTGAATGGTGCCGCTGCCGACGGCGATTATTATATCAATATCGCCCTCAAGCTTTTCGAGCACCTCCGCCGTGGAAAGCTCGTTTGCGTGGAGATTTGTCGGGTCAAGCACTATCTCCTGCTGTGCGCGTGGATGCCTGTCCCGCGTGGCAGCGTAGGAGTTCTCACCGTAGAGCGCACAGCGCCTGCCGGAAACTCCAAACTCCGCCATATATTTTTCAAACTCAAGGAGACAGCCCGGCTCTATCACCGCAGCGCGGGTCTCCATGCTGTGCTCACGCCCGCAGGCGCATTTTCCGGCGTATTTTCCGCAGTCGATAAACATATTGTCGCTCCTCAGCTCACAGGAATTCTCGCATATACTCGCCGAAGCGGGTGTAATCGTCTACACGGATAAAGCGGAAGTCGGAGCGGTAGACCGCCTCGTCGTTGCCGCCGGGACCGTAATCGTCCCCAACATATACGACCTCCGAGTGGTCATAGCCGTACTCGGCGCAGTAGCGGTCGAGCGCGTAATATTTATTGTAGGGGAAAGGCGCAAGATCAAAGGACGAGGAGCCGCCGATGAACACCGTATAATCCGGGAAGGCCTCGCACACGGCGGGGTACATGGGCTTGCGCTTTGCCCGGTCGGGGTCAAAGGCCAGCTTGTCGGCAATATCCGCGGCGGTGCCTAAAAGCGGGAAGGTGACGCAGCCCGAGGAGTGATACTCCACATTGCTGCCCTTGAATTCCGTGTATCCGAAGCGCTCTCTGAGCGCGGTCACACGCGCCTCGACGCTCTCCCGGTCACAGGGAAGCTGCTCGTCAAAAACATGGTCAAGCCCGCCGGTCGCGGCATTATAGCGGCAAAACTGCATCCCGTAGTTGCCGATAATGTCTATCGGATAGCCGTTCATCTGCTTGAATATGCGGCTGCACATCCCCGCGCCCACCATCAAAAGCTTGTATCTTGCTCCAAGCTCGTCCAGCACGCCGAGGTTTGGCTGGGCAAGCGGAGTCTTGTGCTGGGTGAGCGTCCCGTCGAGGTCAAACGCGATAAGCCTTATCTTATCCATGTTTTTTATGCCTTTCGTATATGAAATTGTGTTATTTCTGCGCGCTTGCGCAAGATTGGTAAATATATATCAAAGGCCTTATGTTTTCCGCATTAATACAAGCCTTTTTCCATCAAAATGTATAAAACACATTATACTCATTGCGCTTGACTTTTTCAAGTTTTGGCGCTAATATTGAAAAACAATCAAAAACGCTCAAAAACGAAAAAGGCGGTGGCGGCGATAAAAAACGAAAGATACGAAAAAATAATGAAAATATTGTCGGAGAAGGGCTATGCAAGCGTTGAAGGCCTGAGCCGGGAGCTTTTTGTCAGCATGCCGACGGTGCGGCGCGACCTGAACACGATGCAGGATCTCGGGCTTGTGGTGCGCAGTCACGGCGGCGTGGTGCAGCGGCTGAGCGAGACGGACGGGGGACCCGCCGTTTTTCGCATGGGCGTGAACTCGCAGGCAAAGCTCAAGCTCGACAAGGCGGCGGCAAAGCTTCTGCGCGATAACAGCATGGTGTTTCTGGACGAATCGACGACGACGCTGCACATCATCGACCAGATGAGCGCCTTTAAGAATATCACGGTCGTGACCAACAACATCTCCGTTTTGCAGCTTGCCGCAAAATACCGCATCCCGACAATATGCCTCGGCGGGGAGACGAGCTATGACACGATGAGCTTTTACGGGCATGAGGCGGAGGAGCTTATAACGCATTTCGGCATTGACATCATGTTTTTCTCCTCCTCGGCGATAACCTCAAGCTCATGGATAGCCGATTACAGTGCGCCCGCAAGCGCGCTGCGCCGCCGTGTGCTGCGTCAGGCGGATATGAAGGTGTTTCTCTGCGATAAGAGCAAGTTTCTCAAGCACGGCGCGTATATGCTGATGCCGCTGGGAGAAGCGGATCATATAATCACCGACGCCCCCCTGCCCGAGGAGCTGAATATAGGCTCTGCCCATGTGACCGTGGTGTAGTACGGAAAAATGCCGCAGGGCAAATGAAATATGAAAAAACCGGGAATTTGCGCGAGAACACAAGTTCTCGGATTTTTATACCTGCAAAAATATTGCCCTCGAGTAAAAAGAGATAAAAATAAGATATATAGTGAAACCATTTGAGCCGAAAGCGGACTATTATAGGTGAACGGCCGTGATAGAAAAGAAACGAGGTGAGATGCTTGAACGATGCCAAGGCATTAGCAAAGCTGCAAGCAGGAGAGCCGCAGACCTTAGACGACTTCATTGAAAAATACGGCAATTACGTCGGAGCCGTTGTAAACAGCGTGCTTCAGGGCTGTATGAGCCGCGAGGACGTGGAGGAGGTCACCGCCGACGTGTTTGTCACTCTCTGGAAAAACGCCGGAAAGCTTCTACCCCTGAACCTGAAGGGCTATTTGAGCCGTGTAGCGCGAAGCCTCGCCCTGCGAAAGCTGCGGGAAAGGACTCGGGAGCTGCCTCTGGACGAGGATGTCTTGAGTCTTGAGGAGGACTCTATCATAGAAAAGCTGGATCAGGAGGAGCGGGACAGGCGGGTACGCGAGGCGGTGCTCTCTATGACGCAGCCGGATCAGGAGATATTTCTTCGGCATTATTACTATTGTCAAAGCGTGTCCGTGATTGCCGAGAAGATGAATATGAATCCCTCCACGATAAAAACCCGGCTCAGGCGCGGGAGGGAAAAGCTTCGTCAGCATCTAACCGGATTAGAACCGTGATAGGAGGCGGCTGAAATGGAAATCAGAATTCACGAATTATTGAACGGATATGAGGACAGCTCTGTTCCGATGGAGGAAACGCAGGTCGTCTCCGAGATGAAAATTAAGGAGCTGACAAAAATGAAAATCGAAAAGACCGATACGCAAGCCAAACCGCGAAATCCGGTAAGAAAACGAGCCCTTACACTGGCGCTGGCAGCCGCGCTGCTGCTGTCTCTCGGCATTGCGGCATATTCTGCCGGGAGGACGATTTACGGCTGGGGAGGAAATAGCGAGATTCGTGCAGAAAAGACAGGCGGCGGCCTCGAAGTAAATGTCTGCGTCCACACGGACAATCTCACAGAGCCCGTAAGAATCGAAAATGGACGTCTGTATTTTATCGTCAATAACGAGCATATTGACATCACGGATGAAATATCGGAGACTCAGCCCTTTATCTATCAGTTCACTGACAGCGAGGATGTTCTGCACTATTGGATAATCGGGAAAAACGGACCGGAGCCGGAGCACTACGGCTATGCTGAATATCTCCATCCCTCCGGGGCTGATTGGACGGCCGGGTATGTAGCCCGCACGGACAGCAATTCCGCTCTGTGGCTGGATAAGGCAAGGGAAGAGCTTGGCTTTGATTTTTAGACCGATTTATAAAGGCACTCTGCGCCGGCAGAGTGCCGAATTTTTTTATGTGGAAAAATCAGCAGTGAAATATGCCGATAACGGCAATGATTAATGAAAACAACGTGCGCGAGTTGTTGATGTTGTGCCGAGAATACCATCGCTTGATAAGGGCAGACACGCCTGACAGCGCGCCTTTTCGGCGCTTTTTACTCTTTTCGCCTTGGCGGGCGCCAGCCCGCCTGCATCTCAAAAAACAAAAATCACTCGAAAATCCATCGCCGTCAGGTGCGAAGCAGTTTTGTCGGAGCAGAAATGTGTTCAGACGAGAAAAGACCCGCAGGGAATACTGCCGTATTGTCAAGGGGCTTGACGAAGTATGAGCGCATTTCCTCCCGTCAAAACCGCGTTTGCCCTTGTCAAGCGATGGTATGATATGATAATATAAACGGTTACAGCGGCTTCATCGTGCTGGACAAGAACGGCAATCCGAAAGCCTGCCCCGTAATATCAGCGTTTTCGAGGCTTATGGAGGAATATAGAGATTATGATAAAAATACTGTTTATTTGCCACGGCAATATTTGCCGCAGTCCGATGGCGGAATTTGTTATGAAGTCGCTGGTTTCGGCGGCGGGCTTGGAGCGTGATTTTTATATCGCCTCGGCTGCGACGAGCAGCGAGGAGCTCGGAAACCCGGTCTACCCACAGGCGCGGCGCAAGCTCGCCGAGCACGGCATTTCCTGCGCGGGCAAGACCGCACGGCGCATGAGCGCGGCGGATTACGCCGAATTTGACCTGCTCATCGGCATGGACGACGCAAACCTCCGCAATATGCGCCGTATCTGCGGCGGCGACGCTGACGGAAAGCTGCACAAGCTTACCGAGTACTGCGGCCGCCCGGACGCCGAGGTTGCAGACCCATGGTACACCGGGGATTTTGACGCCGCGTGGAACGATATCTACGCCGGCTGCACCGGGCTTTTTGACGCGCTCGCCCCGGAGGTGACTTTCGACCTTTCGCATTGCTCCTCTCGGCAGGAGATATATGCGCAGCTGCGTGAAAAGATGCAGTGGCAGGACTGGTACGGCGAAAATCTGGACGCGCTCTGGGATACGCTCACGGCGCTACCCCACTGCGGGCGGCGCTTCGTGTTCATCATGCCGGAGGGCGAGCTGAAGACCTACGCCGAAAAGCTCTGTGCGACCTTTGAGGAGGCGGGGCTTCCGGTACGGAGGGCGCAAAAAACCGAGTAATGCACTCAAAAAGCATTTGACAAGATACGCCTGCCTGTGTTAATCTAATAAAGTCTTAAAGAATTATATTACAAGAAAGGAGTTGCCGAAATGATCATCAGCTTTGCAGGAAATAAGAATAGTATATATACCGAATCCGGGCGGCTCTGCGCGTAAATCTGCCCTGCATATTTTTGCGAATTTATGCCCGGAAGCGTAGTCTTCCGGGCTTTTTTGCGCGTTGAGCCTTGATTAAGAGGAAAAAACATATATGAAGAAAATTTTTGCATTTTTAAAGCCGTATCGCAGGCTGCTTATTCCGGCAATGCTGCTCAGCGCACTGTGTACCTTCTGTGAGCTGCTGCTGCCGACCATTATGAGCGATATACTCGACAAGGGCGTGTATCTTGCCGACCTTTCCTACATACTCCGCTGCTGCGCCCGTATGCTTATCGTGGCACTCATAAGCCTTGCCGCGGTGCTGGGCAGCGCCTATCTCAGCGCACAGGTGGTCGCGGGCTTTTGCGCCGACCTGCGCGAGACGGTTTTTGCCAAGGTCAACAACATGAGCTTTGAGGAGTTCAGCGACATCGGCTCATCTGCGCTTTTGAGCCGCGCCACGCACGATATCGGGAATTTATCATGGGTCGCGCCCATGCTCTCGAACAGCATCGTGACGATACCGGTTCTGTTTTTTGGCGGCGTCCTGCTGGCGCTGCGCAAGGATCTTATGCTTGCGCTCGTCATGCTGCTCTTTGTGCCGCTCGTGTTTGTCGTTGTCATCCGGGTGGGCAGAAAAATCGAACCGCTGTGGGAGATATCCGACGGCTATATAGATAAGCAAAACGACATTGTCCGTGAGCGTCTGCACGGCATCCGCGTTATCCGCGCCTTCAACAGCGAGGCACGCGAGCATAAGCGCATCGACGAGGCAACGCACGTCATGGCGGATAATATTATACGCGCAAACGTCAGCATGGGGCTTATTTCCCCGCTGACCATGGCGCTTATGAATATGGCGGCGGTGCTCATCGTGTGGATAGGCGGATGGCGCATGGAAAACGGCGTGAGCGCGGTGAGCGGCGGCGATATTTTTGCGATAGTACAATATGTCGCGCTGACGATGAACGGCGTTGTGATGGCGGCGTTTACGATAGTCATGCTCCCGCACGCAAAGGTCGCGGCGGGGCGTATCGGCGTGGTGCTCAACTCCGAGGGCATAGCCGAGCCGAACCCCGAGGAGGAGCTTGAGCTCAAGGGTGATATCCGATTTGAAAACGTCAGCTTCCGCTACGCCGGGGCAAGCGCTCCCGCACTGGACGGCATCAGTATGCACATTAGCGCGGGTGATAAAATTGCGATAATCGGCGGCACGGGCAGCGGCAAATCCACGATAGTGCAGCTGCTTCTGGGCTTTCGTCTGCCGAGCGAGGGCAGGATATACCTTGACGGCCGCGACAGTGCGACGATAAACCGGAGGAGCATACGCGCCGGCATAAGCTGTGTGCTTCAGCGCCCCGCGATATACTCCGGCAGCATAAGGAAAAATCTTTTGATGGGGCGGCCTGACGCGGGCGAAGAGGAGCTTGCGGAGGCGGTAGAAATAGCGCAGATGGCGGACTTTGTCGCCTCGCTTCCGGAGGGACTGGAGCATCAGCTCGAGCAGTCGGGCAAAAATCTCTCCGGCGGGCAAAAGCAGCGCATATGCATTGCGCGCGCCATATTGAAAAACGCCCCGATATTTATATTTGACGACAGCTTCTCCGCCCTCGACTTCATGACCGAGGCGAGACTCCGCGCCCGTCTCGGCGAAAAGATAAACGGGCGGACGCAGATAGTCGTCACCCAGCGCATAAGCTCCGCCATGAGCAGCGACTGCATATTCGTCATGGACGGCGGACGGCTCGTCGATGCGGGACGGCACGAGGAGCTTTTGGAGCGCTGCCGCATCTACCGGGAGATTTACGTCTCCCAGACCGGAGGTGAGGCGAAGTGAAGCGCAATAAAACCAATAAAAAAACGCCTGAGCAGCGCCGCAGTGACCGCGCCGTGCTGCTGAGACTTGTCCGCGAGGCGCGCCCCATATATAAGTGGCTGGCGCTTGCCTGCGTAATAAGCCTTGTCGTGATAGCCTGCGCCCTCGTCGCACCGCAGATTTTGGGCGACTGCATACAGCTTTTGTATGATTTCTGGGCGGGCAGCTTCACCGGGGAGAGCCTGACGGCGGCGCTGCTGCCGGGCTGTATCGCGCTTGCGGTGATATATCTGCTGCAAGGTCTGATGAACTGGCTTAAAATGTTTATCCTCAACAACGCCGTCAGCCGATATTATAGCTGCGGACTGCGCATCAAGCTCTCCGCCAAGATAAGCAGACTCCCCGTTAGCTTTGCAGACAAAACCCCGGTCGGTCAGATACTTGACCGCATGACGGAGGACGTGTCGATAATGGGCGGCTCGCTCCATGACATAATCGACACGCTGATGGTGGGCTTTTTGCAGATAATCGCCATCGCCGTGATGATGCTGCTGGAGGACTGGCGGCTGGCGCTGGTCGTGATAATCTTTATGCCTCTCTCGGTGCTGCTGTCGGCGAGAATAGCCGCGCTGAGCGAAAAGCATTTTGACAGTATGCTTGCCATCGGCGGACGGCGCTTTGCCCATGTCGAGGAGAGCTTCACAAATTACCAGACGACAAAGGCCTATAACTATGAGAGCGCAAGCATTGCGGAGCATCACGCGATTTGCACGGAACACAGAAAATCCGAGGCCAAGGCGGATTTTCTCGCCTCGCTCGTGCGCCCCTGCATAGCCTTTACCAATGCGCTGGCGTATATAAGCATCTGCGTTTTGGGCGGCGTGCTCATCGTCAAGAGCGGCGTGAGCATAGGCGTTGTTGTGACGGTGCTGCTGTTTGCGCGGCAGTTTTCCTCCCCGCTTGAGCAGATAGCAAACGGCATGAGCAGTCTCCAGCGCACCAAGGCCGCCTCAAAGCGAGTGTTCGAGCTGCTGGATGCCGAGGAGGAGCCGCAGCAGAGCGGGCATATGCCGGCAGAGGTCGAGGGCGACGTGAGCTTTGAAAACGTCTGCTTTTCGTACAGCAAGGACACTCCGCTTATCCGTGGACTGAGCATTGACATTAAGCGCGGGCAGAAGGTCGCCATAGTCGGACCGACCGGCGCGGGCAAGACCACGATAGTAAATCTTCTCATGCGCTTTTACGACATCGACAGCGGACGCATAAGCATTGACGGGCAGGATATATCCGCCGTTTCGCGTGACGATGTGCGCGCACTGTTCGGCATGGTGCTTCAGGATACATGGCTGTTCGGCGGCACGGTCGCGGATAACGTAGCCTACGGCAGACCCGAGGCGACGCGCGAGGAGATAATCGCCGCCTGTGACGAGGCGTACTGCGATCACTTTATCCGCACGCTCCCGCAGGGCTATGACAGCATCGTCAGCGAGGACTCGGCGAGCATTTCCGGCGGGCAGAAGCAGCTTTTGACCATCGCCCGTGCGCTGCTGGCGGATCGCCGGCTGCTGATACTCGATGAGGCGACCTCAAACGTCGATACCCGCACCGAAATACTCATCCAGAAGGCCATGGATAAGCTCATGCGCGATCGAACCTGCTTTGTTATCGCGCACAGACTGTCCACCATCGTTGACGCAGACCTCATACTTGTCCTGCGCGACGGTCAGATAGTCGAAACGGGGCGGCATGAGGAGCTTCTTGAGCGCCGAGGCTTCTATTATGAGCTATACAGCAGCCAATATGCCATCTGAAGCGCCCGCCGTTTTCGGCGAAAAATGCAGATAAGTTCACATTTTTATGATAAGCTTGGGGCAGAGAAATCGGAAGCTTGAGGAGGTGCTTAATGAGGATAAAACGCCTTGGACTATGCGCGATAGCAGCTTTGCTGATAGTGCTTTTTGCGATTTTCAGTGTTCAGAAAAAACATACGGTCACACTTTCGGCTGATGAAGGAACAATAAAGACGGAGCAAATACAGCCGCTTTGGGGAAGTGTAAAGGTAAGTGGTGATAGCGATACGGATGTAGTTTTCACCGATGTTGAAACGGGAGAAAAGTATATAATCGGCTACATTACGCATGGTGTGACAGAAAAAATCAAGCTCGAAAGGGATAAATGGTACACGGTCGAGGGCGGAGGAAATCTCACGCTGACGCCTGTGAGAGTTCGAGTTGAATAAATCCGGATTTAAGAGGAGCATTATTATGAATGACAAGAGCGTGAGAGGCATAGCCTTAATTCTTTTCGGAATGCTTTTATGCATGGGCAGCGGAGAAATTAACGGAAATATTCTGTATAGCGTCAGTGATTTTCCGTTTGCTGCTGTGGGCGTAATTTGCGGAATAGTCGGGCTTGTAATAATTTTTCTGAAAAACGATAGTGATACAGACAAATAAGCTCCGACTCACCAAGAGCATAAATATGCTTGCAGTGACATGAAATAAAAACCCTCCGTATGCATGAGACATACGGAGGGTGAATTTTTTAAGATTATTGCGGCTTATACAAGATGAATATCGCGGCAGGTCCCGCGGCCGAATTCCTTTTCCATCTCGGTCTTGTAGGTGGGGAAATAGTCGCTCGGCATCAGCGCCTGCACACAGCCTGCAAAGCCGCCGCCATGAACGCGCCATGCGCCGCGCCCCTCAAGCAGCCGCCTGCTGCAATCAAGCCCCTGCGCAAGCTTGGTGTCTCCGGTGGCGCTGGTGATGATGTTGTTCAGCAGCTCCTCCGAGGAGCGGCCGGACTCATTCATCAATCGCATATATTCCTCGCCGTCGCCGCGCTTGAGCGCATCACGCATGAGCGGGACACGGTCGTTTTCATTGAAGAAATGCATTGCACGGCGCACCGGACGGTTTGCCGGGTCCCAGCCCTTGCTGCGGAAGGCCTTGGGGTCCACGTCGCCGAGAACGCCCTTGTCAAAGAGGTTTGCAATGTATATCATGTCCGCCGGTATGCGCGCATAGGAGGTGTCGAGCCCTGCGTGGCTGCCGCCGGTATCGGTGAGGCAGAGCGTCAGACCCATGCTGCCGAAGTCGGCGCGTATCGGCTCTATCTCGCCGGTGTGAAAATCGACATAGACGGTGTGCCCCAGAGCGCAGCTGAGCTGATCCATAAGACCGCAGGGCTTGCCGAAATACTTATTTTCCGCCTGCTGTGCCGCGCGCGCGATTACCAAGGGGTCAACCTTGCCGTCATTAAACAGTGTGCTTAAAATCTCTCCGATAAGCACCGTGTACGCCGCCGAGGAGCTGAGCCCCGAGCCTGCGGGCAGGGTGGTGGTCACGCGGGCGTCAAAGCCGCCGACGGCAAGCCCCAGCTCTCTGAAGCCCGCGACCATGCCGCGAACCAGAGCCTTCGGCGTGCCGAATTCGCTCGTGCGGATAGACATATGGTCAAGCCGCACCTCAAAGCTCTTGTAGCCGTCTGAATGAATACGGATGAGATTTTCTCCGTTTTTCTCACATTCCGCATACAGTCCGAGGTCAACGGCGGAGGCAAGTATTCTGCCGCGCTGATGATCGGTATGGTTTCCGGCCAGCTCCGTGCGGCCGGGGACGAATAATTTCTGTTTCATATATACACCATCCAAAAAGACGCTAATTTACTACATATATCAGGATATACTAAATTCACAGTAAAGTCAACCGATATTAACACATTTCCACGCAAAAACATACAAATTACACAAAAGCACAGCGCGGACACACGAAAGAGAAACGCTCTTTCGCATCGGCGGCAAAAATGCTATAATATAAGCACTGAAAAGAGAGGGGGCGCGGACATGGCATACCCGCAGGAAAAGCGCCGAGAAGCGGCGCTTTTGAATGAATATATCTCGCTTGAGCGCGGCGGCGCGGGCTCCTACGGCGGCGGACAGCAGTGGAGCGCCGACAAGACGATGAAAAGCTGCGGCTGCGGCATTATCGCAGGGCTTGATATGCTGCTCTATATGCGGCGAAATCTCCCCGGCTGCGGCGCTATCCCCTTCGCGGCGGGAGAGGACGGAGAGTGCATCCCGGACGGAGTATATTTTTCTTATGCCGATAGACTGCGCCGCTATCTTCCGCTTATCCCCGGCAGAGGCATCAACGGACTTATGCTCACGGCGGGGCTGGAGCTCTTTTTCCTGCGCTATGGCGTGCCGTATACGATACGCTGGGGCGTACTGACGGGCGGACTCTTTGACGCGATTTCGGATATGCTCGGGCAAAACCTCCCGGTCATCCTCGCGGTCGGACCGAACTTCCCGCGCTTTTGGCGTGACGATAAGCTCAGCCTCTACCGGCGCACGGCGGCGGGCGAATACTTTGCCTCTGGCGCTGCCAAGGCGCACTATGTCGTCGTGACCGGGATGGACGCGGACTGGCTTCGCATCTCCTCGTGGGGGCGCGAGTATTTCATAAACCGCCGCGAATACGTCACATACGGCAGGGCGCACAGTCTGCCGCTGCTCAACAGCATTGCCGTGCTGAAACGCCGCTGAGCCGACAAAAATCGCCCAGAAAATGCCCGCATAGGCCGCAAAACGGTGGACAAAGCTGTTGACGCTGTGGCAAAAGCGGCGGGAAATATCAGTCGCAGTGATAGCGCGGCTTGCCGATGCTCTTGCGCCCGTATTCTATCGCGCTGACCGGACAGTGACAGATGCAGGCCATGCAGTGCGTGCAGTCGTGCCCCCAGACGGGACGGCCGTCAACGAGACGGATGTTATTCAGCGGGCAGAGCCTTTCGCACTTGCCGCAGCCGATGCAGCGCTCGTCCACGCGGAAAGCGTCCGCCTTGACGAAGAGCGCGTAGAAAATCGGGTTTACGGCGGCGCTCAAAAAGCGGTCAAGGAGATTGCAGCGCGGAGCGGGGAACTCCCGACCCTCGGCGATGCACTTTATCGCAGCGTCAATATAAGGCTCCGCGCCGGCAATTATTTTTTTCGCCTCGGCCTCGCCCGGAGCGTTAAACATGGCGATATAGTTTTCGGGCATGAGTATCTGCGCCGTGCCCATGTATTTGAGCGAGAGGCTGTCACAGAGACGGCGGTTATACTTTGCGGCGTTTCCTATCTCGCTGCCGCAGTCCATCACAAACCATACCCTGTCCGCGCCGCTCACGCCGCTTTTTCTAAGCCAGCTTTCAAATACTCTCGGAAAGCGCCAGCCGTAGGTCGGACTTACGAAAATCACGCGCCCATCGGCTGCGACCGGGGAGAAGTCCCCGCGCTTTATCCTGTCGTTTACGCTGACTGCCTCATCGCCGAGAGCCTCGGCAAGGCGCAGAGCTATATGGCGGCTGTTTCCGGTGCCGCTGAAATAAAGTATCATGAGCTTCACTCCTTGGATTTTGATTGGATAATTTATGTTTTATATATAATAGTATAGCATATCGCCGCGCCATGTGAAAGTACGGAATTGTAAAAAGACTTTTGCGCGGCGAATTTGCGCAAATCGGCAAAATATATTTTGAAATTATAAACTTTTCTTTATATTTCCTCCCGCGCCTTGACGGAGCAGAGCCAATATAATATAATTACCCGTTGTATTACGATAATTGTATTCGCCCTGCGGCGCATATCTCGAAGCAAAGGTAAGAAACACATGATTTGTCCGAGCTGCGGCTTCAAAACTGAAAACGACTCCGGCTGCTGTCCGCACTGCGGATGCAGTCTTGAGCCCGAGCGCCGCCGCGTCCGTATTCGTCTGCGGCTTAGCCCCGAGGAGGCGCGTATCGGCGCAAGGCGCAGTATTCGCCTGCCCGGACGCGAGGAGCCTCTGCGCATGAAGCTGCCGCCCGAGCTGCGTGACGGCGACGTCTTGGAGCAGCGCGGCATCAGGCTTGAGCCTCCCGGCAAAGCGCCGATCATAGTGACGCTTCTGATGACCGTGGAGATTGTCGCTCCGCCGCAGCCTCGCCCGGAGATAAAGGACAAGCCCGCCGAGATAAAAAAGCCCAAAAAGCCCAAGAAGCGCGGCTGCCTTGCCTATATCGCCATGATATTTCTTGCGCTGCTGCTCTGCGGCGCGATAGTCTGCGCCTTTTTGCTTGGCAGCGGCAGACTCAGCCTTGAGGACATGAAGAAAATCCGCCCGCCCACGATAAAATCGAGCACGGCGACCGCGGAGGTACGCGCGCAGGCAGAGACGGAGCTGTGGCGCTTTGAGCGGCGCGGATATATAAATCAGCTTGACGACAGGCTTCTTGCCGATGTGCTGGCAATTTACCGTGCGGCGATGAGCTTTGAGCCGACGGCGACGCTGCCGAACGCCCTGACGGAGCATGAGCTTATTTCGATATGCAATCTCATGGCGCTCGACTGCACGGAGCTGCTTCAGACAGACCTTTTCTCCAAGCGCTGGGAGCGAGAGCCGGACGGCAGCATAAGAACGCTGCATATGAGCTATGTCATGGATAAGCCCGAGTACGAGACGGCGCGCGCCGAGTGCCGCAGCATGGCGGAGCGGCTTGCGGCGGAGACTGAGGGCATGGACGATGCGTCGCGTGAGCTCTATGTCTATAATTACCTGACGGCAAGCTGTAGCTATACGCGAGACTCCGAGCACGCATTTTCGCCCTACGGAGCCTTCGTCCTCGGCGGCGCAAAGTGCGACGGACTGAGCAAGGCGATGAAATGGGCGCTCGACGAGATGGGCATTGACTGCTTCTGCGTCTCCGGCGCCTATCTCGGGCGTGACGACGGGCATACCTGGTGTACCGTGCGGCTTGACGGCACATGGTACGACGTGGACGTGACGGACGACGTAAACGCGAGCGGCGCATGGCAGCCGAGCTTTCGCGGCGCGGTAAACGTCTCGGCGGACTGGGTTCGCAGCCGCTTTGAGCTTGACCCGGGGCTGGAGCTTGTGACGGTTCCGGCGGGCGAGGATATGAGCCGCAGCGCTCATGTGCTTGACGGGAGCTTTATCTACTCCGGGCAGGACACGGCAAGCCGCCTCTTTGAGCTGCTGGACGCGAATTGTCCCTACGGCGGCGCGGTCTGCATCCAGCTTGAGGACGCCGCGGCATTTGAATATTTGAAGGAAAACCTTGACCGGCTGCTCACGGACTGGTTCGCGCAGCGGTTTTGGGAGACATGGAGCTACCAGAGCTGGTACTCCGACGCATACCGCACTATGCTTATACAAACGGCACAGTGAGAATTTGAAAGCTATGAAGAATTTTTTCGGGAAAATATTTGACGCAAGCATGCTGCGCTTTATTCTGGTGGGCGCTCTGAATACGCTTATCGGCGCAGGGGTGATGTTTTTGCTGTATAACTTCGCGGGCTGCTCCTACTGGCTAAGCTCCGCTGCAAATTATATCATCGGCGGCATCGTCAGCTTTTTCCTCAACAAGTATTATACCTTTAAGAATACGGAACGCTCCTGGCGGCAGGTGCTGCGCTTTGTGCTCAACGTCGCGGTGTGCTGGCTGCTCGCCTACGGTATAGCAAAGCCCCTCACCCTGCGGCTGCTTGCGGGCGCTGGCGAAAAGCTCCAGACCAATATCGCCATGCTCGTCGGCATGTGCCTGTACACGGCGCTAAACTATTTCGGGCAGAGATTTTTTGCGTTCCACAGTGAAAGCGGCACAAAAGGAGATTGACCCATGCTGCAATGGTTCACGGAAACCGTCCTCGGTAAATTCATTTCAACATTTTTTATATCCATGCTGCCCGTCGTCGAGCTGCGTCTCGGTCTGCCCTACGGTATAGCCCTCGGGCTCGACTATCCTCTGGCGCTGACGGCGGCGGTGCTCGGTAATATGCTCCCCGTGCCCTTTATCATCCTCTTTATCAGGCAGATATTCGCATGGCTGCGCCGGCATATCCCAAGGCTTGACGGCTTTGTCGGCAAGCTTGAGAATAAGGCGCATCTAAAGGGCGAGACGGTGCAGAAATACGGTCCTCTCGGGCTTTTGATATTCGTCGCCATCCCGCTTCCGGGCACCGGGGCGTGGACGGGCGCGCTTATCGCGGCGCTGCTGGATATGCGGCTTCGCAAGGCGGTGCCGAGTATATTGCTCGGAGTGCTTATCGCCTCGGGCATAATGTCCGCCATCACCTTCGGTCTTATAAAAATTATTTGATTTGGCTTGTTTTTGCCGCTGCTCCAAGGTCACGGACAACGGCAAAAATATTTTTTGAAAAAAATAAAGGGAAATAAGCTTTCGCGTCGTATATACAAAACGAAGGGAATAATTCCTTAAAATCAAATATAAAGGTGGTGCCGCAATGTCCTGTCCAAGAGAAGAACGAGAACGCGCCGAGCATTACATAATCGGCCCATACGGGCTGCTGTCCGAGGACTCAAGAGGACGGCTTGTCCCGGAGGATGAATGCTGTATCCGCACCTGCTTTCAGCGGGATATCGACCGTATCACCCATTCCAAGTCCTTCCGCCGCCTGAAGCACAAGACGCAGGTCTTTCTCCAGCCGGAGGGCGACCATTACCGCACCCGCCTTACGCATACCCTGGAGGTCAGCCGCCTTGCCCGCACCGTGGCGAGAGCCTTGGCGCTCAATGAGGATCTGGCGGAGGCTATCGCCTTGGGGCATGACCTGGGGCATACGCCCTTCGGTCACGCCGGGGAGAGGGCGCTTGCAAAGATTTATCCCGGCGGCTTCAAGCACTATGAGCAGAGCCTCCGCGTCGTCGATATACTTGAGCGTGACGGGCGCGGGCTTAACCTCTGCTACGAGACGCGCATGGGCATACTTCACCATACGCACGGCGCGCCGGACGATACGCCGGAGGCAGTGACCGTGCGGCTTTGTGACCGTATCGCCTATGTCAATCATGATTTGGACGACTCCATACGCGCCGGAATTCTTACCGAGGACGAGGTGCCGGAGCTTATCCATGAAAACTGCGGCAGACGCAACAGCGAGAGAGTAAACTCAATCCTGACGGATCTTATCAAAAACAGCAGCGGCGGAGTGCTCAGAATGTCGGATAAAATGCAGGAGACCTTTGACTTCTTCCATGCCTTCATGCACTCCGACGTCTATACAAATCCCCGCGCCAAGGGCGAGGAGAGCAAGGTCGAGGGAATTCTCAGCCGCCTTTACGACTACTATACCGCGCACCCGGATGCGCTGCCCGAGGATTTCAGCGGCGTTATCGAGCGCGAGGGAATAGAGCGAGCGGCGACCGATTATATCTCCGGCATGACCGACGGCTACGCCATGGAGAAATACGGCGAGCTGTTCATTCCCTTCGCATGGACTGTAAAGTAACAGAATAAATCACAAATCGGAGGTGAGCGCATGGCCTTTTCCGAAAGCTTTCTTACCGAGCTTGTGGAGCGCAACGACATAGTGGACGTGGTGTCCGGCTATGTGCGGCTGAGCAAGAGGAGCGGGTCGAATATGTTCGGCCTGTGTCCTTTCCACAGCGAGAAGACGCCTTCGTTCTCCGTCTCGCCCGATAAGCAGATATATCACTGCTTCGGCTGCGGCAAGGGCGGCGGAGTTATCAATTTTATCATGGAGATAGAAAATCTTGACTTCCGGGACGCGGTGGAGTTTCTTGCCCGCCGCGCCGGGATGCAGATGCCCGAGGAGGAAAACGACCGGGAGAGCCGGAAACGCGCGCGTATGTTGGCGCTTAACAAGGACGCTGCGCGCTTTTTCTATGAGCAGCTCTATTCCCCGGCGGGGCGCGAGGGAATAGAATATATGAAGCGCCGCCGCATAGGCCGCCAGACGGCGACGAACTTCGGCATAGGCTTTGCGCCGAACGCATGGGAGAGCCTGCGCGAGGCGATGAAGGCCAAGGGCTACACGGATTTTGAAATGTTCGATGCAGGACTTGTCCGAAAGGGCAGGAACAACGGCTTTTACGACACCTTCCGAAGCCGCCTGATGTTCCCCGTCATAGACGTGCGCGGCAACGTCATCGGCTTTTCCGGACGCATAATCGGCGATGGAGAGCCCAAGTACATGAACAGCCCCGAAACGCTTGTATTCAACAAAAGCCGCAACCTCTTCGCCCTTAATCTGGCTAAAAAATCAAAAAGCGGATATATAATTCTTTCAGAGGGCAATATAGACGTAGTTTCGCTGCATCAGGCGGGCTTCGACTCGGCGGTAGCCTCGCTCGGCACCTCGCTCACGCCGGAGCAGGCGCGGCTCATCTCGCGCTATAAAAGCGAGGTCATCATCGCCTATGACAGTGACGCTGCGGGCATCAAGGCCGCACAGCGCGCCATCGGCATACTTGAAAAGCTTGATATCAAGGTCAAGGTGCTGCGCATGAGCGGCGCAAAGGACCCGGACGAGTATATAAAGCTCAAGGGCGCGGATGCCTTCCGCAATCTGCTCGAGGGCTCCGAAAATCAGATAGATTACCGCCTCAATTCCGTCACGGCGAAATATGACCTGAGCCTTGACGAGCAGAAGGTCGGCTTCCTGAAGGAGGCGACCGAGCTTGTGGCGCGGCTTCCCGGCGCGGTTGAGCGGCAGGTATATTCCATGCGCGTCGCCTCGCTTGCGGGCGTTGCGGCGGAGGTCGTGGCAGGCGAGGTCGAGCGGCGGCGCAAGAAGATACTTAGCGGCGCGCGCCGTGCGGATGCCCGTGAGCAGAGCCGCCCAGAGAGGCAGATGCAGCCGAGCGAAAAGAGCTTTCGCTATGAAAATCCCGGCTCCGCGACCGCCGAGGAGGGCGTGATACGGCTTTTGTATCTTGAGCCTGAGCTTGTGAATATGCCGGAGCTTCCTCCGCCGGAGAACTTTTCCGCCCCGGTGCTCGGCAGGATATATTCGGCGATGCTTGAGCGCCTGCGCCGTGGCGATTCGGTCTCGGCAGCCACGCTGGGCGATACGCTTTCGGGTGAGGAGATATCGCTGCTCGTCAGTATTCTCCAAAAGCCGGAGCTGCTCTCACGCGGGGAGCAGACCATGCGCGATTACATAAATAAGATAAGACACGAGACGGAGCTTGCCGCAGGAGAAACAGATCTCCGCGCACTTGCGGATAAGCTCAGAGAAAGAAAAGGATATGAGGGATAAGACTATGGCAGAAGAACGCAGCTACACCGAAAAAGAACTTGAAGAAATGGCAAACCAGTTGCTGGCCGAGACCGAGCCGAAGGACAAGCTCAAGAAAAAGGCCCCTGCGAAATCGGCGGCAAAGAAAAAGGAGCCCGTCCCCGAGCAGCCCGAAAAGACCCCCGAGGAGCGCCTGAACGAGCTTCTGGAAAAGGGCAAGAAAAACGGCAAGCTCACCCCGAAGGACATGGAGACGCTGGAGGATCTGAACCTTGACTCCGAGGTCATGGACAAGTTCTATGACACCTTGGAGGCAAACAACATTCTCTATATCGAGATACCCGACGGCGACATCGGCAATGCCGACGCCATACCCACGCTCGACGAGATTCCCGACATCGAGAACCTTGACGAGATAGAGGAGGTCACCGAGGAGGAGATAAACGACACCGACGCCCTTATGGACAGCTTCTCCACCGACGACCCCGTGCGTATGTACCTCAAGGAGATAGGCAAGGTCCCCCTGCTGACCCCCGAGGAGGAGATAGCTCTGGCAAAGCGCATGAGCGAGGGCGACGAGGAGGCAAAGCACCGCATGACCGAGGCAAACCTCCGTCTGGTCGTCTCCATCGCAAAGCGCTATGTCGGCCGCGGCATGCTGTTCCTTGATTTAATTCAGGAGGGCAACCTCGGTCTTATCAAGGCGGTCGAGAAGTTTGACCACAAGAAGGGCTATAAGTTCTCGACCTATGCCACATGGTGGATTCGTCAGGCCATCACCCGCGCCATCGCGGACCAGGCGAGGACCATCCGCATCCCCGTCCACATGGTCGAGACGATAAACAAGACCATCCGCGTCTCCCGTCAGCTTCTTCAGGAGCTTGGGCATGACCCCAGCGCCGAGGAGATAGCGGAGGAGATGAATATGCCTGTCGAGAAGGTGCGCGACATTCTGAAGATCGCGCAGGAGCCCGTGTCTCTCGAAACGCCCATAGGCGAGGAGGAGGACTCCCACCTCGGCGACTTCATCCCCGATGAGGACGCCTCCGAGCCGAGCGAGGCCGCAAGCTTCTCCCTGCTGCGTGAGCAGCTTGAGGAGGTGCTTGATACGCTTGCCCCGAGAGAGAAGAAGGTGCTGGAGCTGCGCTTTGGCATCGTAGACGGCCGCACCCGCACGCTCGAGGAGGTCGGCAAGGAGTTTAACGTCACCCGTGAGCGTATCCGTCAGATAGAAGCAAAGGCGCTGCGCAAGCTGCGTCACCCCAGCCGCTCCAAAAAACTAAGAGATTTTCTGAATTGAGGTAAATTGAGGTAAGACATGAAATACGATTTTACAACAGTACTTGACCGCGCCGGACACGATTCCCTGGCGGCAGATGTGGTTCCCTTTGACGTTAGGCCGGATGATGGCGTGGAAACAATACCTATGTGGATCGCAGACATGAGCTTTCCCACCGCACCTCCGATAATGGAGGCAATGGCAAAAAGACTGGAAATGCCGAACTTCGGCTATTTTGCCCTGCCCGATAGCTATTTTGACAGTATAATCTCTTGGCACGAGCGCCGCAACGGAGTCACCGGGCTTCTCCCGAAGCATATCGGCTACGAAAACGGCGTGCTCGGCGGACTGAGTGCCGCGGTTCAGGCGCTGACCGCTCCGGGCGAAAAGATACTTGTCCATTCCCCGACCTATGTCGGCTTTACAAAGACCATGGCAGACATCGGCCGCGTGCTTGTACACAGCTCTCTCGTGCGCGACGAGGACGAGATATGGCGCATGGACTTTGACGATATGGACGCAAAGCTCAAGGAGAACAATATACACCTTGCCATCTTCTGCTCACCGCATAACCCCTGCGGCCGCGTGTGGGAGCGCTGGGAGCTTGAAAGGGCGATGGAGATTTTCGCCGCAAACGACTGTCTTGTCATCTCGGACGAGATATGGTCGGATATCATAATGCCCGGACATAAGCATATCCCGACCCAGTCCGTCTCCGACGATGCGCGTGAGCGCACCATAGCCTTCTACGCGCCGAGCAAGACCTTCTCGCTTGCCGGTCTTGTCGGCAGCTACCATATTATATATAACAACTACCTGCGTGACCGCATCGTGCGTCAGAGCGTGGGCTGGCGTTATAATGCCTGCAATGTTTTCTCGCTGCACGCGCTTATCGGCGCATACGGCGCAGAGGGCGAGGAGTGGGCGGACGAGATGTGCCGCGTCATCGACGAAAATCATGAGTACGCCTGCACTTTCGTCAAGGAAAACCTCCCCGGCGTGCGCGTGACCCGTCCTCAGGGCACCTACATACTCTACCTCGATTGCGGCGACTGGTGCCGCGAGCACGGCGTGAGCATATACGAGCTTCAGGCGCGCGGCGTCCGCGCCGGCGTGATCTGGCAAAACGGCGAGGATTTTATGATGAAGGACACCGTCCGCATGAACCTTGCCCTGCCGAAATCGCAGCTTGAAAAGGCAATGCACCGCCTGAAGGAGAAGGCATTTATCTGAGAATTTAATATTTTGTACTTGTAAAAGCTCTGCACGGCAATAATCCGTGCAGAGCTTTTATTGCTCGAAAATTCTCATGCAATTATTTATATAAAATGTTGTACAAAATGTGAATTTTAGCTGCAAACTTGGCAGAAGCTATTGACAAGGAACTGCCCCGGTGGTATATTAGCACTCGTAAGGCAAGAGTGCCAACAGGCGAAAGCTTCGAGTGCTAAACGGTGGGTATCAAAATGGTCATCAGCGATAGAAAAAAGAAAATACTTGCCGCGGTGGTCGATGAATATATCAAAACCGCAGAGCCTGTAGGAAGCAAGGTCATCGCCCAGCACGCCGGACTCGGCTGCTCCTCGGCGACCATTCGCAACGAGCTTGCGGAGCTTGTGGCGCTGGGATATCTTGAGCAGCCGCACACCTCGGCAGGCCGAGTCCCGACCCCCTTGGGCTATAGGATGTACGTCAACGAGCTTATGGAAAAGCAAAAGCTCTCTCTGGAGGAGACGGAGGAAATGAACCGCCGCATGAACCAGAAGATGCAGCAGCTCGACGACGCGATAAGCGACGTGAGCAAGCTTGTTTCCCAGCTTACCGACCTCCCCGCGCTGGCGCTGACGAGTCAGACCGCGGTGACGATCCGCAGGTTCGACTTGATATATGTTGACGCGAACACCTTCATAATCGTTGTGATGCTCAGCAGCAACAGCGTCAAAAACCGTCTGGTGCATCTGCCCATCTCCGTTGACCAGAGCATGGTGCAGAAGCTGTCCTCTCTCTTTAACGCGGGCTTCACCGGCATTACCGCCGAGCAGATAAGCCCCCTGCTGATAAGCTCGACCGAGCGCGCCGCAGACGATACCATGGGGCTGACGAGCGTTATCTCCGCCTTTGCGATAGAGGTCTTGACCGAGGCGAACACACCGTCGGCGTATATATCCGGAGAAAACCGTCTGCTGAGCCAGCCGGAATTCCGCGACCCGGACAAGGCGCATCGCCTGATGAGCTATCTGTCCGGCGGCGGATACATCCTCCCCCCCAGCGAGAGCATGGGCGGAACCGACGAGGTGCGAGTCCTCATAGGTCCGGAGAACGTGGCGGAGGAGCTCAAGGACTCAAGCGTTGTCATTGCAAGCTATGACGCGGGCGACAATACGCGAGGGCTCATCGGCGTAGTCGGGCCGACGAGGATGGATTATTCCGCCGTTGCCGCAAAGCTTAGCTTTCTGGCGGCAGGCCTGTCCCAGAGACTGGGCGGCGGAGAAGCCCCGCCGGAGGGGATGCATAACAAGCTGATAATAAAGGGAGATGATCCAAATGGCAGATAAACAGGACGAAAAGAAGACCGCTCCTCAGCAGGAGCAGGAAGTAAAAGAAGAGGTCAAGGAAGAGACCAAGTCCGCCGAAGCTCCGGAGGAAACGAAGGACGAGGCAAAGGACAAGAAGTCCAAAAAGGACGAGAAAAAAGCCGAAAAGAAGGAAGAGAAGAAACCCTCTCAGGCCGACGAGCTTAAAACCGCGAACGACAAGTATCTCCGCTTGATGGCCGAGTATGATAACTTCCGCAAGCGCAGCCAGAAGGAAAAAGAGGGGCTGTACGGCGACATCAAGTCCGACACCGTCTCGAAGTTCCTTCCCGTGTATGACAATCTGGTTCGCGCACTGGCGCAGAGCACGGAGGACGAGGCTTACCGCAAGGGCGTTGAGATGATAATGAACCAGTTTAACACCACGCTCGAAAAGCTCGGCGTGAGCCGCATCGAGAGCCTCGGCCAGAAGTTTGACCCCAGCCTCCACAACGCAGTGATGCATGTGGACGACGAGGAAAAGGGCGAGAACGAGATCGTGGAAGTCTTTCAGGAAGGCTTCAAATACGGCGAAAAAGTCATCCGCTTCGCCATGGTGAAGGTTGCAAACTAGCCTTCACGTTGAATCAGGACTCAGCAGCGCGAGCTGTTAAGTTATATATTTAATCTCAGTATAAAACTTATTCTTATATAACGGAGGATTTAATTATGAGCAAGATTATTGGCATAGACCTTGGTACTACTAACAGCTGTGTTGCCGTCATGGAAGGCGGCGAGGCAGTAGTCATCCCCAACGCTGAAGGCGCACGTACAACTCCGTCCGTCGTTGCATTCGCAAAGACCGGCGAGCGTATGGTCGGCCAAGTAGCAAAGCGTCAGGCCATCACCAACCCCGATCGCACCATCTCCTCCATCAAGCGCGAGATGGGCTCCGATTACAAGGTGAATATAGACAACAAGGCATACACCCCGCAGGAGATTTCCGCAATGGTTTTGCAGAAGCTGAAGTCCGACGCTGAGGCTTACCTCGGCCAGACCGTGACCGAAGCCGTCATCACCGTCCCCGCATACTTCACTGACGCACAGCGTCAGGCAACCAAGGACGCAGGCCGCATCGCCGGTCTCGACGTCAAGCGTATAATCAACGAGCCGACCGCGGCTGCTCTGGCCTACGGTCTGGATAAGGAAAAGGCCGATCAGAAGATCATGGTCTACGACCTCGGCGGCGGCACCTTCGACGTGTCCGTGCTGGAGATCGGCGACGGCGTCATCGAAGTTCTGGCCACCGCGGGCAACAACCGTCTGGGCGGCGACGACTTCGACGCATGCATCACCAAGTACCTCGTTGACGAGTTCAAGAAGACCGAAGGCATCGACCTGAGCACCGATAAGGTCGCAATGCAGCGTCTGCGTGAGGCTGCCGAGAAGGCGAAGGTCGAGCTGTCCGGCGTGACCACCTCTAACATCAACCTCCCGTACATCACCGCCGACGCTACCGGCCCGAAGCACCTCGACGTGACCCTGACCCGCGCAAAGTTCAACGAGCTGACTCATCACCTCGTCGAAAAGACCGTCGGCCCCGTAAAGCAGGCTCTGTCCGACTCCGGCCTGAAGCCCAGCGATATCTCCAAGGTTCTGCTGGTCGGCGGCTCCAGCCGTATCCCCGCAGTTCAGGAAATGGTCAAGACCCTGATCGGCAAGGAAGGCTTCAAGGGCATCAATCCCGATGAGTGCGTCGCTATCGGCGCGGCCATTCAGGGCGGCGTTCTCGGCGGCGACGTCGAGGGCATCCTCCTGCTGGACGTCACTCCGCTGTCCCTCGGCATCGAGACTCTCGGCGGCGTGTGCACCAAGCTCATCGAGCGCAACACCACCATCCCCACCAAGAAGAGCCAGGTGTTCTCCACCGCCGCTGACAACCAGACCTCCGTTGAGGTCAACGTCCTTCAGGGCGAGCGCGAGATGGCAGCATACAATAAGAGCCTCGGCCGCTTCCATCTGGACGGCATCGCTCCGGCTCGCCGCGGCGTACCTCAGATCGAAGTCACCTTTGATATCGACGCGAACGGCATCGTGAACGTCTCCGCAAAGGATCTCGGCACCGGCAAGGAGCAGCACATCACCATCACCTCCTCCACCAACATGTCCAAGGAAGACATCGACAAGGCCGTCAAGGAGGCCGAGATGTACGCTGCTGAGGACGCAAAGCGCAAGGAAGAGATCGACGTCCGCAATCAGGGCGACCAGATGGTCTACCAGACCGAGAAGACTCTGGGCGAGATGGGCGACAAGCTCGACGCCGCCGACAAGAGCGAAGTCGAGAGCAAGCTCACCGCGCTCAAGACCGCACTGACCGGCACCGACACCGCAGCCATCAAGGCCGCAACTGAGGAACTGACTCAGGCCTTCTACAAGGTCAGCGAGAAGATGTATCAGGCGGCAGGCGGCGCACAGGGCGCAGGCTTCGACCCGAATCAGGCGGCAGGCGGCGCACAGGGCGGCACCAGCGGCAACGGTCAGGATTACTACGACGCGGACTACACCGTAGTTGACGACGACAAGAAGTAATCTATTCCCGACAAAAATAACACGTTGAGGCGAGGAAATATCCCCGCCTCAATGGTGCGTATATAGGAGTCCAGAGTATGGCAGAAAAACGCGATTACTATGAGGTGCTCGGCCTTCAAAAGGGCGCTTCGGCAGATGAAATAAAGAAGGCATACCGCAGACTTGCCAAGGAAAACCACCCTGACCTCCACCCGGGCGACAAGGCCTGTGAGGAGCGCTTCAAGGAGGTCAACGAGGCGTATGAGGTGCTGTCGGATGACGATAAGCGCGCCAAGTACGACCAGTACGGTCACGCGGCCTTTGACCCGAACGCCGGCTTCGGCGGCGGTGGCTTTGGCGGCTTCGGCGGCTTTGGTGATTTCGGCGACCTCGGAGATATATTCGGCGACATATTCGGCTTTGGCGGAGGCGGCGCAAGCCGCAACCCGAACGCGCCGCGCAAGGGCGATAACATACGAGTCCAGCTCAACGTGAGCTTTGAGGAGGCCGCCTTCGGCTGCAAGAAGGAGGTCACCGTCGGCCGTGTTGAGCCCTGCCCCGATTGTAAGGGTACGGGCTGCGCCCCCGGCACAACGCCCGAGATATGCCCCGACTGTAAGGGCACGGGCAGCGTCCGTACCACGCAGCGCACACCCTTCGGCATGGCGCAGTCGAGCTCGCCCTGCTCCAAGTGCAGAGGCACGGGCAAGATAATCCATCAGCCCTGCTCCACCTGCCGCGGCATGGGCAGCATCCGCAAGCAGCATAAGATAAGCGTCAATGTCCCCGCCGGTATCGACGACGGACAGACCATCTCTCTGCGCGGTCAGGGCAACTCCGGCGCAAACGGCGGTCCGCAGGGCGATATGCTCGTCACGATAATCGTCCGCCCGCACGCAAGATTTGAGCGCGACGGCAGCTCCGTGCTGCTTGAACAGGAGATAAGCTATGCACAGGCGGCGCTGGGCGCGGAGATCGAGGTCCCGACGCTCGACGGCAAGGTAAAGCTGACCATCCCTGAGGGGACGCAGCCGGACGCGGTGTTCCGTATGCGCGGCAAGGGTATTCCCTATCTGCGCGGCAGCGGACGCGGCGACCAGTTTGTCACGATTCGTCTGGCAGTGCCCAAGAATTTGACGAGCGCGCAGAAGGAGCTTTTGCGTCAGTTCGCCGCAACGACCGGCGAGTCGGACACTCTCAAGAGCGGCTTGTTTAATAAAAAGAAGAAATAAAAAAGATATCCCGGCGGTGTGAGCTTGTCACACCGCCGGGATGCTGTCTGTTATAAAGCTGTGTGCCGTCACAGCTCGTTTATCGGATCTTGCGGCATTCGAGATAATAGCGCTTTTCGTTTGCGCTGCCGAGAGAAAAGCTCTTGCGGACAAATATCCCGTTGCGCTGTATCGTCGCAAAGAAGTCGCCGCGCTCAAAGTGCGGGAACACTATGCTCAGCCGGTCGGGAGCCGTGCCGAGTCTGCGGCATTCCTCCGCGCCGTGTATGTATTCCAGCTCCGCCTCCGGGTGCTGCGACAGCCATTCGTCAAGCCGGGGCTGAAGCTCCTGAAGCGAGGGCGGGTTTGCCGCGTCAAAATTCAGCTCGCGCTGCACCTGCTCCGGCTCAACTCCGCAGAGAAGCCTGTGTATCGGGTGAAAGCTCAGACCCTCATCGTAGATGCTGACAAGCTCTACCAGAGCATAGCGCAGGGGATGCGCTTCACGCTCGGAGACCGGGATGCTCTCGCGCTGTTCAAGCCAGCATTCCCGCGCTGCGGCAAGAGAGTGGTTCCCGTCGCCGACGGCGTAGAGCGGTGCAGAGCCGCGATTGTCATTGAGCCTGTTGAGCGCGGCGGCGAGACTGCCGCAAAGCGCTTCGTCGCAGACATGATAGCCCTCAATGTGCCCGCCGCCCTGCATGAGCTCAAAATCATAGAGCTTTGGGAGCCGGTCGAGCGCTGCCTCCAGGAGCGCGGTCACGGCGTTCTCGCGGTCGTCGGTCAGCACGAGCACATGCGGCATTTCGAGTACAGCCTCACGCCGAAGCGCAACTCGCGCGGGCAGACGCTCACGCACCGTTGCCTCGGTCGCGCGGGCAAGCGTGTCCGCCTCGGGGCTGAAATCGTACTGCTCGAGGTCGATGGCGGCAAGAAGCCCGTGGCGTATGCCGTCGGCGGTCTGCCGGCGCACATAGACAAAGCCCTCGCCTATGCTCTTGAGACTGCCGTCGGCGAGATAGCGCCGCATATTTTCCGGAACCTCGACCCCGGCGTTTTTGCGCCCGAGCCATGCCTCCGGAAGCATCAGACGCAGCGCGGAGGGGCAGTCTCCGACGATGCGCTCCGTCTCATCCCAGTATTCCGGCTCTGCGGAGTGCTGATCGCAGGCGATGACGGCAAATTTATCAAAATCCCGCGCCGGAAGCAGTATCTCCGGCAGGCGAAGCCCGAGCGGGACAAAAAGACGATTAATATTATCTGCGTTTTTCATGTGCGCTGCCCCCTTTCAAAAGCCTTCATACATTCGGCAAGGCGCTCTATGCCCTCAAGCGGCATACCGTTATATATAGACGCGCGGCAGCCGCCGGTGACGCGGTGACCTTTTATGTTTATCATGCCGCGCCCCTCGGCCATGCGCAGAAAATCGGCGGTCAGCTCCGGACTCGGCAGAGTGAAGCACACATTCGTTATGGAACGGCTTGCCTTGTCGGCGCGCGGAGTAAAGAGCCTGGACTCGTCGAGCACGGAGTAGAGCAGATCCGCCTTCTCACGGTTTCGCCGCTCCATCTCCGCAACGCCGCCCTGAGCCTCGACCCAGCTGAATACAAGCCCCGCCATGTATATCGCAAAGGCGGGAGGCGTGTTATACATGGAGGCGTTTTTAGCCATCAGCTCATAGCGCAGCATCGAGGGCACGAGACTGTCAAGCTCGCCTGAAACGAGCGATTTTTTTATCACCACGACCGTAAGCCCCGCAATGCCCATATTCTTCTGCGCGCCCATGTAGGCAAGACCGAATTTGCTCATGTCAAATTCCCGCCCGAGCGCTATCGAGGACAAATCGCCCACCAGCGGCACGGAGCCTGTCTCGGGCAATGCGTCCCACATCGTGCCGAAAATCGTGTTGTTTACTGTTATGTGCAGATATTTTGCGTCCTGCGGCAAGTCCTCTGCGTGAAAATCCGGGATTTTTGCAAAGCCCGCGTCCTTTCCGCTTGCTATGCACAGGGCATTGCACCAGCGCGCGCCCTCGTCCAGAGCCTTACCCGCAAACTGACCGGTCACGATATACGCCGCCGTGTCGCCGCGCCGGGCAAGGTTCATCGGTATCATGGAAAATTGCAGCGAGGCGCCGCCCTGCAAAAACAGCACATAATAGTCCTCGCCGATGTTCATAAGCCGCCGCAGTGAGGCCTCCGCGCCCTCGATTATCGGGGCGTAGTCTTTTGAGCGGTGACTCATCTCCATCACGCTGCTGCCGCAGCCCTTATAATCCAAAAGCTCACGCTGAGCCTCCTCAAGCACCTCGAGCGGGAGCATGGACGGCCCCGCCGAAAAATTAAGAACGCGCTTCATCCTGATACCTCCAATCGCAAAGCAAATAATAGCTGATATGAAATTACGGCAGGAAAAGAACTCTCCCTGCCGTGAATTGCTTATCTGCTTGTCATTATAATTTTCTTTGCCGGACTTGTCAACACTTGCGCGTAAGAACTTAGCCAATATCGCTTTGCTGGCGGCGGAGCGAGGCGAAGAACTGCTCACGCGCCGTCTGCTTATAGCTTCGGCTGATGGGCACGGAGCTGCCGTCGCTGAGCTGAAACTCGTCGCTTTTTAACGCCGATATCCACTGCGGATTTACCCATATGCTCTGGTGACAGCGGATAAACTGCTCCTCATGCCCGCGCAGAAGTTCTGCCGGGGTGTGCGCGCTCCAATACTCCGCGCCGACCGTGACCGTGTGCGCCTTGCGCCCGAGACGCTCAATATATTTCACGTCCTTGACGGGGATAAGCTCGGTCGAGCCGCGTGACTTGATGGCAAGCATCATTTCGCTGCTCATGTCGGCATCGAGCGCGGCGACCGCCTTGCCGAGAGCCTCGGCGATACGCTGCTCAAGCTGATTTTTTACTATAAAATATACATGATCCGTGCGGTACACGTCCATTGCGAAGGCGAGATACGAGGTGACAAATATAATACGGCAGGCCGGGGCGAGCGCGTTTAGCTGCTCGGCAAGGCTTATACCGTCCATCTTATCCTCGCCCATCTCGATATCCAGAATGGCGATGTCGGGCGTGTAGCCCTCATCCATGGTGCGCAGCAGGGACTCCGCGCCGTCAAAGCAGCTTATATCTGCTCCGCGGCCCTCAAGAGCCTGCTCGGTAAGCTCAGCGGTATGCTGGCGGTGGAGGCGCTCATCGTCACATATCGCTACTCGCAGCATTTTCATTCTCTCCTCTCAGTGTAAGCGTGGCGAGGAATACTCCGGCTTGCTCGTGGGCGGTGTACTGTCCGGAATACGTCTCGGCGATTTCGGTCAGGATATGGGTGCCAACGCCGCGCGGCAGCTCGGGTATGCGGCGCTTCTTCTCCGCCGTCGGCGGTACGGGGTTTGAGACCTCGATGATAAGATAGCCCTTGACGTAATTGACAAAGAGCTTTATCCATGGCTTTTCGCACTTGAGCGCGGCCTCCGCAGCGTTATCCAGAAGATTTCCGAGAGCGCTGACCATGTGGATATTGCTTATCTGCGGGATGCGCGGAACGTTTACGTGAAGGTCCAGACTCACGCCCTGCTCCTCAAGCTCCTTGGAGCGTGCGTACAGGAATGCGTCGGTGACGGGATTGCGGCACTGACCGATTTGCGGAGAATAGTCCGTCTCCTTTTTGAGCTCCTCGGCGTAGGCGGCGGCCTCCTCGGAGCGCCTCTCCTTGAGAAGAAGGTTAATCGTGAAGATATGATTTGATATATCGTGCCGCATACGGCGGATATCCTCGTACTGATTCGTCAGCGCGGCATAATGCGCCTTTTGAGAATCTATCTGCTTTATCAGCATCTCGTTTTCCGTGGCGAGACGAGAACGGTTTGCGATGTTGGTCATGCTGAAATAGAGCAGCACGTCGGCGGCGAGACAGATAATCTCGGCTGTGAGCATAAATATCAGGTTACTGTAGGAAAAGTCCTCAAGTGCAAATTCGGAGAACCAGCCGCAGAGAAGCACATACTGACTCAGCGGGAAAAGCCCGAAGCTCAGCCAGTTGCGCAGGGAAAGATTGTTCTGATACTTTTTTTCAAAGCGCTTAAAGGCAAGGGTGGCCAGAGCCAGCAGTACGGCGGTGCTCGAGTCGTAAATCGCGTAGATACCGCACTGATACGCTATGGGCTGCGCCGAGATACCGGCGGCGATTACATCCGGCGGCAGTACGACGGATATCCACATCTCGACCAGCATCGTTGTGAGCGTGCAGATAACGAAAACGACAAGCTTTTTGCTCAGTCGGTCGGAGTAGAGCAGCAGAGGCAGCGCCCATGTGACAAGCCCGAAAATCGCCCGCCAGACGGACAGATAGGGCAGAAACAGCGGAGCGAATACGATAACAAGGATGATCGGCTGGAGCAGCAGAAAGGTCTTGCACTTTCCGAAGCGCCGCGTCAGGAGGAAGTTCATCGCAATGCCCCAAATGTTAAACTGGATAAAATTTGATACTAAGGTAGGAATTGACACATAAATTCCGGCAAATGACATAGAACCCTCTCCCAAAATCTTTCAAAAGTGCATATTCGACGCGAAAAAATGCATAATCGACATGCAGCCTGTTCACGGCAAAATTTTTTGATATAATTGACCACGCTTCAAGGTGAAGATAGAATAAAAGTAACATTATTCTTGTTAAACTTTTACATTATACACGCTTTCTAAATATTTGTAAATATCTTTATGTAAAATTTCCCGGGCGCTGCGGTCAGGGTATATGTCGGTACCTATCTCACAAACACACACAAACCTCAACTCACAACCTATACTCCTTCCACAAACCGAGCCGTGTACCCTGACCGGAACACCCGGGGGGAGAAAAGAAAGAAAAGCACCTGCACGATAAAAAGTGCAGGTGCTTTTTGCGTGATAGGCTTTTTATGGAGAATTATCAATTTTACTCCAGCTCAAAGGCGCCGGTATAGAGCTGATAATACACACCCTTTTCGGCGATGAGCTTTTCATGGCTGCCGCGCTCGATTATGCGTCCGTGGTCAAGCACCATGATAACGTTGGAATTCTTGACCGTGGAAAGCCTGTGCGCGATGACAAACACCGTGCGCCCCTCCATAAGCTTATCCATACCGCGCTGAACTATCGCCTCGGTGCGGGTATCAATGGAGCTTGTCGCCTCGTCCAGTATCATGACCGGCGGATCCGCCACGGCTGCCCGCGCAATCGCTATGAGCTGCCGCTGCCCCTGAGAGAGATTTGCGCCGTTGTTCGTAAGCTGCGTTTTGTAGCCCTCGGGCAGACGGCTTATAAAATCGTCCGCGCCCGCAAGCTCCGCCGCCGCGACGCACTCCTCGTCCGTTGCGTCAAGACGTCCGTAGCGGATGTTGTCAAGCACGCTCCCCGTAAAGAGATTTGTATCCTGAAGCACCAGACCGAGTGAACGGCGGAGGTCAGCCTTCTTGATTTTGTTGATGTTTATGCCGTCATAGCGTATCTTGCCGTCGGCAATGTCATAAAACCTGTTGATAAGGTTTGTTATCGTGGTCTTACCCGCGCCGGTCGCGCCGACAAAGGCCACCTTCTGTCCGGGCTCGGCGTAGACCGTGACGTCGTGCAGCACGGGCTTGCCCTCCTCGTAGCCGAAGTCAACATCGTACATACGCACGTCGCCGCACAGCTCCTTAAAGGTGATGCTGCCGTCACTGTGCGGATGCCGCCACGCCCAGTGCCCGGTGCGCTCGGCGCTCTCGGTGATGCTGCCGTCGGGGGCTATCTCGGCGTTTACAAGCGTGACATAGCCGTTATCCGCTTCGGGCTTTTCGTCGATGAGCGAGAATATACGCTCCGCGCCCGCACCTGCCATGACGATTGCGTTTATCTGCTGACTGAGCTGGTTTACGTTGCCGGTAAACTGCTTGGACATATTGAGGAAGGGGACAAGTATGCTGACGCTGAACGCCGCGCCGGATATGCTGAAGTTCGGCACCCCCGCCAGCAGGAATACGCCGCCGGCCAGAGCCAGAGTAACATAAAGGACGTTGCCGATGTTCATGATTATGGGGCCGAGGATATTGGCGTAGGCGTTTGCGCGGAAGCTGTCCTCGCACAGCGCGTCGTTTATCGCGTCAAAGTCGCGGATGCACTGCTCCTCGTGACAGAACACCTTGACTACCTTCTGCCCGTTCATCATTTCCTGAATATAGCCCTCGGTCTTTGCAACGGACTTTTGCTGGCGCAGGAAGAAGCGCGCCGAGCCGCCGCCGACCTTCTTGGCGACAAATATCATCGCCGTCACGCCGAGCAGGAGTATCAGGGTCATGAGTATGCTGTAGTAAAGCATGATGCTCAAAACGCAGAGCACCACCGCCCCCGCCTGAATAAAGGCAGGAATCGCCTGAGAGACGAGCTGACGCAGGGTGTCAATGTCGTTTGTGTAATAGCTCATGATGTCGCCGTGCTGATGAGTGTCGAAGTATTTTATCGGCAGATCCTGCATCCCGTCAAACATCTCGCGGCGGAGCTTATTGAGGAAGCCCTGAGTCATGTATGCAACAAGCTGATTAAAGAGCGCTATCGACAGCACCGACAGGACATACAGCACGATAAGCGTTGTGACCCATGGCATTATCTCGGCCTTTGCGCCTGCCCAGTCCTGAAGCTTATAGTATTTCTCGACGATGGACAGCACGTTCTGCATGAATATCGCCGGAATTGCCGAGACGATGGCGGAAAAGAGTATGCAAAGCCCGGTGAGCGGGGCGAGCACGGGATAGTAGCCCACAAGCTTTTTGATAACGCGCTTTATCGTACCCTTCTTTGCGCGGGGATGAGCATTATCGGGTCTTTTACTCATCGTCCTCACCTCCGTTCATCTGCTGCTGGCAGATCTCGCGGTAAATTTCGCTTGTGCGCATAAGCTCCTCGCTTGTGCCGGTCGCGGCGATGCGGCCGTTATCCATGACGATTATCATATCCGCGTCCTGCACGGAGGCAACGCGCTGGGCTATGATTATTTTCGTCGTTTCGGGTATATATGCTCTGAAGCCTGCGCGTATCAGCGCATCGGTGCGGGTATCGACGGCGCTGGTCGAGTCGTCAAGTATCAGCACCTTCGGCTTTTTCAGCAGTGCGCGCGCAATGCACAGCCTCTGCTTCTGACCGCCGGAGACGTTTGTTCCGCCCTGCTCTATCCATGTATCGTAGCCGTCGGGAAAGCTGCGCACAAAGTCGTCCGCCTGCGCAAGCTTACAGGCCTCTGCAAGCTCCTCGTCGCTTGCGTCGGGATTGCCCCAGCGGAGGTTTTCCTTGATAGTACCGGAGAAAAGAAGATTTTTTTGCAGCACGACCGCGACGCTGTTTCTCAGCGTCTCCATGTCGTAGTCGCGCACGTCCACGCCGCCGACCCTTACGCTGCCCTCGGTCACGTCGTAGAGGCGGGAGATGAGCTGGATAAGCGTGGTCTTGCTTGAGCCGGTGCCGCCCAGAATACCGACGGTCATGCCGGAGGCTATATGTAGATCAATGTCCCGCAGCGCAAACTTCTTCGCCGTGGCGGAATACTTAAAGGATACGCCGTCAAAATCGACCGAGCCGTCCCGAACCTCGGTGACGGGGCTTTCGGGATTACTGAGCGCGGAGCTTTCGGACAGCACCTCGCATATACGTCTTGCAGACTCTGCGGACATCGTGAGGATGACGTATATCATGGATATCATCATAAGAGACATGAGTATCTGGAAGCCGTAGGTCAGCATTGCGGACATCTGACCGACATCGATGCTCTGTCCGCCGCTTGTGATGACGAGCTTGGAGCCGACGGTGAGGACGAATATCATGTTGAAGTAGACGCAAAGCTGCATCAGGGGAGAGTTCAGCGCTACGATACGCTCGGCGCGGGTGAAGTCCTTGCATATATCCTCGGAGGCTGCGCCGAACTTCTGCTTTTCGTAGTTTTCACGCGCAAAGCCCTTGACGACGCGCATACCGCGGACGTTTTCCTCGACGGACTCGTTCAGCCGGTCGTACTTGCGGAAAACCGCGCGGAACGCGGGCATCGCCGTGTGCGCCACCATGATAAGCCCGAATACGAGCACCGGCACCACGACCACAAAGGTCAGCGCAAGCTTGCCGCCCATGATAAAGGCCATGATGATGCAGAATAAGAACATGAGCGGGCAGCGTATTGCCATGCGGATTATCATCATAAATGACATCTGGACGTTAGATATGTCCGTGGTCATGCGGGTAACGAGAGAGGCGGAGGAGAATTTGTCGATATTCTCAAAGGAAAAGCTCTGTATCCGCTCAAACATATCGTGGCGCAGATTTTTTGCAAAGCCCGTGGAGGCCTTGGCGCAGGTGGCCCCGGCAACTCCGCCGAAGCACAGCGAAACACAGGCCATAAGCACGAGAAAAAGCCCTATGCGCACGACCTGCGGCATGGGCGCGCCGTATTTGATAAGGTTAACGAGTCTTGCGGTTATAAACGGTATCAGCGTCTCTATAAACGCCTCGCCCACTATAAATATAAGTGTGAGAATAGCAGGCTTTTTATATTCTCTCACGCTGGCGGCCAGTTTTTTTATCATTCGCCGTCACATCCCTTCCCGCCGGGGCACTGCGCTGCATGCAGCTCTGCGGCATTTTTCAGCATAATGTCAATGGTTTCAAGAAATGCGGATATCTGCTCTCCGCTCAGCCCGCGGCACAGCTCATCGAACACGGTCTTATCAATGCTGTCCATGCTGCGGAACACCTCCTCCGCCTGCGGCGTGGAGGCTATGCATTTTGACCGCCGGTCGCGTGTGCTCGTGCGGCAGCTCACAAAGCCCTTCATCTCAAGACGCTTGATAATATCGTTTAGCGTCGGGTGGCTCAGGCTCGTGGCGTGCTCAAGGTCGCGCTGATTTATCTCGCGCGCCATGTCCTTCTCCATGCGGTGCAGCTCGCACAGGACAAAGCCCTGAACGCCGGTGAGCCCCAGCGCGCCGACAAGCTCGTCGATGCGGCGGCGGAAGCTGCGGTTCAAGACCGAAAATCGCACTCCCATCGGCAGCTCGCGCTCCATATGCATCACCTCTTACAGCAAGAATAATAGGTAGTACACGACGTATTTTATACGGATAATCATATATTGTCAAGCAGCAGCACGCACAAAATGGCGAATATTTGCGGCCGCATATTTCGTCATATTATTTATAAGCGCCGAAAGCCTTAACGAACTGTTGAAAATCGCGCGAAGCAATATTATAATGAAGGCAGATACCATCGCTTGATAAGGGCAGACACGCCTGACAGCGCGCCCTTTCGGCGCTTTTTACCCTTTTCGCCTTGGCGGGCGCCGGCCCGCCTTCATCTCAAAAAACAAAAATCACTCGAAAATCCATCGCCGTCAGGTGCGAAGCAGTTTTGCCGGAGCGGAAATGTGTTCAGACGAGAAAAGACCCGCAGGGAATACTGCCGTATTGTCAAGGGGCTTGACGAAGTATGAGCGCATTTTCGCCTGTCAAAACCGCGTTTGCCCTTGTCAAGCGATGGTATAGATATAGGAGCTAACAGCATGAAAAAAGCGTTTATCAACGGCATCATACTTGACGGCAGCAAGAATATGCAGCCTCAGACCGGTCTAAGCATCATCACCGAGGGCGAGAGCATAATCGACATCGTCCCCGCCGGCAGCGAGAGCGCCGACTGCGAGAAGATAGACCTCGGCGGCAAGTATATCATGCCCGGACTTATAAATCTTCATCTCCATCTGCCCGCCTCCGGCCGCCCCAAGAAAAAGCAGTCGGACGTCACAAAGCTTGTAAAAATCGTCACCGCTAACGCGCTCATGCGCCGTGTGGTGGAGCTTGTCTGCGCCGCAAACGCAAAAACTCAGCTTATGAGCGGCGTTACCACGATACGCACGGTTGGCGGCATCATGGAGTTTGACGGAAAGATACGCGACGGTATAAACAGCGGCAGGCTTGTCGGTCCGCGCATACTCGCGGCGAATATGGCGGTCTCCGTTCCGGGCGGGCACATGGCAGGCTCGCTTGCCTACGAGGCGCACAGCGCGGAGGAGGCAAGGGGCTTTGTGGCTAAAATAGCCGAGGGCAAGCCCGATTTAATAAAGCTTATGATAACCGGCGGCGTACTGGACGCAACGAAAAAGGGCGAGCCCGGCGCACTGAAAATGCCGCCCGAGTACGTCAAGGCCGCCTGTGACGAGGCGCACCGTCTCGGCTTCAAGGTCGCGGCGCACGTTGAGAGCCCGGAGGGTGTGCGTGTCGCGCTTGAAAACGGCGTTGACACGATAGAGCACGGCGCGGAGCCTGACGAGAGCATTCTGGAGCTTTTCAAGTCCACCGGGGCCGCACTGGTCACGACAATATCCCCGGCGCTGCCATATGCGCTCTTTGACCGCGAGATAAGCCATATAAACGAGACCGAGCAGTATAACGGCGAGGTCGTTTTCAAGGGCATGATAGACTGCGCAATCGCCTGCCTCGCCGCCGGTCTGCCCGTCGGTCTCGGCACGGACACCGGCTGCCCCTACGTCACGCAGTACGATATGTGGCGCGAACTCAATTACTTCCGTAAGTATTGCGGCGTTACGAACGCCTTCGCCCTGCACACGGCTACCATGGTAAACGCCGAAATAGCGGGGCTTGCCGACGTGACCGGAAGCATAGATAAGGGCAAGTGCGCCGATTTTGTGGTCACTGCCGCAAATCCGCTCGAGAGCCTTGAGGCTCTGCGTGAGCCTGCAATGGTCGTCGCACGCGGCAAGGTCTACGCTCAGCCCAAGGTGAAAAAGCTGCCGCAGGTGGAGCGCCAGCTCGATTTATATAAATAAGAGAGAACAACTGTCCCCCGATTTGCGTCAAAATCGGAGGGCAGTTTGCATTTCTAAGCTTGCCCCCGAAAGTGTCTGTTTTTCATGCAAAATAGCGTTCTTGCGCAGAAATGTTACTTTTGTTGTTGCCAAAGGAGGAAGTGAAATATATAATATGAGGAATGTAAGCATTAAGTAGTGTAAGAATATTTGTCAGCAGGTACGGAGGAATTATGCGAAACATATTCAAAATCTTCGGACGGGACGTCAAGGCCATCAGCAGGCATTTCTTCGCCTTCGTTGTGGCGATAGCCATAATGATCCTGCCGAGTCTGTACGCATGGCTCAATATCTATGCCAACTGGGACCCCTACGGCAATACGGGCAATATTTCGATTGCCGTGGCCTCTATGGATAAGGGCTATGTGACCGACAGCGGCGAAAAGGTCAACAAGGGCGACGATATCATAGCAGACCTGCGCGAAAGCACCGCGATAGACTGGGTCATCACGGACAGCGAGGAGGAGGCCGTCAACGGCGTGTACTCCGGCGACTACTATGCCGCCATCGTCATTGACGAGAACTTCTCTTACAGCATGTATAATATGCTGACCGAGTGGAACGGCAAGCCCGAGATAACCTACTACGAAAACGCGAAGAAAAACGCCGTTGCGACAAAGATAACCGACACGGCGGCGGAGTCGCTCAAGCGCAGTATAAACGAGAACTATCTTGAGGTTCTCATAAGCGGCATCATGGAGCAGGCAAACCTCATCGCCGATGAGATAGCCGAGGATAATCCCCGCGAGGCGCTGCATATCGTGCTCCAGCAGGCGCTGACCACCTTGAGGGCCGCCCAGCACGCGCTCGATAAGTTCGGCGCGGGAGACTCCGACAATATCACGATCGACAGCTCCGTGCTTGACGGGATAATCGCCGATCTCAACTCCAAGCTCCCCGAGGGCGACAAGATACGCGACAATGTTGCCGAGATGGATATTGCCATTTACGAGGCACTTGAAAAGGTTCAGGCCTCCCTTGACAGACTTCAGGATGCGGTCAACTCCGGCAATGCCGAGGCGATAGAGTCCGCAAAGAAGGCGGTCGAGAAGGCAGCAGCGGACGCGATAGCCATGGGCAACAAGGTGAGCGACTGGGGCAACTCCCTCCCCGGCGATAATATCGCCGTTTCGGAGGCCAAGGCTCTGGCGCAGCAGATAGCGAATAATTTCTATGATCTCGGCAAGTGGCTCAACGCCCTGCCGCACAGAGACGATATTCAGCAGGCCGTGGGCGACTGTCAGGATATAGTCGATACCATCTTCGGTCTTACGGACAACTTCGTCCCCGGCGCGGAGGAGCTGACCAAGGCCGTCGAGGATATATTCCTGAACGTTGCCGCGACGCTGGACAGCGTCCGCAAGCTCAATAACGACGCGCTTTTGCTGCGTGACGCAGTCGAGAGCACAAAGACCGCGCTGGACGATACCCTGCATGCCTTGCAGCCCGCCGCCTCGCGTGTTGTCGACTCTCTGATGGAGACGCTTCAAAAGCTTGATAACATCACGACCGACGAGGACTACTTTGCGGTGCTCGTTGACCTGCTCGGCGGAAGCCCCGTGGTCTACGGTCAGTATCTTGCGCAGATAGTGCAGACCAGCATCACCCCGGTCTACCCGATAGAAAACTACGGCTCGGCAATGACCCCCTTCTACTCCGTCCTTGCAGTCTGGGTCGGCGGCGTTATCCTCTCCGTCATCATAAAGCCCCATGCAGGCACCGAGGGACTTGTCAAGCCCAAGCCCGTGCAGCTTTTCTTCGGCCGCTATCTCCTGTACTTTGTCATAAACCAGATACAGACCGCGATAATTATCGCCGGCGACCTGCTGATTTTGAAGATACAATGTCTGCACCCCGGACTTCTGTTCCTTGCGGGCGCGGTGACGAGCCTGACCTTCAGCCTCTTGATATATTCGCTGGCAGTCTCCTTCGGCGACGTCGGCAAGGCGATAGTCGTTGTTATCATGGTTCTCCAGATAGCGGGCTCCAGCGGTACCTTCCCGATAGAGCTGCTGCCCCATGTTTACCAGAAGATATACCTGTTCTTCCCCTTCCCCTACGCCATAGACGCAATGCGCGAGTGCATCTGCGGACTGTACGGGAACATCTTCGTCACAAAGCTTGCCCAACTGCTTATCTTTGCGCTTGCCGCGCTGATAATCGGACTCTTTGTGCGTAAGCCCTTTGTCGGCATCAATCACTTTATGGAAGAACGTCTCGAAGAAACCGGACTGTTTTAAGGAGGTGCAGTGCAATGTCAGAGCATAGCTATCACAAGTTATACGACCGCCTCGTCAGCGAGGTCAAAGCATTGTATTACGCGAACCAGATCCGCATACATAAGGGACTCTGGGCGCTGGTTATCTCCACGGTGCTGTTTTTGACGCTGATGTTCATTACGGAGGGCTCGAAGGTCATCTTCCTGCTGATGTGGATAGTGACGATGTTTGCCGTCGCCGCCTATCTTATCGCCGTTGAATACGTTAACTATGAGCTCAAGCGCAAGGTGGAGGAGATAACCCGCCGCGAGCAGGACTTCGGCGAGGAGAGCGCGGATATCGTTGTCCGCCAGCGCCGCCAGAAATTTGCCGAGACGCTGGGTGAGCTTGAGTCCGCTACCGAGGCTGCCCGCGCAGCGCTTGCAGCGCAGAAAAGCAGCAGCCCCAATGCGGCAGTGTCGGAGGAGAATAAGCTTATCGACGAGCTTTGCGCCGAGTACGGCAGCAAGAGCCAAAGCGAGGATAAGCAGGAGGGCGCATCGGAGGATCAGGTATGAAAAAAATAGGCAAAATCATTCATCTTGACATGAAGCGTCTCGGACAGAGCGTTGTGGCCGTCGTGGTCATAATGGGTCTCTGCCTCGTCCCCTCGCTTTATGCATGGTTCAATATCCTTTCAAACTGGGACCCCTATGGTCCTGCCTCGACCTCAAACATCAAGGTCGCCGTTGCGAATGAGGACGACGGCTGTGAGCTGCTCGGTCTGCATCTCAACATCGGCGAGATGGTCATGGAGGGACTTGAGTCCAACGACCAGATGGGCTGGGTTTTCCTCGATACGCGCGATGAGGCGCTGTCGGGCGTCTACTCCGGCGAATATTACGCCGCGCTCATCGTCCCGCCCGAGTTTACCGGGGACTTCTTGAGCATACTTGACGGCAATATGCGTCACCCGCAGATAGAATATTACGAAAACGAGAAGAAAAACGCCATCGCTCCCAAGATAACTGGCAAGGCCAAGACCGCCGTTCAGGAGCAGATAAATAACACCATCGTCGAGAAGGCGGCGGATGCGATAAACGCAGTAAGCTCCATGGTGCGCGCCTTCGGGCTCGACTCGGACGACATTGCAAACAGCCTCACAAGCTCTCTTGACAATGCCTGCAATCAGCTCAAGGAGCTGACCCTTGTGCTGAGCTCGGTAAAGAACCTGATGTCGGAGACGGGGAATTTGCTTGAGGTCTCCGCTGCGACGATAAACGATGCCGGCAACGTCGTTATAAACGCCGGCAACACCGTAGGCTCCGTCAGTAACGCCATCGGCACGGGCTCCAGCGTTGCGGGCGACCTCTCAAACAGCATCGTCAAGGCGCTTGACGATATCGACAAGGATCTCGACTCCCTGCTCGGCATAATCAGCTCATGGGGCGGCTCTCCGCTGCTCAAGCAGGCGGTAAACCAGATACTCGATAATCTTGAGGCAAAGCTGCAGGCGCTCAAGGGACGCATCCCCGACCCCGGCGCGATAATCGACCGCGCAATAGCGCGTATTGATAAAATCAGAGGCTGGGTCGAGAGCATGGACTCCGAGTCCGTGCGCAACGACATGATAAACGAGGTCAACAGCCTCATTAACGACATTAACGAGCTACAGACTCAGCTCATCGCGCGCAAGGACAGCGTGGGCAATGCCTACACGCAGATGGACAGCGTCAATCAGGACATCAAGAACTTTGACTTCTCCCTCTCGAACGAGGAGATAGACGCAAAGCTCACCGAGCTTGACAAGACCCTTGAGGGCGTTGCGGCAGAGCTCAGCACTCTCAATGCGGCAGATCCGCTGATGAGCTTTGACGATGACCTCAAGCATATCGACAGCATCCGCAAGGAGCTGCCGAGCATCGACGAGCCGACCTCACAGCTTAAAATGCTCGAGTGGTGCCTCAAGGTCATGACCGACCTCAACTTCAAGCACGAGCAGCTCAAGGCCGGTATCGAGGCTCTGGACGCTGCACGCGAGGCGGCGTACCGTACCCTCGACAATATAGGCTCATGGACTGGCGGCGAGGCCGCGCAGAAGAAGGTGCTGGAGCAGCTTGACCGCATCGAGGAAAAGCTCAAGGCCATCGAGGTCTCCACGCCGAGTCTCAGCAAGTACATTGACGACGCTATAGCAAAGCTTGAGGAGATACGCCAGAAGGTCAACCAGATGGAGGACCCCGGCATCCGTCAGGAGATAATCGACAAGATAAACGAGGTGCGCGATATCGTGCGTACCGCGATACTCACCTTTAACAGCAACGTCACCGATCATATCCAGAACGCCGCAAGCGGTGCTCAGAAGGCGCTCACCGAGGTGCAGAACGCACTGATGGGCGGCGCAGGCAAGATTAACGGCGTGGCGGATACCATACGCGGCTACGGCGCGGCGCTTGCCGACGGAACCACCTCGATAGACGCGGCTATAACCCTGTCGAACACCGTGTACGGCTACCTCTCCGACTTTGCCGACGATGTGCGCCGCTTTGTTGACAGCGACGGCTTCAGACAGCTTATGGACGTGCTGGAGAATAACCCCGACGGTCTTGCCGACTACCTTGTCTCCCCGGTCGATATGCGTACCGAGATAGTCTATGAGATAAGCGACTACGGCTCCGCCATGGCGCCCTTCTATGTGATGATCGCGCTCTATGTCGGCTCTCTGCTTGCAGCGACCATGATAAAGGTTCCGGTGACCTATCCCGAGCTTGGCCGCACCCGCGGCATACAGCGCTACCTCGGCCGCTTCGCCATCTTCCTCGGCATCGGCGTGCTCCAGGCGCTTGTCACCTCGCTGGGCTGCCTGTACTTTGTCGGAATCCAGTGTGTTGCACCCGGAAGATTTATACTCGGCTGTATTATCTGCTCGCTGAACTTCGTGCTTATGAACTACAGCCTTGTCTACTCGCTCGATAACATCGGCATGGCGATATCCGTCATCGTCATGGTCATTCAGGTCGCAGGCTCCGGCGGCTCCTATCCCTATCACGTTCTGCCGGAGTTCTTCCAGAAGCTCTATAACCTCATGCCCTTCCACTACGGTATGGATATGCTGCGTGAGACGATAGGCGGCTTCTACGACGGAACCTACGCCCGCTGTGCGATAATAATGCTCGTCATGTGCATAGTCTTCATGGCGCTCGGACTTGTGCTTTATTACCCCGCGAAAAAGCTCAATGCCGCAATTGCCAAGAGCAAGGCCGCAACCGGCGTAATGTAACGATAAAAAGCTACGGAGAACCTTTCGGGTCCTCCGTAGCTTTCTATTTAGTCCGTATAAAGCTTCCCCCTTTAGGGGGAAACGGCGCGGAGCGCCGATGGGGGTGCCGGAGTCGAAACTGGTGCAGGGACAGACCTTGCAGTAACTTCGGCTACAGGCGCCCCCTCAGTCTCGCTTAAGGCTCGACAGCTCCCCCTAAAGGGGAAGCCAAGGGGAAGCAGCGCGAAGCGCCGATTAAAATTATTCGGCTCACTTCTCGTGCTTTCCGCGGTAGCTGCCGGGGAGACGCAGGGGCAGGTCAAAATTCAGCGCGAAGCTGCAAAAACGCTGCTCCTCGTGCTCTTCAAGAAGTCTGAAAATCAGTCTCGTGATATAGTATGCGATAAAGGCCGAGGCAAGGCCGATGATTGCCGCAAACAGCACGTCTGAGGGATAGTGCGCCATGAGATAATTGCGCGATATCGCCATCAGCAGCACGATGACTATCGACGGCACTACGAGCTTTCTGCCCCGCATGAGACACAGCGCCGTCATGCCCGCTGCCGCCGCCGTAACGTGCCCGGAGGGGAAGGAGTAGCCGTCCTCCGCCGGAGAGCCGACGGCCTCCCACCATTGCCGGTAGATATCCAGCGTCTCAAAGGGACGCGGCCGCGCTATAGAGTCCTTGAGTATAAAATTCGTTATGAGCGCGCCGCAGCACACCGCACCGAATACGCATACGCCAATGCGCCGTGTGCGCGAAAAGCACATAAGCCCCAGCGACAGCAGCAGGAGCAGCAGACCTTTTTCGCCGAGCAGCGTGATGAGCTTCATGAGCGGAGTCAGCACCGGGCCGAGCGCTCCGGCAATGCCGTGCATTATTTTCAATATAGCCATGTCGTAGCCCGCAAAGGCCGAGTTGAGCCATTGTGCGGCGGCAGTCAGGGTCATGTAAAAGCCTTCTCTCTGTTTATTTTTCGCATGATGTCTTATAGTATAAGGCCGATATGCCGAAAGTGCAAGAAAAAAGAGTGCGCCGGGGTGCAGATATGTGCTCGTATTATAGTATGACAAAATTTCATTACGTCAGTTTTCGGAAAGTGTACAAAATTTGACTCTTTTTTGTAGTAATATATTTGACATATTTGACGCAATCTATTATAATTTTTAGAGCTAAGTTTGCTTTTTTGTTGACTGTAGAGAATAAACACTGTAAAATATACGTAGAGCTATGCGTGGCCGCCGCCATCGGGCTTGTATCACATTACCGCCGTCCGGCGGGGAAGGGAGAAGCCGCCATGACGGAAGCTGCGCGTCTTGCCCAATCATATATCGTCTCCTCCGGCTCTGAGGCGGAGTGCTTTGCACGGGCTCAGCGCCTTGCCGCCCGCGCCGTGTGCAGCGGAGACGAGCCGCGTCCCTGCGGCAAATGCCGCGACTGCCGCAAGGCTGCCGCCGGAATTCACCCGGATATAATCAGCCTGAGCCGTCTGCCCGACACTACGGGCAAGCTCAAGCGCGAGATAGCCGTCGATCAGATACGCGAGATGTCCGCCGATGCGAGCATACTTCCCAACGAGGCGGAGCACAAGGTCTATATCATCCGCGAGGCGGAGCTTATGAACGAGAGCGCACAGAACGCGGCGCTCAAGCTCCTTGAGGAGCCGCCCGCATGGGTGCTTTTCGTCCTCTGCACCGCAAATCCCGAGAGACTTCTCCCCACGGTGCGTTCCCGCTGCACGGAGCTGAGCGCGGACGCGGAAAAGCCCGTAAACGAGGAGCTTGTAAAGCTTGCAAGAGAGTATCTCGGCGCGGTTGCTGCCGGAGACAGGCTGCGGCTATATAAATGGTGCGCCGCAAACGAGGGCATGGACGGCAGACAGGCCGCCGAGTTTGCGGACTGTGCGGCGGACGTTTGTGCCGCCATTATCTGCGGCGAGGAAAAAAATCCCGGGCTTGACAACGCGGAGCTTTTCAGGCTTCGGAATTTGCTGGCGCGCTGCGGCACGATGCTGCGCGTAAACGTCGGCGTAAAACACATTTTCGGGCTGCTGGCCGTGAACTCACTGTCGGCGGCGAGAGCGAGGGGCGAGTAAATCGCCGCGCTTGCATAGAGAACAGAGGAAAATTAATTGATTGATGTTGTAAGTATAAAATTCAAAAATCGCGGAAAAGCCTATTTTTTCGACCCCGGCAAGCTTGAGATAAAGACCGGGGAAAAGGTGATAGTCGAGACCTCCAAGGGGCTTGAGATCGCCGACTGCTGCCACGGAAATCACGCCGTCATGGAGGACTCCGTCGTGCAGCCGCTGCGCCCCGTGGTCAGGATTGCCACGGCGGACGATTTGCGCGTAACCGAGATAAACAAAAAGCGCGAGAAGGAAGCCTTTGAGATATGCCAGCAGAAGATAGCCGAGCACGGGCTGGATATGAAGCTTGTTGATGTCGAGTGCAACTTTGAGGGGAGCAAGACCATGTTCTTCTTCACCTCCGACGGCAGAGTGGACTTCCGTGAGCTTGTTAAGGATCTTGCGGGCATTTTCCGCAACCGTATCGAGCTGCGTCAGATAGGCGTCAGAGACGAGGCGAAAATGATAGGCGGCATCGGCATCTGCGGCCGCCCCTATTGCTGCAATCAGTTTCTGGATGACTTCCAGCCGGTTTCGACGAAGATGGCAAAGGTCCAGTCCCTGTCGCTAAACCCCACCAAGATATCCGGAAGCTGCGGCAGACTCATGTGCTGCCTGCGCTATGAGCAGGATGCATACGAGGATCTGCTGAAGAAGGTGCCGAAGCAGGGCGCCTTTGTCGAGACGAAGGACGGCTACGGCACGGCAGTGCAGGTAAATCTCCTGCGCCAGACCGTTAAGGTCAAGCTGGACGATAAGCCGGACGATACGCTCAGCGTTTTCAAGGCAAATGAGCTTGCCACCGTGCCGGGAGGAAGACCCAAGGAGGGCGAGCCTCTGCCCAAGGTGCTCCAGTACGTTCCGGAGCCGGAGGAGGAAGAGGAGGAGCTTATCGACGAGTGGGCGATACCGATGATGGTCGCGCCGACTCCCGAGCCTGTCCCCGCCCCTACCACCGAGGAAGGCGAGAAGAAAAAGAACAACGGCCGCCGTCGCTCCGTAAAGGCAAAGACCGAGGGAGCAAGGACGGAGCACGCCGAAAAGCACGAAAAGCATGATAAGCCGGAAAAGGCCGAGGTGGAGCGCCGCCAGGGCCAGCCGCGCAAGCCCAAGGCTGAGGGTGAGAAGCAGCCGAAGCCTGCGCGTCAGGGCGACAAGCCCGCGGAGAACAGACCCAACCGCCGCAAGGGGCACGCAAAGCCGAAAAGCGGCGAGAAATCCAATGAAAATAAGCCGAAGGCGGCGGCACAGCCGACGCAGATAAAGGAGGCGGCAAGGGACGGCGCCGCGCCGCACAACAGCAATCGCCGCCGCAATCCGTATCGCCGCCCGCGCCGCAAGCCGGGTGGGGAAGGCAAGGCGGAGTAAAACAAAAATCCCACGCATGACCCGCGCTCCGGGGGAGGGAGCACAAAAGTCGTAAATGGCACAGACTGACGATCCGAGCATAAATTTTAATTATTTTCTTAATGTTCGGGAATATAATTCTATTATATTAAGGTCTGTGTTAATGGGAGGATAGAACATGAAGAAAGTACTGCTCAGAATTTTCAGCGCAGTCCTTGCACTGGTGTGCCTGTTTGGCGCTTGGGCCTGCGGCGTCAGCATCAAGGATGAGCTGGACTGCAAGGACGTCTGGACCGAAATCGGTAACGAGGCCGTTGCAAACTTTGACCTGATGGATGCCGGTATTGCCGAGCTCAAGGCAAATTCCGAGGTCTACGCCGAGGGTGTCAACGCCTACAGAGCCGGTCTCGGCACCTTCAATGCCGGTCAGGCAACTCTTGCCGCCGGTAAGGAAAAGCTGGATGCCGGTCAGGCAGCCTATGACGCCAATGCCGCAAAGCTTGCCGAGGCTCACAAGGCCTACAACGAGGGCGTAGCCGCCATCGAAGCCGGTAAAATCGAGCTTGAACAGGGCAAGAAGGAGCTTGCCGAGGGCAAAGCGACTCTTGAAGCCAACAAGCAGGCATACGAGGAGGGCAAGGCTCAGCTCGCGAAGGTCAAGCCTATCTACAACATCGTAAAGCCCCTGCACAATCAGTATCTCAATCTCCAGCGTGAGTATGACAAGGCCGTCGCCGAGGGTGACAGCAGCCGCGCCGCGGTACTCGCAATCGAGGTTGCCGCCGCCAAGAAGATTTTTGAGACGGAGCTTGCCAATACCGGCTACACCATGGAGACTCTGGTCGCCGAGTATGAGGCCGGTCAGGCCAAGATAGCCGAGTATGAGGCCGGTCAGAAGAAGGTCGCCGAGGGCGAAAAGAAGATAGCCGAGGCCGAGGCGACTATAGCCGCCGGCGAAAAGAAGCTTGCCGAGTCCAAGAAGATGCTCGACGAGAACGATGCAAAGCTCGCCGCCGCCAAGAAGGATCTTGACGCGGGCTACGCTACCTATAATGCAGGTCTGGCTACTCTCTCCGCTGGTGCTGCAAAGCTTGCAGACGGCGCGGCTCAGCTTGCCGTATTTGAGGGCGGTCAGCAGCAGATAGCCGAGGCACTTGACCTCGTTATCAACACCCCGACCTACCGCAACGCCGAGGGCAAGGCTCTGGTCAAGAGCATAGCCAAGAGACTCGGCAGCGATTTCAGCTACTGGATGCGTGACGAAAACGGCGATATACTCATGATGAACGATGAGCCCGTCGTTGACCTTGACAAGGCCTCTCTGGTCGTCAAGGCCGGTCGTGACTTCGTCGCCGAGACCGGTGAGCTTGTCACCGCAGAAATAATCAACCGCGTTATCCTTACCTTTGTCGCGGCGCTTGCCTGCCTTGTCGGCATTGCAGCAGCCATCCTCGGTCTCTGCGGCGTAAGCGGCGCAACCTCGACTCTGGGAGTCATCTCCTTTGCGCTGTCCATCGGCGGTCTTATCGCCATCAATGTCTGCGGCGGCAACGAGTACCCGCTGTCCCGCGTCTCCGGCTCCACCGTTACCGCTCTGCCCCTCATCGTTATGGCAGCGGTCGCAGTCGCCGCCGTTGCGAACACCGTTGTTGCATTCATATGCAGCGACAAGCCCGCAAAGCCCGCGGAGACTCCTGCTGTGCCTGCCGAGACTCCCGCAGAGGAGCCTGCCCCGGCAAGCGTGTGAGCGCAGCTTTGACAGCAATACATATATAAGCTTGATGCTCCCCGAGCAAGCTCGGGGAGCATTTTTGCGGTAAAATCGGCGTATGTATATAATTCTCGCTTTGCGAGAGAGATTTTCGGTTTACGGGCTGGTATTTTATCTTGCGTTTTTGTAGAATATAGCTGCACGAGACCAAGTGACTTTTTTATCCGAGGTGATAAGCATGGAAAAGAAAACGATAGGAAGCTTCATTGCGGCGCTGCGCAGGGCGCAGGGACTCACACAGCGGGAGCTTGCGGAAATGCTCGGCGTGTCGGACAAGGCGGTCAGCCGCTGGGAGCGCGACGAGTGCTACCCGGATCTGACGATGATACCCGTTCTGGCGGAAATTTTCGGCGTGAGCTGTGACGAGCTGCTGTGCGGCGGGCGCATAAACTCCGAGGAGCGCCAGCCTCGGCAGGAGATAAAGACCGAGCAGCAGTTTAATCATCTTATTAACCGCACCCGCACGGACTTTACCGTGAGCTCCGTCTGGATATACGCGCTCACGCTCTTAGGCTCTATCGCGGCGCTTGTCTGCAACGTCGGCTTTAACCGCGCATATATAGGCTTTTGCCTCGCCTGCGTCTTCTACGCGGCAGGGCTTGTCTGGCTTGCGGTTAAGCTTATCCGCTCCTTTGCGGCGCTGAAAATCGAGTCGGACTCGCCGCAGATCGACGGTGCGAAGGATAAAATCATCCGTTTGGGCACGGCAAACGCCGCCGTCACACTGGTTTTCCTCGCCGCGACCCTGCCGCTGACCATGGTGTCGAATTCAAGCTGGGGGCTTGACGGCTATAGCTGGCTGCAATACGGTCTGCCATTTACCGCCGTCGCCGCCGTCATAGCTCTGCTTGCCGTCACGATCGTTCCGCGCGCCTGCGTCCGGCATGGGCTCTATGCCGTCAACGAGCGCAGAGCCGCCATCGACAAGCTGCGCCTGAGCTGCACCGCAATATGTGCCGTGCTCCTTGCACTGACGCTTTTGGCACAGCTTGCCGTCAACGGCGATACGCTGCGTTTTGCCGACAGAATAGAGTTTGACAGCATTGATGATTTTGTAGAATTCATGGAAACGCCCATGGATGCCTCATCCTCACCGTCTGAGGGCCATGACGCTCCGACAACGCAGGTGGGGAGCGCCAGCGATGAGCAGTGGCGTACCGAGACGATAGAGGCGCCGGACGGCACGGTGCTGCGAAGCTATCTGCGCCGAAACGAAAACATATGCTCAACGAGAATGACTTGGGTAGGCAACGAGCTTCACAGCATCAGCGTTGTCACAATGGATCAGCTCCACACGGCGCAAATACGGCAGAGGAATGTGAACATGGTCTTTGTCTGGGTCTATGTTGCCGAGGTCGGCGCCTTCACCCTCATCTACGCACTGAAAAAGAAAAAGCTGTAAGTATCTTTCGCTTAACACGGCTCCTGCGGGAGCCGTGTTTTTCGTCAGCGCGCATAAAGAGAAGGGCGCATATTTATCGTAGCTGTGGAAAACGCCGAAGTGAAAAAACGCGCTTGCAATTTGGCGGCAAGTAAAGTATAATCCTTGCAACAAGAGATTTTTAAGCACGGTGCAGTGACGCCGGAAAGATCCTCCATATTTTGCGGTCGCAGCGCGGCCGTATATCTGTGTGTCTTGCCGGTACTGCCAGCAAGATTTTTTGTTGCCCGGAGGGATTTGGATGAAGCTCAAGGCTCAGATAATGGACGAGGCCGCGCTCAACCGCGCGCTCATGCGCATAGCGCACGAGATAAGCGAGAAAAACAAGGGAGCTGAAAATGTTGTGCTGGTCGGCATACGCCGACGCGGAGAACCGATATCTCAGCGCATCCGCCGCAATATCGAGAAGATTGAGGGCATTGACCCGCTGTGCGGCAGCATTGATATCGGCTTTTACCGGGACGATTTGAGTATGCTCTCCGAGTCTCCCGTGGTTTGCCGCACCGAGCTTCCCTTTGACGTGAGCGGCAAGGATCTTATCCTTGTTGACGACGTTATCTACACGGGGCGCACTGCCCGCGCCGCCATTGAGGCGGTATTCAGCTGCGGCAGACCGAGGACTATTCAGCTTGCCGTGCTCATCGACCGCGGGCACCGTGAGCTTCCGATTCGCGCCGATTACGTCGGCAAAAATATCCCCACCGCAAGAACCGAGCTTGTCGAGGTGCGCCTGCCGGAATATGACGGTGAGACGGGCGTGTTCCTCATGGACATGGAAGGCTGATTTGATATAAAGCGGCACGACCGCCTTATATAAATTCAATTAAAAACCACAGAGAGAGGTAAATTGAATGGAAAAGAAGAATACCATTGACGGCCCTATTTACGACGCGCGTAAACTGGGCACCCCCAAGATGCTGCTGCTCGGCTTCCAGCATATGTTCGCCATGTTCGGCGCGACCGTGCTTGTCCCGGCTCTGACTGGGCTTGACGTTGCGACCGCACTGCTCTTTGCCGGCATCGGCACCCTGCTCTTCCACCTGCTCACCGGCGGCAAGGTTCCCGCCTTCCTCGGCAGCTCCTTCGCCTTCATCGGCGGCTACAACGCCATCCGCACCGTCGGCGCGGCGGCAGACGGCAGCCCCATTTATGACAACGCACTCCTGCCCTACGCCTGCTTCGGCGTGCTTATCGCGGGTCTGATGTATGTCATACTGTCCGTTCTCTTCAAGATTTTCGGCGTAAAGAAGGTCATGCGCTTCTTCCCGCCCATCGTCACCGGCCCCATCATCATTGCCATCGGTCTGACCCTGTCCTCCTCCGCCATCAATAACTGCAAGGCAAACTGGCTTGTCGCCGTCGTCGCCATTGCAATAGTTGTCGGCTTCAATATGTGGGGCAAGGGTATGACCAAGATTATCCCCATCCTCCTCGGCGTTCTCGGCTCCTACATCTTCGCCATCATCGTTGACCCCGCAGAGCGCGCCATGGTTTCCGAGGCAGTTTCCAATGCCGCATGGATAGGTCTCCCCGTGCACTGGGATTGCACCATCTTCGGTCTTTTCTCTACCGAGGTTGACAGCTCCCTGCTGTGGTCGGCAGTGTTCACCATCGTCCCGCTGTCCCTCGCCACCATGGTCGAGCACATCGGCGACGTCTGCGCCATATCATCCACCGTCGGCAAGAACTTTATGTCCGATCCCGGCTTCCACCGCACCCTCCTCGGCGACGGTCTTGCTACCTCGCTGGCAGCCATCTTCGGCGGCCCCGCAAACACCACCTACGGCGAAAACACCGGCGTTCTTGCGCTGTCCAAGGTCTATGACCCCCGCGTTATCCGCATAGCAGCCTGCATTGCGATACTCGTCTCCTTCAGCCCGAAGTTTGCGGCTCTCGTTTCCGCAATGCCCACCGCCACCATCGGCGGCGTGTCCCTCATCCTCTACGGTATGATCTCCGCAGTCGGAGTCCGCAACGTCGTTGAGAACAAGGTTGACTTCACCAATACCCGCAACGTCATCATTGCGGCGCTCATCCTCGTGCTTGCAATCGGCATCAGCTACTCCGGCAGCATCCAGATAGGTCTTGTCAGCCTCTCCGGTCTTGCCGTTGCCTCCATCGTAGGCATCCTGCTCAACGCCATCCTCCCCGGCAAGGACTACGAATTCGAGCAGCACGACGAAGGCTCCACCTCCGTTGACCTCTCCGGCGCAATCAACATGGAGAACAATCAGTAATATTATATATTGAAATATAAAAAAACGGCTTCCGGCGAAAAACCGGAAGCCGTTTCAGCCTGTAGACAAAGCTGTCGGCAATGCATAGAATTGCATGGGGAGAGTGCAGAGAGGGGACGGGAGTCCCCTTTCTGCGTTCAATCCGAGCTTATTCAGGAGTGTTTTTGAATACTCCTGAATAAGTTTTCAAGGCGTCGAACTTTGTCGACGCCTTGAAACGGCTTCCGGCGAAAAACCGGAAGCCGTTTTGAGCTTCATAATTCCTTTGTCAGCTCGGTCACGACGTGCTGGCACAGCAAAAGCCCTGCCGCGGCGGGGACCCAGACGAGTGAGCCGGGGACACTGCGCCGACCGGGAGGGGGAGCCTCGCACTGCTCCGGCTCCATCGGAAGCTCGGGGCTGAACACCACCTGATGATGCTTTACCCCGCGCGCCCGCAGCTCCTTTCTCATGACGCGCGCAAGGGCGCAGTTTGAGGTCTTGGAGATGTCGTCGATGCGCAGCAGGCTTGCGTCGCGCTTGTTGCCGGTGCCGAGAGCGGATATTATCGGTATCCCGCGCTCAAGACAGCTCATTATCAGGTCGAGCTTGCAGCTTACGATGTCGATAGCGTCAACGAGATAGTCATAATCGGCGAAAAAACGCTCGCGCTCCTCGGCGGTGTAGCGCCCGACAATGCAGTTTATCTCGATTTCCGGGTTTATATCGAGCAGCCGCCGCGCCACGACCTCGGCCTTCGGCATATCTATTGTGGACTCAAGAGCGCAGAGCTGACGGTTGATGTTGCTGCGGCTGACCGTGTCCTGATCCACTATAGTCATGCGCCCTACGCCGCTTCGAGCAAGCGCCTCCGCGCACCATGAGCCGACCCCGCCCAGACCGAACACCGCGACATGACTGCCGCGCAGCTTGTTCATCGCGCCCTCGCCGAGAAGCATCCCGGCGCGGAGAGTACGTTCATCCATGCTATACTCCTATACTCAATAATATAAATAACAGGTGGGACTTTTCCCACCTGTTATTTTAAGCTAAGCTTATCAGCCTGCGATGCGCAGCCACCAGCCGTTGACGGTGCTGAGCTCAGCGGCTATATCCTCCAGCCACTGCTTGACAGTGCTGTTGACGAGGTCGTTCTTTGCAAGCAGATTGCTGTACAGGTCACCCTCGCCGACGTAGTACATGACGTGATAGCCCGCATAGCCGTTTGCGGCAGTGCCGGTCTCACCGTAAACAATGGCGGTGTCGCCCTTCTTGTGACCCTCGAAGCAGAACTTGTCAAACTCCTCGACAGTCGCTCCCTTGTAAACACTGTCGTAAAGACCGCCGTTTGCAGCGGAGCCGGTATCCTCAGAGTGCTGCTTTGCAAGCTCGGCAAAGCTCTCCTCGCTCTTGTCGCCCGCCTTGAACTCGGCGAGTATCTCCTCGGCGCGGTTCTTGGCGATTTCCTTTGCCTTATCGGTGTAGTTGCCGTCAGCATCGGCGACTGCCTTTATCAGGATATGACGCACCTGCGCGACGGGGTAGTGGTTATCGCTGCGGCCGAGGAACACAACGACATAGCTGCCGCTGCCGTCCTCCTTGTCAACGACCGTTGCGTCGCCCGCCTTGCGGCCGTTTGCCATGAGCCATTCCTTATAATCGCTGAGGCTGCTGCCGGTGACGTTGCTGCGCTCGGTGGCCTCGGCGGTGGGAACTACCTGAGCAACCGCAGTGTTGAGCATGGCGGCATAGTTATCGTCCTCGGGAGAGGCGGTCTTGAACACGGTGTATGCGGTGAGGATATCGTCCGCGATGCCCTTTGCGGCGGCGGTGGTCTCCTCGGTGACGGCGGAGCTGGTATTACCCTCGGCATCGGTGCTCTCGACCTTCTCGGCGTTTACAAGATAGAAGCTGAAGTTAAATCTGTCCTGTGCGCCCTCAAAGCTCTTGTAGTGCTCCTCAAGCTCTGCATCGGTATATTCAAGAGAATCTGCGTAGGTATTGCTGGCCTTGCTTGCAATAGTGCTCTTGAGCGCCATCTCACGCACAACGGAGACGGTGACTCCCTTGCCGTAGGTGGCGGCAAAGTACTTATCACCGGAGGCGTAGCCGCCGGCGCGGGCATTGCTGTCAACCTCGCTGAGGCTGTTGTCGATAGCGGCTATCTCCTCGTCGCTGAGCGCCACACCGTTTCTATCCGCCCATGCGCAGAGTGCGGTCATCTGAGTAAGCTCCTGCTCGGCGAGATCCATAAAATAATCTCTCCAGGTGCGGCCGTCGTCATACATCGGGCAGGACTGCTGAGAGAGCCCGGGCAGACCGAGCTCGGTGTTGAGCCCGAAGAGGCTTGCATAGCTGCCGTAGTTCTGTACCCAGTTATAGTACTGGTTTGCATACACATAGCTGACCTCGGCGGGAGTGTAGCTCTCGTCACCGACGGTCACGGCATTGGTGTGTGTATAGAGGAAGCTGGAATTCAGAAAAAGAATAATGGCGATGAGCAATACAACGCCTATGGTGCCGAGAGTCCACTTGCGGTTGCTCTTGGCCTTTTTCTTCGCCGCTTCCTGCTCGGCAATGGTCTTTTTGTCGGTACCGGCCTCGCGGGCGGCCTGACGCTGTTTCTTTTCGGTTGATGCGCTCATTGAAATGTCATCCTTTTTTATTACGTTTACGCCTGCTGTCCACAGGTTTTTATATTATACCGCAATCGGAGCGGAGTTTCAAGATGATACACAGAAATTCACAGTTATTTTATTTCATTATTTTATAATTATCCTGTCATACACAGCTCTTCGCATGAATATACTGTAATTGTCGACTGCCGATATATTGACCGAATAAGGAGGTATATGACATATGGAGACTGATATCGACGATATGATCTTCGGCGACCATGATCCCGGACCGAGCAGAAGGTAAGGGACGGCATGGATAAGGAAAGGCATCGAGCCTGCTGTGCGCTCTTGTCACGGCAGGCTCGATGTAATTTATATATAATAATTATTGAGCCTGTAGACAAAGCTGTCGGCAATGTATAGAATTGCATGGAGAGAGTGCAGAGAGGGGACGGGAGTCCCCTTTCTGCGTTCAATCCAAGCTTATTCAGGAGTGTTTTTGAATACTCCTGAATAAGCTTTCAAGGCGTCGATCTTTGTCGACGCCTTGTTATTCCTGCGTTTCCGGCATTGCTTTAGGCGAAAAGCTTCTTTGAAGCTGACCGATTATCGCGCCGGAGAGAATGACCGTCAAAAGTGAATACGCGATGCGTCGCAGCGGGATATAGCTCAGGGACGCGAGCAAAACGACGAAATCCGCCACAAGATATACCCACTGAATGTTGCAGTGCAGGAGCTTGCCGAGGGACATCGCCAATGCATCGTCCCCGCCGGGAGCGCCGTCTGCAAGCACGCATATGCCCACGCCGACTCCGACGAATAACGCGCCGAGAACCGCGGCAAGCAGCGGCATTTCGGCGATGCCCGGCCAAAGACGGGGGAAGCGCTCAAGTATGGCGTAAAACACGGAGAAGGAGAGGCTTGCCACGCCGGAGCGGACGATAAAGCTCCAGCCGAGCACACGCAGACCGAGCACATAGCAGGCGGTATTCATAACAAGCGAGGAAATCGACGGCGAGAGACTGAACCAGTGATCCAAAAGCAGGATGAGACCGAGCACGCCGCCCTCGGTCACACCGGACTGTGAGTGAATATTATATAGCCCGAATGCGAGAATAAAGCTGCCGGAGAGGAGCATTATCCAGCTTTTTCGGTCAATATCGCGCAAAAGCTGCGAGATGCGGGAGAACAAAGTAACAAAACCTTTCTGTAGCCTAAAAAGCGTAGTAAAAAATCAATCCGCCGCCTTGAGGGAGAGATATGCGTTTATGAAGCCGTCCAGATCGCCATCCATGACGTTCTGAATGTTGCCGTTTTCATACTCGGTACGCTGATCCTTTACAAGCTGATAGGGCATGAAGACATAGGAGCGGATGGCGCTGCCGAAGTCTATCTTCATCTGAACGCCCTTGATATCGCTAATCTTTTCAAGATGCTCACGCTCTTTTATCTCGGCAAGCTTGGAGCGCAGCATTTCCTTGCAGTTTTCGAGGTTCTGGAAATGGCTTCGCTCAACCTGGCTGGAGACGACGATGCCGGTGGGCAGGTGAGTGAGACGGACTGCGGAGGAGGTCTTGTTGACCTTCTGACCGCCCGCGCCGGAGGAGCGGAACACGTCCATCTTGATATCCTCGTCGCGCAGCTCGATTTCCTTGTTGTCGGTGATCTCGGGCATTATCTCGACTGCGGCAAAGCTGGTCTGACGGCGGCCGGAGGCGTCAAAGGGGGAGATGCGGACAAGACGGTGAACTCCGTGCTCACTCTTGAGGAAGCCGTAGGCGTTGTCGCCCTCGATTTTTATGGTCGCGGACTTTATGCCGGCCTCGTCGCCGTCCTGATAGTCCATGACGGTGTACTTATAGCCGTGACGCTCCGCCCAGCGGACGTACATACGGTAGAGCATGGAGGCCCAGTCCTGAGCCTCGGTGCCGCCCGCGCCGGGGTGCAGAGTCAGGAGAGCGTTATTCGCGTCGTACTCGCCGGTGAGCAGAGTGCCGAGACGCATGGACTCCGCCTTTTCGGAGAAGTTTTTATACTCCGACTCAAGCTCCTCGAGCATGGAGTCGTCGTTCTCCTCAATGGCCATCTCGCACATGGTGTACATATCCTCCCATGCGGAGCAGAGCTTCTGATAATTTTCGCACTTGTTTTTCAGCGTTTTCAGGCGCTTTTGAACCTTTTGGGAGTTTTCAACGTCGTTCCAGAAATCGGGACGCTCGCTTGCCGCCTCAAGCTCCTCGATCTCCTTCTGCGCGGCCTCAAGCTTCAGCGCGCCGCGCAAAACCTCAAGCGTCGGCTTTGCGGCGTTGAGCTTTGACTTATATTCTTCAAATTCAAGCATTGTACTACAAACCTTTTCTATTTTATTTATAACTATGATATTATACACAAAATTCCGCAGCTTGTAAATGAGTTTTTTTATCAGCATTTTTGTCGCTCAAACTTGCGCCTTGCACTTCCATTCCTGTGCGGTTTATGATATAGTATGAATTGACAGGGGGAGATGCGCCCTTTGGCAGTTTTGACACGCAGAAATGTGGCCAGACTACGAAAAGTCAGCCGGGGAGAGACCTGATTTTTCGGAAACCTGTTTGATGCTTGTTTTTAGTATGGACGCATTTCTGCCCGTCAAAACCGTATCTGCCCGGTCACGCAAAATCAAAGAGTAAGAAGTAAATTTGCGGCATACGCCGCGCGACAAAATGACGAATTTACAGAGGAGAAAAACACGATGATTCCACACGGCAAAGAGATAAAGGTATTTTCCGGCAACTCCAACCCCGAGCTTGCGCAGGGCATCTGCGCCCAGCTTTATCAGAACCTCGGCAATGCAAACGTGTCGCAGTTTGCCGACGGTGAGTGCTCCATCTCCGTGTTCGAGCCGGTTCGCGGTAAGGACGTCTTTATTGTTCAGTCCACCTGCGGCCCCGTCAACGATAATCTCATGGAGCTTCTCATTATGACCGACGCAATGCGCCGCGCCTCCGCTGGACGTATCACCGCCGTCATCCCCTATTTCGGCTATGCCCGCCAGGACCGCAAGGCCAAGAGCCGCGACCCCATTTCCGCAAAGCTCGTTGCAAACCTTATCACCGCCGCCGGTGCGGACAGAGTTCTCACCATGGACCTGCACGCCGCTCAGATTCAGGGCTTCTTTGACATTCCCGTCGATAACCTCATGGGCGCGCATCTCTTCTCCAAGCACTATGTCAAGATGTTCGGCAAGGGCAATGATGACCTTATGGTCGTCTCTCCCGACGTCGGCAGCACCGCCCGCGCCCGTGCCTTCTCCATGAAGCTCGGCGTGAACATGGCCATCGTTGACAAGCGCCGCGAGAAGGCAAACCAGTCCGAGGTCATGAACATCATCGGCAACGTCGAGGGCAAGACCTGCATACTGCTTGACGATATCGTTGACACCGCCGGCTCTCTCTGCGGCGCGGCAAAGGCAATTAAGGAGATCGGCGGCGCGAAGGAGGTCTACGCCTGCGCGACCCACGGCGTTCTCTCCGGCCCCGCTCTTGAGCGCATCGAGAATAGCTGCATCAAGGAAATGCTCTTCCTTGACACCATCCCCTATCCTGCGGACAAGCCCAAGCTCGACAAGATCAGCTATCTGTCCACCGCTCCCGTATTCGCCGAGGCCATTCGCAGAATTTACGAGGAAGTTTCCATCTCCAACCTGTTTGACTGATTATTTTTTCTAAGGAAGTTGACCCATGCTTTTCAAGCGTCCGGGCGGCATAGGCTGGCTTGTCGTGTTTCTCGGCAACCCCGGCATAAAGTATGAGATGACACGCCACAACGCGGGCTTCATGGCGGGCGACGCCACGGCAAAGGCGCAGGGCGCGGTGATAAACCGCGCCCGCTTCAAGGCGCTCACGGGGACCTGCGAGATAGGCGGGGAAAGCGTCATGCTCATGAAGCCGCAAACCTTTATGAACCTGTCCGGCGAGGCCGTGGCGCAGGCGGTAAAGTTTTATAAGATACCGCCCGAGCACGTCATTGTCGTGTCGGACGAGGTCGCCCTGCCGATAGGCAAGCTCCGCGTGCGGACAAAGGGCTCCGCCGGTGGGCATAACGGGCTTAAAAATATTATTTCCATGCTCGGCACCGATCAATTCCCGCGTATTCGCATCGGCGTCGGCTCCGCGCCGCATCCCGACTATGACATGGCGGACTGGGTGCTGTCGTGCTTCAGAGGCAAGGACGCGGAGGATATGCTCTCTGCGGCGCAGCGTGCCGCCGAGGCCGTAGAATGTTATATCACCAAGGGCGCGGAGCGCGCCATGAACCTGTATAACTGAGAAGGACTTGGCGGCAGGGAATACCCTGCCGTCATTTCAAAAAGGAGGCCGCCTATGAAGAAAAACTGTATCGCTATGCTGCTGGCCGGCGGACAGGGCTCAAGGCTCTATGCGCTTACCCAGAACGTGGCAAAACCGAATGTTCCCTTTGGCGGGAAGTACAGAATAATTGACTTTCCGCTCTCCAACTGCGCAAACTCCGGCATCGACACTGTCGGCGTACTGACCCAGTACCGCCCCCTGCAGCTCAACAGCTACATCGGCAACGGTCAGCCTTGGGATCTTGACGTTTCCGACGGCGGCGTGTATATCCTCCCGCCCTACCAGAGCGCGGGCGAGAAGGGCTCGTGGTTTTCCGGCACCGCAAACGCCATATATCAGAATATCGGCTTCATCGAAAGCTACGACCCCGAAAACGTTCTGATACTCTCCGGCGACCACATCTATAAAATGGACTACGCCGATATGCTGCGCGAACATATTGAGCGCGGCGCCGCCTGCACGATATCCGTGCTCCAGGTCTCTATGGACGAGGCGACGCGCTTCGGCATCATGAACCTCGGCGAGGACGGCTTTGTCAGCGAGTTTGAGGAAAAGCCCAAGCATCCCAAGAGCGATCTTGCCTCCATGGGCATATATATCTTCAACTGGAAGAAGCTGCGCGAGTATCTCATCGCCGACGAGAACGACCCCTACTCCAGCAAGGACTTCGGAAAGAACATCATCCCCAATATGCTCCACGCCGGTGAAAAGCTCTGGCCCTACCGCTTCAAGGGCTACTGGCGCGACGTCGGCACGATAACGAGCCTGTGGGATGCAAACATGGATATGCTGTCCATGTCGCAGATAAACCTCTTTGACCCCGCCTGGCCGATAAGCAGCCGCAGCCCCGTCTGCCCGCCGCACTACGCCGGTGAGGAGTCCGAGATAATCCACTCGATAGTTACGGAGGGCTGTGAGATATACGGCCATGTTGAAAACTCCGTGCTCTCCTCAAACGTCAAGGTCGGCAAGGGCGCAAGCGTTGTTTACAGCGTCGTCATGCCGGGTGCGGTGATCGAGGACGGAGCAAGGGTGGAATATGCCATCATCGGCGAAAACACCGTAATTCACAGCGCCGCACACGTCGGCGCGCCGCCCGACGGGACTGACGCATGGGGCGTCGCTACCTGTGGGCCCGACATAGAGATACGCGGCTCCGCCTCCGTTCCGGCGGGAGCCATGATATATACCGGGGAGGAGGTCTGAGCCATGTATGATTTTCACGGAATAATCTTTGCATACAGTGCAACCGACGAGCTGGGAGAGCTTGTGCGCCGCCGCACGGCAGCGTCGCTTCCCTTCTGCGGGCGCTACCGGCTTATCGACTTTTCCCTTTCCTCGATGATGAACGCGGGAATCCGCGATGTCGGCATTATCATGCAGCGCGACTATCAGTCTCTGCTTGACCATATCGGCAGCGGCAAGAACTGGGACATGAGCCGCCGCTACGGCGGACTGCGTATGCTCCCGCCCTTCGGTCTGCCCGAGTATCACCGCGGCAACTACGCCGGCACCATCGAGGCGCTCAATGCCGTTGCAAGCTATGTGCGCGGCATTCCGCAAAAGCACATAGTCCTGCTTTTGGGCAGCACCTGCGCAAATATTGACCTCACCGCCGCCACCCGCCGTCATATCAGAAGCGGCGCGGAGATAACCGCCATATGCTCGTCCTCTGAGCTTTCCGGCAGCCATCACCGCTTTGTCCTCGACGAGGAGGGCATGGTAAAGCAGCTTCTCTTTGACCGTGAGGAGCAGGGCGAGGGACTGCCCTCCCTTGAGGGCTATGTCATCAAAAAGGATACGCTTCTGCGCATGATGGACAAATGCAAGGCTCTCAATTTGTTCCGCTTCCACAAGGACGCGCTCTCGATGTTCCTTGCCGAGGGCGGAAGGGTCGCAGCCTATGTCCACGAGGGCTATGCCGCGTCCATAAGAAGCGTTGCGGACTATTATCGGTGCAGCATGGATATGCTTAATTCTGAGCATCGCCGTCAGCTTTTCCCCGCCGAGCGCCCGGTCAGGACCCGCGCTCACGAGGAGGTAAGCACCTATTACGGCGAGAACGCCAGCTCCAAGAACAGTCTTGTAGCCGATAACTGCATCATCGAGGGCAGCATAGAAAACTGCATCATCTTCCCCGGTGTGCGTATCGCGCGCGGCGCAAAGCTCACAAACTGCATAGTCATGAAGGGCAGCACGATAGGCGAATGGACGGAGCTTAACTGCGTCATTTCCGACAAGTATTGCAGCTATTCTCCCGGCATCACCATTACTGGCAGCCCCAAGCTGCCAATCGTAGTCCCCAAAGACAAAAAGATTTAATCTATTTACCCGGAGGTACATTCCATATGATCGGAGAAATTTCCCGCGACGAGGTACGCAGTGCGATAGAAGACAAGCTCTGCGCTCATTTCAGCATCACGAGCGCCAATGCATCGGACGACCAGGTCTTTCAGGCCACGGCCATAGTCATAAACGAGATAATGAGCAGGCTCCTGGCCGCAGAGAGTCCAACCAAGCATGAAAAAGAAGTCCATTATATGTCGATGGAGTTTCTGATGGGGCGCAGCCTAATGAAGAATGCCTTCAACCTCGGCATTTCCGACGCTGTCACCGGCGCACTTGAGGATCTGGGGCGTAACGCCTCCGATATCTTTGAGGCGGAGCCGGACGCGGGGCTTGGCAACGGTGGTCTCGGCCGTCTCGCCGCCTGCTATATGGACAGCATGGCCACCTGCGGCTATGAGGGCACGGGCTATTCGATATGCTACGAGCTGGGAATTTTCCGTCAGAAGTTTGAAAACGGCCGTCAGACCGAGGTCGCCGACAACTGGCGCACCGCGGCTGAAAGCTGGCTCATCCCCCGCTGGGAGGACGCGGTCGAGGTTCGCTTCGGCGGTCAGATTTCCCCGCGCTGGGACAATATGGGCCATTATCACGCCGAGTACACGGGCTATACCGCCGTCATCGCCGTTCCGCGCGATATGCTCATAGCGGGCTACGGCGGAAACGAGATGAATACTCTGCGTCTCTGGGACGCAAAGAGCCCCAACTCTCTGGATATGTACCTCTTCTCCGAGGGCGAGTACGTCAAGAGCCTTGAGCAGCGCACCATGGCGGAGGTCATCACCAAGGTGCTCTACCCCGCCGACGAGCACATCGAGGGCAAGATACTGCGCCTCAAGCAACAGTATTTCTTTGTCTCCGCGACCGCTCAGGATATAGTTCACAAGCATATCCTCAAGTGGGGCGATATCAAGAGCTTTGCCGAGCATCACGCCATCCAGATAAACGACACGCATCCCACCCTGATAATCCCGGAGCTTATGCGCATATTCATGGACGAGTACGGACTCGGCTGGGACGAGGCATGGGATATAGTCAAGAATACCGTCGCCTACACAAACCACACCGTCATGAGCGAGGCGCTTGAGAAGTGGCCGCAGGACATAGTGCAGCAGCTTCTGCCGCGTCTGTGGGAGATAATGTGCGAGATAAACCGCCGCTGGTGCGAGTATCTGGTGCAGAGCTTCGGTCAGGGCGAGCGGGTAGGCCGCAACCTCATCATCCGCGACAATCAGGTCCACATGGCAAATCTCTGCCTTGCCGCCTGCTACAAGGTCAACGGCGTCTCCCGTCTGCATGGCGAGATACTGAAAAACGACCTCTTTAAGGATATATACTCCATCCGCCCCGAGCGCTTCACCTCCGTCACAAACGGCATCGACCACCGCCGCTGGCTTAGCCAGATAAACCCCGGTCTGCACAAGCTTATTTGCGAGCTGCTTGGAAGTGATGCGTATCTTTTAGAGCCGGAGCGCCTTGAAGAGCTTGCAGACTTTGCCGGCGACAGCGAGGTTCGCCGCCGTGTAAATGCAATAAAGCTCGAGAACAAGTATCGCTTCTCGGAGTTTGCAATGCGCAACGACGGCTTTATGCTCAATACCGACGCCGTTATGGATGTGCAGATAAAGCGTCTGCATGAGTATAAGCGTCAGCTTCTCTGCGCAATGAACATTGCAAGCCTTCAGCTCCAGCTCCACGATAATCCGGATATGGACTTCGTGCCGCGCACCTTCGTCTTCGGCGCAAAGGCCGCCGCAGGCTACAAGACCGCAAAGCGCATCATAGAGCTGCTGCTCTCCATGGCGGAGGATATCAATAACGACCCCGTGTGCCGCGGTCGTTTGCAGGTCTACTTTGTGGAGAACTATCGCGTCTCCGCGGCTGAGGCGATAGTCCCGGCGGCTCAGGTATCCGAGCAGATATCCACTGCCGGCAAGGAGGCCTCCGGCACCGGCTGCATGAAGCTTATGATGAACGGCGCCGTGACCATCGGCACGCTCGACGGCGCAAACGTCGAGATGTACGAGCGCCTCGGCGACGAGAATATGTTCCTCTTCGGTCTGCATACGGACGAGATAGCGCGTATGCGTGCCTCGGGCTACGACCCCGCCGCCATCGTCGGCGCAGACCCGGAGCTTCGCCGTGTGCTCGACCGCTTCAGTCAGGGCTTTGCCGACGGCAAGAGCTATTCCGACCTGGTTTCGCAGCTTGTCTACGGCGGCGACCAGTATATGCTCATTGCCGACTTCCGCGCCTATGCCGATACGCAGCGCCGTCTGTATGAGCATATCAAGAGCCCTGATGAAATGGCGCGTTTCTCCATTATGAACACTGCCCGCAGCGGAGTCTTTGCCGCGGACAGAGCAATTCGCGAATACGCGGAAAAAATATGGAAGCTCAAATAAAAAAGCCTCATGCCGTCGTTGCCGGCGGCGTGAACATGGATATCTGCGGCAAGCCCGCGCTTGCCCTGCGTATGCGCGACTCCAACCCCGGCTTCGTATCGCTCAAGCCGGGCGGAGTCGGGCGCAATATCGCGCATAATCTGTGCCTGCTTGGTATGGATGTGAGCCTTATTGCCGCGCTCGGCGGAGACGTCTACGGAAGCAGTCTCATGGACGGCTGCCGCAGTCTCGGCATGGATATGTCGATGGCGCGTGTCGAGCCGCAGCGCCGCAGCTCTACATATTTATATGTGACGGATGAGGCGGGCGATATGTGCGTCGGCATTTCCGACATGGATATCACCGAATGTGTAAGCCCCGAGCATCTGGCGGGCTGTATGGATAGGATAAACGCGGCGGATGCGTTGGTCATGGACATGAATTTAAGCCCGGAGTCCATACGCTATCTCGCCGCAGCCTGCACCGTGCCGATTTATTCAGACCCCGTCTCGACCGCAAAGGCGATGAAGCTTCTCCCCGTGCTCGACAGGATATACGCGCTCAAGCCGAACGCGCTGGAGGCGAGATATCTCACGGGCGAGGAGCTACCGGAGCGGGCAGCGGAGAGGCTGCTCGAAATGGGCGTAAAGCGCGTTTTCATCAGTCTCGGCACCGAGGGTATGCTCTATGCCTCGGCGGACGGGATAGGGCGCGTGCCATGCCTCCCGGCGAATATGGTCGATGCGACCGGCGCGGGCGACGCTGCAATGGCGGCGATAGTCTGGGGCGGTACGCATGGGCTCAGCGCCGAGGACTGCGCAAGAGCGGCGGTCAAGGCCGGGGCGATTACCGTCGAGAGCGAATATACAAACAGCCCCGAGCTATGCGAGAAGGCTCTGCAAGGAGCATAAATAATACATAATACTGCAAAAAGAAGGGAGAATTGCCCGTGTTCTGCGAAAATTATGAAAAGCTTGTCTCAAATCTTGAAGACCGCGGCTTCACCGTTCATTCCGCGGCAAACGGTGCCGAGGCCAAGGAAATTGCGCTGAGTCTCATCGGCGGCGGCTCCGTCGGCTGCGGCGGCTCCATGACCGTCAACGGACTCGGCATCCCCGCCGCCCTGCGCGAAAAGGGCAACGCCGTCTATTTACACTGGGACGAGAAGCCCGAGGACAGACCCGAGACCTTTAAGAAGGCAGCGGCGGCAGACTGGTATCTCTGCTCCACCAACGCCATCACCATGAACGCAAAGCTTATCAATATTGACGGCAACGGCAACCGCGTCGCCGCGATGTTCGCAGGCCCGAGGAAGGTCATGCTGGTCATCGGCAAGAATAAGCTTGCAAAGGACCTTGAAAGCGGCATGGAGCGTGTCAAGACTGTCGCCTGCGTCAAGAATGCTCAGCGCTTCGGTCTGCAAACGCCCTGCGCCGTCACCGGCAAGTGCGCCGACTGTCACGACCCGCGCCGCATCTGCGCCGTCACCACGATAATAGAAAAGAAGCCCGGTCTGCTCGACGAACTGCACCTTATCCTCGTTGACGAGGAGCTTGGATATTGATTGCCGATTTGCAGAATTTTTGTTGACATATCGGTTAATAGATGTTATTATACTTAAGTATGCGCCCGCGCTCTCAGCTACGGGGTCATGCCGCCGTTGCGGTAGCCTTTCCGCCCACAGCTTAGACGCAGGGTATAGAAATTAAAGAAAGGGGTATCATCACTATGATCACCAAAGAAGTCAAGACCAACGTTATCGCCGAGAACGCCACCCACGAGGGCGACACCGGCTCCCCCGAGGTTCAGATCGCTATCCTCACTCAGCGCATCCGCGAGTTGACCGAGCATCTCAAGAAGCACCCCAACGACGACCACAGCCGTCTGGGCATGTACAAAATGGTCGGTAAGCGCCGCCGCCTCCTTGACTACCTTGCCAAGAAGGACATCGAGCGTTACCGTGCTATCATCGCAAAGCTGAACATCCGTAAGTAATTTTTCCGTTCAGCTCTTTCTGAAGGTTATGAAGGTATTTTGCATGGGGATAATTGAATAATTATCCCCATGTTTTTTTGAGTGTTTTAACGTAAACAAGCGTTTCCCGCAGGGCTTAGTATTTGAAAAAGCGTTTTGGCTTAAAAGCGTTTCTTCAAGTGCTAAGACGGCGGGACGCGCAAATATATAAAGGAGATACACACATGATAATCACCCAGAAGCAGTTCCCCAACTACAAAAAGTATGAAATCATGTACGAAGGCCGCCCCCTGTCCATGGAAGTCGGCAAGCTGGCGGAGCTTTGCAACGCCGCCGTTCTCGTAAAGTACGGCGAGACCACCGTTCTCGTCACCTGCACCGCATCCGCCCGCCCCAAGGACGGCATCGATTATTTCCCTCTCGCCGTTGACTTCAACGAAAAGCTTTACGCAGTCGGCCGCATCCCCGGCAGCTTCATGCGCCGTGAGGGTAAGCCCAGCCTGCCCGCGGTTCTGGCCTCCCGCCTTATCGACCGCCCCATGCGTCCTCTCTTCCCCTCCGACCTGCGCAATGACGTTGTCATCGCCTGCGAGGTTCTGAGCGTTGACCGTGACTGCTCTCCCGAGATTACCGCCATGATAGGCGCCTCCGCAGCGGTTTCCATCTCCGACGTTCCCTTCAACGGCCCCATCGCCGGCATCGTCCTCGGCTGGGACGGCGAGAAGTACCTCTTCAACCCCACCAAGGCAGAGCGCGAGCACAACCGCATGATAACCACCATCGCCGCAACCCATAAGAAGATAGTCATGATCGAGTCCGAGGCCGACCAGGTTCCCGACAACGTCATGTACGAGGGTATCGTTCAGGCACATGAGCATCTCCAGCCCGTTCTTGACCTCATCGACAAGATGGTCGCCGAGATAGGCAAGCCGAAGTTTGAGTATGAGCACGCAGCCTTTGACCAGCAGCTTTTCGACGAGCTGGTTGAGAAGGAGTTCGAGTCCATGGAATACTGCATGGATACCGACGACAAGAACGTCCGCGAGGCGCGTGTCAACGAGTGGATCACCATGGTTGAGGAGAAGTACGGCGAGGAGCATCCCGACCTCATGCAGTACATGGATGAGATACTCTACAAGCTCCAGAAGAAGGTCGTCAAGAAGTGGCTGCTCGCCGGTAAGCGCGTTGACGGCCGCCAGATGAACGAGATTCGCCCCCTCGCAGCCGAGGTCGGCGTACTGCCCGTTGTCCACGGCTCCGGTCTCTTTACCCGCGGTCAGACTCAGGTGCTCTCCATCGCAACTCTTGCCACTCTCAGCGAGGCTCAGAAGCTCGACACCATCTGGGAAGAGGAAGAGAAGCGCTTCATGCACCACTACAATATGCCCTCCTACTCCACCGGCGAGGCGCGTGCCAGCCGCAGCACCGGCCGCCGCGAATACGGTCACGGCGCACTGGTCGAGAAGGCTCTTGAGGCAGTCATCCCCGAGGTCGAGGAGTTCCCCTATGCTATCCGCGTAGTCTCCGAGGTTCTTTCCTCCAACGGCTCTACCTCTCAGGGCTCCATCTGCGGCACTACGCTCGCTCTCATGGACGCAGGCGTGCCCATCAAGGCTCCCGTTGCCGGTATCTCCTGCGGTCTTATTCAGGACGGCGACGATTTCACCACCTTCATCGACATTCAGGGCGTTGAGGACTTCCACGGCGAGATGGACTTCAAGGTTGCCGGCACCAAGCAGGGCATTACCGCCATCCAGATGGACCTCAAGAACGACGGTCTCAAGCATGAGATAGTCAAGGAAGCCTTTGAGATAACCAAGGAAGCCCGCTTCCAGATTCTTGACGCCATCATGCTCAAGGCTATAGCCGAGCCGCGCAGAGAGCTGGCAAAGTCCGCTCCCAAGATGATTCAGATGAAGATCAACCCCGACAAGATCCGTGAGGTCATCGGCTCCGGCGGAAAGGTCATCCAGAAGATTACCGCTGACACCGGCTGCAAGATAGACATCAACGACGACGGCTCCATCTTTATCGCAAGCTCCGACATCGAGGCCTGCCGCGCCGCGCGCAAGACCATCGAGGACATCGTGTTTGAGCCCGAGGTCGGCGCACTCTACTACGGCAAGGTCTCCAACATCCGTTCCGACTTCGGCGCATGGGTCGAGCTGGTTCCGGGCAAGGACGGCCTGATAAAGATAAAGGATCTTGAGTTCAAGCGCACCGAGAAGGTCGAGGATGTTCTCAAGATAGGCGACATGACTTGGGTCAAGGTCATGAACGTCGGGCCCAAGGGCATTGACCTCAGCCGCAAGGACGCTCTCAAGGAGCGCGGCGAGCTGAAGTAAGCGAAAAACGCTTAGTATAAACTCAAAACACCCCTGTGCACAATGCACAAGGGTGTTTATTTTGCTTTTGGCTTATTGCTTGTAATTATGCGCGTCCTGAAGCACCATTTCCTTGACCTTCAGCAGACGAACCTTTGTGGAGTTTTCGTTTTCCTCAAGCTTCATGGAAATATACTTGATATTGCCCTCAAGCTCGGGAATCATGACGTACTCCAGCGCGTTGACGCGGCGGCGGGTCTTTTCGATCTCCTCCGCGAGAAGCTGCATGGTCTTTTCGACCTGAGCCAGCTCCAGCATGTCCTCAAACACCCTCGCCATCTTATCCAGCGCATCGTCCAGCTCACCGGAGGTCTGCGCGAAGCCGTAGGGATATATCTCAGACGGGTCGTTATTCTTGGTATGGAAGCTGTAGCGCGGTACGTTGACGCTCATTATGTTCTTAAACTCCATCCCCAGCTCAACGCTCTGGCGCGGATACATCAGCGCCTGCTCGAGCATCTCCGGGGACATGATGGCGCTTGCCACCTGAAGGGACGAGAACGCGGCGGTCAGCCCCTCCTCAACCTTCAGACGAAGCTGCTTGTTGAGCTTGACGACATCCATAAACTGACGCATCAGCTCGTCGCGCTTATCCTTGAGCAGCTTGTGGCCTCTGCGGGCGGTCTTGAGACGACCCTTGAGCTGGTTGAGCACCATTCTGGTCGGAGTTATTGCGGTACTCGCCAAAAAGCATCACCTCCGTAAAAAATTTTGGGTATTACTTCTTGGGCATGTACTTGTCTATCATCTCGGGCTTGATACGCTTGAGCTCACGGCGGGGGAGTATGCTGAGAAGCTCCCAGCCGATGTTCAGCGTCTCCTCAATGCTGCGGTTGGTGGTGTTGCCCTGGCTGACATAGACCTTTTCAAACTCGTCGGCAAACTTTGCAAAGAGCTTATCGTCATCGGACAGAGCGGCCTCGCCGAGTATGGTCATGAGCTCCTTGGCGTCCTTGCCGCGGGAGTATGCGGCGAAGAGCTGGTTCATCGTGCCGGCGTGATCCTCACGGGTCTTGCCGACGCCGATGCCCTTATCCTTCAGTCGGCTCAGAGAAGGCAGAACGTCCACGGGAGGAACTATGCCCTTGCGGTGCAGCTCACGGCTGAGGATTATCTGACCCTCGGTGATGTAGCCGGTAAGGTCGGGGATGGGGTGAGTCTTGTCATCCTCTGGCATGGTCAGAATGGGTATCATCGTGATGGAGCCCTTCTTGCCCTGACGGCGGCCTGCGCGCTCATACATGGTCGCAAGGTCGGTGTACAGGTAGCCGGGATAGCCGCGGCGGCCGGGGACTTCCTTCTTTGCGGCGGAGACCTCACGCAGAGCCTCGGCGTAGTTGGTGATATCGGTGATGATAACGAGAACCTGCATATCCTTCTCAAATGCAAGGTACTCGGCGGCGGTCAGAGCCATACGCGGGGTGGCGATACGCTCAACTGCCGGGTCGTTTGCAAGGTTTGAAAATACGACGGTACGCTCGATTGCACCGGTACGGCGGAAGTCGTTGATGAAGTACTCAGACTCCTCAAAGGTGATACCGACGGCGGCGAAAACGACGGCGAAGGTCTCGTTGTCGCCCAGAACCTTGGCCTGACGCGCAATCTGAGCGGCAAGCGCGGCGTGGGGCAGACCGGAGCCGGAGAATATGGGCAGCTTCTGACCGCGAACCAGAGTGTTAAGACCGTCAATGGTGGAAACACCGGTCTGGATAAACTCTGCGGGGTAGGCGCGGGCGGCCGGGTTCATCGGCAGACCGTTAATGTCCAGATGCGCCTCGGCAAGTATGTCGGGGCCGCCGTCTATGGGCTGACCCATACCGTTAAAGACTCGACCGAGCATATCCTCGCTCACGGCAAGCTCCAGCGGGTGACCGAGGAAGCGAACCTTGGACTGCGCAAGGTTGATGCCCTGTGCGGACTCGAAAAGCTGAACGACTGCCTTGTCGCCCTCGACCTCGAGCACCTTGCAGCGGCGAACCTCGCCGTTGGGAAGCTCTATCTCGGCCAGCTCATCGTAGGTAACGCCCTCGACATGGTCTACTATCATAAGAGGGCTTGCAATCTCTCGTATGGTTTTATACTCTTTAATCATGCGTCCTCACCTCCGGCAATGACTTCATCGATCTCCTTCTTCATCAGTGCGGCGATCTCGTCGTAATCGGCGTTGAAGGAAGCGGCGTCGGCCATCTTTGCACGGCCGATTTTCTCGCGGGCGCTGATGACAAAGAGTGCGTTCATATCCGCGCCCTTGCTCAGAGCCTCACGGCAAAGCTCGTCATAGTGCAGGATGATGTCAAGGAGTCTGTACTGCTTGGCGTAGGAGGAATATGCGTCCTCGTCAACGAAGGCGTTCTGCTGAAGGAAGTCCTCACGGATCATCTTCGCGGTCTCCATGGTGAGTCTGTCCGCCGGGGACAGAGCGTCCTGACCGACCAGACGGACGATTTCCTGCAGCTCGCTTTCCTCCTGAAGGATGTGCATGGACTTGGTGCGGTTTGCCATGTAGCCCTCGCCGAACTGCTCGGTGTACCAAGGGGCAAGAGTGTCCATATACAGCGAGTAGGAGGTCAGCCAGTTGATGGCGGGGAAGTGGCGGGCATAGGCAAGGCTGGAGTCAAGCGCCCAGAACACCTTGACTATACGCATCGTCGCCTGAGAGACAGGCTCGGAAATATCGCCGCCCGGAGGGGAAACGGCGCCGATGGCGGTGACGGAGCCCTGACGGTCGTCCGCGCCGAGGCACTCGACAACGCCCGCGCGCTCATAGAACTGAGCCAGACGGGAGGCGAGGTAGGCGGGGTAGCCCTCTTCACCGGGCATCTCTTCCAGACGGCCGGACATCTCACGCAGAGCCTCTGCCCAGCGGGAGGTGGAGTCAGCCAGAACGGCCACGTCGTAGCCCATGTCGCGGAAGTACTCGGCGATGGTGATACCGGTGTAGATGGACGCTTCACGCGCAGCGACCGGCATGTCGGAGGTGTTGGCGATAAGCACGGTGCGCTTCATCAGCGGCTCGCCGTTGCGCGGGTCCTTGAGCTCGGGGAACTCCATAAGAACGTCGGTCATCTCGTTGCCGCGCTCGCCGCAGCCGATGTAGATAACTATATCAACGTCCGACCACTTTGCAAGCTGGTGCTGAACGACGGTCTTGCCGGAGCCGAAGGGACCGGGGACTGCTGCGGTACCGCCCTTGGCAATGGGGAAGAGCGTATCTATGATACGCTGACCGCTGTTCATGGGGCGGCTGGGAACGTATTTCTTGGCATAGGGTCTTGCGATACGGACGGGCCAGCGCTGGATCATGGTCAGCTCGTGCTCAATGCCCTTCGCATCGCGCACGACGGCGACCACGTCGGTGACAACGTGCTCACCGGCGTTGAGGCTGACAACCTCGCCGGATACGCCGTAGGGAACCATTATCTTGTGCAGAATCGCGCTCGTCTCCTGAACGGTACCGAGCACGTCGCCCGCGATGACATGCTCGCCGGGCTTTGCAACGGGGACGAAGTCCCACTTTTTCTCGCGGTTGAGCGCGGGAACGTCGGTGCCGCGGGTGATGGAGTCGCCGGAGAGGGCGCGCATCTCGGGCAGAGGACGCTGAATGCCGTCGTAGATATTGTCGAGCATACCGGGTCCAAGCTCAACGGACATCGGCATACCGGTGGTTTCGACAACGGCGCCGGGGCCAAGGCCGGAGGTCTCCTCGTAGACCTGAATGGAAGCCTTGTCGCCGGTCATGTTAAGGATCTCGCCTATCAAGCGCTGAGAACCGACTCGGACAACGTCGGAGACGTTTGCGTCCGCAAGGTTCTCGGCCACAACAAGCGGTCCGGAAACTTTTGTTATAGTTCCGCTCATTTACATACCTTCCTTTAATAGTGTTGAAGGACAGGGCATCAGTCGCCCAGAATGTTTGTGCCGACGGCGCGCTCCACAGCGGCCTTGAGCGCCGACTGTCCAAGCCCCATCGAGCCTTCTCTGCCGGGGATGAGGATGACGGCCGGGGTGGGGCGATCCTTGAACTTGTCTATCTCGTGACCAAGCTCCGCGGCGAGATTTTCTTCGATATAGATTATGGCATAATCATCGCTCTCGCGGGTGAGGCGGCGCAGGATATGCCCGGCTTCGGCAGCGTCCGCGGCAGGATATGTCTCCAGCCCGAGCGCACGGAAGCCCATGACGGTGTCTCTGCCGCCGATAACAGCGATTTTAAGCATACATATCACGCAGCCTTTCCCGTATAGTCTGAGGCTCGATGCCCGCGAGACGGCCGGTGAGTATCATGCGCACCGTGGTTATCTCGCTTTCGACGGCAGCCATGTAGGCGATGACCGGCTCCTCGCCGTAGGCGGCGAGCTTTGCGCCGGCAACGTAGGCCATGACGGCGTTGTCGCAGGCCAGCTCAAAGGCGGTCATCGTCCCGCCCTCCGCGGCGGCGGAGCCGAGGGCCGCGGCCTCCGCAAGCTCGGTCCCGGCAAAGAGTGCGGCGAGGGAGTCTCCGGAGGCTGCCGAGATGATACGCGAGATGCTGACTCTGCCGCCCGAGACGAGCGCGGTACGCATAAAGTCAACGTCCTTGCCCATGCGCAGGGTACGCACGGCGCTGCGGAGGTTCGTGCTGTCCGCCATGACGGCGACGTAGCCCTTGAGATATGCGCTGTCAAGCTGCTCGGCAAGAGAGTTGAGCTCGGTGAAGTATGCCTTGTCCAGCACAAAGTCCGCAAGCTGCGGGTTTGCGCTGCGCGCAAGCGCCGTTTTTGCCTCCGCCATTGCATCGCCCAAGAGACCCGGAAGCTCGCTGTAGCGCTCCTCGGTATATGCCGAGAGAAGCTCCTCGGGCTTTACTCTGCCAGCACCGCTCATCAGCGGCAGGGGGTCGGTGTCCATGGCCTCGCCCTTGATGACGGCCTTCGCGTTGTGGTAATCGTACTTCACGCGGAAAACGTCAACTATCATCTTGTTCGGCGCAAGCGTTGCAAGCTCGCTGAACACCGCTGCACGGCGGCGGGAGAGCGCATCTTCTATCTCCTTTGCGCCGAGCTGTGACATATCCTCATAGCCGCAGTCGCTTAGAAGCTTGGAGGCCTCCTCAAAGGAGCCTGCATCCAGCATACGCTCCGCCTTATCGCGCGTGAGCATCTTTGTCTCACGGGCGCGGAGCATCGCGGATATATAAAGATATTCTTCTTTCTTATTCGACAAATTTTTCCCTCCCTGTCTTGGGATAGCGGGGCCGCATCAGTCAAAGAGGACGCCGGCCAGCTCGGCAGACATCTCTCCCCGGCAAAGCTCGACCAGAAGCTCCACCGTGCAGTTGACCTCAATGCTGTCCCTGCGGAGGATGAGGCCGCCGGAAAAGCTGCCGGTTTCTCCGCTGAGCTTCAGCTCCGCCAGCTTACCGGCCGTATGAAGCAGGGCATTCGCCGCTTTAACTACCGCTGCGCCGACCGCGTCGCGATCTCTCGCGTTGAGGACTATCTCCTCGCCGCCGGTCACTGCGGCCTCGGCTGCAAGCTTTGCAAGCAGCGCGGTGTATTTCTCGGCGGGAAGGTCGGCGATAAGCTCGCTTGCCTTGTCAAAGCTCTGCGACACCATCTCCTGCTTGAGCGCCAGAACGCCTTTGCGAGACTCCATCTGCGCGATACGGCGCATACTGTCCGCACGGTCCTCACATTCCTTGACGCCGGCACGGATACGCTCGCCGTAGACCGACTTGGCCTTCTGCTCGTATTCCGCCTTGATAGCTGCGCACTGCTCGGCCGCCTGAGCCAGTATCGCGTCGGCCTGAGCCTTGGCGTCAGCCTGAATATGCGCGATTATTTTTTCAGTGCCTTTCATTATGTAATCTCCGTTCTGCTTTTTTGTTCTGTGTTCCGATGAATTATCAGATGAAGAGCAGCATCATCATGGATGCAAGCAGGGAGAGGATGGCGTAGAACTCAACGGTGATGCAGAGGATCATGCCCTTTGCCCAGTGGTCGGGGTTCTTCGCAAGAAGGTTAACGGACGCGGCTGCGACCTTACCCTGTGCGACAGCGGAAACAAGACCGCCGATGCCGATGGGCAGGCAGGCTGCAAAGTAGCGGCAGCCGTCAACGAAGCTGAGGTCTGCTGCGGTGCCGTTAAAGAGTCCCATGTTGAGAATGGCGACGAAGAAAACGACCAGACCGTAAAGACCCTGGGTGCCGGGGATAACCTGAAGGATCATGACCTTACCGAACTTGCCGGGATCCTCGGTGACAAGACCTGCGCCGGCCTGACCGGCGATACCGGTACCAACACCGGAGCCTGCGCCTGCGAGGCATGCAGCCAGACCTGCGCCCAGAAGGCCTATTGCCAGACCAGAGTGCTGAAACAGAAATTCCATAATTTTTTCCTCCTGATTTTTATTCTGATACGTTATAGTATTTGGGGTTTATTCTCAGCGGGGCAAAAGCCTTGCCGCCGTCCTCATAGAACTTGCCGAAGAACTCAAGGCACTGGAGACGCAGGTCATGCACGTAGCAGCCCAGCAGGTTCAGCGCGAAGTTCAGCGCGTGACCGATGAGGAATACGGGGATAAAGAGCCAGAGGCTGTTTGCGATGCTGCCGATGGTGTTAAAGACCGTCGCAATGACGGAGCCGGCGAGCATCAGTGCCATAATACGCGAGTAGGACAGAATATCGCCGAACCAGCCGGTGGCCTGATTGTAAAGCGTTACGAAAACGCTCAGTATCTTGCCGCCGACACCCTTGGCGCTGCGGCTGCCGCCGTAGAACACCATGACAAGACCGACGATGAGAACGACCGGAACGCCCGCGACGTTTGCCTTCTTGAGGATGAACAGGACAATGCCGACAAGCGTTACCCACAGCGCGCCCTCCTCCCAGATGGCGTCCGCAAGCTGGCCGCGCTTCGTTTTCTTGACGAAGTTTATGACCATGCCGGTGTTCAGGTGGATAAGTCCGAGAGCCATCGAGCCGACGAGAACATATATAACGTCGTTCGTGGGACTGAACAGGCTGGGCAGAACGCCCCAGCCCTCGGGCATGCCGATTATCTTGCCTATCTGCTCAAGCGCGTCGCCGAAGAAGCCGCCGGTCAGCGCGCCCATGGCGAAGGTCGCAATGCCGCAGTAGAGAAGAAGCTGGCAGAAGCTCAGCGAGCCCTCGCGCGGCTTTATCTTCTTTAGCGCCACAAGCGCCGCTATCACCATCAGCAGTCCGTAGCCCATGTCCGCCATCATCAGCCCGTAAAACAGGATGAAGAAGGGCGCCATCAGGGGATTCGGATCCAGCCCGTCGTAGGCCGGAAGGGAATACATATTCGTTACCATGTTCAGGGCGTTTGTGACCTTGTTGCTGCGCAGCTTTACGGGAACCTCGGGATACTCGGAAGGCTCCGGGTCCTCGGTCTCCCATGCGCAGTCATATTTGTCAAACAGCTCCGCCATCTCGCTCTCGCGCTCGGCGGGCATCCAGCCCTGCATGAATACCACGCTTTTCAGACCGTAGAGCTTGTCCTCGGCCTCGGCGCGGGCAATCTTTGTACTGAGCACATCCGCCGCAAGCTTTAGCTCGTCGCGGTGTACTGCGAGGGCAACAATGTTTTCGGTGCACTGACGCTTTTCGTCGGCGAGCTTTTTAAGCTCATTCTCGGCGGCGGCAATACACTCGCGGGCGGTGCCGTTCATGCCGGAAACGGGGGCTATCGCAAAGCTGAAGGCGCGCATACAGTCCATGACTACGCTGTGCTCCTCCTTTATGCAGACAAGCATAAGATACTTCTGCGCCTTATCCTCGTCTACCAAAACCAGCTCCGCCTCCTCCGTGACCTCTGCCAGCGCAGCTTCCATTGCGGCAAGGTCCATGCTTCCCGGAACGGTTCCCAATACCACCGAGCATCTCTGCGTGCCGGTGGTCTCAAGGGGCAGCTTGAGCGCCGCCCATGGCTCCAGCGCGTCAATATTGCTGTTTTGACGGCTTTCCTCCGCGCCTATGCGCTTGATGCGGTCCTCATTGGCGGAGACCCGCTCCGCAACGGCGGCTGCGGCTGCAAGGCCGCTGTCGTCCAGCAGAACATTCTCTCCGACCTCGGGCTTCGCGCTGAGCAGAGGCTTCTTCGCGGGAGCATATTTGTCGAGCACGTCCACGGCGTTGACAAGCGCCGTGTGCTGAGTCTTAAAGGACAGGAGCCCGCTGCTCTCGCGGGCGACAAGATTCTTAAACTGTGAATCCTGAAGCTCCCCCTCAAGCTCTGAAAACTCGACGCAGCCTCTGCAAATCAGCTCCCGCAGCAGCGCGTCCTTGTTGGATCGGATAGCCATGAGCCGCAGCTTTTTCATTTTTTCAATGGCCATTTAGCTGTTCACTATCCTTTCCACTACAAGAGCCGCGGCTTTCTCCAGTCTCGCTTCGGCTCTGGCGCGCAGTGCGGCCTTCCGGTTTTCGGTTTCCGTGGAAAGCTCTCCCGCCTCCGTCATCGCTTTAGCGTCGGCCTGCTTGCGAAGCTCCGCCAGCTCGCTGTCGGCCTTGGCACGCGCGGCCTCCACTGCGGCCTTGCCTTCGTTTTCCGCCTCCGCTGACATCTGACGAGCCTTGAGCTCCGCTCCGGCTATCAGCTCCTTTGCGGCGGCTTCCGCTTCGGCTATGCCCGCAATCGCTTCAAATGACATTGGCACACCTCCTCTTTGTCAATTTTGTTGGTTTTATAACATGCGTTCCGCCTGCTTTGCAGCGCGAAACGACAATGTGTACAACGATGCCATGATACCCCAAAAGTGCACAAGTTTCAAGGCAAAACTGTGCATTTTGCATGACAAAATTCCTACACACATGTCTAAAACATAACTTAGTATATATTAAATCACATCGTTAAGAAAATATCAACACTTAATATAGAAAAAATCGGTGCATTGCTGCGCCGATTTTTTATCCTTAGTATAAAAAGCCCTCATTTTCTCTGTGCATAATCTACAAGTATTTCCTGCTGGCGGCCGTCGGAGGCCCTGATATATATCCTGACGCGCTTTTCGCCGTCCCGGCAGCTCAGCTCATAGCAGGCAAGGGGCTTCCCGCCCTCGGAGCTGATGACGACGCGGCGGCAGGACTCCGCCTCAAGCCCGGCGGGGAGCTTTTCGCGCGCCTCGTCCTCGCTTATCTGCCATTCCTCCTCGCCGATTTCCGTCTCGGAGAAGCCGGAAGCGTCAAAGGAGTACGGCTCACCCGTGTCGAGAGCTATCGCAATGCGAATTACTCCGCTTTGGCACGCCGCGCCGCTTGCCTCGTCAACGCGGATATATTCAAAATTTGCGGCGGAGCCGCTTGTGCTCTCGCCCGAAAGCTCAAGCTTATCATAGCCCTGTGCGGACAAAAATTCCTCTGCCGCCGTCCGTGCCTGCCCGATATCCATCCGAGCCTCCTCGATAAGCCGTGAATCCGCCATGCCCTCGACCCCGGCGGAGCTTACAAAGACGTATTTCGTCCCCGCGCTGTAGCAGCGCAGCCGCGCCTCGCCCTCGTAGGAATATTCCTTCCGCAGCTCCTCCGGCGCGGCGCCGATAAACTCCGCCGCCGCAGCAAGCATCTGCTCGTCGCTGAGCTCGCCCTTTCGCCGAGCTTTCTGCGCGGTGAAGCGCCCATCGTACTCGGGCATATCCGGCATATCAAAGTCACTCTCATAATCCGTCAGACGTGTGCTGAGCCTCACTCCCTCGCCCTCGCCGCCGATGTTCCGAAGCAGCTCCTCCTGCCGGTCTATCAGCAGAGCGCCGTCGTTTATGCTGCCGCGAAGCTCCTGCATGAGACTTGACAGCTCCGCCGCCTTGTCGGATAGACTGCGCAGAGCGCCGCGCTGCTCCTCGTCCGGCACGCTGCCCTGAAGCGCAAGCGACTGCGCGTAATCGGCGGCTGTGCCGAGAAAGCCTGCGGTGCGGTTAAGCTCATGTGTGCTGAAGGGCAGGGTAGCCATTGCGGCCTCCGCCGCCTGAGCCGCCGCCTGTATCTCGCCGCATATTTTCGCGCACATCCCCGCGTCCGCGGCGTACACGCCCTTTTCGAGCGCGGCGCTCAAGGCATCGACCGAGGCCGCCGTCTCCTCGAAGGCGCGCTGTGAGCTGTATTTTGCGATGAGGCGATAGTTTTCCAGACGCACATGGCTGATACTCGAGTAGACTGCAAGCGTCATTATTGCGGCTGCGGCGTATATGCAGACAAGCTGCCTTGCTTTATGTGACATATAAAAACCCCCTTGCGTAAGCTATTTTGCTCCGCAAGGGGATAATTACTAATGTAAAATATGGAACAAGGCTCAGCCCAGCTTCTCCAGCGCGACATGGAGCCTGCGCAGAGTCTCGTCTTTGCCGAGGATGCGGCAGATCTCGACCGCGCCGCCCGGCGTGACGGCTTTACCGGCGGCGGCTATGCGCACAGGCCACATGACCTTTGCGTTCTTGGCCTCCATGCTCTCGGCAAGACCGACCATTGCCGCCATGATGCTCTCGTCGTTCCAGTCGCCTATACCTTCAAAAATCGGGACAATGCGCTCAAGCACGGCTTTTGCGGAGCTCTCGTCGGACTTGGACTTCTTGTGTATAAAAAGCTCCGTGCCGTACTCGGGCAGCTCGTCAAAGAAATCGACCTTCTCGGGGATATCGGTCAGCACCTCGGTGCGCTGCTGTAAGAGCGCTGCAATGGCGGCGGCGTCATAGCTCTCGTTTTTCACGCTGCGGCGAATGTAAGGCTCGGCGACCTTGGCAAAGTCCTCGGCGCTCATTGCACGGATATACTCGCTGTTGAAATAGCGCAGCTTTTCTATATCGAATATGGCGGGGGACTTGGAGATGCCGCTGAGATCAAAGACCTCGATAAGCTCCTTGAGCGAGAAGATCTCCTGCTCGCCGCGCGGACTCCAGCCCAGAAGCGTCACATAGTTGAGCACGGCATCGGTCAAAAAGCCCTGCGCGATAAGATCCTCATAGGAGGGGTCGCCGTGACGCTTGGACATCTTGTTGTGCGCGTCACGCATGACGGGGGAGCAGTGGACATACTTGGGAATGTCCCAGCCGAAGCCCTGATAGAGAAGATTATATTTCGGCGCGGAGGAAAGATACTCGCTGCCGCGCACTACATGGGTGATACCCATGAGATGGTCGTCAATGACGTTTGCAAAGTTATAGGTCGGCAGACCGTCGCGCTTTATGAGAACCTGATCGTCAAGCGTGGTGTTCTCAACCGTAATGTCGCCGAAAATCTCGTCGTGGAAGGTGGTCGTGCCCTCGTGCGGGATAAGCTGGCGGATAACATAGGGCTGACCCTCGGCGGCGCGGAGCTCAGACTCCTCGCGGCTCATCGTGCGGCAGGGGTCGTCCGCACGGTCAAACTCGCCGGAATCCTCCTCGCTCTCGGTCTTTTCACAGAAGCAGCGGTAGGCATGACCGCGCTCCACGAGCAGCTCCGCGTACTCCTTGTAGAGCGGGCGGCGCTCGGTCTGCACATAGGGACCGACGGGACCGCCGACATCGGGACCCTCGTCATGCTCCAGGTGACACTCCGCCATGGTCTTATATATCACGTCCACGGCGCCCTCGACGAGACGACCCTGGTCGGTATCCTCGATGCGAAGGATGAACTTGCCGCCGGCGTGACGGGCTATCAGGTAGGTATAGAGCGCGGTGCGCAGATTGCCTACATGCATATATCCGGTGGGCGACGGAGCAAAGCGTGTGCGCACCTCGCCCTGCGGGATGCGGGACTCCATTTCCTCAAACCATTTCATATCTTTCATTTTAATGTCCTCCAAGGGGGCGGCAGCGCCGAGACCCCGTTAGTTTGAAATCATCTTATATATTATTTTACATTTTACCGCTTGTCAAGTCGAAGTTGATTTGATACAATATAAAGACGCTCGAAAGAGCACCTTTCTGCATAAGGATAGGAGAAAAGACAATGGATAACAATACTACTGTTGAAAAAAAGACTCTGCTTTCCGGCATACAGCCCTCCGGCGACCTGCACCTCGGCAATTACCTCGGCGCGGTCAAGAACTGGGCGGATCTTCCGGACGAGTTCAACTGCTATTATTTTATGGCCGACCTGCACACTCTCACCGTGCGCCAGAATCCGGCCGAGCTGCGCCGCCGCTCCACAACTCAGCTTGCGCAGTATATCGCCTGCGGGCTTGACCCGGAGAAGAACGTGCTGTTCCTCCAGAGCCATGTCCATGAGCACGCGGAGCTGGGCTGGATACTCAACTGCTACACCATGTTCGGTGAGCTCAACCGCATGACCCAGTTTAAGGACAAGTGCGCCAAGAATGCCGACAACATCAACGGCGGACTCTTCACCTACCCCTCTCTTATGGCGGCGGATATTCTTCTCTATCAGGCCGACTTCGTCCCCGTGGGTGAGGATCAGAAGCAGCACTGCGAGCTTACGCGCGATATAGCAAACCGCTTCAATAATATTTACGGCGAGACCTTCAAGGTCCCTGAGCCCTACATCTCCAAGATAGGCGCAAGAATAATGAGCCTCGGCAACCCTAACTCCAAGATGTCAAAGTCCGACCCCGCCGGCTGCGTATTCCTCATGGACAGCCCCGAGGAGATAGCCCGCAAGTTCAAGCGCGCCATCACCGACTCCGACACCGAGCACTGCATACACTTTGACCCCGAGAACAAGCCCGGCGTGTCAAACCTTATGAATATCTACGCCTCCGTCACCGGCAAGAGCTTTGAGGAGATAGAGCGCGAGTTTGACGGCATGGGCTACGGCGCGTTCAAGCCCGCCGTGGGCGACGCTGTCATAGAGACTCTGCGCCCCATCCGCGAGGAGGCGGAGCGCATCCTCGCCGACAAGACCTACCTCAAGCAGGTATATACCGACGGCGCTATGAAGGCCTCCGCCGTTGCGCGCAAGACTTTGAGAAAGGTCTATAAGCGTGTCGGTCTGGTAGAAAAGCCTTTCTGAAAAGAGGATTAAAGCATGATTTCAGATTTCTCGGTCTGGCTGAAGCTTCTTCTGGCCATACTCGTCGCGGCAGGGGTGACCTTCGTGATGACGCCGCCCGTCAAGCGCTTTGCTGAGAAGGTCGGCGCGATAGACGTCCCGAGAGACGCCCGCCGAGTGCATGACCATCCCGTCCCGAGAATGGGAGGTCTTGCGATATTCATCGGCTTTGTGCTGTCGCTGCTCTGCTTTGTCGATGTTTCGACGCAGGTGCTCGGCATACTGCTCGGCGGTCTTATAATCGCCGTCATGGGCGCGGTGGACGATATAGTGAGCCTCAACGCCTGGGTAAAGCTTGCCGGGCAGATAGTCGCCGCCATCGTTGCGATACGCTGCGGCCTTGTGTTTAACGCCATATCAAATCCCAACGCCTTCTCCGAGCATACGACGATTTATCTTGCAAGCTATCTCACCATTCCGCTGACGCTTTTGTGGATAGTCGGCTGCACGAACGCGGTCAATCTTATTGACGGCTTGGACGGGCTTGCCGTCGGCGTATCGACCATAAGCTCGATTACGATGCTTGTCGTGGCGCTTTTTGTCGCAGAGCCGAATGTCGCAATGATTTTGGCGGCGCTTGTCGGCGCCTGCCTCGGCTTCATCCCCTATAACTTCAATCCCGCGAAGATATTCATGGGTGACGTGGGCTCGCAGCTTTTGGGCTATGTTTTATCGACGGTGTCGATAATGGGGCTGTTTAAGCTTCACACACTGATAACCTTCCTCGTGCCGCTGCTGGCGCTCGCCGTGCCGCTTGCGGATACGACCTTTGCCTTTTTCCGCCGTGTGCTTCACGGGCAGAGCCCCTTCCACGCGGACAAGGGGCACTTCCACCACCGGCTGCTTGCCTTGGGGCTCAGCCAGAAGCAGGCTGTCACGGTGCTCTACGGCATCTCTGCGGTGCTGGGGCTTATTGCGGTGCTGCTTGCAGGCTCCGGGGCTATCGTGCGCATAGTCTGCGCCGTCTGCGCATTTATTATCGCGGTCGCGGTGTGGTTTTATGTCTTTTGGCACAATCCCAACCTGCACCATCGCCATAAGGACGATAAGGACGCACAGGAAAATAACTGAAATACGACCGCGCCCTTGTGCATACGGCACAGCAGCGCGGTCGTGCAATATATTTTTAATTTCGCTCACAGCAGGAACATTGCGCCCATAATTATCAGCAGCTCACTGTCGCCGCTCTCGCGGTACATGAGGTATAATATCAATAATAATATTATATCCTCCGTTTCAAGCTGACCGAGACTCTTCGGCAAAAGCTCCGATAAGGAGCCGCCGAGCAGCGGCAGGGGCTTGGGCTTGGAATTAAAGCTTGGAGCCGGCAACGGTGTGCTCAAACGTATGGGCTGCGGAGACGCTGACGACGATGCGGCAGGGCGCTCGTCTACCCGGGTGACGCGGCCGCTGTTTCCATGGTATCGGTTATAGCTTGCCATCGCCGCCCTCCTCTCCCATGACGCGCACAATGCGCGCAAGCCTTGCGATTTTCAGCGCTTTGTCCATCTTGACGCGCCGCTTTTCCGAAAGATACGGCTCCATGGCCTCAAGCAGGCGCTGCTTGTCGTCACCGCCGCCGTTCATAAGCCGCCCGATGCGCTTTATAAGCCCCGGATCGAGCTCAAGACCGCCCTGCGGTCTTGGAGCAGCCGTCTCCGTGCCGCCGTCTCCGCCCATGAGCTTCTTTGCCAGATCAGCTATCTTCTCCATCTGCGCCGGGTCGCCGAGGACGCTGTTGAGCTTATCTTCAAATTCACTCATGGCGGCCTCCGTTTAGTCCTGCATGAGCTGTCGGATGCTCTCCGCCAGACGTCTGCCCTCGGCGGTGCCGAGCACCTGCTGCAAAATATCCTGCATTGCCGCCGTATCGCCCGAGCGTGCCGCGCGCTCCACGGCCTTGGAGTCTATCATGCTGCCGAGGCGCTTTCCGTCATCAGACTCGGCAATGCTTATTATCTCGCCGGTCTTGCCCCGGCGCTCCAGCTCGCGGCCTATTTTTTCAAAATCTTTCATCAGATCACGCTCCCGTTCCCTACATTATATTCCGGAGCCGTCTGCATGATACTAACAGGAGAGATATAATGAAAGCAGCCGTATTTTCAGACACCCACAGCAATACCGCGCTTATGGTCGAGGCCGTCTCCCGCTGCCGCCCCGACCTCATCATCCACCTCGGCGACTACTCGCGCGACACTGGCATACTGCATGAGCGCTTCCCCGAGATACCGCTATATTCCGTTCGCGGCAATTGCGATATCACCTCCGACTCGCCCGACACCGATATTGTTCCGCTCGGTCCCGTCAAGGCATTTATATGCCACGGGCACAGCTACGGCGTCGATTACGGGCGGACGGATTCGCTGGTTTACGCGGCGCAGGAGGCGGGCGCAAAAATCGCAATGTTCGGTCATACGCATGAGGCGTATTACGGCGAGGCAGGCGGCGTCAAGCTCCTCAATCCCGGCACCGCGGGCAAGGGGCATGAGCTGACATGGGCGCTTGTCGAGGTATTCGATAACGGCGGCATCGCCTGCGAGATCAAGGCATTATAAGCTGCTATAAAGGCAAAAAAAACAGGACGGCTATGCCGTCCTGTTTTTTGGGGCTATGTACAGCGTCAGGGCTGGGGAACCAGGCCGCCGAGGTAGCTGCCGATTGCGCCTGCCAGAGCAAAGGTACCGTCAATGATCTGGTGGTCATTGTGGTGCTTGCTGCCGTCAACGATGTCCTTGATGGCGCCGGCAATGTCGCTGCCGTTGCCGGAGTTACCGCCATTGCTGCCGTTATTGCCGTTGCTGCCATTGTTACCGTTGTTGCCGTTGCTTCCGTTGTTGCCGGAATTACCGGAATTGCCGCTGTTTCCGTTGTTACCGGAATTACCGCTGTTGCCGGAGTTACCGGAGCCGCCGTTACCGCCGGTGCTGCCGGAACCGCTGTGGTTGCCGGAGTTGTAGCCGGTGCCGGCCTTGTTGCCGGTGTTTGCATTGTCGGCGTTGAGCTCGTCAATGCCGCTGATGACATCCTCCATCTCATCATCCGCATCGAGATCCTTGTCCTTCTGGCTGAAGTTGCCGCAGGCTGCAAGGACGACGACGAGAGCGATGATAAGGACGCCGACGATCAGCAAGGTCCAATACTTCTTTTTCATGCTATCTCCCCTAAAATAATTTTTATGCCAGTCTTACACAGGCATATCTTACCTTGTTTAATGTATCACTTTTGCGCGTTCAAGTCAAGATGCATTTCGTTAAAAATTACAATGCTGTAAAGCTTTTATCGGCACTTTCCGTGCGCATATTTCGCTCTTTTCTGCGCCTTCGATTGATGTAGCGCTCAAAGTCGCCGTTATTGATAAAGTCTGCCAAAACGAGCTGCTCATACACGGGCACAGTGCAGGAATAAAAATCCAAGCGACGCGAATATTCGTCCAAAAGCGGCTCCGGCAGCAGCATATAGCCCATACGCATTGCGGGGGCAAGGGTCTTTGTGAAGGTGTTAATGTACACGACCCGGTCGGGCGCTATCGAGTATATCGTCTCCACCTGCTTTGCGGCGGCTGCAAACTCCGAGTCGTAGTCGTCCTCAATAATATATGCGCCGTGCATCCTTGCCCATGCAGCATATTCGTGCCGCTTGTGCGCGGAGGCGGTGACGCCGCTCGGGAAGCTGTTATACGGCGTGACGTGCAGCGCGCCCGCCGTGCATGAGCTGAGCTCCTCACTGCATATTCCGTCCGCGCCCATTTTCAAAAGCTCACAGGCTGCGCCGTTTGCCTCGTACACCTGCCGTATGCGCTCGTATGAGGGATTTTCCAGTGCAAAGCGGCGGCTGCGGCCTAAAAGCTGCACCACGATGCCGTACAGATACTCCGCTCCGGAGCCGATGATTATGCTCTCGGGATTTACGCCGATGCCTCGGCTTCTGGCAAGATACTCGCTTATAGCGCCTCGAAGCTCACCGCAGCCGCGATTTGGAGAGCGGACGAGAATACGCTGCCCGTAATCGCTGAGCACGCGCCGCATCGTGCGCGCAAGGGCAGAAAAGGGGAAATCCTCCGGCGCGGCGGAGCCGACACTCTGCATGGGCGGAAAAACGGCGTTGGGAAGCTGCGCGGAGCCGCCGAAGCAGACGAAGTATCCGCTGCGCTCACGCCCCTTGATATAGCCCTCGTCCTCAAGCAGGGCATAGGCGTGCTCGACGGTTATCACGCTCACTCCCGCCTCCGAGGACATAAAGCGCTTTGAGGGAAGCTTAGCACCGTTTTTAAGCCGTGCGGACAGTATATCCTCGCGCAGACGCCGGTATAGCTGCAAATAGGCGGGCTCCTCGGCGCTTTTGTCTATGTAGTAGCTCATCTGGTCTTATAAAATTCTCCTCAACTGACAATATTAACAATACCAAAAAGATAATATAATATGCTAAATCAAAAGTCAAGCGAGGAAAGAAGACATGAATAAAAAGACCCAGCATCAGGCAAAGCGCATCGCCGTGACCGCCGTTTTGATGGCGTTCAATATCGTTTTAAGCTCCTTCGGCGTTCCGGTTCCCGGCGGACATATGTATCTCAACGACATAGTAATCTGCACGGCGGCAATACTGCTCGACCCCTTCTGCGCCTTCATGGTAGGCGGCGTGGGCGCGTTCATCGGCGATATGATATTCTATCCGACTCCGATGTTCGTCTCTCTCGTCACGCACGGTCTTCAGGCAGTCGTCATCTCCCTTGCAACGCGCCGTCTCGGCAAGAGCCGCGAGTCCGGCTCCGTCATCGGCGTTATTCTCGGCGCGGTGATAATGGTCGTCGGCTACACTCTCGGCCGTGCCTTTATATACAGCACTCCCGAGTATGCCGTGCTCAAGCTCCCCTTCCAGATAGCTCAGGCCGCACTCGGCGCAATCGCCGCTCCGCTCCTCTGTTGGAAGTGCAAGCTTGCCGAGCTTTACGAAAAGCGCTTCGGTATGCTTAGCTGATAGTAGCGCGGAAAATTAAGAATATTATTAAAATAAGCGCCGATTAAATAGGTCAGACAAAGCCCCTGCTGTTTAGAAAATAAGCGGCAGGGGCTTTTGACGCGCAATATGCTACCCGCTATATCCAAATTCTTGACTTGAGGGCGGGTCTGCGATAAAATAAGCATAACTATTATAAACACCATAAAATACTTGGAGGTGTCTCATGAAAAAATGGCAGATAATCGCGCCCGTAGGACTTGCCGCCGCTGCCGCCGCCGTGCTGCTTGCAGTGCGCAAAAAGCCGGAGAGCTGCTCTGACGCAAAGGCCGCTCCCGCCGCTGCAAAAAAGTCCGCCCCGGCCGCTGAGCTGAAAACCGGCAGCTACAGCTTTGTTTCCGGCTATAAGGACGCCGCAACCATCGAAGTCGGGATAAATTACGACCCGGCACGCTTCGGCTTTGCCGTCGTGGAGGATGGCTTCCCCGCATACTCCAGCGACTCCCATGTTGCCGTCGTGTACGGTGAGGACTTCACCGCCCAGCTTGAATACGCCGGATACTATCCCGGCGAGGACTTTGCCGCCATGAGCGAGGCCGCACGCGCCAAGTTCAGCGGCTACGGAGAGGTCGTCTTCGGCGTTCACCGCGGCATCAGATACGTTGACGGCGACTGCATATGCATGTGCTTCCCCATCCCGGACGATGATTGCAGCTATCTGCTCGTGACGGTGATAAAGGCGGCGGGCAACGACGATACTCTCGACGAGCTTCAGGAAAATGAAGATCTCGCCGCTCTCCTCGGAGGACTCGAGATAAGCTCGGACAGATAATAATATAATATATTAAGAGCCTGACTAAATTCGTCAGGCTCTCGTTATATATTATATATATATTATATATCACTTTATATATCACTTGTTTTCGCCGGGGCAGAAGCTGGCCTCGTCGTTTGACCAGCCGTGGTCAAGCAGCCAATAGGAAAATTCACCGACTTCCTCCTTGGCCTGACGCTCAAGCTTCAGCTTTGTCTCGTATGCGCGAAGCTCACCCACGGTGAAGGGAAGCTCAAGCTCCTCCGCGATGGGGAGCAACACAGCCTCGACAAGAGGCTCACGAAGCTCCAGACTGCCGGGATAATACTCCTCCGCCAGCCTGATCTTCTCGCGCAGTGCCTCGTCCTCGTCGCACAGCGCAAAGAACTTTATGACGTTTTCCTTAGCCATAGCTCAGATAAGGAACTTTTTGACGCTCTCGGGGGCGTTTGCGGGATCTGCCGAGCAGCTGAGCACAAACTCGATCTTTTCCTGCTTTGCAAACTTGTCCAGCCATGCGATAAACTGCGCAAATGACTCCTCGGACAGATCCTCAACGAGCTTGAAGAAGTTATCTATATAAAAATGGGTAATATCATAGTTGCCTGCGTGCATACCGCTGATAAAGCCCTTGAAGAATTCATAGCTGCCGATGTCGTATGCTGCCGCGTCGATAAGACGGGCCTGATAGGGAATGTCATATGTGAGCTTACGCTCTTTTTCAATACAAACAACGTCGCCGTCTCCGTTTGCGACAGCGCCGCGGACAAGCTCTACCAGCTTTTTGGTCTTGCCGGATCCTTTCAGACCCATGATGATCTTAACCAAGTTGATCACGCTCCATTTCTATTTGGTATCTATACCATAACATTTTTATGGGCTTCATGCAACAGGAAAAAATGAATGTGACGTAAATTTTCATATATACCATCGCTTGACAGGGGCAGACACGCCTGACAGCGCGCCTTTTCGGCGCTTTTTACCCTTTTCGCCTTGGCGGGCGACAGCCCGCCTGCATCTCAAAAAACAAAAATCACTCGAAAATCCATCGCCGTCAAACCCGCGTTTGCTCCTGTCAAGCGATGGCAGCCCATGAAGATGCGAAAAAAATCCCTTGCATTTCGGGGAAAATAATAGTAAAACTATAGCTTAGCAAGGCGAAAGCAATGACTTTCTGCCGGGAGGAGAGCATATGAGCAGACAGGAGGCCATAAATCAATATTCTGCGGCGCTCAAGGCGGGGCAAAAATGCCGCAAGGAATGTCTTATTCAGGGGCGCTACCCGTATCCGCAGGTTCTCGACGATATTTTTGACGAGTCGATGGCGGCGGGGCGGGTCGAGCTCGGAACGATAAATATCCCGACCGAGCACATTGTCGGCACGAAAACCGGCGGCCGCCAGAGCGCATTTGCGGCAAACTTTATGCCGCTGCTCAGCGAGGGGACGGAGTTTGCGCAGAAGTGGATAAATCTCTGCGAGGCCAATCTCAGCGACGAGGGCATACACGAGCCGATACGCTGCTATGAGTACATGGGGCGCTTCTATGTGCAGGAGGGCAACAAGCGCGTAAGCGTTATGAAAAGCTTTGGCGCGCCGAGCGTGCCCGCCGTCGTCACGAGGATAATTCCCGCGTGGTCCGAGGAGCAGGAGGTCAGGCTTTACTATGAATTCATGAAATTCTATCAGCTCAGCCGCCTGTATATTCTATCCTTCAGCCGTCTCGGCTCATATGTTAAGCTTCAGGCTGCGCTGGGCTTTGATGCGGATCATATCTGGACGGAGACGGAGCGGCGCAGCTTCGTTGCGGCGTACTTTGCCTTCCGCAGAGCGCTCGAAAAGCGCAAGGGAAGCCGCATACCCGAGACGATAGGCGACGCGCTGCTGATATTTTTGCAGATATTCAGCTTTGACGAGCTCAAGGCGATGACGCAGACCGAGCTTGAGCGCTCGATAGCCGGTATATGGCCGGAGGTAGAGGTGCAGACAAAGCCTGTGCCCATTGCGGTCAACACCGAGAGCACGGTGGAAAGCAAGGGTATGCTCTCCAAGCTTATGGACAGCATAAGACTGCCGAGTCACCTGAATATCGCCTTTATAAACGAGCTGCCGCCGGAGGAAAGCGCATGGATAATGTCGCACGAGCGGGGACGGCAATATCTCGAGCAGCAGATGCCCGGCAAGGTCACGACCCATGTATATAACGCCGACGAGGAGCACGACGCCGATACGCTCATTGACGAGGCCGCAGCCGAGGGCGCGCAGGTGGTATTTGCAACCACGCCGCACCTCATCTCCGCCTGCCGCAAGGCGGCGGTAAAGCATCCGGGCTTGAAGATACTAAATTGCTCCGTGTCCATGCCCTTCCCCGGAGTAAGAACCTATTACAGCCGCGTATATGAGGGCAAGTTCATCTCCGGCGCGGTCGCGGGAGCAATGACGCGCACAGGCAAAATAGGCTATATCGCAAGCAGCCCCATCTACGGCGTTCCGGCGGGGATAAACGCCTTCGCGCTGGGCGCAATGCTCACAAATCCCGAGGTGAAGATATGCCTTCGCTGGTCGAGCGTGTCCACAGACCCCATAGGCGAGCTAAAGGCTCTGGGCGTGGACATGATATCAAACCGGGATATGCCGAGCCCGGAGCAGCCGCAGGACACATGGGGCCTCTGCCGCGTCGAGGGCGACAGGCTCATTCCGATAGGCTCACCCTTCTGGGACTGGGGCGAGATGTATGTGCATATAATAGAGAATATTTTCAGCGGCGGCTGGGATGAGCTCAGCTATAAAAACAGCGGCAAGGCCGTGAACTACTGGTGGGGCATGAGCAGCGGCGTTATCGACATACGCCTGACGGAAAACGCCCCGGACAGCATCGTTGAGCTTGCGGATATACTAAAGCGCGGCATCTCGACCGGACTTATAATGCCCTTCCACCGAAAAATCATCGCGCAGAGCGGCGAGGTCATCAATGACGGGACACACTGGCTCTCGCCGGACGAGCTTTTGCACATGGACTGGCTCTGTGGCTGTGTTGAGGGGCACATACCGGACTTTGACGAGCTGCTGCCGATGGCGCAGTCGCTGGTGCGGCTGCTGGGCGTGTATCGAGACTGGATAATTCCCGACAAGGGGGAGGTACAGATATGAAGCTTCTCTTAGTGTCAGACCATGAAAACAGCTTTCTCTGGGATTATTATAAGCCCGGAAAGCTTGACGGCATCGACCTTATACTCTCCTGCGGCGACCTCAAGCCCGAGTATCTGAGCTTTCTGGTCACGATGGGGCGCGCGCCGGTGCTCTACGTCTGCGGCAACCACGACGGGCGCTACGAAAAGAACCCGCCGGAGGGCTGCGACTGCATCGAGGATAAGCTTGTGACGGTCAACGGACTGCGCATCCTCGGTATGGGCGGCTGCCCCGTGTATAACCGCGGGCCGCACCAGTATTCCGAGAGGCAGATGGAGCGCCGTCTGCGCCGGGTCGGGCGGAAGATATATAAGGCGGGCGGCGTGGATATACTGTTGAGTCATGCGCCTGCCGCCGGCTGGGGAGACGCGGAGGATTTTGCGCACCGCGGCTTTGAGTGCTTCAACGCCTTTATGGACAGATATAAGCCTAAGTACCATGTTCACGGTCATGTCCACATGAATTATGGCTCCAATATTCCCCGCACCCTACAGCGCGGCGAAACCACGGTCATAAACGCATGGGATAAATATATATTGGAAATCTGAACGGTCAGGAGAGTCATTATGAAAAAAGTTGCAATCGTAACCGGGGGCAGCGGCGGCATAGGACGCTGCACCGCCGCCGAGCTTCGCACCTCGGGCTGCACTGTATATGAGCTGTCGCGCCGCGAGAAGCCCTCGGAGGGTATTATACATATCAGCGCCGATGTGACGGACGAAGCGCAGGTGCGCGCCGCAGTCAACGAGGTCATTTCACGCGAGGGACGGATAGATATACTGGTCAACAACGCGGGCTTCGGCATTTCCGGTGCGGCGGAGCTTACCGATACGCGCGACTCGCATGCCCAGCTTGAGCTCAACGTATTCGGAACCGACAATGTCACCCGTGCGGTGCTGCCGCATATGCGCGCACAGGGCGGTGGGCGCATAGTCTGCATGAGCAGCATCGCCGGTATATGCCCGATACCCTTCCAGCTTTGGTACTCGGTCAGCAAGGCGGCGATAATCGCCTATGTTCTGGCGCTGCAAAACGAGGTGAAGCCCTTTAATATAAGCGTCTGCGCCATCATGCCGGGGGATATAGCCTCGGGCTTTACCGATGCGCGCAGAAAGTCCGGTGCGGGCGACGATGTCTACTCCGGGCGCATAGAGCGCTCCGTCGCCGTGATGGAGCATGACGAGCGCACGGGCATGAGCGTGGAGTATGCGGGGCGCTTTGTGGCAAAATACGCGCTTAAAAAGAGCTCGCGTCCGCTCGTTGCAATGGGCGCTGCCTACAAGGGAGCAGCCGTACTGGTAAAGCTTCTGCCCCGGCAGACCTCAAACTGGCTCGTCGGGAAAATATACGCAAAATAAATCGAACACCGGTCGGGAAGCTCCGACCGGTGTTGATTTTAAGCTTATAAAATTATTTATTGAGTATTTCCATGAACTCCTCGCCGGTGATGGTCTCGCGGCTATAGAGGAATTCGGCAAGCTCATCAAGCTTTGCGCGGTTTTCCTTGAGGATATTCAGCGCCTTTTCATGCTGGCGGCGGACAAGCTCAATGACCAGAGCGTCGATTTTTGCCTGAGTGTCGGCGGAGCAGGTGAGGGAGGTATCGCCGCCGAGATACTGATTATTCACCGTCTCAAGCGCGACCATGTCAAAGTCAGGGCTCATGCCGTAGCGGGTGAGCATGGCGCGGGCAAGCTTTGTGGCCTGCTCGATATCGTTCGAGGCGCCGGTGGTGATGGAGCCGAACACAAGCTCCTCCGCGGCACGTCCGCCGGTAAAGGTAGCTATCTTGTTCTCCAGCTCATCCTTGTTCATCAGGTAGTGGTTGCCCTCCTCGACCTGCATCGTGTAGCCGAGCGCACCGGAGGTGCGGGGGATAATGGTTATCTTCTGCACCGGGGCGGAGTGAGTCTGCTTTGCGGCGACAAGGGCGTGACCTATCTCGTGATAGGCGACTATGCGCTTTTCGGCGTCTGTCAGGATGGCGTTCTTCTTCTGGTATCCCGCGATGACGACCTCGATGCTCTCCTCAAGGTCAGACTGCGTGACGAACTTGCGCCCGTCGCGCACGGCGCGGAGCGCCGCCTCGTTTACTATATTCGCAAGCTCTGCACCGGAGGCACCGGAGGCCATGCGGGCTACGGTGTTGAAATCTACGTTATCCGCAAGGCGCACCTTTTTTGCGTGGACCTTGAGTATTTCCTCGCGCCCCTTGAGGTCGGGAAGCTCGACGGGGACGCGGCGGTCAAAGCGGCCGGGACGGGTCAGCGCCGGGTCAAGGGACTCGGGGCGGTTCGTCGCGGCGAGGATGATAACACCGGAGTTGTCGTCAAAGCCGTCCATCTCCGTCAGGAGCTGGTTGAGCGTCTGCTCGCGCTCGTCGTTGCCACCGTACTGCCCGCCGCTGCGCTTTTGTCCAATCGCGTCTATCTCGTCGATAAACACGATGCAGGGAGCCTTCTCCTTTGCCTGATTGAACAGATCGCGCACCTTGGACGCGCCCATGCCGACAAACATCTCAACGAATTCCGAGCCGGACATCGAGAAGAAGGGGACGTTGGACTCGCCCGCGACGGCCTTTGCAAGCATGGTCTTACCGGTTCCCGGAGGGCCGACAAGCAGTATGCCCTTCGGCATCGAGGCGCCTATCTCCTCATACTTGCTCGGGTCGTGCAGGTAGTTGACTATCTCCTGAAGATTTTCCTTGGCCTCGTCCTCACCCGCAACGTCGGCAAAGCGTATGCCCTGCGTGGACTGGACATATACCTTGGCGTTTGATTTGCCCATGCCGAACATCATGGAGTTATTGCCGCCGGCATTGTTCATAAGCTTTTTGTACATGAGCTGACCGAGCCCTACGAAGATGATAACCGGCAATATCCATGTCAGCAGGAAGCTCAGGAAGGGAGAGGTCTGCTCGATTATCTCCTGCGAGAACTCCGCGCCGGAGGCGTGGAGCCGGTCTACAAGCCCGGAGTCATCCATGCGCCCGGTCTTATAGAAGTTTCCGTCCTTATCGGTGAAGATAATCTGACCGGATTCGATTTCGACCTCCTTTATGCTCTTTTCCTCGGTCATGCTCATAAAGGTGCCGTAGTCCACCTCCTTGACCTGCCGCTCGGCAAGCCAGGGCATGGCGATAAAGTTAAACAGCAGCAGCGCCAGCAAAGCGATGCCGTAATAGTACATCAATGGTTTTTTCGGGGGCTTTACTTCTTTCATGACGCATCCTCCAAACATCATTTTTTTGAGAATTATAGTCGCAAAAGCGCCCGAAGTCAATGACTCTGGGCGCTTTTGAGGGCTGTTGGCGCAAATTTAACAAACCCGTAAAATCTGCCCCGGGATATAAGCTTTGTATTTTATATCATGCTGTCGGTATGCTGCCGAAGTAGCCGTTCCACTCGTCGTCGCTCATGCTGATATAGCCGGTGACGGCGTTTGCAAGGCAGCGGGCGCGGCCGCCGTAGTTGTTCACATACTCGTGCAGTATGCCGACCATGCGCTCCCAGAGCGCCACGCTGTAGCCCCAGCGCTCACACTCGCGTTCCATCTCGGGGCGTATCTGCTCGGCAAGCTCATCGAGCAGGGCGTTTGCGCTGTCGTTTGACATTTCACCGTTGAGGCACTCGGAGAGCTTTGTCAAAAAGCGCTCACGGAACTGCGGATTTGCAAGCAGCGAGGATGGAATACTGCTGTAGGCATAGCCGGAATTGAAGGCGGTGTCAAACATGATGCTGTATTTGAACATACCGAGGTCAAGGTCAACCAGCGCAAAGCGCGAGCTGTCGTCCGCCGAGGAATAGTACATACGGAAGTTTGGCGGGTTGTTGTCGAGGTTGCCCATGTACGCCTGAATTATCGACCAGCCTATCACGCTGTCAATGTCGATATGCTCCGTGACGTATTCATAGTTTGCGCTGTCGGCCATGTTGTTGTAAATAATAAAGTTATAGAGGTCGTTGACCGCGCAGCCGTAGGGCCAGCTCTCCTTATACTGCACCACGGTCGCGGGATCGTAGCCGTAGTGATTGGCGTAGTGATTTGCGGAGTGCGCCTCGCGGTAGGCATATACGCCCCAGTAGCGGCCGTTGATATACAGAACAGTGTACTTGTAGTCCTGCGCCAAGAGACTGGGGAAGCACTTTATCGCAAGCTCATGGGCGAAGATATCGCGCATATGAGTAGAGAAGGTATCCTCCTGTGCGGCGCGGAGCAGCACCGAGGAGAAACTGGTCACGCCGTTTTCAAACAGGTCGTAGTTGAGCTCCCCCTCGTAGCGGGAGCGGAAGCAAAGCTTCATCGACTTCTTGCTCTGGGCAAAGCGCGAGGTCGCGCCGTGTATTTTTATCCCGCAGTCGATGCTGAAGCTGTTTTCGCCGTCAAAGAAGGCGACGGTGCCGCCGCGCTCGTCACGCAGGACGGGATTTGAATATATGCCGTTGCCGCCGAATAGCGCATCGGGATCTGCGACAAGGCTTGTGACGGGAAGAGTGTGATTTTCGTTGATGATATAGCTGAAATCGGCGGAATTACTTTGAAGCTTGCCGTCCTCGACGTTTATTGCGCGGACAATCGTCGTTGCAGCGAGCGGAATAGGCTCGGTGTAGAGCGTGGAGCCTGTGCTCGGGTTGCTGCCGTCGAGCGTATAATACACATCCCCGCCGCCGCGCAGCTCAAGCGTCATATTCGATACGTCGTTATACACGCCGGGGCGGACGCTTGCCGTTGGCTCTGCCGCTATGCAGCGCGCGCCGCCGGAATTATCCTCGCCGGGAGTAGGGGAGGCAAAGAAGAAATAGCCGTTTTCACCGGGCATACGACCGTAGCTGCCGCCGTATTTTATGCCGCGCAGGAGCGTGTAATCGCAGAGTGAGCCGTCCTTATAGCTCAAAAGCAGCTTGTCGCTCTGTGCGCTGAGCGCAAAGGGGGCGCAGTTGCCGCCGGCGTCGGCGCTGCCGGTGCAGTAGACGATAAAGGTCGCGCCGGGGGCAAGCGTCTGCTCCGGGAGCTGATACACCGCGCGATCCTTGCCGCTGTCGGAGAGGTAATAGTCGCTGAGCAGCAGCTCCTGACCGGAGACGTTTTTAAGCTCCACCCAATCGTAATACGCTCCGTTGAGACGCAGATACCATTCGTTATATACCATCGCCTCGTTTATCACGAGCGGGGAGCCGCATACGCGGGAGGCCTGAAACGCGGCAAAGCCCTCGTCGCTGTTTTCAAAGCCGGGAGTTGCAAGCTGCGAGGAGACGAGCGCACCCTCGTCGTTGCGGTAAAGGCTTATATCGCTTTCGGCGGCGGTGTAGCTGAAGGTATCTATAAGACTGCCCTTGCTGCCGAATACGGATATCTCCGCGCCCTCCTTGGGCAGAGTAAGACTGAGCTCGCCGCTGCCGCAGAAGATGAGCGCATATTCGCCCGGCGCTATGCTTATATCGGGCAGAGAGGCGCTGTCGCCGTTTATTGACAGCGTGCAGCCGCCGAGCCGCGCCGTGTCCGCGCCGTAGTTATACAGCTCAAGCCAGTCCGGAAACTCGCCCTTGTCGTCGGCAAGGGTGGCCTTGTTTGAGGCCATAAGCTCGTTTATATATACGGTCGGCATATTTTCCGGCGTTTCCGTCTGCTCCGGCGCGGGGGTGACGCCGGGAAGCCCCGGCTCCTGCGTGGGAGCGTCCTGCGCCGAGTTTGAGCAGCCGCTGAGCAGCAGCGCCGAGAGCATGAGGACGAGCGCATATATTTTCAGGTGCTTTTTCATGTGGGTACCTCGATTTGCATAGAGTCAAGACTATTATAGCACGATGCCGCGCGACAGGCTATAGCCAAATTCTCGAAAATTCGAGGATATAATTTTTTCAAGGCGTCGACAAAGCTCGATGCCTTGAAAACTTATTCAGGAGTATTCAAAAACACTCCTGAATAAGCTCGGATTGAACACAGAAAGGGGACTCCCGTCCCCTCTCTGCACTCTCCCCATGCAATTCTATACATTGCCACATTGCCGACAGCTTTGTCTACAGGCTGAATATTTTTATGATACTTGTGTAAAATTCAAGGCTTGCACATTGCAGTGCAAAATATATTGGTGTAGAATACAGTAAAATATAATAAAAAACGGAGGCGTATATTATGAAGGTAACGTTTTTGGGCGCAGCGCATGAGGTGACCGGAAGCTGTACGCTTATCGAGGTCGGCGACAAGAAGGGCCTTGTAGACTGCGGCATGGAGCAGGGCAAGGACATATTCGTAAATCAGGAGCTGCCCGTAAATCCCGGCAGCATTGATTTCGTGCTGCTGACCCACGCGCACATAGACCACTCCGGCAACCTGCCGCTGCTGTACAAGCGGGGCTTCCGCGGTGCGGTGTACGCAAGCTCTGCGACGACCTCTCTCTGCGACATCATGCTGCGCGACTGCGCGCACATCCAGATGTCGGACGCGGAGTGGAAAACGCGCAAATCTCTGCGCAGCGGCGGCCCGGAGATCGAGCCGCTGTACGACCTTGAGGACGTTGCGGGAGTCATGGGCTGCTTCCGCCCCTGCGGCTATAACAGCATGATACAGGTAAACGAATGCGTAAGCATCCGTCTCACCGACGTCGGGCACCTGCTCGGCTCCTCGGCCATCGAGGTCTGGCTGCACGAGAACGGCGAGGAGCGCAAGATCACCTTCAGCGGCGATGTCGGCAACAAGGATCAGCCGATTTTGAAGGATCCCCAGAACGTGAAAAGCTCGGAGTATCTGGTCATCGAGTCCACCTACGGCGACCGGCTGCACGGCGTTGAGCTGCCGGACTATGTCACGGAGCTTGCAAAGCGCATACAGACCGTGCTCGACCGGGGCGGCAATATAGTCATACCCTCCTTTGCCGTCGGCCGCACGCAGGAGATGCTCTATTTTATACGCGAGATAAAGGAGCGCGGACTCGTCACGGGTCACGGCGAGTTCCCGGTCTACGTTGACAGCCCCCTTGCAATCGAGGCGACAAGCATTTTCCTCCAGTGTGACACGGAGTATCTTGACGAGGAGACCCGCGCCCTTATCCGCTCTGGCGTAAACCCGCTGGTGTTCCCCGGACTCAAGGTCACGGTCTCACAGGCGGAGTCGCAGGCGATAAATCAGGACAAGACTCCCAAGGTCATTATCTCCGCAAGCGGTATGTGCGATGCGGGTCGTGTGCGCCATCATCTCAAGCATAATCTCTGGCGTAAGGAGTGCATGGTGCTGTTTGTCGGCTATCAGGCGGCGGGCACGCTCGGCCGTCTGCTCGTGGACGGGCTCAAAAAGCTCAAGCTCTTTAATGAGGATATTGATGTTCGCGCCCAGATAGATACTCTGCCCGGTATAAGCGGACACGCCGATAAAAACGGGCTTATTGACTGGCTCCGGGGCTTTGAGGAAAAGCCGAAGCTTGTGTTCGTAAATCACGGCGACCCGGACGCTGCCGACAGCTTCACCGCCTGCCTGAATAACGAGCTCGGATATAAGGCCTTTGCGCCCTATTCCGGCACGAGCTTTGACCTCTTGAGCGGCGAATTTGTAACTGTTACAAAGGGCATCCCCGTGGAGAAAAAGACTCCGGGCGGCAGAAAGGTCAGCGCGGCCTTCACGCGGCTTATCGCGGCGGCGGAGCGCCTGCTGCGCGTTGTCAAGGGCTGCGAGGGGCGGCCTAACAAGGAGCTTGCACGCTATGCCGACCAGATAGACGCGCTTGCCGATAAAATCGAGAAATAAGCGCGGCCGCAGGAAAAAACTTTGCAAAATATTAAGAAATTGGAATAAAGCGCAAGTTGACTATTAAACCCGCGTGTGTTAACATAATTCTATACAGAATTTGAGGTGAGCCTATGGGCATAAATATATATGAGCCCTCCCATGCACTGGGAGACAGAATAAACGAGCTTGACCGTCAGGCTCTATGTGAGCTTTGCTCCGCCATCTGCGGGCAGCTCAAGGCACGCGCCGGCTTTGACGGATACTGCGGCGGGGTTTTCCCCACGAACATCAGCCTTGACGATGAGGGCAATGTCGCCGTCGGCGATGGGCACAAAAAGGATTTCAGCCCCGAGGAGGTCAAATATACCGCGCCGGAGCTCTTCTGGAAGGGTGAAAGCTCTGCGGCGGCAGACGTGTATTCACTCGGTATGCTGCTCTACTGCGCTTGCAGCGGCGGCGCGATGCCCTTTGAGGACGAATGCGACTCCGCGACCGCACAGCAGCGCCGCATGAACGGTGAGCGCTTCCCCGCGCCGAAGTCCGCGGGGCGCAGGCTTGGCGAAATTATCGAAAAGGCCACAAGCTTCCGCGCGGAGGACAGATATAAAAATCCCGATGAAATGAAAGCGATGGTTGATAGCTGCGTGAAGAACCTGTATCTCAACGGTGAACCTAACGCCGAGACGATTTTTAATAAAAGTGACGATAATCTGAGCGACATCGAAAAGATGATGATAGCCATTATCGAAAAGGGCGACGAGGAGCCCACTCCGGAGGAAAGCCCTGCGGAGGAGAGCCCGGTCGAGCCCGTCCCCGCCGGGGAGGAGCCTGCGGAGGAAGCGTCTCCCGAGGAGTCTGCGCCCGAGGAAGCCCCGGCAGCAGAGCCCGAAGCCGAGATAGAGCCCGAAGACGAGCCTGAGCTCGTCTCAGAGGAGATAAGCTCCGAGTCTGTGCCGATAGACGCCCCCGCAGAAAAGCTTGCACCCGAGAGCGCGGAAGAGCCCGACGCTCCCGCCGAGGAAGCGAAGACCGAGCAGGAGCCGGTTCCGATAATTGTCGAGGATAAAAACCCGGAGCTTGAGCCGGTCATAGTGTATCGCCGCCATGAGGATGAGGCAGCACCTGCCGCCGAGCGGCGCGGAGTAAAAACGCCCGCCGTGCAGTACGGCGTGAATGTAGAGCGTGAGCGGAAGATAGCGGAGAAGATACGCCGCCGCAAGCGCCGCCCCGCGATAGTGATTCTCGTGATGTGTGCGCTTTTGGTCGTCGCCGCGATAGTCTTTAACGCCATGGAGAAGGACAGAAATCCTGTCGTGCAGCCCACGCCGAGCCATAATATAGTCGTTGTGACCGCGCCAGTGGAGAGCACACAGCCCGAGCAGACTCCCGTACCCGAGGAAACTCCCGTGCCGGAGCAGCCCAAGCAGTCCACCTATCAGGTCTTTATAGAGGACGTGAGCTGGACTCAGGCAAAGGAGAAATGCGAGGCTCTGGGCGGACACCTTGTCGTCATCAGCGATGAGGCGGAGTTTGCGACCGTGGTCGAGCTTGCCCGCAATTCCGGCGCGAATAAGTTCTGGATAGGCTGCCACCGCGTTGACGGTACGCTTGTTTGGGAGACCTCTGACACCGTGAGCTATTATCCATGGGCGCCCGGTGAGCCCTCGTATTTTGACAGCTACGACGGAGTGAGCGAGAACTATGTCATGCTCTGGTACTCCGACGGCTGGGTGTATAACGACAGCCGCAACGACCCTGTGGCGGATTACCCTGCGGCGTACAGCGGCACGATAGGCTATATCTGTGAGTTTGAGGGATGAGCTGATGACTAAGGTTCTTTTGATAAACGGCAGTCCGAACGAGCATGGCTGCACATATACTGCCCTGAGCGAGATAGCGAAAACGCTTGAGAAAAACGGCGTCGGAGCGGAGCTTTATTATCTCGGCAAGCCGGCGATACACGGCTGCACCGGCTGCGGCGCGTGCTCCGCACTTGGTCACTGTATGTATGAGGATGCCGTCAATGAAATCGCGGCGCGGCTTGACGAGTTTGACGGAATAATCGTCGGCTCGCCGGTGCATTACAGCGGCCCGAGCGCTCAGATATGCGCATTTATGGACAGGCTCTTCTTCTCGGCAAGTGATAAGCTTCAATATAAGCCCGCAGCCGCCGTGGTTTCCTGCCGCCGCGCAGGCTCGACCGCAGCGCTTGACCGGCTGATAAAGTATTTTACGATAAATAATATGCCGCTCGTCAGCTCTCAGTATTGGGCGCAGGTTCACGGCACCTGCCCCGACGAGGTGCGTCAGGACGCGGAGGGTATGCAGATAATACGCACGCTGGGCGAAAATATGGCGTGGCTGCTGCGCTGCATCGAGGCGGGTAAGAAAGCCGGTGTTCCCGCCCCCGCCAAGGAGCCGCGCGTAAGAACCAATTTCATAAGATAATTTGCCGGCATATTCCGGCGGATAGAGTCAAAAGAGCAGACGCAAGGTCTGCTCTTTTGACTGTTATAGAATTCAAGGGGTCTTGGCACTGTACGAGCATTTTACGCGCTCGTGATTATTTTCGGCTATGCGCTCGGTGAATTTGAGCTTTTCGGGTCTGCGGTGGAGCTGCTCGGTAAAGCGCGCGGAGTAGGCGACAAAAATGCAGTAGACATAGGGCATACCGAGGTTTGTTTCAAGCAGCGAGTTTGTTATCAGCGTTTGCAGCTTATCGCCGACGCTCAAAAAGCCTGCGCTGCGTATGCCGCCGAGCAGCAGTCCCGCTTCCCAGCCGAGCTGGACAAGTATCCCGATAGCGAGAAGCCACGGTATATTTATCCGCTTCATTCTGTCGCCCTGCCGCAGATTATACACTATCGCGCCGAGATAGCCGACAAACAGCATCAGCGCCATATAGCCGTGATATGCGCCGGTCGTGCGCTGTATAATAATAGGCTCTGCGCCGGGGGCAAAGGTACGCACGAGCAGCGGGCAGCAGAACCACCAGCACAGAATGAGCAGCGACCACTCAAAAAGATGCTCGTCCTTTCCAAGCCACAGCCATATCCATGTAAAATTCGTAAAGCCATAGCTCATCGACATCCACAGCAGCACCCAGAAAAGACTGTGCCCCTCGGAAATGCTGCGCGAGTGGCAGACGAGGTGAAATATGCCGTAATCCACCAGCATATACACAAGCCCCATCACAAACCCGACCAGCACCGTCATGTACTTTTTCTTCATCAAAAGCAGTGCGAGAAACACACATAAAAACGCTATGTCAAGCCAGATATACAGCGGTGCAAACTGCCGCCGAGCGATTATCTCCGTCATTTTCCGTCCTCCGTTTTCTCTCCGGCGCTCCGGCTTAGCCGAGCTTATCGCCGTTTTTTACGGGCTTATCGGGCTTTATCAGCACCACGCCGCCCTCGGAATAGGTACCGAGGACAAGAACCTCGGAAAAGAAATTCGCTATCTGGCGCGGCGGAAAATTGACGACCGCGAGCACCTGCTTTCCGGGCAGCTCCTCAAGCGAATACTGCTCGGTTATCTGCGCGGAGGAGCGCTTTATGCCCAAGTCTCCGAGGTCTATCTCAAGCTGATACGCAGGTCTGCGCGCTTTTTCAAAGTTCTTGGCCGAGATTATGGTCCCGACACGAATATCAAGCTTTTGAAAATCGTCAAATACTGCCATTTTTCACACCTCGTCCTTAATTTTCATCGTCAGGGATATTCTGTGCTTCTTCTCATCTACCTCGAGCACCGCGACCTTGACGATATCGCCGACCGCGACGACCGCGCTGGGATGCTTAATATAATGATCGCATATCTGAGAAATGTGGACAAGTCCGTCCTGATGCACGCCGATATCGACGAAAACGCCAAAGTCTATGACGTTGCGCACGGTGCCGGTGAGCACCATGCCGGGCTTGAGGTCTTTTATCTCCAGCACGTCCGAGCGCAGCAGCACCGGCGGCAGTTCTTCGCGCGGGTCACGCCCCGGCTTCATAAGCTCTGCGGCGATATCGTGCAGCGTCAGAGCGCCGACTCCGCAAAACTCCGCGGCCTTCTCGTCTCCCGCCTGCTTTAGTCTTGCGGGAAGCTCCGCGATATTCCCGGCGGCGACGTCCTTCAGGCTGTAGCCGCAGAGCTCAAGCAGCCGGCTTGCCGCCTCGTAGCTCTCCGGGTGAACGGCGGTATTGTCAAGCACCTGACGGCTTTCGGGCACGCGCAGGAAGCCCGCGCACTGCTCAAAGGCCTTGGGGCCGAGCTTTGGAACCTTTTTTATCTGACTGCGCGAGGTGAAGATGCCGTTTTCCTCACGATATGTGACGATATTTTTCGCCGTTGTCTTGGTAAGACCGGAAACGCGCTGCAATAGTGACGGGGAGGCAGTATTCACATCCACGCCGACGGCATTGACGCAGTCCTCGACCACGCCGTTTAGCGTCTCCTCAAGCTTTGCCTGCGGCATATCATGCTGATACTGCCCGACGCCGATGGCCATGGGGTCGATTTTGACAAGCTCCGCAAGCGGATCCTGCAAGCGCCGCGCAATGGACACCGCAGAGCGCAGGTTTACGTCGTAATCGGGGAATTCCTCCGCCGCAAGCTTTGACGCGGAGTAGACCGAGGCGCCCGCCTCGTTTACAATGGCGTAGGACTGCCCGCCGCCGAGCTGGCGAAGCATCTCAACGGTCATCTGCTCCGTTTCACGCGAGGCAGTACCGTTGCCGATTGCGATATGCTCAACGCCGTGCTTTCTGATAAGCGCCGAGAGAATACGTATCGCCTCCGCCTTTTTCCCCGCGCTGAAGGTCGGGTACACGACGGCGGTATCAAGCACCTTGCCCGTTCCGTCCACGACGGCGACCTTGCAGCCGTTGCGGTAGGCGGGGTCAAGCCCCATCGTGACCTTGCCCTTTACGGGCGGCTGCATGAGCAGGGGCTTGAGGTTAAGACCGAAGTTTTTTATCGCGCCCTCGCAAGCCATGTCGGTCAGCGCGCTCCTTGTCTCGCGCTCCATCGACGGCCAGATAAGCCGGTCATAAGCGTCGTCCGCCGCTGCGCGCACAAAGCTCATCGCTCTGCTGCCCGGGCGGATGACATGACGGCGCACACGCTGGAGCGCCGAGTCACGGTCAAGCTCTACATCGACCTTGAGAAAGCCCTCCTTCTCGCCGCGGTTGAGCGCGAGTATCTGGTGACCCTGAAGGCGGCCGATGCGCTGGCTGAAATCATAATACAGACGATAAACGGAGTCCTCCTCTCTCGTAGCCCTTGAGCCGACGACAGCGGAGGTCTGGATATGCTCACGCAGTATGCGGCGAATGTCCGCGTCCTCGGATATCTGCTCGGCGATAATGTCCGATGCGCCGGCAAGCGCGTCCTCAACGCTCAAAACTCCCTTTTCCTCGTTTATATACTCCTCTGCAAGCTCCTCCGGTGCGGGGCAGTCCGCCTCCTGCGCAAATATCCTTGCCGCCAGCGGCTCAAGCCCCTTTTCACGCGCTATTGTCGCACGGGTACGGCGCTTGGGCTTATAGGGGCGGTAGATATCCTCAAGCGCTGCCAGAGTCTGCGCCTCGTCAATGTCGCGCTCCAGCTCCTCGGTCAGCTTGCCCTGCTCACCGATGGACTTTTTAACGCTCTCACGCCTGTCCTGCAATGAGCGGAGATATTCAAGCCGCTCCGCGAGCGTGCGCAGCGCGGTATCGTCCATCGCACCGTGCAGCTCCTTACGGTAGCGCGCAATAAAGGGAATGGTATTGCCCTCGTCCAATAGCTTTATTACGTTATCTATATGGCTCTGCTCGCGGCCAAGCTCACGGGCGAGAATTTGATTTATGCTTTCCATATAAGTCTCCTTTACGTTGGTCACGGTATTATAACATAAAACGCGGCGGCTTGTAAAGAAAACAGCCCCGGTGCGTTTGCACCGGGGCTCAAGCTTATTATGCTTTTTACTTGAAGGCGTAAAATGCGAGGGAGATTATGGACGCTGCCAAAAGCATCACGGGCAGACCGCGAAAGGCCTTGGGAACATAGCGCTCATTTATCTTGCTCTTCACGCCGTCGAACAGCAGCATTGCCAGCACAAAGCCGAGTCCTGCGCCGATGGCAGCGAATATTGCCTCGACGAAGGTGTAGCCGTCGGCGATGTTATTTACCGCAAGACCGAGCACCGCGCCGTTTAGGGCGATAAGCGGGAAGTATCCGCCGAGCGCCTTGCCGGACTTGGCAAATATCGCGCCAAGGACGTACACGACGATGAGCACGACCAGCACAAACATCAGCGTCTCAAGGTAATGCGCGCCGAGCGGCAGGAGCACAAACTGCTCAAGCGGCCAGGTAATTGCAGCGGTGAGCAGCATCACAAGCGCGACGGAGAAGCCCATCGCGGCGGAGCTGTTCCTTCTGCCGCCGAGGACGGGGCAGACGCCGAGGAATTTTTCCATTGCATAGTTATTGACGAGCACGCCGCCAAGCATTATTGCAAGAAGTTCTTTCATGGCTTATTCCCCCTCCTTTACGCTGTCATCGGCAAGTCCGGCAGCGGCGCAGGCTGTGCCCTTGCCGGTGTGCTTGCTCTCGCCAAGCTTATTGATAACGGCAAGCAGTATTGCAAATACCACGAAGCCGCCGTGGGGCTGGAGCAGGGCGGGGATATTATAGCTCTTGAAGAACTCTATTCCCTGACCCGCAAAGCTTCCGCCGCCGAGTATCTCTCTGACAGCCGCCATCACAAACAGCGCCGCCGCAAAGCCAATACCGGTCAAGAGACTGTTGGCAAGGCTCTTGCCGAAGCTGCGCTCTATCGCATCCTCCGCACTGCCGTACACCATGAGGTCAACGGCAACGACGGCGAGATATACGCCGAGCATCTGGTACACGTTCGGCAAAAGTGCGTTCATGAGCATCTGCACTGCCGAAACGACCGTGGTGATTATGAGTATATTTGCGCTCAGACGCGCACTTGCGGGAATCACCTTGCGCAGGGCAAAGATGATAATATTGGACAGCAGCATCACTATCAGCACCGCCGCGCCCATGCCGAGAGCGGAGATAACGCTCTTGCTCGCGGCCATTGCGGGGCAGGCGCCGAGGAACAGAACCAGTACGGGATTTGCCGCTATTGCTGCACGGATATCGTTCTTCATCCTATCTCCCCTCCATTCTCTTTGACTGCATTGAAGGCTGCAAAGGCATCCTCTGCCGCGACACGGACTGCATCGGAGCTGACGGTCGCGCCGGAGATCAGCGCCTCGTCGCCGGTGAAGCTGTCGCCGGTCACGCCGACGAAGCCGGCCTTGTATTCGCTCTCGTCAAGCGTATAGCTGCTGAAGTAATCCTTGAAGAGTATCAGCTCATCGGCGGTCATCATGACTATTGCGCCGTTATCGTCAAGGACGTAGTAAATGACCATGGGCTCGTTGGAGTAGCCGTAGCTTCTGGAGACAAACACATAACCCACGCCCTCGGTCTTGTATGCGCTGGTGACGGAATTGAATACGCCCTCAAGGCTTATGGGGCTGAAGTCCGCGGCGTCGGGCACAAGAAGCTTGACCTTGTTGAGGTCGGTTTCGGAGTGCGGAGTGAGGTTTGCCTCGGCGTATGCCTTGGCCTCTGCCGCCATAGCCTCGTCATTGACCTCGTTGCCCTCAACATCGACTATCTTCACGCTGCCGAAGGCGTTGCAGACTGCCATATAGGTGGCGTCGCCGTTTTTCATGATGAGGGCGAAGCCGGAGTCGTTGAGCGCCTTGAGGCTCTTGGTGATATAGCTGTACTGACCCTCGGCTATCTCCTGCTCCTCATACTGCGGAGTACCGGTCGGGTTGACTATGCCGGGGAACACATCGGCAAGCATCTCGGTGAGTATCTGCTCGTCGCCCTTGACGCCTGCGCCGATAAGACCGTTATTGACAAGCGCCGCAAAGCCGTCCGCAACGGCGTTCTTAAATGCGGAGGACGAGTAGGTCACGCCCGCAACGAGAGCAACATCTGCAAGGGTGGAGTCCTGACCGATATAGGTCTGGGGATAATCCTCGCCGACATCCTTAGTCTCGGGGTATGCGGTAAGCTCAATGCCGGATATCTTGCCCTCGGCGTCGATAGCAAGCGTAAGCTCGATTGGCTCCTTGGTGTAGCCCGCGGAGGTGGACAGGCGCAGAGCATAGCCCATGCCGCCGGTCTCGCCGTAAATGCTCTGTACGCTTTCGGGTACGTCGCTCAGTGCGGAGTCTGCGGGGCTTGCCGCGTCATAAAGAAGCTCAAAGCCTGCCGCATCTGGCATCACGCTGAAAAGCGGGGTGAGCTCCGCCGCGCTGCCGTTATTGGCGATAAGCGGAGCGGTGTAAACGTTCAGTCCGGTGAGCAGAAGCACTGCCACAAGGACTATGGCGATTATCGCCAGCGCCGATTTGGAGAATTCCTTCTTATTTTCCATTTTTAGAACCTCCCAGCGGTTTATTTGCGGTCAGCTTCTCAACAAACGGGGTGAGTATGTTCATGATGAGTATTGAGAAGGACACGCCCTCGGGATAGGAGCAGAAATAGCGGATTATAAAGGTGATAACGCCGCAGCCAAGCGCGAACACGAGCTTGCCCTTGGAGGTGATGGGCGTGGTGACATAGTCGGTAGCCATGAATATTGCGCCGATGAAGAGACCGCCAGCCATCATTTCATATGCCGCCATCGTAACGTCGCCGGTGAATATCAGGTAGAGGACGAACACGCTGCCGACAAAGGCTGCGGGAACGTACCACTTGATGACCTTGCGGCACACGAGGTAGACATAGCCGAGCAGCAGCGCCGCAACACAGGTCTCGCCGATAGCGCCGCCGCGCAGACCAATGAACATCTCCCAGAGTGAGGGAAGCTCGGAGCCGCCGTTGGAGAGCAACTCAAGCGGAGTCGCGGAGGAGACAAGCTCCACGCCGACAGGCTGAGCGCCGCCGGCAACTGCGGAGAAGGCGATGAGCATGAATACTCGCGCCGTTATCGCGGGGTTTGCAAAGTTGTGACCCAGACCGCCGAAGAGACACTTGACTATCACGACGGCAAAGGCCGAGCCGATAACGCACTGCCATACGGGGACGTTGGTGCTGAGGTTCAGCGCCAGCAGAAGACCCGTGACTATCGCGCTCAGGTCGCCGACCGTCTGCTTGCGGCCGGTGATGAGATTGAACAAAAACTCGGAAACAACAGCGCCGATAACGCAGGCGGCCAGCACCGGCAGCGACTTCGTGCCGAATATGACGACGGAGGCGACGGTCGCGGGCAGCAGCGCTATTATCACGTCAAGCATGATGCGGCGGCTGGAGTCCTTGGTGTGGATATGGGGCGCAGGTGAGAGAATGAGATTTTCCATTTTTCTACCCCCTTACTTTTTCTCGCCGCGGTCGGCCTTGACCTTGCGGACAAAGCGCTTTGCGTCGCGGTTGTTCTGCACGAGCGGCCTGTGCGCGGGACAGACATAGGAGCAGCAGCCGCACTCCATGCACATTTGAACCTTGCCCTTATCGAGAAGCGCGAAGCGCTCGTTCTCGTCCTCGACCTCAAGAGCGGCGGCATATGCGGTCGGGTTCAGCCCGAGGGGGCAGTTCTCTACGCAGCGGCCGCAGTGGATGCAGGCGGTAGGCTCAAGGCTCTGAGAATCCTTGCGGTCAAGGACGATTATGGCGTTTGTTGCCTTGAGGACGGGCTGCTCCATGGAGTACGCGGGCTTACCCATCATCGGGCCGCCGTAAAGGACCTTGCCGGCCTCGGCCTTGAGTCCGCCGCAGCTTTCGACAAGATAGCTAATGGGCGTACCGACCGGGACGATGAGGTTCTTCGGCTCCTTGATAGCAGAGCCGTCCACGGTGACGCAGCGGTCAACCAGCGGCATACCCGTCTCCATGTAATATGCCATCTTTGCAAGGGTGGTGACATTTATTATAATGTAGCCGAGGGAGGCAAGGCGCTGACCCTCGCCGACGACAAGTCCGGCGGCGTTATACAGCAGCACCTGCTTTGCGCCCTGCGGGTACACGCTCTTGAGGGGCTTTACGGTGACTGCGGGGTCATCCGCGAAGGCCTTCGTAAGCTTTTCTATGGCGTCGGGCTTGTTTTTCTCGATGCCGATGATAAACTCCTCGGATTCGAGATACTTTTTGAGCAGCTGCACGCCCTTTACGACAAGGTCGCTGTGCTCAAGCATGGTGCGGTGGTCGCTCGTGATAAAGGGCTCGCACTCCGCGCCGTTTACAAGCACGGTCTTGATGTGACCGCGGCGCGCCGCGTCAAGCTTACCCCAGAGGGGGAAGGCCGCACCGCCGAGACCGACGATGCCGCTGTTGTGCAGCGCATTGAGAAATTCGTCCAGATTTTCCGCTTTTATGGGGGCAAGGGACGGATCCTCCTCCATCTTGCCGTCGCTCTCGATACGGATGGCGGCAACGCTGCGCCCCGGCTCGCTCTCGTACTGCTCTATGGCCTTGACGGTGCCGGAAACGCTGGCGTGGATGGCGGAGGAATTTCTTCCCTCCTCGCGGGCGATAAGCTGACCGAGATATACATGCTCACCGACGGAGACAACGGGCTCCGCCGCCTGGCCGGAATGCATATTCATCGGCAGCAGCACCTCCTTGGGGGGCGCTACGCGGACGGACTCCATGCCGGCAGTCGCTTTATAGTGGGGCAGCTTCAGGGATGAAATGTTCTTTTTGAGGCTCATTTGACACCTACCTCCTTGTTTATTTGACTATACGCTCTTCAAGCCCCGGGGTATATTTTATCTCCCCGTCGGGGAATATCCAAAGTGCGTCAACGCCGAGCTTTTCCGCAAGCTCAAGGCCTTCCTCATAGCTCATGCAAAACAGCGCCGTGCTCAGTGCATCGGCAAGACCGCTGTCCGGCGTGACGATCGTAAGGGACTCAAAGTAATTTGCCGGGTACAAAGTGTCTTTATCTATTATGTGGTGGTACTTTACTCCGTCCACCATGAAATATCTCTCATAGGTACCGGAGGTGACACAGGCCGTGTCCTTGATATTCAGATTGACCGCAAAGCTCCCGTCCGGGTCCTTCGGGTCGCGGACGCCGGTATTCCATCCGCTGCCGTCCAGCTTTGCGCCGATTATTCTGATATTGCCGCCGATATTGAGCACATAGCTCTTAGCCCCGACGGACATAAGATGCTCGGCCGCCATCTCGGCTGCATAGCCCTTGCCGAGTGCGCCGACATCCAAAGACGCCTCCGCGTCAGTCAGGCGGAGCGTGTTATTATCGGTATCTATCTCCAGAAGGCCGAAGCCCGTATGCTGCGCCGCCGCCTTCAGCTCCTCCTCGCTCGGTATCCTCGCCGATGCGGGATCTTCTGATGCGGCCTCGCGGCAATCATGCCAGAGGGACAAAACAGCGCCCATGGTCACGTCCATTTCGCCGTTTGTCGCCTCGCAAAGCTCCTTCGCGTAGAGCATGAAGTCCACCAGCTTTTTATCCACCTCCACCGGCTCTCCGCCCGCAAGACGGTTTACCGTGCAGAGGTTATTCATCCCGGAATACTCGTGATAAATGTCAAAAAGCCGGTGATATTCCCCCAATATACCAGAAACTTCGGCAGAACGGTCGTTAAACTGTTCTGCCGAATCTCCTGCATAGCTATATACGAAGGAGACGGTATCAAAATAGCTAAAGTAGCTCTTGCCCTGCGGCTCGACCTTTTGAGTCTTGCCGGCGCAGGCACATAGGCAAAGCGTAAGCGCCACAGCGCCAAGCAGCGCAAGGCCTCGCTTTATCAATTTCAATACATTCATCTCCTATGGCGCGATGAATTAATCAGCGCGCATAGTCGGCTGCCTGAGCCAGAACTGCCATCATGCCGGTGATCTGCATGGTGCAGGAGGCGTACAGGGTCTCGTCAGCGGGGACGGAGTAGCCGTGATCGTTCTCGGTGGTCTCGATTGCTCTGACCTCAGCGGCGGTCTTGCCGACGCAGTAGTCTGCAAATGCCTGAGCCTGTGCATCCCACTCAGCGATGGCGTTGCCGTATGCAACCATGCCGTAGTCGGGGCCGAGCTCGCGCTTGGTGCCCTTGAAGCTGGTCTCAACTATCTTACCGTCCTTGTCTGCCTTGATGACAGGCTGGATGCAGTCGGTGATAGCAGCAAGAATCTTGCCGTCTGCGCCGACAACGGTAGCACCGAACTCGGTGTACATCTTGACGACAGCGGGGTCAGCGTCGGTTGCGGGGGTGGAGTCTGCTGCGTTGGTGATAGCTGCAAGGCCGAGGGTGAACTCGTCAGCGGTCTTGAAGGTCTGGCCCTTCTCGTCGTTGCCGGCCTTGACAACACAGTCAATGAAGTCCTTGATGCTGATGGAGCAGCTTGCAAACAGGGTCTCGTCAACAGCAACGGTGTGACCCTCTTCGGTAACGGTGGTCTCAAGGTTCTTTATCTCGTCGATGGTCTTGCCGACGCAGTAGGTCTCAAAGTTCTCAGCCTGCTCGTACCACTCGAGGGTAGCGTCGGAGAACTTGACCATGTTGTAGTCCTCGCGGAGCTCGCGCTTGGTGAGGAAGGTCTTGTCAGCCTCAACAGCGCCGCCGGTGACGTCCATCTTGCTCTGTGCGCAGTCGAGGCGGCAGAGAACGATGGTGCCGTTTTCATCGGTGACAACGGTGGCGACGGTCGCATCGACCTGTGCCTTATTCTCGCTGGAGGAATCGGTGCTTACGACAACGCCCATGCCGAGCTTGTACTCAGCCTCGGCGGCCGGGGCGGGAGTGCTCTCGACAGCGGAGGACTCGACAGCAGAGGACTCCTCTGCCGGGGGAGTGTCAACTGCGGGGGAACCGCCGCAAGCAGCCATACTGAGCATCATGCATACAAGAATGATTGCAGTAACGATTTTTTTCATATTATTCTCCTCAATCTTTCCCGCTTTCCGCAGCGGGCATTTTATTTTCCCGGGGATATACTTATATGCTTCCCCTTGGGTGCGTCTTTATTTTAACAGCACTTAATTGCAATGTCAAGACATTAACGATATTATGCAGGCTAAATATTACACAAATTTCGAGTAAATCAGCGAAATTATTGGCAGTTTTAGCCGTCAATATTACCAATGGCAAAATTTGCGTGCTTTTTATATAAAAATCCGGCAGTACAAAAGCACTGCCGGAAGGAGCCTGTAGACAAAGCTGTCGGCAATGTATAGAATTGCATGGGGAGAGTGCAGAGAGGGGACGGGAGTCCCCCTTCGGCGTTCAATCCGAGCTTATTCAGGAGTGTTTTTTGAATACTCCTGAATAAGTTTTCAAGGCGTCGAACTTTGTCGACACCTTGAATCCGGCAGTGCAAAAGCACCGCCGGAAGAATTATAATGTCAAATCAGAACTTCTTAGCGCTGAATATCCTCGCCGCGGATGTACTTGCCCAGCGGCTTCCAGAGAGCAAAGCCGATGACTGCGCAGACCAGCATATCAACGAGCATATAGCCGCCGTTATAGAGAGCGGAGTAGAGCCAAGGGGTGGTCATGGTCATGCCGAAGAAGCTCTCGGGCATATACACAGCCCAAATCGTTGCGCCGGTGAAATAGTGGCAAAGGAAGCGTGCCGCGCCGCCGACGAGTATGCCGTAGTAGAAGCCGTAGCGCTTTTTGTGGAAAAGACCCGCAAGACCGAGCACGGAGTAGGCAACGATGTAGTCGCCGAGTATAGACTGCCAGCCTATCACAAAGCCGCCGCCCTGCATGAGCTGGAGAAAGCTATATACAAAGCTTGCCAGCATAGCGGGACCGAAGCCCCAGCGGGCGCAGTACAGGAATATCGGGAGCATACCGAGGTCGATGGAGCCGCCCTGCGGAAGCTCAAAGAGCTTGAGATAGCTCAGCACCTGTGCCAGAGCGACCATTATCGCGCCCTCGCAGAGTGCGCGAAGCTTGAGATGGGATTTTGCTTTCATTTTTCTTTCCTCCTAAATTTTTTGTAATTCAGGGAAGCAGAATAAGGAAAACCGCAGGCTCTGAAATTCAGAACCTGCGGAAAAATACGATACTCTGTTTCCTACGCCGGCATTACCCGGATCAGGTTCCAGGGTCCGAAGCCTCGATTAGCTTCATCTCAGCCGGAAAAATCCAGCCCCCCTTGATAAATTACAAGCAGAGTATATAGCGCCTTTTTGAATTTGTCAAGGAAAACGTTATTTCAGCAGCTCGGCTTTATCAATAATGAACTGACGCAGCCAGTCGCCTGCCTCCTCGTTTTTAAGCGCGAAGTCGATTATGGCCTCGAGATAGCCCTTGAGGTTGCCGGTATCGTAGCGGCGACCCTCAAAATCTACCGCGCACATCGGCTCGTGACGGCAAAGCTCCTTCATGCCGTCGGTGAGCTGGATTTCGTTATTGCGGCCGGGGGCGGTGTGCTCAAGAATGTCGAACACCGTGGGAGTCAGGACGTAGCGGCCGAGGATGGCGAAGTTTGAAAACTTCTCCTCAAGCGTCGGCTTCTCGTTCATGTCGCCGATTTTATAAACCCGCTCGGAAAGCCGCTCCATGAGCTTGACGGAGGAATACTTGGTGATAAGCTCATCCGGCACCTCACGCACGGCGATGGCGCTGCAATTATTTGCCTCCGCAGCCTCGACAAGCTGCTTGAGTACCGGCTTTTCGCTGAGCATTATATCGTCTCCGAGGAGCACGGCAAAGGGCTCGTTTCCGACAAAGCTCTTGGCGCGCCATACCGCGTGACCGAGTCCCTTCGTCTCCTTCTGACGCAGAAAGTACACGTCCGCCATGTCCGCCACGGCACGCACTGTCGCGGCCTCCTCGCGCTTGCCGTCGTGAATGAGGCGCTCCTCAAGGTCGGGCGCGTAGTCGAAGTAGTCCTCGATGGGATTTTTGCCGCGGTTTGTGATGATGAGTATCTCCTCAACCCCCGCAGCCACCGCCTCCTCGACGATGTACTGGATGACCGGCTTGTCCACCAGAGGCAGCATTTCCTTGGGTATGCTCTTGGTGTTGGGCAGCATGCGCGTACCAAGACCGGCGGCAGGGATTATCGCTTTTCTGACTTTCATAGACGTCTCCTTTCGTTTTGCGCTTTCGGATTTGCTTTTGATTTAGTTTAATTTAACAGTAAACTCTCGGAAAAATTTCAGCCCCGGCAGATAGTACATCAACGGTAGCCCGATGACGTACAGCACGACAGCCTCGCCGAGTCCGACCCAGCCGGCGTTGATCGCGAAGGCGGCGGGGTGGGCGAATATATTAAGCCCGTTATATGCGTTTGTTATGACCGCGCCGACGACGAGGGAGTTGAATACCACGGGCATCAGGCAGGCAAGAAGCTTACTGCCCAGACCGCGGCCGCGCCGTCCTATCCATGCCGTCAGCAGCGCCGCCGCAAGGGTTGCGAGGGAGCCGAAGACGATATCGAATATGTTCCCGGTCAAAAGATTTGCTATCACGCAGCCGCCGAAAAGCCCCCAAGCGGTGCAGGGCATGAAAAACGGCAGTATGCACAGCGCCTCAGATACGCGAAACTGCACCGCGCCGTAGCTTATCGGGGCGAGCATCATCGTAAGCACCGCATAGCACGCGCCGACGACCGCCGCCGTAGCCAGTTTAAGAGTCGCTGTTTTCTTCATGGGTATCCTCCTTGGTCTCTGCCATGTGCTGCGCCGTCTCCTCACGGCGGTGCAGCGAAAATTCACAGCCGCAGTATAGCTGCCTGTATAGTCCGTATTGTTCGCTCAGCTCTATCGAGCGGTTTTCCCCGTCGCGCTTTTTGAAGTCCGAGGGGAGCCAGCTCACGCCCACGGCGTGCCCTATCTCCTCGCCGAGCGAATTTATCAGCACCGCGTCCTTGTGCCGCGACAAGGTAAGCGTGGTGCAGAAGTATTCATACTGATAGTGCTTTGCAAGCCGCGCCGTCTCTAAGAGACGCAGCCGGAAGCACTCTGCGCAGCGCTTGCCGCCCTCCGGCTCGTTTTCAAGCCCCTTTATGCGCTTGTAATAGTCCTCGCTCTTCCAAGGCTCTGCAAGTACGCTGACCTTGTCGGCAAGTCCCATGCTCTCGATAAGCTGGACCTGAGTCTTGAAGCGGCGGTCAAATTCCTCCTTCGGGTAGATATTGGGGTTATACCACAGCAGCGTCACGTCGAAATACTGCGTGAGATATTCCAGCACCGAGCTGGAGCAGGGGCCGCAGCAGCTATGCAGCAGCACTCGCGGCATTCTTTTGCCGCGCTTCTGGATTATACGGTCCAGTTCCTTTTGATAGTTTCTGTTCATGCCGTAATTGTAACACCTCAAGACGAACTTGGCAACACATCATTGACTTTTGCGTAAGACTTAATGTATATTTAAGATATCGGATTTCTCTAGAATATTTATTATAAAACAAAAATAAACGTCCGGAGGAAAAAACCATGGACAACCGCACCAGCAAGCAAAACTATTATCTTGACATAGCCGACTCCGTGCTTGAGCGTTCCACCTGCCTGCGCCGGAAATACGGAGCGATAATCGTCCGCAATGACGAGATAATCTCCACCGGCTACAACGGCGCACCGCGCGGTCGGCGTAATTGCAGCGACCTCGGTCACTGCACCCGCGAGAGCCTGCGTATCCCCTCGGGTGAGCGCTATGAGCTTTGCCGCAGCGTACACGCCGAGGCAAACGCGATAATCTCCGCCTCCCGGCGCGATATGATAGGCGCGAGCATATATCTCGTCGGCCGCGATGCGCGCACGGGCGAGCTTCTTCACGATGCGATGTCCTGCTCGATGTGCAAGCGCCAGATAATAAACGCCGGGATAGACAGCGTCGTTATCCGCACCGACGAGACGGAGTATATCACCATCCCGGTGAGCGACTGGATAGAAAACGACGACTCAATATTTGACGCCGTTCCCGAGCGCTGAGCCTAAAAGCATCATGCCGGCAGCGGCAAAGCAGTCCGACAGTATCTCGGCAAGCTCCGCCTCGCTCTCGCGTCTGCCCCGGTGAAGCCACGTTGCGAGAATTCCCGCCATTACATAGCCGATATTCGCGGCAAAGTAGTCAAGCCTCGCTTCATCCATCCTCGGCAGCTCCTTGGAGCGCAGCAGCAGCTTTTTCAGGCTTTCCGCAAGTATATCCGTTTTTCCGTTGAGCACAAGTGCCTCCAGCACGACGGGATTATTGAACCAGTAGTGGAACACGCGAAGATACACCGGCGCGCCGCCTGTCGATATCTCGTCAAAGCCACGGTCGCACAGCAGGGAGAGAACATCGTCAAGGCTGTCAAAGTTTCGATAAAAGGTCGAGCGGCTGACCGTGGAGCGGCGCTGCACGTCACTTATGCTTATCTCGTTGAAGGGCATCTCGCCCAATAGCTCCAAAACCGCCGTACATATGAGTTCGAGCGAGGCTTCGGCGCGTTTATTCTGCTTTATGTGATACATTTTTTCTCCTTTTGTTTTATTTTCAACGGAACTATTGTATCACAAACGATTTTGCTGTACAATGCAGTCAAAGCTACATTATTAAATAAGCAAAAAATAAACTAAAAGATTAAAAGGAGAGCTAAACATGAGCGAAAACGTAATCTTCTGTTTCTCCGGCAGCGGCAACTGTCTTGACATTGCAAAGAACATAGCCAAGCGCATGGGTGACACCGACATTATCATGATGCGCAAGGCTCCTGCCGTGACCGATGTCAGCGCGGCAAAGCGCGTCGGCTTCGTGTTCCCCTGCTACGCTGGCGGTCTGCCCGGCGACGTTGAGAAATACGTCAAGACTCTGAAAATCAGCCCCAAGGCCTATACCTTCGGCGTTTGCAGCTACGCGGGCTACATCGGCTGCGGTCTGCATAAGCTCAATTCCATCGTTCCCCTGACCTACTGGGCGGGCATTTCCCACCAGTGCTCCTGCATCTGGCTCTTCCCGCATACGCTCATGATGCCGCCGCTCACCCCCGAGAAGGCTCAGGCGCGCTCCGAGGAGCTTGCGATGAAGATAGCCATCGACGCTCTCTCCCTCAAGCGCAAAAAGGCTCCCCCCAAGATGCGCGTCAATGCCGTCGAGAGCTCCGCATGGCCCATGCTCTCCAAGCTCAAGGGACGCAAGCTCAAGGCGGACGACAGCTGCATCGGCTGCGGTCAGTGCGTAAAGCTCTGCCCCAAGGGTAACATCTCCATCGTCAACGGCAAGGCCAAGTTCGGCAAGGACTGCATCCAGTGCCTGAGCTGTCTGCAATACTGCCCCAAGCAGGCAATATCCATGGGCGGCGCCACCGTAAAGCGCGAGCGCTACCAAAATCCTAAGGTCAGCCCCGCCGAGCTTATGCAGAGCGTCATTCATTTTGACTGATTGTTTGCCTTATATCGAAAAAGCTCCCGCCGCGGCAATAAAAAATCGAATTTTTTGTTGACAAAACACGGCCTTTTAGTATATAATAGCCACTCGGCGGCAGTTGTCGCCAAGTGGCTATTTATCATTGTCAACTACTTCGGCGCCCGGCCCGATGTTGAGTATTACACCTGAAAGGAGTGCATATCAATGCTTCGTACTTATCAGCCCAAGAAGCGTCAGCGCAAGAAAGAGCACGGCTTCCGTAAGAGAATGAAGACCGCGAACGGCCGCAAGGTTCTGGCCCGCCGCAGAGCGAAGGGCAGAGCTAAGCTCAGCTACTGATCACACTCGTGAAGCAGGTCAAAGCAGAATATTTTTAGGGCGGAGCGATCCGCCCTTTAGGTGTTTATGCAAGTTTAGCATGGGAGAAGTGTCTCTTTGAATATCAGAAACACGCTGAAAAAAAACAGCGACTTCAGGCGCTTATATTCCAAGGGCAAGAGCGCGGTAACGCCGTACATGGTGCTTTACTGCCGCAGAAACGGCCTTGACCATAACCGCGTGGGCTATACCGTGTCCACAAAGCTGGGCCATGCCGTTGTGCGCAACCGGGTGCGCCGCCGCCTGCGGGAGATATACCGACTGTCGTCGCCGCAGCTCAAAACCGGATGGGACATCGTCATCGTAGCGCGCGGGCGCTGCGTCGGCGCGGATTACTCGCGCATGGACGCGGCATTTCACTCCGCGTGTGAAAAGCTGTCTCTCAGACGGGAGGCGGAGCAGTGAAAAATTTCATGCTCGCCGCCATCAGGTTTTATCAGTGCAGGATTTCCCCCTCGCGTCCCCCCTGCTGCCGCTTTATTCCGACCTGCTCACAGTACGCGCTTGAAGCCATTGAAAAATACGGCCCGCTCAAGGGTGGCTGGCTGGCTGTCAGGCGTCTCTCGCGCTGTCATCCGTTTCATTCGGACGACTACGACATCTATGACCCCGTGCCCTGACGGGGAACCCCTATCTACACACAATTTAAGGAGTTACTATGTCGGTAATCACTAAACCCTTTGCCTGGCTGATGGTCAAGCTCTACGCGCTTACAGGCAACTACGGTCTCGCCGTCATTCTTTTCGCACTGGTCGTTAACCTCATTCTTACACCCTTCATGGCCAAGAGCAAGAAGAGCATGATGCGTCAGACCCGTATTCAGCCGCAGCTTCAGGAGCTTCAGCGCCGCCACGAGGGCAACCCCCAGAAGCTCAACATGGAGATGCAGAAGCTCTACCGTGAGGAGGGTATCCACCCGATGTCCGGCTGCATCTGGTCTCTTATCCCCTTCCCCATTCTGATAGCCCTCTACGCCGTCATCCGTCAGCCCATCACCCGCATGATGTTCGCCGCGGAGAGCGTCGTTACCACGCTCAAGGATTATTTTATCAGCACCGGCGCTTACATTGCTCCCGCCAAGGCAGATGCCTACATGGAGATAAAGCTTGCAAATCTCGCCCATCAGCATTGGGACGAGGTGCAGACCGCACTTGCCGGTAAGCTTGACGGACTGCTGAACATCGACTTCGGCTTCCTTGGGCTCAATCTCGGCGACCAGCCGCAGGTGACCTTCTTCCTCAAGACCGACTGGAGCGATCCCGCCATTTGGCTTCCCGCGCTGGGTCTTTTCCTCATCCCCTTCATCTCTGCGTTCCTGTCCTGGGCCTCGATGAAGATAAGCAACGCCATCAACCCCACCCCCGGTGCCGGCGCTGCCGGCGAGCAGGCCGCCATGACCATGAAGAGCATGAATATAATGATGCCCCTCATGTCCGTCTGGATCTGCTTCGTCATGCCCGCCGCCATGGGTATTTACTGGATAGCCAACAGCGTTTTCGGCATCGTCCGCGACTACACCCTCACCAAGATTTATAAGAAGAAGCTTGACAAGGAGGACGAAATTCGCCGTGCCGCCCGCAGCGCCCGTGAAAAGGAGCTGGAGGAAAAGCGCCTTGAAACCGAGCGTCTCCGCGCTGAGGGCAAGACCGAGCAGAACGCCAACACCAGCAAGAAGAAAATTCAGGCAAGCCAGAAGCAGAAGAGCGACGAGCGCAAGGCCGCTCTCGACAAGGCGGAGCGTGCCGCGCGCCGTGAGCGCCTCGGCATAAAGGAGACCGAGAAGCCCGCTTCTCAGGTCGGCAACCGCCGCTATGCCCGTGGCCGCGCCTATGTTCCCGATCGTTATGAAAACCCGGAGACCGCCGAGGAGGCAACGATTGCCGCCGCGGCAGAGTCCGAGGGCGCCGAAGCCATCGACGAAACCGTCCCCGAGACCGAAGTTCTCGCCGTGGAGAACACTGAGCTCAACAGCTCCGCTGACGAAGGCGCAGCGGAGTCCGTCGCGCACGAGGAGCAGCCCGAGGCGGAGAACGAGCAGTCCGCAGAAGACGCCGAGGACGGCAAAGAAGAATAACAGGAGAATTTTGTATGATAAAATCTTTGGAAAAGACCGGCCGCACCGAGGAGGATGCGATAAAAGCCGCCCTCGCCGAGCTGGGTCTTGACCGCGACGACGTATCCGTGGAGATACTTGAGCGCGCAAAGTCCGGTTTTCTGGGCATCGGCGCATCTCCCGCGCTCGTCCGCGTGAGCTATGAGGTCGAGGACGAGGTCGTTGAAAGTGCCGTTGATGTCGCAGTAAACGAGGTCGCTGAGACCGCAGTCAGCGCCGCGCCCATCGACGAGTCCGCCGACTACGCAGCCGTGCGCCGCTTCCTCACGGGGCTGCTGGAGCGCATGGGCGTCAAGGCTGATATCGAAATTTCCGACCGTGACAACGGCGGCATCAACGTCAATCTTTCCGGTAACGGCATGGGCGCGATAATCGGCCGCCGCGGCGAGACGCTTGACGCGATACAGCACCTGACAAACTATGTTGTCAACCGCGGCAGCGAGAAGCATCTTCACATCAGCGTCGATGCGGAGAATTACCGCAGCAAGCGCGAGGAGTCACTGACTAAGCTTGCCGAGAAGATGGCGGAGAAAGCCATCAAGTACAAGCGCAGCATGGCTCTTGAGCCGATGAACTCCTATGAGCGCCATGTCATCCACACCGCGCTCCAGAACTACGAAGGCGTTACCACCAGCTCCACCGGCGTGGAGCCGAACCGCCGCGTCGTGGTATCCTATGTTAAGCCCGAGGGCGGAAACAAGCCGCAGAGTCGGGAATGGGCATGATATCCGTACAAAAATAAGTGTTTTGCACTGGAGGAATAACAATGTTTGAAAAGGTAAAATCCGTTCTTGCGCAGCAGTTTGAGCTGGATCCCGAGAGCATCACCATGGACACCAATCTTATCGACGATCTGGGCGCGGATTCTCTGGACGTTGTCGAGCTCATCATGTCCCTTGAGGACGAGTTCGGCCTCTCCATCTCCGATGAAGACGCAGCACAGCTTCTCACCGTTGGCAAAATAGTCGATTATCTCGAAAAGCTTCAGTAAGAAGTCATAATAAGTCATAATTTAATCCGCCGGAGAATTTCTCCGGCGGATTTCAGACTGTAGACAAAGCTGTCGGCAATGCATAGAATTGCATGGGGAGAGTGCAGAGAGGGGACGGGAGTCCCCTTTCTGCGTTCAATCCGAGCTTATTCGGGAGTGTTTTTGAATACTCCTGAATAAGTTTTCAAGGCGTCAAACTTTGTCGACGCCTTGAATCCGCCGGAGAATCTCTCCGGCGGATTTTCGTTTGAAAATACCGACAGCTCAAGGCTCACTCTATTATTTTATATCCCCAAAATATAAACACCGTTATGCGCCCTCGACTTGACGAGCCATGCCATCAGCTCTTTATAATCCCTCGGCTCTTCTCTATCAAGCTTTTCTATAACAGACTCGATTAAAGCGGGCGAGTAATAATTAAGCCCGAATAAATCAATCGTACCGGTTTTCAAATTGCTGAAGACCCCACTGTCAAAAATGCGGCTGTATTCCTGATAAAAGATCTCCATGTCATCAGCATGGACATATAAAGAGTCATTTCTCCAGTGCCGGATATGATTAAGCGACACTATCCTTTTGAGCGGTGCTTGGAGCGGCATATCGCAAAACTGTATTTCCATAAATGCAGACCCGCCGAAGGCTCTGCGCTCCTCGGGGCTATTGAAGCTATGAAACAGCAAGATGCCCACCTCCGATGCTTGCAAATCATTAGGCTAACTATAGCTTCGCTATGCTTTGTTTCGGCTCTGCCTTGAGCAAAGTTACTTATCCATCGCCTCATAAACCGCTTTTATGCTTGTTTTTTCTATATGCTCAAGATGCTTGAGCGGACTCCATTCGAGCGTTTTTTCCGTAAAGCCGGAGTTTTCCCATATTTTATACGAGAGCAGGTAATCACGCAGCTTTTGCTCAATGGCATAAAGGCCTTGTATCGTGTTGGCTTTGGTATCTAAGCTCGCCACAAAACCATACTCATATGCACCGAGCTTAGCATCACGCATAAAGCCCAACAAGTAACAGGCCTGTGTTTCAGCATCAAATTCTATATCGTTTAATACCAGACGTTCATCCTCCGCAAACAATGTGGATATCTTGGTGAAGGTCTTTGTCTCATATACTCCAAGCTGGGTGCGAGTGGAGCAGTCTGGAGCTTCAATATTATAAAACAGACTGCCGTCGGGCGAGAAGGCAAAACCACCGTCCTGTGCGCCTATGCGTGTGATTCTTATCTTTTTTATTAAGGAGAGGGAATTCAGGTCGTAAAAGCCCAAAACGCCGTCTGTGGATTTTACGGCAAGGATATTATCATGTCCCGGCATGAAAGCCGCGCTGTAAGCATAAGGAAAATCTCTGAATCTTGCAAGCTCTTTTCCTTCTTTATCGAATACATATACGCTTGCGCCGCTACAGCCTACACTGTACGACTCGTTTTGATAAAAGCCCCAAAATCGTCTCATATAAGACCTCCTTACCTCGGCTGCTTTCATCATAGCACAAAATAAAAAGCACGGCAATTCTTTTTGAATTACTGTGCTTTACTGGCGGAGAAGAAGGGATTCGAACCCTTGATACCCTTATGGGGTATACACGATTTCCAATCGTGCGCGCTCGACCAACTACGCGACTTCTCCGTATTTGCTCAATTACAAATATATATTAAATTAACAGCTTGCTTATTATAATTCATGGGACACATAAAGTCAAGCTTTTTTTGCCCTAAGAGAGAAATATTTTACCCAGGCGAGGATTTAACATCAAAAAATCGGCTCAAATGCCGGAATAGTGACACCTGAGCCGGTTTCTTCATTTTTCAAGCACACGCAAAAACTGCTTTGTCCGCTCCTCGCGTGTTTCGCGGAATATCTGCTGCGGCGTGCCCTGCTCCACTATCGTGCCGCCGTCCATAAAAATGACCTTATCGGACACCGCCTCGGCAAAGCTCATCTCATGCGTGACGATGAGCATCGTCATCTTCTCCGCCGCAAGCTGCTTTATGACATTGAGCACCTCGCCGGTCAGCTCCGGGTCAAGCGCGGAGGTGGGCTCGTCAAAAAACAGCACCTCGGGCTTTAAGGCAAGGGCGCGGGCGATGGCGACACGCTGCTGCTGCCCGCCGGAGAGCTGATGCGGATAAAAGTCCAGCTTGTCCGCAAGCCCGACCCGTGCCAGCAGCTCAAGGCTTTTTTCGCGTATGTCCGCATAAATCGCCTTTTTATCCGTGCGGAAGTCCGGGCGCTCCTTGGCCTGAAGCCGCGGGGCAAGCATGACGTTCTCGAGCGCCGTGTACTGCGGAAACAGGTTGAAGCTCTGGAACACAAGCCCGAAGTGCAGTCTGTTGCGGCGAATATCCGCATCGCTCAGCTTTTTGCCGCTTTCCGAGTCGAACAGTGTCTCGCCGTTTACGGATATGCTGCCGCCGTCCGGAAGCCCTAAAAAATTCATGCAGCGCAGCAGCGTCGTTTTTCCGCCACCGGAGGGACCGATGACGGACAGCGTCTCGCCCTGCTCCATTGAAAAGCTGATGCCGCGCAGGACCTGGAGCGAGTCAAAGCTCTTATATAGATTTTTTACCTCAAGCAAAGCCATGTCCACACCTCACACCTTGAAATAATCTAGCTTCTTTTCGAGCCTGCCGAGCAGCAGCGTCAGTATGCCGCTGAAAAGCAGGTAATACACTCCCGTGAAAAACAGCGGCCATATTATACCCTGCTTGATAAAGCGCTCACCGTTCCACATTATCTCGTACACCGCGATGACACGGACAAGCGAGGTGTCCTTGACGAGCGTTATTATCTCGTTGCCGATGGGCGGGACTATGCGCTTTATGACCTGCATGAGCGTGACCTTGAAAAAAATCTGCGCCTTGGTCATGCCCAAGACCTGACCCGCTTCGTTCTGACCCTTGGGCACGCCCTCAATGCCGCCGCGGAATATCTCCGAGAAGTAGCAGGCATAGTTGAATATAAAGGTCACGATGGCGGCGACAAAGCGCCCCGCGCTGCCGCTGCCCCACCAGTTATTGCCGAGGAGCATTCCGGGACCGTAGTATATAATAAGAAGCTGGAGCATCAGGGGCGTACCGCGCACCACCCAGACGATGAGCTTCACCGGGTATTGCAGCAGTCTTGCCCGACTCATCGAGCCGAAGGATATAAGCAGCCCGAGCGGAATGGCTCCCGCCAGAGTCAGAGCGAATATTTCAAGGGATTTCAAAAAGCCCTGATTAAGTGAAGATAGAACGGTTTGGAACATATCAGACCTCGGAAAAAATATTTATCGACACAGCAAGCTCCCCGGTGGGGGAGCTTGTACTGTTAAGCGTTAATGCTCAGGGGAGAATGACGGATTCCTGTACGCCGTATTCCTTGGCGGTTTCCATGACGCTGCCGTCGGCGCAGGCGGCCTTGTAAAACTCCGCAAATTTTGCCGCAAGGTCACTGCCGGAGCGGAAGCCTACGCCGTACTTTTCGCTTGTGAGTGCAACGGTGTATGTCAGGCTCGGGTAGCTCGTGCCCTCGCCTATCATCGCGCCCGCCATCAAAAGGTCGATGATGCAGGCGTCGGAGGTGCCGGCGGAGACCTCCATCAGCGCGTCCGCCTGAGTCAGCACTGCGGTGTAGCTCAGTCCGGCCTCGGTCGCGGCGGCTTCACCGGCAGAGCCGGACTCGACCGCAAAGTTCAGCTCCTTGAGACTGTCCACGTCCTGATACTTGTCCGCAGCGTCGGCGTTTACGACAACGACCTGAGCGTTATTGCAGTAAGCGTCGGTGCAGCTCATGGTCTTTGTGACCTCGTCGGTCAGGGTCATGCCGTTCCAGACGCAGTCAATGCTCTTGGCGTTTAGCTCGAGCAGCTTGTTGTCCCAGTTTATCTCGACGAAATCCGCCTTGACCCCGATATACTCGGCGAAGGCCTTTGCCATGTCTGCGTCAAAGCCTATCCACTCGCCGGAGCCGTCCTTATAGTCCATCGGTGCAAAGTCCGTGATGCCGACTATCAGAGTCCCCTTGTCCTGAATATACTTGAGGTCGCTGCCCGTATCGGCGCTCTTGCCGCAGGCGCAGAGGGCGAATACCATGCTGAGTGCAAGCACTATTGTAAAAAGCTTTTTTATAGTCATTTTATGATCCCTCCGGGTAATTTACTATGGTAGTATGATATCACATTAGCGAAATAAAGCAAGAAGTTTTTCGAGCGGCCTTGTGCAAATTTTGCACAGCATTTGGTCATAATATTTGCATCTGCCTATTTAATTCCTATAAAGTTTATGGTAAATTAAATCCATAGGAATTAGAGACGACTAATTTCAACCACAGGAGTATTGTTTAGGAGATTTATAATGAATGTAACAAGCAAAGGCCGATATGCGCTGATGGTCATGATCGACCTTGCCCAGCATCCGGACGACGGCTTCATTTCGCTTAAAACCATTGCCGACCGGCAGGCCATTTCAATGAAATATCTTGAGATGATAGTCGGCTGCCTGAAAAAGGCGGAGCTTGTGGACAGCATACGGGGCAAGGAGGGCGGCTATAAGCTCAACCGCAGCCCGGAGGAATACACCGTAGGCATGATACTGCACAGCATCGAGGATAATCTTGCGCCCGTCTCCTGCATCAAGGACGGCAGCATAAACTGCGACCATGCGGGGAGCTGCCTGACGGTCCCGATGTGGAAGGAGCTTGACGATATCACAAACGCCTATCTTGATACCGTGAGTCTGGCGGATCTGCTCAGCGGCGACAAGTGGCGCGAAAAGAAAAATGTTGACAACGAGTAAAGCTGTGGTATAATTCCTATTGAAATGATAGGGAATATAAATAGCCCCGGATTTCTTGAATTTATAGCATAGAAAGGAATTAAAGCTATGTTTGTATATGCCGATAATGCAGCCACCACCTGCGTCAGCAAGACCGCGCGTGACGCAATGATGCCCTACCTCACCGAGAAGTACGGCAACCCCTCCAGCCTCTACGCATTTGCTCAGGAGGTCACCGAGGATCTCGCCAAGGCGAGAGCGATGGTCGCCGAGTGCATTAACGCCGAGCCGCGTGAGATATACTTCACCTCCGGCGGCAGTGAGGCCGACAATCAGGCCATCGTATCTGCGGCAAAGCTTGGCGCGAAGAAGGGCAAAAAGCACATAATCTCCTCCAAGTTTGAGCATCATGCCGTGCTGCACACGCTCAAGCGGCTCGAAAAAGAGGGCTGGGAGGTCACGCTGCTGGACGTTCACGAGGACGGCATTGTCCGTGTGGACGAGCTGCGCGAGGCTATCCGCGAGGACACATGTCTTGTCACCATCATGTTTGCAAATAACGAGATAGGCACCGTGCAGCCCATCGCCGAGATAGGCGCCGTATGCCGTGAGCGCGGCGTTCCCTTCCATACCGACGCGGTTCAGGCTGCGGGTCATATGCCCATCGACGTCAAGGCCATGAATATTGATATGCTTTCCATGTCCGGTCATAAGTTCCACGCGCCCAAGGGCGTTGGCGCACTGTATGTAAAGCGCAACGTTCCTCTGCTTCCTCTCATCGAGGGCGGCGCACAGGAGCGCGGCAGGCGCGCCGGCACCGAGAATATGGCGGGTATAGTCGCAATGGCGGCGGCTCTGAAGGAGTCCTGCGATAATATCGAGGCTAACACCGCCAAGATCATCCCCATGCGCGACAAGCTGTTTGCGGAGCTGTCGAAGATACCGCACAGCAAGATAAACGGCAGCCTTGAGCATCACGTTCCCGGCACGGTCAATATGTGCTTTGAGGGCATCGAGGGCGAGAGCCTGCTGCTGATGCTCGACAATAACGGCATCTGCGCCTCCTCCGGCAGCGCCTGCACCTCCGGCTCCCTCGACCCCAGCCATGTGCTGCTGTCGCTCGGTCTGCCGCACGAGGTCGCGCACGGCTCTCTGCGTCTCTCCATCGGAGAATATAACACCATGGAGGAGATTGACCACATCATCAAGGTCGTGCCCGAGGTTGTTGAATATCTGCGCAATATGTCCCCGGTCTGGGACGAGCTTGAAAAGGGCGAGCGCAAGCATCTTATCTGATTTATAATAAATAACGAAGCGATAAGCTATAAACAGGAGGAACTAATCATGGCACTTTACAGCGATAAGGTTATGGATCATTTTCAGCATCCCCGCAATGTCGGCAAGATTGACGATGCTGACGGCATAGGCGAAGTCGGCAACGCCAAGTGCGGCGACATCATGCGTATGTATATAAAGGTCAAGGACGGCGTCATTACCGACTGCAAGTTCAACACCTTCGGCTGCGGCAGCGCAATAGCCACCAGCTCCATGGCAACCGAGCTTATCAAGGGCAAGCCCATCAGCGAGGCGCTGGAGCTTTCCAACAAGGCGGTCGTTGAGGCTCTGGACGGTCTGCCCACCCATAAAATCCACTGTTCCGTTCTGGCCGAGGAGGCCGTTCGCGCCGCCGTCAAGGATTACTACGACAAAAACGGCATAGCCTACGACCCCGAGCAGTTCAAAATTCACGACTGCGAGCACTGCCACGACGAATGATTTCCCGGCAAGCCTAATATTGTTACATCTTTTATCCCCTCGAAAATCTGCGGACTGTCCCCAAAAGGCAGCCCGCAGATTTTGCTATATAAGCCATATACCGTATGAAAAGCCCCGGCGGGCAGAATTAAGCTGCTTCGCCGGGGAATATAATGATTATCAAGGCGTCGACAAAGTTCGACGCCTTGATAACTTATTCAGGAGTATTCAAAAACACTCCTGAATAAGCTCGGATTGAACGCAGAAAGGGGACTCCCGTCCCCTCTCTGCACTCTCCCCATGCAATTCTATACATTGCCGACAGCTTTGTCTACAGCCTCATTATATCTTTTTTACGAGCGCGCAGGCGGTGCGGGCTGCGAGGCGGGCATTGTTCAGCACGAGCTGAATATTGCTCTCAAGGCTGTCGCCGCCGGTGAGCTCAACAACGCGGGCAAGCAGGAAGGGAGTCGTCTCCTTGCCGTGTACGCCCTTTTCCTTGCACTCGGCAAGCGCCTGCTCAATGGCCTTGTCGATGACCGCCTTATCCATCGAGTATTCCTCGGGGATGGGATTTGTGACGAGCATACCGCCCTTGAACTCAAGCCCGCGCTGGGCACGGAACATATCCGCAAGCTCCTCGGGACTGTCAACGCGGTAGTCAACGCTGTAGCCGCTGTGACGGGTATAGAAGGCGGGAAGCTCGCCCGTGCCGTAGCCGATGACGGGAACGCCCTTGGTCTCAAGATACTCAAGCGTAAGCCCGAGGTCAAGAATGGACTTTGCGCCCGCGCAGACGACCATGACCGGGGTCTGTGCCAGCTCCTCCAGGTCTGCGGAGATGTCCATCGTGGTCTCCGCGCCGCGGTGTACGCCGCCGATGCCGCCGGTGGCAAAGATGTTTATGCCCGCCATGTGGGCGATGATCATCGTGGTCGTAACGGTGGTGGCGCCGTCGAGTCCGCGGGCAACAAGCGCGGGCAGGTCGCGGCGGCTGGCCTTTGCGACATCGTGACCCGCCTTACCGAGACGCTCTATTTCTTCATAGCTGAGTCCCGCCTTGAGGCGGCCGCCGATTACGGCGATGGTCGCGGGGACTGCGCCGTTTTCGCGTATGGTCTTTTCAACGAGCATAGCGGTCTCAACGTTCTTGGGATAGGGCATGCCGTGGGAAATTATGGTGCTCTCGAGCGCTACAACGGGCTTGCCGGCGTCAAGTGCGGCCTGAACCTCGGGCGCTACGTCAAGATACTTATTAAGCATTATATAAAATCTCCTTTGAAAAAAGCTGTATTTATTTTATTGCTTTTTTATAAAAAGGTCAATATGGCAAATTCAACAGCTTTTCCAAGGCTTATTTTTTCTCGCGCTGCTCGGCTTTTTCGACCTTGCGTGCTGCGCGCTTCTCCCCGGCGCGGCGCTTCCACTTACGAAGCAGCGGACGGAAAACGAAGAAGAGCGCAACCAAAATCACTATCGTGGGCAGTGCGCCGACAAGCCAGACCAGAAGCTCGGAGAAGAAGTCGCCGACCGCGCTCAGACCGTGCTTGAGGGAAAGCCCCAGCCGCTCGCCGTAGCTGAGCTCTGCGGCGGGGGAATACTCTATGACCTCGTTTACGGAGAGGGAGACGGTGCTGTAGTTGACCTGTCTGTCCCAGTTTTTGAGTCTGGATTTCACAGCGTCGATGTTATAGCGCACGTCGGTCAGCTTTTCCTCGATGCGGATAAGATCCTCAACGGACTCTGCCTTCTCAAGCATTGTAAGCAGGCTCTGCTCCTGCGTCTCATATGCGGTCAGACGCGCCTGAGTGTCGTAATACTGGGCGGTGATGTTGTCGGTATAGGTGTGGCTGTAGGGGACGTTTCCGATGCCGGAGAGGGCGCTCATCAGGGAGCTGAAGCTCTCGCTCGGAACACGAATGCTGTAGTCCGCGCTGCGGCGGCCGGAGCTGCTGTAGAGATTTACGCCGTGTATGCTGCTCGACTCGACAAAGCCGCCGTACTGCTTGATGAGCTCGGCAAGCTCTTCGAGCGCCGTGTCAAAGTCCGTGGTCTCAAGTGTGGCGTCGGCCGAATAGATTATCTTGTCGGGGTTGATATCTCCCTCGCGGGGCGCTTCAGTGCTCGCGGCAAGCTCAGCCTCGCCGCCTGCGGCAAAGCCGCCGTATTCCTCGCTGCTTGCATAATCAGAATAATCATATGCCATGCTCGCTTCCATGGGGGTATCATAATCCGCCTTGTAATTATTCACGCTCATGGACGAGGGCGAGGGCATGGCGGAGCTGCCGCAGGCGCAGAGCGCGAAAATCATGATAAGGGCAAGCAAAAGGGATAGAAGCTGTTTTCTTTTCATTTTGTACCTCCTGTTTATAATATTTTTGGGTTCCTCTGAGTGTGTGACGTGCGGCAGAGCAAAAAAGTTTCCGCATTTTCTGAAAAATATTAAAATTATAGAGCTTCTTTGCCTCGGTGTTTACATGGTGTTAAGAATTTGGTATAATCAAACACGCTTTAGCGATCACTGAATAAATAGCCGTCAGTATCGGACGTATTTAATCAGTGCTTACTACATGGGAGAAATTGATTGAGAGGAAAGTATTAATGAGAACAGCCTTATTCATCATCTGCACCCTGCTAACGGCCGCCTGTGCCTACGTCACCGTGTACTTTATGAAGGCCTGCCGGGACAAAAGCTATAAGAGCGCCGCCGTGTTCAAGACTCTGGCGGGGCTGTGCTTTGTCATCATCGGTCTGCTGCTTGCGGCGGCGATGAGCGCGGATAAGCGATTTGCATGGCTTGTCGCGTTGGGTCTGGTCTTCGGACTGCTGGGGGACGTACTGCTTGCGATACGCTTTATGAAGCCGGAGCAGCACAATTTTTATTTTATCGTGGGCGCGGTATCCTTTGCCGTCGGGCATGGGCTTTATATCCTTGCCATGCTCACAAAATATGAGCCGTCTCTTGCCGTAGCGCTGACGATTGGCATAATCGGGCTTGCCGCGTCGGGGGTGTATGCCAAGGCCAAAAAGACCGACGCGGGGCATTATACGCTTCTGGGCGGACTTTATATGGCGCTTGTCGTCGGCATGGGAGCAATTGCGATAGGCTCGGCGACCGCTGCCCCGGGAGCCGCAACGCTGCTCTTTGCCGCCGGCGGAATTCTCTTCCCGGTGAGCGACAGCGTACTCAGCGCCTACTCCTTCGGCCCGGACGACCGCTTCGGCATGAATATAGCAATACACGCGACCTATTATCTGGCGCAGCTTTGCATTGCATGGTCTCTGGCTTGGATATGAGCGTAAAATAATATCATAGAGCAAAAACTGACGCCGCCCGGCGTCAGTTTTTTCGTCTCACCCCGGAAGTTTGATATGCTTCATGGTATCATAGGTGCTGAACTCTATGGAGGCGGAGAGCGTGCGGATATACTCGTCCATATACTCAAGCCGCTGCATTACATATTCACGAAAGCGCAAGAGATCCTCCGTACCGTACTTGACAGAGCTTTTCGGCCATGCGCGCAGGTCACGCCGGTATGCGCCGGAGGTAAAGATATCCCGCTCATAGCCGTCGAGCAGAGCGTTTATATTCTCGTCCGACCACGCGCCGCCGCGCAGCTCGTCATAGCGCCGGCAGACAAGGCACAGCATATGCGGATCCCCACTCTCGAGGTAATAGTGAACGGGGTTTGAGCCGGACAAGATGTGCTTATCGGGCTCAAAGGCATAGGCCCAGGTGCAGTTGCGATATCTTGCATCCCATCTGCTGCCCCAGCACAGGTCAAAGTCCCATGGCGTAAAGCGCATTTTATACTCGCCGTCTATCTTCTTATATGAGAGATAATAGTTTTTGTCGATGTTATCCAAGCCCTGAATGAGATTTACAAAAAGATACATATCTATCGCGCTTTCAACATCGACGCGCTCATAAATGCCGCCGATATCGCCCGCGCGAAGCTTTTCCATCCAGTCGAGATAATCCAGAAGCGGCTCCCACTCCGAGCCGTCTCCGCGTATCGCGCCGCCCTCGATGCTGAAGCCCTCTTTTAGCATGGGGTTTTCGTTGCTTTGCGGCGCTATTCGGGATTTGTATAAATATTCGCCCGTCTGCCCGAACTCCGACTTGCCGATGCGAAGCTGCTTTGCGTCAAGCGGATAGCCGAGCGCATACAGTCCGCAGTAGTTATCGTTGAGATAAAGCTCGATGTATTTGTATTCCATGCCGTTGCCGCCCGAGCTGCACTCCTTCCAGAGCTTTGCGCAAAAGACGTTGCGGACGCGGTCGGGGTCGTTATAGCCCGCGTAGAGAAGCCAGTCATCGTCCTTGCGCAGACCGAGCAGCGATTCGTGACGCGGTACAGTGCGCCCGCCCTCCTCCATGGTCAGAGCTAATTTATAGCTACTTTTATCAAAATGCCATGAGGACGCGCCGCGAACGTGAATTTTCATATCGGAGTCTATCCAGTGCTCCGTAAGCTCTGCGCGGTTGTCGTAAAAGCGCATATGACCGGGGACGTATTCGCGCTCTATACTGCTTTCTGTATATAAAAACATCTGCGGCAGAGAGCGGCAGCGGAGGACATAGCTGCTGCATTTCTGCCCGCTGGAAACCATAAAGCGCAGCTCACCCTTGCCGGAGAGCATAGTGTCGTCAATGCCGCCGCAGACATAGAGCCTTGCGTCCTCGGCGCTGCTCGAAAGGCTGAACACCGGGTCTGCCGCCAAGGGGTCGCCCTCGTGCAGCACATAGTACCAGTTACCGTCGCCGAAATCCAGCGGCTCACTGCCGTTTATGCAAAAGTCAAGGGCAAGAGAGTCGCTTGCGCGGGTCATGCCCCGGCGAAGCTGCTCATATTCGCTCTCGGGGAGAGTAAACTCCGAGATGCGCCCGGAGATAAAGCTCGTTTTTTCGTTCTTTGCGTCCTCAGCGCAGGCGATATCGGGATTATTAAATATAAAGAGTGCAAACAGAAATGCGGGGACGATAAGCCTGCGTAATACCTGCTTCAACAGATGATCACTCCAACATTATGATAAAGCAAAGCTAAAATGAAAATGGCAGAGCGGGACGTTCTGCCATTTTAACTGATAAATCAAAGTGTAATGTCTATGGCGTTATCGCCGCAGACAACGTGATACTCCGTGCCGCTGCCGAGCGCCGAGGAGGAGAAGAGGACGGAGCTGAAGTCCCAGTCCGCCTTGAGACTGTCAAGCTCGCCAAACCTGACCTCGCTGCCCGCGCTGCCGCTGAACATGAAGGAGGCGCAGAGCTGCGCGCCGCCGCTGACCTCTATCGCGTTTTTGGAGCCGCTGAGCGCAAATACCGTGCCGCCGGAGATGCCGAACTCGATTTTTGCGTCAATACCGCGCTTGCAGGCGCTGATGCTGAGATCGCCGCCGGAGATCGCGACACTGCCCGTCTCACTCGGGAAGCCGTTGACGTTCTTGCCTGCCTGTATGCCGTCGGCGCCTGCGACTATGCTGACGCTGCCGCCGGACATGGCGAGGGTATTGACCGCCAATATTCCGTCCGAAAAGGCGTTTATCTGCGCCGCGCCGCCGGAGATGCTGACGGAGCCGTCAACCGAAATGCCCTTGCCGTTTGCGGAGACAATGCTGACGCTGCCGCCGCTGAGACTGAGATCCGCCGCGCACTTTATCGCGGTGTCCGTGCTGCTGAGCTTGAGCTCACCGCCGGAGATGGTCATGCCTGCGGCGGACTTGATGGCCTTGCTGCTGGAGGTCTCGCCGCTTCCCTGCGCCGTGGCGTTCAGAACGCCGCCGGAGATATCGAGCGTGGTCGCAGCGTCTATGCCGTCGCCGCCGGCAAGAATAGTGACGTCGCCGCCGCTTACGCTGACAAAGCCCTTGCCCGCCTTATCCACCGTCGCGGACTTAATTCCGTCGTTCCCGGCGCTAATTGCAAGCGTGCCTGCCTCTATCTGCACGGAGTCTGCGCCGCGCAGACCGTTATTGACTGCGTTGACGGTGATATCGCCGCCCTGAAGCTTCAAATCGTCCTTGCTGGCGATACCGTTATTTATATAGCCGCTGACGGTCAGCTTGCCGCTGCCCTCAAGGTCAAGGTCGTCCTTGGAGAATATCGCGGCGCCCGAGGCGTTCGGGTCTGTCGCCGAGCCCTCCACGCCGGAGGTGACGGTGTTTTCGCTGCCGTCCGCGAGAACGAGCTTGAGCTTGTCCGCCTTTTCGACGTATATCGCGGGCTTGTCAAGGCAGGTGATATTTGCGTTATTGAGGATAAGCGTGACCTTCATCGCATCGTCGCCGGTGTTGACGATTATCTGACCGTTGTCGAGCGTTCCGCTTACGGCGTATTCGCCGGCGGCGGAGATGCTTATGGTGCTGCCGTTTACCGAAACCCCGCCGCCGGAGACGGAGGCGCTGCCGCCCTCAAGCGTAATTTTTGCCGCCTTTGACATATCGACCGGGGCTGCGGTGACGGGCGCTGCGGCGCTGCCGTTATTATTGCTCTCTGCGGGCGTGGCGTCGCTGCACCCGGCAAGAAGCCCGGCGCAGAGCGCGGCAAGGAGAAGAATTGATATGATTTTTGCGCTGTTTTTCATAAAATCAGATCCTTTATTAAAGTAAGCTTATTATATGGGCTTATATGGAGTCCTTATCGGTCTCGCGGCCGAGGATGATGTTCAGGTTCCCGTTGCGGCAGCGGAGATCGTCCATAAATGCCTTGGTGTTGTCGGTGGTCTTGAGGCTTACAAGATAGCTGAGCTCATAGAGTGTGCCCATGTTCGTGGTCTTTACGCGGACAAGCTCATGAGTCGTTGTGTACTGCTCAAAGAGATCGTCAAAGAGTCCGTCGTAGTCAAGCGTCTCGGGGATGACGATTTTCAGTATGCGGGTGTTTGCGCTGCGCTCGCCAAAGCGTACCGCGCCGAGCAGCATCACGAAGGCCGCCATTATCACAAAGTACAGCATCGCAACGTAGATATAGCCCATGCCGCAGACAAGACCGATGGACATCGACATGAAAAGCCCCACTATCTCTCTTGCCGTGCCCTGCGCGCTGCGGAAGCGGACGAGCGCAAAGGTACCCGCAACGGCAAGCCCTGCGCCGATGTTGCCGTTGACCATCATTATGACCATCGTAACTGCGGCGGGCAGCAGTGCCAGTGCCAGCGCAAAGGAACTGCTGTGGCGGCTGCGGAAGGAAAAGACCAGAGAGGTGAGTATGCCGAGAACAATTGCGGTCGCCATGCAGGCGAGGAATGCGGGAAGGGTAATCGCGTTGAAAATCAGGCTGTTAAACACAGGTTATCACTCCGTTTATGTATTTATCAAGTATATTATCCCTATAGCATACGCCGTATTTGGAAAAGCCGGTCGGGAAAATGTCCAGCTCGGCGAGAATATGCGCAAGCCACAGCGGTGCCGAGCCCGGTATCTTTATCTCCATCAGCACCATATCGTCGTCCACTAAGGGCTCACCGTGACTCCCGGCGCGCAGGTCAAGCTCCGTCTCGCGCCAGCGCATATTGTGGTCAAAGGTAATGCGAAGCTCCGGGTCGTCCGAGGCAACATAGGCCTGCCGGTCACAGGCGATAAAGACCTTCGGCGTGGGCTTGTTCTGCCGCAGAAACCAGTCTATCTCATGCGACATCTGGTTTTCTCTCGGCGCGGGGATGTGCCCGGCGAGGTACTCCGGCGCTTCGTCCGCCCGCATCCTGACACGGCGCTTATATACAATGCCCTTATACTTCTTTTTGAGCTCCACGAATACCGCGTCCGCGTCCCCCGGTACGTTATAGCTGCGCACGCGAAGCTTTTCCTTGTAGACCGGGCGCTCTATCGAGTAGCGGATGAGGTGATAATCGTCGCTGTCGTAGTATATGCTGCAAACGGTGCTCTCAAAATACTCGTCCGGGACGATATGCTCGTCGATAAGCCGCCGCAGAGCCTCGTATTTTTCGCGGGACAGCAGATATTTTTTTTCGTATCTTTTGAAGGTGAATTTTGCGCTGCCCATTTCAGACTCCAGTTTAGTATAGTATGCAGGATGCATCATGTTATTATAACGTAGTTTTCTGAATATTTCAACGATAATAAATATACAATCCGTGAAGCTTGCCTGTATTGCATATCCCGGGCGGGCTTGTTATAATAAAATATAATAAAAAATCGGTTTACGAAAAAATCGGTTTACGCGGAGGTGCGTATGAAAAATATACTCATGATAGGCACCGGAGGGACGATAGCCTCCGAAATGACCGCCGAGGGGCTTGCCCCGGAGCTGAGCCCAGAGCAGCTTTTGCGCTACGTCCCGGCGATATCCGGGCTTTGCCGGGTGGACTGCCTCTCTCTTTTCAGCATAGACAGCACAAATGTCACGCCCGCGCACTGGACGCGCATAGCCGTGGCGCTGCGTGAAAACTATGAGCGCTACGACGGCTTTGTCATAAGCCACGGCACCGACACCATGGCATATACCGCGGCGGCGCTGTCGTATCTTGTGCAGGGCTCGCGCAAGCCCATTATAATCACCGGCGCGCAAAAGCCGATAAATTACGACTCTACCGACTCCAAGCTCAATCTCATGGACGCCTTCGTCTGCGCCTGCTCCGAGCAGCTTGCGGGCGTGAACATCGTCTTTAACGGCCGCGTCATTTTGGGCACTCGCGCAAGAAAAACCTGCTCCAAGAGCTACGCCGCCTTTTCGAGCATAAACTACCCGGATCTTGCCATATTGCAGGATCACCGGCTCGTGAGCTATATCTGCCCCGGGAGTCTGCCCAAGCCGAGGTTTTATGACTCGCTCGATGCGAGGGTGGGGCTTATAAAAATGATACCGGGCACGGACTTTGAGCTGCTGGAATTCATGCTCTCGCGTAAGGACGCGCTTATTATGGAGTGCTTCGGTGTCGGTGGACTGCCGTCCTACAGTGACGACAAGCTTTTTGAGACTATCAGAAAATATACCGACATGGGCAAGTTCATAGTCGTCACCACGCAGGTGCAGAACGAGGGCTCCGACCTCTCGGTCTATAGCGTCGGGCACAGACTCAAGGATAATCCGAATGTGCTTGAGGCATACGACATGACAAGCGAAGCGGCGCTTGCCAAGATGATGTGGATACTCTCGCTCAGCCGCGACAGCGCGGAGGTCAGCCGCTTGTTTTATGAGCCGGTCGCGCACGATATTTTGTACAGGGGTTAAGGATGGAAACAGTAGTGATAATAGGCGGCGGTGCGTCCGGAATGATGGCGGCGCTGACCGCGGCAGAGGATAAAAACAGGCGGGTCGTGCTTTTGGAGCGGCAACAGCGCGTCGGGCGCAAGCTCCTTGCAACGGGCAACGGCCGCTGCAATCTCACGAATACCGGCGCTTCGGCGGAGAACTATCACGGCGAAAACGCGGACTTCGTCCGTCCCGCACTCGAGAGCTTTCCGCCGCAGGCGGCGCTTGACTATTTTGCAGCGCTCGGGCTGCTTACGGTCACGGAGTACGGCGGGCGCGTCTATCCGCTCTCAAATTCCGCAAATTCCGTGGTGGACGTGCTGCGCTTTGCCCTCGACCGGGCGGGTGTTGAGCTGCGCACCGGCACCGTCGCACGGGAGATACTGCGCTGCGAGCGGGGCTATGAGATCAAATATGACGGCGGCGCAATACGCGCCGATCATCTCATCGTCGCCTGCGGCGGCGCGGCGGGCAGTAAGCTCGGCGGCGTGAAGGACGGATACGAGCTTCTAAAGCCTCTGGGGCATAAATCGACCGCACTGCGCCCCGCATTGGTTCAGCTTCTGACCGCGCCCGAGTACCCGAGAGCCTTGAAGGGCGTTCGCGCCGACTGCCGGGTAAGCCTCATGCGTGAGGGCGAGACTCTGTGCTGCGGCTGCGGAGAGCTGCAATTTACCGAGACGGGTGTGTCCGGTCCCGCCGCCTTTGATATATCGCGCCGCGCCGCTGCGGAGGGCGGCGGGCTTACGCTGAGCATTGATTTTCTGCGCGATTATTCGCATGAGCAGGTCGTCGCGCTGCTTCGCACCCGGCGCGACAGCCTCCCGGCACTTCCCGCCGAGGAGCTTTTGACCGGGATGCTGCACAATCGTCTTGGCCGCATGATAATAAAATACACCGGCATCGGCGCCTCCGCTCCGCTGCGTCTGCTCGAGGATGAGGAGCTTGAGCGCGTTGCCCGCGCCTGCCGCGATTTTCGGCTCAAGCTCTGCGGAACGGAGGGCTTTGACTGCGCTCAGGTGACGGCCGGCGGCATAAAGACCGGCGGCTTCAACCCGGAGACGCTTGAAAGCTGGTTTATGCCGGGGCTCTTCGTCTGCGGGGAGCTGCTGGACGTTGACGGCGACTGCGGCGGCTATAATTTGCAGTGGGCGTGGGCGAGCGGACGGCTTGCGGGGAGGCTCGGCAAATGATACTTGTGCGAAACCTCCGCCTCTTACCGGGTGAATCGACCGATACGCTGCTAAGCGCTGCGGCAAAAAAGCTCCGCGTAGCGGAGCAGGAAATAAAAAATTATAAGCTCGTCAAGCGCTCACTGGATGCGCGGAAAAAGCAGGACATCCACTATGTCTGCGCCGTCGCCGTCGAGCTGCGCGGAGACGAGACTAAGATACTCGCCCGCGCGAGGAGCAAGGATCTGAGCGAGTACACCGAGCCCGTGTACGACATCCCGAAAATCACGCCGCCCGAGCTGCGACCGCTTGTCGTCGGCTTCGGTCCTGCGGGTATGTTCGCGGCACTGGTGCTGGCGAAGGCGGGCGCAAGACCGATAGTGCTTGAGCGCGGCATGGACGCGCCGAGCCGTAAAAGGGCGGTGGACGCGCTGCGCGCCGGGGGCGAATTGCAGCCGGAGAGCAACGTGCAGTTCGGTGAGGGCGGAGCCGGTACCTTTTCCGACGGTAAGCTCAACACCGGCACGCACGACAAGCGCATGGGCTGGATGCTGCGGCAGTTTGCGGCGCACGGTGCGCCCGAGAGCGTTGTCTACGACGCAAAGCCCCATGTCGGCACGGATATTCTCATTGAGCTGGTGCAGAGCATACGCCGCGAGATAATTTCCCTCGGCGGCGAGGTGCGTTTTTCTCAGCGTCTGGAGCGGCTGTGCATAGAGGACGGGCGGCTCAGCGGCGCCGTGGTTCACGGTGCGGAGGGTGAGTATGTGCTGCCATGTGAGCATTTGATACTTGCCATCGGTCACTCGGCGCGCGACACCTTTGAGACTCTGCACGCGCAAGGCGTGCCGATGCAGCCGAAGCCCTTTTCGATGGGCGTGCGCATAGAGCATCTTCAGAAGAATATCGACCTTGCGCAATACGGTCGTGAGCGGGGCGAGCTGCCGGCGGCAGACTATTCGCTCAACGTGCATCTTCCCGACGGGACAAGCGCCTACAGCTTTTGCATGTGCCCGGGCGGAGAGGTCTTTGCCGCCGCGTCGGAGCCCGGCGGAGTTGTGACAAACGGCATGAGCTATTCCCGGCGTGACGGGGAGAACGCAAACTCCGCTCTGCTCGTCACACTGCATACCGAGGATTTTCCAGACAAGAGCGTCCTCGGCGGAATGTACTGGCAGCGCGAGATAGAGCGCGCGGCGTATGCCATCAGCGGCGATTACCGCGCCCCGGCACAGCTTGTCGGCGATTTTCTGGCACATCGGGCAAGTCTGAGTCACGGCGAGGTGAAGCCGAGCTATAAGCCGGGCGTTGTGTGGTGTGAGCTGCATGAGCTTTTGCCGGAGCGGATAAGCTCGGTGCTTGAAAACGCGCTCCCGGAGCTTGGGAAAAAGCTGCACGGCTTTGACGCACCCGACGCGGTGCTCACGGCTCCCGAGACGCGCTCCTCCTCGCCCGTGCGCATACTGCGCGGAGCGGAGCTCTCGTCTGAGATAGCGGGGCTGTATCCCTGCGGCGAGGGTGCGGGCTACGCCGGCGGCATATCCTCTGCCGCCGTGGACGGTATGCGCTGCGCCGAGGCTGTGCTGAAGGCCTATATTTAACAGTCTGTATTATAATAGATAGCATAATAATCCCGCCGGGATGCCTTGGAGTGGCTTCCGGCGGGATGTTTTACTGCCCCATGACGGTTTCACGGAGATAAGTATTAAAGCGATTATATTCTTCCTCCGACAGTGGGCGCGGGCAGGACATTATGACAAGCTCATGTCCTGCGTTCCCCGCGTGATAGGGCGGATGGACGTGCGGGAAGGGATTTTCACAGTAGCCGCAGCGCTCATAAAAGCCCCTGCGCCGAATGGATATATCGTCTACGGGCGGGTCTATCTCAAGTATCACGAGCTTGCCGCGCTCGCCGAGCAGCTCCAGTGCGCGCTGACCGATGCGCTGACCGCGAAGCTCCGTCCTGATGCAGAAATGCTCTACATATATAAAACCTGCCGTTTCCCAGTACAGGATATCCCCGCACCAGAGCCCAACGTCATAAATCATGTCAAAATGGTACTCCGGCTGAGACATTATCCCGCACTGTGAGGCGCTTTCGCGCAGCTCGTGAGCGGGAAAGCTTATGCTGTAAAGCGCGATGGCGTCCTGAAAGCGGGAGTCGTCCGCGCTTGTGAGGCGTATAAATTCCATGGCTTCCTCCTAAGAAATTCTCATCTGCTCTGCTTTTCCGGCGCCCAGCCCTCAAGCGGGAGCCGCTGCATGGCGCCGAAAATCTTTGAGCGCATATCGGGATATTCTGCGCCGAGCGTTTTGAGAAGCTGCTTTATCTCATAGCGCTTGCTGCCCTTGTCCTGCGGACAGGGGTTTTCAACTATGGGAAGCTCAAGCTGACGGGAAAGATTTGCAATGCGCTGCTCCCCGACATAAATCAAGGGACGAATCTGCGTTATGCCCGAGCGGTCAAGATAGGTCACCGGCTGAAAGCAGCTCAGCCGCCCCTCAAACAGCAGCGACATCATAAAGGTCTCTACTGCGTCGTCAAAATGATGCCCGAGCGCAAGCTTGTTTACCCCGCGCTCACGCAGGAGATTGCTCAGGGCTCCGCGCCGCATCTTCGCACAGAGGGAGCAGGGATTGTCCTCCTGCCGCTCGTCGAATACTATCTGCTTGATGTCGGTTTTGACGCAGGTATAGGGAACCTCAAGCCGCCTGCAAAGCTCTGCGACGGGCGCAAAATCCATGCCCTCAAAGCCGAGCTCTATTGTCACCGCCTCAAGCTCAAAGGGCTTGGGATAGTAGCGCCGCAGCCTTTCAAGCGCAAGCAGCAGCAGGAGACTGTCCTTGCCGCCCGAGACTCCGACGGCAACACGGTCACCCGCTGATATCATGCCGTAATCGTCCACGGCGCGGCGCACGATGCCGGCGAAATCATTGACAGCTTTGTCCATAAAAAAGTTCCTCGAAAATTAAAAAATGAATTTGAGATTATATGCGTTTTCAAGAGCTTTTGAGAGAATTCAAGAGATTTGAAAATCAGAATTAAAATAGCTGTTGACAAGCGGAAAAGCTTGTGATATAAAGATAAAGCGCGTTTAGCTAAGATAATACTACCGCGTATGAAAAATGTCAAAACATTTAATCTATATGGAGGCACAGAATATGTCTACTACCCTGGTAACCAAGGAGACCGTTACCCGCAAGTGGTACGTCCTTGATGCAGCCGGCAAGCCTATGGGCAAGACCGCTGCCCTCGCCGCAGACCTTCTTCGCGGCAAGCTCAAGACCGATTACACTCCCAACGTTGACTGCGGTGATTACGTCATCATCATCAACGCTAAGGACGCAGTTCTCACCGGCAAGAAGCTGGAGCAGAAGTACTACCGCACTCACTCCGGTTATCCCGGCGGACTGAAGGAGACCCAGTACAAGACCCTTATGGCCAAGAAGCCTGAGCTTGCTATGCGCCTTGCAGTTCGCGGCATGCTTCAGAAGAACACCATCGCTCAGTGGCAGCTCAAGCGCCTGAGAATCTTCGCCGGTGCGGAGCACACTCATGCAGCTCAGAAGCCCGAAGTTTGGGATCGCTAAGAGGAGGTAAAGAAATATGGCAACCTATAAGTGCAAGAAGCCCTATATGTACGGCACCGGACGCAGAAAGTCCTCCGTCGCACGCGTTCACCTCATCCCCAACGGCACCGGTGCTATCACCATCAACGGCCGTGATATCGACGATTACTTCGGTCTCGATACCCTCAAGCTCATCGTTCGTCAGCCCCTGGTCACCACCGGCACCGTCGGCAAGGTTGACATCGAGGCTACCGTTTCCGGCGGCGGCGTTTCCGGTCAGGCCGGCGCTATCCGTCACGGCATCGCCCGCGCACTGCTCGTCGTGGACGAGAACTACCGCTCCGCTCTCAAGGCCGCAGGCTTCCTGACCCGCGACCCGAGAATGAAAGAGCGTAAGAAGTACGGTCTCAAAGCAGCACGTCGCGCACCTCAGTTCAGCAAGCGCTGATATTATTCATATCGCTTCAAAAGCCCGAAATCATCCGATTTCGGGCTTTTTATTATATCGGCTTATATCGGCAGCCTTACAGCTATCGTGGTGCCGGACTCGGAGCTTTCCTCCACGCGCACGGAGCCGCCGTGGAGATCGGCAATCTCCCACACGAGGGACAGTCCCAGACCTACGCCGCCGTATTCCCGGCTGCGGGATTTATCCACACGGAAGAAGGGCTGAAAGATGCTGCGCCTAAATTCCTCCGGGATGCCGTGTCCGGTATCGCTTACGCGGATGAGAAGCCCCTCCGCGTCCTCCGTCACGGAAACACGCACCGAGCCGCCGGGACGGTTATACTTGATGGCGTTTTCGGTCAGATTAAAGAGAAGCCTGTACATGAGCCCATCACTTCCGGTCATGGAGCCGTCGCCGTCATATTCAAGCGTAATGCCGCTTTTCTCCGCAAGCGGCGCAAGGTCGGTGAAAATCTCCTCGAGCATGGGCGCAAGCTGCAAATGCTCATTGCGCGCCACCTGCTGAAGATTGCTCATCTCAAGCAGAGTCTTGGTCATCTGCGTCAGCCGCTCGGTCTGCTCCCGCAGCAGAGCGAGAAACTCCGCCGTCTCCGGCAGCACGTCGGGATGCTCGGCGGTAAAGAGCTCCATACGCGCCTGCATCAAGGCCAGCGGCGTGCGCAGCTCGTGGGCGGCGTTGCCGGTGAACTGCCGCTGAGCGGAGATGCCCTGGTCAAGCCTGTCGAGCATCTGATTAAACGAATGGCTGAACTGGCGAAACTCCGGCAGCACGTTCTCCGTGATTTTCATATCCGTAAGATTATTGGTCTGCACCTTCTCCACACGGGCGGCAAAGCTGTGCAGCGGCTTTAACGCGTGCCCGCTGGCAAAGTAGGCGAGAATACCGCTCAATACCGTTACCGCCGCCGTGATATACCAGTTTGTGACGCAGAAATTCTCCTGCGCGCCGTGGACGAGGATGGTAATATCCTGCCCAAGTTCGTCAGACTGCGGGTCAAAATAGGCGGACTCGGTGCCGCAGCCCAGAAGCGTCTCGCCGATGGAGCTCATATAGTGTACGCCGGAGGAGCAAAGCAGCAGCTTCATGCTTACGCAGGTCACGCCAATCAGCAAAACGGTCATCAGCGTGATGCGCCATTGCAGGGAAAGCCTTCTCATAGAGTCGTTCCTCCCATCAGATAACCCTCGCCGATGCGGTTGTATATGGGGTCGTAGCCCAGCGCGGCGCGCAGCTTTTTGCGCAGGGCGGAGATATGTACGCGGATGGAGTTACTGAAGCTGTCCACGCTGTTGTCCCAGACGTGCTCCATCAGCTCCTCCTGACTGACGGGCCGCCCCTGATGCGCCATAAGATATTCCAAAATCCCGGTTTCCTTGCGGGTTAGCGTCAGAGCCTGACCGCCGACGGAGGCTGACCGCGCCCGGGTATCAAAGATGAGCTCTCCGCAGCTCAGAATAACATCCTGCTGGGTAAACTGGCGCAGGGTCAGACTGCGGATACGCGCCTCAAGCTCCGCCAGATGAAAGGGCTTTGCCAGATAGTCGTTCGCGCCGGCATCCAGCCCTGCCACCTTATCCTCCACCTCGCAGCGGGCGGAGAGAATGAGCACGGGCGTTTTCCGGTCAGCCTGCCGAAGGGTACGCAGCACCGTCATGCCGTCCTTTTTCGGCAGGTTCAGATCCAGCAGCACAAGATCGTAGCGCTCCGCAGCCAAAAGCTTCAGCGCCTTTTCTCCGTCATAGCAGTAGTCCACGCTGTAGGCTGCACGCCGCAGGCTTCGGACAATGGTATCGCACATCGCCCGCTCGTCCTCTATAACCAATAGATGCATAAACACCCTCCCTTGCGTTTTCTGTGTTTTATAGTATAACTTATTTTCATTATAGCAAAAAAGGATAAGATTTATGTTAATTTTTCGTTTTTAACAAAGATTTTAAGTCCTCCACGTTATGATAAATACAGCAAAGCCGTAAGCCGAGCGCGGCGAGCTTATCCGCTGCAATCTCGGGCGGTGACGGTATAGATAGAGAAATTCGGAAATGCTACTACATAATTAAGGAGGAACGAACATGAACCCAAGGAAGCTTTTAACTATGCTGCTGGCGCTTGTGCTGCTGCTCAGCCTGACTGCCTGCATTCCCACCTGCAAAAACAAGATGATGGACAAGAACAAAATGCCCATGGAGACCGCAATGATGGAGAACAAGGACGGCATGATGGACGGCAAGTGCATGTGCGGCGATGACAGCAAGTGCATGAAGGACGGTATGTGCATGGATGAATGCAAGTGCATGAAAGACGATATGTGCACAGATAATTGTATGTGCATGGACGGCGGCTGCATGAAGGACGGCATGTGCATGGAGGACTGCAAGTGCAGCAAGGACGATATGAACGGAAAGGACATGAATAAGGGATGAAAAAAAGATTTTTTGCCGGCAGACTGCTGGCGCTTATGATGATTAGTGTGCTCCTGCTGTCGATGGCGGCCTGCGGCGTGATGGGCGGAGATAAAAAGGACAATATGGGCGGTGGCTCCTCCGCAATGGACGGCGAGCCGAAAAACGCCGAGGAAGCGGCCGCAATGCACAAGGAACTGACGATGCAGGAAAACGCCATCCTCTCGGAGAATACCGAGCTCTGGGAAAAGGTATTCATGGCGGCGGACAAGGGTATGACCTTGCAGGAGGACGGCAAGAACTACGGCGATTTCCTGCTGGACACCATTGAGAGCGCAAAGGATAAGTTTACGGCGGACGAGCTCAAGCTGATTCGGGGCGAGGCGGAGAAGATACGCGAGATTGAAAGCAAGCTCACCGCAATCGAAGAAAAATACCCCGAGGCGGCTCAGATGTCCATGGACAGCGACATGAGCATGCCTGCTGACGGAGATATGGCTATGCCCGACGACGGCGATATGAACATGAACAAGTTCCCCGCCTTTATGGGCAAGGATCTGGACGGCAATGAGGTCAACAGCGACGAGCTCTTCGCCGGCAATGCCGTGACGGTCGTAAACTTCTGGTTCACCTCCTGCGGTCCCTGCGTCGGTGAGCTTTCCGAGCTGGACGCGCTGAATAAGGAGCTTGCGGAGAAGGGCGGCGCGCTCATCGGCATAAACGCCTTCACGCTCGACGGTGATGAGGCTGCCATCAAGGACGCAAAGGACGTGCTTATGAAGAAGGGCGCAAGCTATCAGAACGTCTATTTTGACTCTGCAAGCGAGGCGGGAAACTTTACTGCCGGCGTCTACGCATATCCCACCACCTATGTCGTTGACCGCAGCGGCAGCATCGTGGGCGACCCCATTGTGGGCGCTGTCACCTCAAAGACTCAGATGGATATGCTCAAAGCCCTTATCGACAAGGCGCTTGCCGCCGACATGGGTTGATTTGATATAAATATAAGCGGACATAGCCTACAGCAAGCCTGAAAGGAGGAAGCAGCATGTATCGGAGAATATTGCCGCTTTTGCTTGCCGCGGCGCTGCTCACCGGCTGCGGTGCAGCTCAGCAGACCATGCCGCAGGAAAAGGAAGCACAGGAAACGAAGACGGCCGGACAGTCCTCTGATATGTCCGGTGAGGAGATAATGTATATGGATACAACTGAAAACGTGATATATCTGGCGGGCGGCTGCTTCTGGGGCATGGAACAGCTTATGCAATCCATCCCCGGCGTAATTGACGCCGAGAGCGGCTACGCCAACGGAAGCTGCGAGGAGGACGCCGATTATCAGCGCGTATGCCGGGGCGACACGGGCTTTCGGGAAACGGTGCGCGTGGAGTACGACCCGGAGCAGGTGAGCCTTGACGCGCTGCTGCTGGCATACTTCTATGTCATCGACCCCACGGTGGAAAAGCGGCAGGGCAACGATATCGGAAGTCAATACCAGACCGGAGTTTATTACACCAACGACAAGGCGAAGGAGACGGTGGAGCGCATCGCGGCTATCGAGCGGGGACGGAGCAAGAAGTTTTTCGTGGAGATAGGGCCGCTCAAGAATTACTATCCCGCCGAGGAGTATCACCAGAATTATCTTGAGAAGAACCCCAACGGCTACTGCCACATACCCAGAGCGGAAATGGAGCTGTTCTCCAATCTGCGCATCGACCCGGGCGATTATCAGAAGCCTGCGGTGGAGGCCATCCGTGACAAGCTGACGTCGGAGCAGTACCGCGTGACTCAGGAGAGCGGGACGGAGCGCGCCTTTACGGGCGAGTTCTGGGATAAGTTCGAGAAGGGAATATATGTGGACATCGTCACGGGCGAGCCGCTGTTTTCCTCGACGGATAAATTTGAAAGCGGCTGCGGCTGGCCTGCCTTTTCAAAGCCCATCGAGGCGCCCGCCGTTGTAGAGCTTGATGACTACAGCCTCGGACTGCGCCGCACGGAGGTGCGCAGCCGCGCCGGAGATTCCCACCTCGGTCATGTGTTCACCGGAGACCCGGAGTCGCCCAACGGTGTGCGCTACTGCATCAACAGCGCGTCCCTCCGCTTTGTGCCGTATGCAAGGATGGAGGCCGAGGGCTACGGATATCTCCTTTACCTGTTTGAGGAATAAGCCTGATGTAATCGCAGATAAAAACAGAGCGCCCGGTTCAAAACGACAGGGCGCTCTGTTATTTTTGTTATTGCTCAGGCCATATCCTGCGATGCCTTGGGGCGGGGCGGAATAAGGCTTTGTCCGTGTCTCTTGCTCTGCTGCGCCATGAGCCATACGGTCATATCGCGCAGGGTCTCCTCCAGCGGGCGCGGCTGATATGCAAAGCAGTCCGAGGCCGCGGCGCGGCTGAATTGCCCGTTTGAGGCAAGGACAGATACGGAATACGGGGTGAAAAACAGCGGCTTTCGACTTTTCAGGCTCCGACGCTCATAGCATGGGGCGGCAAGCCTTGCAAGTGCCAAGGGCAGACAGATGGGGCGATACCTACGCCCGGCAGCCTTGCCGACAAGCTGAAGCATCCTGCCGATCGTGACATAGTGACCGGACAGAATATAGCCCTTGCCGCGCTCTCCGCTCTCGGTGCAGGCGACAATTCCCTTTGCCACATCCCGCACATCCACAAAGTCATAGCCGCCGCGAACGGCAAAGGGCAGCTTTCCGGCAAGAAAAGACCTTGCCATTGAGCTGAAGCTGCCGCCCTGAAGGTCGCCCGGCCCGATGATGCCGGAGGGAAAAACGACGCTGGCATTCAGCCCGCGCTCTGCTGCCTCAAATACGAGTTTTGTCGCTGCCGCCTTGCTCTTGGCATAGTCGCCCTCCACAAGCTCCGGCGAAAACTCGCAATTCTCCGTAATTATGCAGCCCTTTGGCTTTTCCGGTATGGCGTGGACGGAGCTAACATAGACAAGCTTGCCCACATTGTGCTCCGTGCATTGGCTGAGAATGTTCCGCGTCCCGTCCACATTGACCTGATAGAGTCTCGCGCCGGGCTTGGATGCGATGGAAATAATACCGGCGCAGTGAATTACACAGCTATGGCTGTCGGCGTCTGCAAAGAAGTCCGTAAGCGACTTTTCAAGGCTCACATCCCCGTGAACAATATGAACGCCCTCCGGGAGCAGCTTTGCGTTGGGACTGTTATGCTGCACAAGGGCATAAACCTGCGCGCCTCGGCGCAGTAACTCCTCCGCAACAGCTCTGCCGAGGAAGCCGGTAGCGCCTGTAACAAGATATTTATCATACATTTCAAGAAGCCTCCTCTTAAAATAAACACACAAGTGTTGATTATCTTTCACAAGTATAGTATAGTTTAAGCGAGAACAAGAAACAATCAGCACTTGCATTGCGACTGAAAGAAAACCAACACTGCCCGTCGGAGTGTTGATAAACTTTGTAAACTTTTTTGGAGGAGCTCCGAATGGAAAAAATGGATGCGCGAAAACGCTATACGCAGATGATGCTCAAGCAGTCATTTTTGAAGCTGCTGAAGGAGAAGCCGGTAAATAAAATCACGGTCAAGGAGGTATGCGAGCTGGCGGAGCTGAACCGCGCGACCTTTTATGCCCATTACAGCGACTGCTTTGCACTCATGGAGAGCATAGAAAATGAACTCATTGACGCCTTTGAAAAGGCTCTGCGCTATGTCAATTCCTTTGATGTGACGGCGATGATCGAGGCGATATACGATATGGTAGACCAAAATCAGGAGGCCTGCCGAGTTTTGATTTTGGGGAATACAAGCTCAAAGGTGCTTATGCGGATGATTGCTCTGGCCAAGGAGGACAGCCTTGCCTATTGGCGAAAGGCGCTGCCCGAGGCCGGAGAAACGGAGCTTGAGATGATGTATATCCATCTTTCAAACGGCTTGATGCACGTCGTCGTGGAGGGCTATGACAGGTACGGCAAGGAGGAGACTATCCGCTTTGTAAGCCGGGTGGTCAAGGCCAGCCTTTCGCTTCTTCGCCGCCCCGCAGCGCCTACCGTGTGATATAAGCCTATTATAACGAAAAGAAAGTCGAATTTATCAGCCTGAGCCGGAGAAAAATCAAATTTTCTCTTGAAAAAGTGTCAGGCTTTTTATATAATAAAATTATCAAATCCGTGCATTATGCATTGAATGAAAGGAGGCTGCCGCCATGTTTATTATCTGTCGCTCACCATACCCGGTTCGGCTTTGTGCAAATACGGTATTGTCGCAGCTTCCTCGGCAGGAGCTGTCATAAGCACATCAGTATCAGCGGCGCATAAGCTTGACCGGAGGGTCTGCTTATGCGCTTTTCTTTTTCGGCGCAGCGGGCGCGGAAAAGGAAGAATAAGCAAATATAGAGACACGAGAGAGGAGGTCTATCAATGCCATGGAGTCAAGAACTCAAGCATAACATTACCGACATCGCAAGGCTGCAAGCGCAGCTCGGACTGAGCGAGACGGAAACGACACAGCTTCAGGAGCTGTGCGAGCATTTCCCCATGTCCGTTACCCGCTATTATCTGAACTTGATCGATTGGAGCGACCCGGCGGACCCCATACGGAAAATGTGTATTCCGAGCTATTTTGAAACGGATCGAAGCGGAGCCTTTGATACAAGCGGTGAAGCGAGCAATACCGTGTGCGAGGGCGTACAGCACAAGTACCGGGAAAGCGCGCTTATCCTGACGACCAATCGCTGCGCCATGTACTGCCGCCACTGCTTCCGCAAGCGGCTTGTCGGCTCCTCGGACGAAGAAATTGCCCGCAGCTTTTTCAAGGTGATAGACTATGTCCATGAGCATGAGGAGCTTTCCAATGTCATATTGAGCGGCGGCGATGCCCTGATGCTCCCGACAAAGACGCTCATACGCTATCTCGTTGCCTTTTCGGAGATGGAGCATCTGGACTTAATCCGCATTGCAACGCGGATACCCGTGGTGCTCCCGGCGAGAATTACGGAGGATACGGAGCTTCAGGAGGCTCTGCGGGTCTACGGAAGAAAGAAGCAGATATATGTGGTCACACAGTTTAATCACCCAAGAGAGCTGACAGCGGAGGCGGCCGAGGCTATAAGAATACTGCGTGAATGCGGCGCAGTGGTAAAAAATCAGACGGTGTTGCTCAAGGGTGTGAACGACGACTCTGCCGTGCTGGGGCTGCTCCTTCGCAGGCTGACGGCCTGCGGCGTGGTTCCTTATTATGTGTTCCAGTGCCGTCCCGTAACCGGCGTCAAGAGCTCCTTTCAGGTCCCGTTTTCCCGGGGCTATGATATCGTGGAGGCGGCAAAGTCCATGCAAAACGGTCAGGGCAAGTGCCTGAAATACTGCATGTCGCATCCGATGGGGAAGATAGAAATTGCGGGCAAGCTTGAGGACGGGGCGATGCTATTCAAGTTCCATCAGGCAAAATACGAGCGTGATGCCGGACGTATTTATATAAGAAAGCTTACGGAGGAGGAAAGCTGGCTTCCGGACAAGCTTTGATGCCGAGGACATAAAACAAAGAAAAACGCCATCTTTTTCGGATGGCGTTTTGAGCTGTTATGGCTTTATAATCAGACTTTATCCTGCATAAAGCGTTTTCCGTAGGCGCTATATAAGTACAAGGCTATAAAAATGGTCACAGCCTCTGCAAGCGGCATGGTCAGCCATATTCCCGATACGCCGATGAGCTTTGGGAGGATGAGTATAAACGCAACGACGAGTATAAACGAGCGCAGAGACGAAATGAGCGCGGATATAAAGCCGTTGCCCAGAGCCGTAAAGTAGCCGGAGAGGAATACGTTCCAGCCGATGAACAGGAAAATTGGGCTGAATAGCTTCAAGCCCTCCCAGGTCAGGCTGAATACGTTCCCGTCGCCCACGAACAGGTGGATTATCTGCCTTCCGAGCAGGAGCGAGATTAACATGATAAGCACGGAGCTGGCGGCGATAGTTATAATGCTGTAGCGGGTGGTTTCCTTGATTTTCTCATAGTTTTTAGACCCGACATTGAAGCTTACTATCGGCGCGCTTGCAACGGCGATGCCCATGTAGAAGGCTATGAAGAAGTAATAGATATACATTATAATCGTTACCGCCGCAACTCCGTCCTCGCCGTAGTATTTCAGGATGATAATATTATATAAAAACGTAGTGATGCCGGTGGACATTTCGGTAAGCATTTCGCTGCTGCCGTTTGTACAGGACTTGACGAGGACTGCCCAGTTCACTCTCGGTCTACAGAACCTGATATGGCTGAACTTCAAAAAGTAGACCAGACCTATCAGCATGCTAACCGTGATGGAAAGAAAGGTTCCCCATGCGGCACCGAGCGTGCCCATGCCGAGCAGCGCCACAAGTATATAGTCAAATATGACGTTTAGGATTAGCCCCGTCATGGACATCACCAGACCGATTTGCGGCATGGCATCGGTTCGCACCAGATATTCAAAATAAAGCTTAAAGGACATCGGGATGCTGCCGAGGAAAATGACAAAAGCGTACGGAAGCACGTGCTCAAGCAGGCGCTCACTGCTGCCGAGGAAGATGCAGATGGGCCTTAGGAACAGAATACCGAGCATCGTGAAGGCTGCCGAAAGTATGAGCAGAACTATAGTTATAAAGGTGAATATCTCGTTTGCCTCGCGGTCCTTTTTCTGTCCCATCTTTTCGCCAATGATAGCCCCGCCGCCGGTTGCGAGCATGACCGAGGTGCCGAAAATGACGCAGGTAACGGGAATGACGATATTTATTCCCGCCAGAGCGTCGGAGCCGGCATATCTGGAGACGAAAAAGCCGTCAATGGTCGTATAAAATGAAAGAAATATCATGGTCAATACGGAGGGAACCAGATACCTCAGAAACTGCGGATAGCTCATTTTGCGGTCAAAACATCTCATTTAATAAATCTCCTGCTGCTGATTTTTGCGGTGTCAAGCACATCATAAGCTATATAGTAACTATACTGTCAAGAGATTTATTATGAAACCTATTTGAGCTTGAACGGCTTGCGAAAATAGAGCCGACAGCTCTTGAAGCCCGAGGATATAACTGCTGTCCTCGGAGAACGCTATTGTTTTCGTCGTGGCTTATACGGTGTTTCAACAGTTCAAGCTTTTGCTTAATATAGAAAGTCTTATAATTGTTTGTAATTTGGAATATCTTATGATAAAATATGACCTAAGACATTATAAACATTTGAGTTAAAGAAAATCGGGTTTTTGCAAAGAATATACCTTTATTTATATCTGCCTGCGTGCAAATAACCATGCTCTTCTATCTAAGGCGGACACGGAGAGTATTTTTAATGAGGAGAGAATAATACGATGACAGCATTTGAAGAGAAGGTTTTAGACAACTTTCCGGGAAAGGTTGTCCGGAAGGATTTGACTTCATTGATGAAGAAGGGCGCAAACGTACCGACCTATGTTCTGGAATATCTGCTTGGTATGTATTGCGCTACAGATGATGAAGAGGCGATCGAGGTGGGAATTGCTAAGATCAGGAGAATTCTGAGCGAAAACTATGTTCGCCCCGATCAGAGCGAATATGTAAAGTCCAAGATAAAGGAAAATGGACAGTACACCGTTATTGATAAGATCACGGTCATCTTTGACGAACGAGAGGATAAGTATGTTGCCAGATTTACAAATCTGAGGCTTGACCCCTTTGAGGTTTCCTCCGATTTGGTAGTTCATAACGAAAAGCTTCTTATCGGTGGCATTTGGTGTATCGTCAAGATAGAGTACGTCGGACTTGAGAAGAACAACGGCGAGGACGAGAGTGATGCATTTGAGGAGGATATCTTCGGCAACAGGAAGAAAAAGAAGCAAATCAGAAAGAAAAAATCCAAGTATGACACTCCCTTTGAAATCGCCTCGCTCAAGCCGATACAGATGCCAAATCTGGATCTTGAGGAGATCATAGACGCTCGAACAAACTTCACCAAGGAGGAGTGGATGACGCTGCTTCTTCGCAGTGCCGGCTATGAGCCTGACGAGCTGACGGAAAAGGAGAAGCTTCACTATCTTCTCCGCTTTGTGCCCTTCATCCAGAAAAACTATAATCTTGTCGAGCTTGGCCCCCGCGGAACCGGCAAGTCTCATGCCTACAGCGAGCTTTCTCCGTATTCTATTTTGATGAGCAGCGGCACAACTACCGTGTCAAATATGTTCTATAATATGTCCTCGCGCCGCGTCGGTCTGGTCGGGAACTGGGACTGTATTGCCTTCGACGAGGTCGCGGGTATTACTCAGGCCACCGGAGACATGGTTCAAATCATGAAAAACTATATGGCAAACGGCAGCTTTGCCAGAGGCACGGACTCCATAAGCTCGGACGCATCCATAGCATTTGAGGGAAACACCTTCAGAAGCGTTTCCAATATGATGCGCACGACAAACCTGTTTGAGCCTTTCCCGGAAGCGTTTAACAACGACTCCGCTTTCTTTGACAGAATTCATGCCTATCTGCCCGGCTGGGAAACGCCTAAGCTGAGATCCAGCCTGTTTACGAACAGCTACGGTCTGATATCCGACTGCTTCTCGGAGTTCTGCCACGCCATGAGAAAGTATGACTTCACAAACTCCTTCTCCGAGTATTTTGCGCTTAACAGCCAGTTTAATACCCGAGATACGATTGCTGTCGGCAGAACCTTCTCGGGCTTGGCCAAGCTTATCTACCCCAATGAACAGATGAGCAAGGAGGAGACGCGAGAAATTCTGGAGTACGCCATCGAGGCTCGCCGCCGTGTGAAGGAGCAGCTGCGCAAGATGACTCCCAACGAGTTCAGCGACGTAAATCTCGGGTATATTGATTTAGATACGGACGAGGAGCGCATTGTGGAGCTGCCCGAAACCTCCAACGGCTCGCTCGTGTGTGAGGGCTTTGAGACTCCGGGCTATGTGTATGGCATCGGCAAATCCGTGAGCAACGTGCTCGGCGTGTACAGACTGGAAAACAAGCTTGTTGACGGCACGGGAAGCCTCAGCTTCAAGAACGTTGAGGGTATTGCCAGCTCACCGAGGAGCGTTAGGGAGAGCATTACGGCGGCATTTAATTATTTCGGCGAGAATTCCTGCAGAATTATCTCCGGAAGCTATGAAGCCTTTGATTACAGCCTATATTTCAATGACCTCCAGAACAGGGGAGTCAGCGATGAGATATCTGTTGCAGAGGTCGTCGGATTGTTCTCGGGGCTTGCAAACCGTGCGGTTTTGCCGTCCACGCTCATCTGCGGCAAGGTTGTTATGTCCGGTAACGTGATGCCGATCACGACAGAACTGGAGGAAATCTTTGTCACGGCGGCCAACGCCGGAGCGAAGAGGATTATGCTTCCGGATGAAAGCCGGGGACAATACGACAAGCTTAGAGCCGACCTGAAGGACGAAGTGGCTGTTATATTCTATACCACTCCCATGGATGCGGCAAAAAAAGCGCTTGGAGTTGACTGAATATGCCTGAATTCAAATGCATTAGCTGCGGCGAAATAAAAGAGGGTAAAAGCGCTTGCAGTTGCCCGAACTGCGGCTACAGAATGTTTAAGATGCCCTACGAGAGGGGTGCAGTGCTGCGCTCGGAGATAGAGAGCTTCGTCTCCCGCCTTGAAGTGAAGACCGCGGTACGCAATGAGCTTGTTTTTGAAGGAAAGAGCAAGGACGACATGCGCTTTCCTGACTATGCCCAAATCCTCAAATATGTCTCCGGCAGAGAGCGTACAGAAGCGTTTTTGAATAACCTTCAGGAAACAGTGAAGCAGCTTAGAACGCATTTTGGCTCTGATTTCTCAAAAAGCTACCCTGTCTCATATAAGAAGCTTGAGGAGCGTATTGAAAAATATGACAAGATACTCTACTCTGCTGCGGAGGTGTTGACACCCGGAGTGGAGCTTGAGCTGATGCCCATCGAATGGACAAAGGCTACGCTGCTGTATTCGGAAACTCAGAACAAGTATCTATGGTCTTCTGCGGATGAGCTTATTGATTTAGTCGAAAAGCTGGCGAAGAAAATTGCCAAATTCATAAAGCTGAATAACCTGTACGGCGATGCTCACAGGTATTATCCCGCGAGACGCGCCGGAGCGTTTTCAGTAAAAACCGACTATAAAGATGAGCTTGAAAAAGCAATACATGAAACCGAAGCCGTCCTGAGTAAGAGGTATATCGTTGACCTTATGGACGACGGCAGCGAGCAGCTGCATGAGATGCTTACCTGCCTGTGGCATGATGTCGAGCTCATCATGTCCTCTCCGCTGCTTGTGAAAGGCTATGATTATATGACGGAATCCGGCGGTGTTACGGAGAGTGAGCTGCTTGGACGCATAGCCATGACTCTCGACGGCAGATACGCAGAATTCAACAATAAAATAAGCCTACCTGAGCTATTGAGCGGCAAATCGGAGGATGAGCTCTTTGATATCTATAAAAGGCTTGTAGCCATTGATAAATTCGGCTTCCTTGTCCCAGTCGGAACTGAGCTTATTAACATAGGCGAAAGCGAGCAGAGGCTTGACGAGCTGATTGGTCTTTCCGGCGTCAAGGAGAGCATTAGAAAAATAAAGGCCTACGCCGTGAAAAATAAAAACAGCCGAAACCTGAACATTCATATGTGCTTTATGGGCAACCCCGGCTCGGGCAAAACCGAGGTCGCACGCTACATAGCGGGGATACTCTATGAGAACAAGATATTGCCGACAAACAAAATTGTCGAGGTTGACCGCAGTGGGCTTGTAAGCCAGTATTACGGTGCAACGGCTGAAAAGACAAGTCGTGTTATATGTGAGGCATTGGGCGGTGTGCTGTTTGTTGATGAGGCATACGCTCTTGTAGGTGATCCGGACGATGCCTCCGACTATGGAAAAGAGGCGATAGACACTCTTGTGAAGGCTATGGAGGACTATCGCGGCAAGTTTTGTCTTATCCTCGCAGGTTATAAGAATGAGATGCGTCAAATGCTCTCCGTAAACCCCGGCTTCACGTCCAGAATTCAGTTTATGCTGGAATTCCCGAACTACTCTAGAGACGAGCTCCGGGATATCGCCCTGCTCATGCTGAAAAAACGGAAATACAGCATTGGCGAGGCGGCTATGAGCAGAATTTTGGATATTACGGATATTAAACGTAAGGACGCAAACTTTGCGAATGCCAGAGAGATAAGAAATATTCTGGATCAAGCTATTATGTGCCAGAACCTTCGCGCTGCCGGCACTGAGGATATGGAGATCGGTCTTGCCGATGTGAACAGATACATCAATGATGCAAACATCTATCTTCCAACCGCAGCGGGCAGCACAGCGAATAAGCTTATTAGCGGAGAGGAAGAGCTTGAACAGCTTGTCGGTCTTGCAGGCGTAAAGCGCATGATTAAAAAAATAAAAGCCTACGCAAAACGCAACAAGGGCGAATCAGGCTTCAACCTTCATATGTGCTTTAACGGCAATCCGGGAACGGGCAAGACCGAGGTCGCCAGAATTCTGTCGAGGATACTGTACGATGCCGGAGTGCTCGGCGAGGCAAAGCTGGTCGAAACCGATGGTCACGGGCTGCTCGGAAAATATGTAGGCGAAACTGCGCCTAAAACCGAAGCGAAAATAAACGAAGCCATGAACGGAGTATTGTTTATTGACGAAGCCTATGGACTGTTGGGCTCTGTCTCTGCCGGCGGTACTGTGACAAGCTACGGTGAAGATGCCATAGCTGTTCTTCTCAAGGCTATGGAGGACAAGCGCGGGCAGTTCTGCGTTATTCTTGCAGGCTACAGGGATGAAATGAAAGCGCTTTTGAGCGCAAATCCCGGCTTTGAGTCCAGAATTCAGTTTGTACTCGATTTCCCCGACTACACACGGGAGGAGCTCGGCGAGATAGCACTGGCTTTTTTGGACAAAAAGAAGTATGATATTAAGCCCACTGCGTTGGATAGGCTGCTTGATGTCGTTGAGTATTACCGAAAGCTGCCGAACTTTGCGAATGCAAGGACGGTCAGAAACGTTATCGACCAGGTACTTATGAATCAAAACCTGAGAACCGAGGACGTACCGAGCGATAATATAATTATTCTCGACGACGTCGAGGATTATCTTATGGATGAGGGAATTGATTTGAGCAAGCCGGTCAAGAGCAAGGGACATATCGGTTTTGTCTAAGTTGAGCAGAAATTCGAGCTATATCAGGAGGAAAATTATGAAAGCATTGACCTATATAGAGCGCGGCAGATTTGCCCTTTTGGAAAAGCCTCTGCCTGTTATGCAAGATCCGCGTGACGCCATTGTCCGCGTGACGCTGAGCTCGATTTGCACCAGCGACCTGCACATCAAGCACGGCTCCGTGCCTCGCGCCGTGCCGGGTATAAGCGTCGGACACGAGATGGTCGGCGTTGTCGAGGCTGTGGGCGATGAGGTCAGGACTCTGCGCCCCGGCGACCGCGTGGCGGTGAACGTGGAGACCTTCTGCGGTGAGTGCTATTTCTGCCGTCACGGATGGGTGAATAACTGCACCGATCCCAACGGCGGCTGGGCGCTCGGCTGCCGCATCGACGGCGGACAGGCTGAGTTTGTCCGCGTGCCCTATGCCGACCAGGGCCTGAGCAAAATCCCCGAGGGCGTTTCCGATGAGCAGGCGCTGTTTGTCGGGGATATTCTGGCCACCGGCTTCTGGGCGGCGCGTATATCCGAGATAACGAGCGAGGACACCGTGCTTATTATCGGCGCAGGACCGACCGGTATATGCACGCTGCTGTGCGTCATGCTCAAGAAGCCCAAGCGCATTATAGTATGCGAAAAGGATCCGATGCGAATTGCCTTCGTGCGTGAGCATTACCCCGAGGTGCTGGTCTGCGAGCCGGAGGAATGTGAAGCCTTCGTGCGTGAGCATAGCGACCACGGCGGCGCGGACGTCGTGGAGGAGGTCGCGGGAGGTAAGGATACCTTTGAGCTTGCATGGCGCTGCGCTCGCCCCAATGCCATTGTGACTGTTGTTGCCCTTTATGACGAGGCGCAGACTCTGCCTCTGCCGGATATGTACGGCAAAAATCTGATTTTCAAGACCGGCGGCGTGGACGGCTGCGACTGCGCGGAGATTTTGCAGCTTATCGAGCAGGGCAAAATCGACACTACGCCCCTCATTACGCACCGCTTCCCGCTGAGCGATATCGAGGAGGCCTATCGCATCTTTGAAAACCGCCTTGACGATGTGATAAAGATAGCCATTACGGCGGAGTAAGGAGAAACGCGGCATGACGCGAACGGAGCTGGAGCAGTACATACGCGATTATTACAGCACGGAGCCGGACTATCCGTGGCTGGGCTCACCGGAAAATGCGGTGTTCCGGCACGGCGGCAACAAGAAGTGGTTTGCACTCGTGCTGGAAGTGCCGCGGGATAAGCTGGGGCTTCCCGGCACGGAGCCGCTCGACGTGCTGAACCTCAAGTGTGAGCCCATGCTCATTGAGCTTCTTCGCGGCGAGACGGGCATATTCCCGGCATATCACATGAATAAAAACAGCTGGATAAGCGTTGCCCTTGACGGCAGCGCGGCGGACGAGCAAATCAAAATGCTGCTCGATATGAGCTATGACGCCACAAAGCCGAAGCCGCGCAAGCAAAAACCCTGAACGCGGACGAGAATATTCATGTGAATAATGTAATGTGATAAAAAGAGAGCGTGCGGCAAAGCACAGGCTCTTTCAAGGCATCGATAAAGTTCGACGCCTTGAAAACTTATTCAGGAGTATTCAAAAACACTCCTGAATAAGCACGGATTGAACGCAGAAAGGGGACTCCCGTCACAGATGATAGGGCTCGTCCTCGCGGCGCTTGAGATTTGCAAGCATACGGCGCAGAGGGGAGGCCTTGAGCGCGACGGGCTTGCCGGTCTTTTCCTCGATAAAGCTGCGGAAGGCGCTGACCCTGTCGCCCAGCTCCGCCTTCGGTATCATATAGCCGCCGAACTGGTCGCGGAAAACGAAGAAATAACTTGCGTTTTCGCCCACGCGCTCGATCTCCGAGTAGAGCAGAGGAGACAGCGGCTCATTTTCGGGCATGGTGAAGATATGCATACCTCCGTTTTCAAAGCGGTAGCGCGAGCAGGGGAAGGGCTTGCCGGACTGCCTTATCTGCGCGGCGAGCTTGTGCGCCGTGCGGTCGGGTGAGACATAGGTGCTCGTCGTGAGATAGCAGGCGTAGGCCATAATGAGAATACCCCACCAGCTCGAATAATTGACCGCGCCGATAACGAGAAGCACAAGGCTCAGTATCGTGCGGAATATGCGGTTACGGGTGCAAAAAAGGTCATACTGCATACGCGAGAGCGCAAGCAAGCTATCCTCCGTGTGCTGCATTGTTACTTCAAAAGGCTTCATTTATTCCTCCGTGCGGGCTGAATAATAAGCAATACTTATAGACTGCTCAATAGACTATTCAAATAACTATCCGATTTGTAATATTTTCTGACTTCGGCTAAATAATAGCACATTGCACCCGAAATGGCAAACAAATCTTGAAGCCTCAAGCATTTCGCACTTTTATTAACGTTAAAAAAATATCTACACCAAAATGAAAGCCCCAAATTAGTGCAGTTCTCCGAAAATTTACCTTGACCCGGCGTTTTCATTGACAAAGCGCGAAATTAGCGATACTATTCAAGAGCGTTAACACATCGTTAACATATTTTTTAACTCTTGTTTAAGAATATGCTGCGGTGTGCGGAAAGAAAAATTTTGAAGGAGAAAACAAAATGAAGAAAATCATTGCCCTGCTTCTCGCACTGGTTATGGTATTCGCGCTTTGCGCATGCGGTCAGACTGCCGCTCCCGCAGAGAAGCCCGACGCTCCCGCAGAGAAGCCCGACGCTCCCGCAGAGAAGCCCGACGCTCCCGCAGAGAAGCCCGACGATGCCGATGACGGCGCAGACGACTTTTATCTTGAGATAAAGTTCTCTAACGTCTTCAACCCCAAGGAGTGGAACTACAAGGCCTCCGAGAAGCTCGCTGAGATGATCACCGAGAAGACCGACGGTCACATCAGCGTCACCTACTACGGCACCAACGAGCTCGACTGCTATGCTGACTCCGTCACCCAGGCAGTCAACGGCGCAAACTGGATGGGCCTTGAAGAGCCCTCCCTGTTCGCTGACTACGTCGGCGACGCCGCCATGGTTATCGCTCCGATGCTGTACGCCACCAACGAAGAGTACAACTACGTCATGGAGTCTGAGTTCGTCGCAAACCTCATCGAGGAGCTCAAGGAGAGCAACATCCACATCCTTGATACTCACTACTCCTTTGGTTTCCGCTCCGTCTGCTCCAACCTTGACGTTTACACTCCGGAAGACCTGAAGGGCCACCAGTTCCGCGCTACCTCCTCCGCACTGTTCGCAAAGACCCTTGAGTGCCTTGGCGCGACTCCCGTCGTCATGGGCTTCACCGACTGCCTTGCAGCTATCCAGCAGGGTGTTGTTGAAGGCTTCGAAGGCTCCGTCTCCACTCTGGCCGGCGCCGGCGAGCCCTACGAGCTCGTTAAGAAGGTTGCCTCCACCAACCACCTGATCGCCACCCGTTGGCTGTTCATGCCTGAGGACGTATGGCAGACCATCCCCGAGAAGTACCAGAAGATCATCGAGGACTGCGCTTACGAGTGCGGCATGTGGGAGCAGAACTCCTGCCAGGACGACGAGGCTACTCAGATCGCAATGCTCAAGGAGCATGGTGTTACTTGGAACGACGTTGACCTCGCCGCTTTCCAGGAAGCCTGCAAGCCCGTTATCGACTGGATCGTCTCCGAGTACGGCTCCACCTACGAGGCATATGATGAGCTGACCAAGCTGGTCGCTGAGTACCGTGCAAACAACGGCTGATTTCAGCAGCTAAGCAGCATTTAATTAGTTCATTTGGTGACAGGACTGCCTGAATTATCGGGCAGTCCGTGTCAGGTTATAAGTATGTTCAAAAAGCGTTAAGACAAGAATCGGATAAGGATATTTTTACTGAGTATGAAGAAAAAAATCACTCCCAAAAAGATTATCAGAAACCTTGACGCTATCATCACCGGCGCTACTCTTACGGCCTGCGTTGTTATCGCGAACCTCAACGTAATTATGCGCTACTTCTTCAACCACCCTCTCCAGTGGAACGACGAGGTCGTCACCGGCCTCTTTGTCTGGACGGTGTTTATAGGCAGCGCGTATGCATACCGTAAGCACGCCCATCTTGGTGTTGATATTGTCACCAACGCGCTCAAGCCCAAGACTAGAGCGGTAGTTCAGGATATCATCAGCGTGCTCGAGCTTGCAGTTCTCATCATGCTGACGGTTATCAGTATTCAATATGTTCACAACCTTATATACGTTCGCGGCGTGTATAAGCCCTATGTGTCTGACATTCTGCGTTTCCCCAGATGGTGGGTCGGCATTGCCGTGCCTATCGGCTTCGGCCTTTCCGTTATCTACTCCATTTGGTTCTTGCTGACTGACAGACTGCATATCATAAAGGTCAAACCCAGCGATGACGACGGCGATTACAAGGTAGAGGAGGGTAATTTCTAATGACATTGACATTTATAGATCTTATCCCCATATTCCTGGTATTCATCCTCTACTTCATGGGTATGCCGATAGTTTACTCGCTCTTCGGCGCCACCTTCTTCTACTTCCTCGTTATCGACACCACCTCCAAGCCCTGGCTTATTCTCCAGAAGGTCATGAACTCGACTCAGTCCTTCTCGCTGCTGGCGATACCCTTCTTCATCATGGCGGGCTCCGTCATGAACTTCGGCGGCATAAGTGAAAAGCTAATGGACTTCTGTGAGTGTGTTACCGGTCATATGCGCGGCGGTCTTGCGCAGGTCAACGTGCTGCTGTCCATGCTGATGGGCGGCTGCTCCGGCTCTGCAAACGCCGACTGTGCAATGCAGTCCAAGATGCTCGTTCCCGAGATGGAGAGACGTGGTTATTCCAAGGCATTCTCCGCGGCCATCACCGCTGCCTCGTCTGCCGCCACCCCCGTCATCCCCCCCGGAGTCAACCTCATTGTCTACTGCCTGCTCGCGCAGGTATCCTTGGGCAAGGTCTTTGCCGCAGGCTATATCCCCGGCATACTGATGTCCATCTCCATGATGATAGTTGTCGCCATCATCGCAAAGAAGCGTAACTACCCCACCACCAGAGACAAGTTCCCGAAGGCCAGCGAGATACTCAAGCAGGCGTTCATATCCTTCTGGGGTCTTTTCTTCCCCTTCGGTATCATTATCGGTATGCGTCTCGGTATGTTCACCCCCTCCGAGGGCGGTGCGGTTGCGGTTATCTACTGCTTCATCGTCGGCGGACTTATCTACCGCAGACTTAGCTTCAAAAAGCACTTTATTCCCATCCTGCTCGATACCATCGCCGGTACCTCCAGCGTTGTCCTCATCATGGTCAGCGCCAGCGTTTTCGGTCAGTACCTGAGCTGGGTCAACATTCCGAAGCTCGTTGCAAACGGCATACTTGCACTTACCAGCAATAAGTATGTGTTCCTCATGCTCTGCAACGTCGTGCTTCTCATTCTCGGTATGTTCCTCGAGGGCGGCGCTGCCCTGATGATCACAACCCCGCTGCTCCTGCCCGTTGCGCAGAAGCTCGGCGTCGATACCATCCACTTCGGTCTTGTCATGATAGTCAACATCATGATCGGCGGTATTACTCCTCCCTTCGGCTCCATGATGTTCACCACCTGCGGCATTACCAAGTGCCCCATCAGCGAATTCCTCAAGGAGGTCTGGCCGTTTATCCTGTGTCTGCTGGCAGTCCTGCTGCTGCTGACCTTCTGCCCGATCCTTATAACGATAGTTCCGGATCTGATTTACGGCGCCTGATCCCGATAAATAAACTCCGTCATGCTCACATGGCGGAGTTTTTTCTTGTGTAAGAGCATTTCGCGTGGTAAAATGGAGCGAAAAAATCATAAGGCGGTATTTAGAATGAAAACAGCACGCGATTTTCCGCGCTTTATAATAACTCAAAAGGGCGCACGCTGGGTGTCGCAGGGGCATCCATGGATATACGCGGCAGAGGTCATTTCCGTGGCGGAGGATATCCAAAACGGTACGCTCGTGGACGCTGTCACCGAGGGCGGCAAGTACCTCGGCACCGGCTTTTTGAGCCTTGAGAGCAAGATACGCATCCGGCTCATCTCGCGCAACGCAAACGATAAATTTGACGCGGCCTTCTGGAAGCGGCGCATTAAATATGCATGGGACTATCGCAAAACCGTCATGCGCGAGGATATAAGCTGCAGCCGCGTGATTTTCGGCGAGGCGGACGGCTTTCCCGGGCTGACCGTGGACAGATTTTCGGAGCTTTTGGTAGTGCAGACCCTGTCCGTCGGCATGGAGAGAATAAAGGATATGCTTTTCCCGCTGCTTGTCGAGGTGCTCCGCGAGGACGGGCAGGACATACGCGGCATTTTCGAGCGCAACGACGTAGCTATCCGCGCACTTGAGGGCATGGAGCAGTATAAGGGCTGGTTTGAGCTGCCCGGTGAAACGCATCCCGCCTCGCCTGTGACCGAGATATGCGAAAACGGCGTGTTTTACCGTGTGGACGTGGAGAATGGGCAGAAAACCGGCTTCTTCCTCGACCAGAAATATAACCGACTCGCCGTCGCACGGCTCGCAAAGGGTCGCCGCGTGCTTGACTGCTTTACGCATACCGGCTCCTTTGCACTAAACGCAGCCCTCGGCGGCGCAGAGCACGTCACGGCGGTGGACGTCTCGGCGGCGGCAATCGAGATGGCGCGGGCGAACGCACACCGCAACGGGCTTGACGACAGGATGGACTTCATGGTGGCGGACGTATTTGACCTTCTGCCCGAGCTTGAGAAGGCTGGGAAAGCTCCATTTGACTTCATAATCCTTGACCCGCCGGCGTTTACGAAGTCGCGCAAGACCGTCTCGGGCGCGGAGCGCGGATATAAGGAGATAAATCTCCGGGCACTGAGGCTTCTGCCGCGAGGCGGATATTTCGCCACCGCCTCGTGCAGCCACTTTATGCCCTCCGAGCTTTTTGTCAAAATGCTCAAGTCCGCCGCACTCGATGCCGGTGTAGAGCTTCGGCAGATAGAAGCACGGCAGCAGGCTCCGGATCATCCGATTTTATGGAGCGTCCCGGAGACGGATTATCTGAAATTCTATATATTCCAGGTAGTGTAAAAAATCCACCCGCATGGGTGGATTTTCAAGGCGTCGACAAAGTTCGACGCCTTGAAAGCTTATTCAGGAGTATTCAAAAACACTCCTGAATAAGCTTGGATTGAACGCAGAAAGGGGACTCCCGTCCCCTCTCTGCACTCTCCCCATGCAATTCTATACATTGCCGACAGCTTTGTCTACAGGCTCTTTTTTGAGCTTATCCGAAAAATATCAGCCCATAACGTTGTAGTCAACGTATGGAAGATATATCACTTCAGCGCGAATATCGTGACAGCGTCGTTTGAGAAAGCAATCGGGTAATTTTCGCAGAGATAGTCGTAGATATTCCCGCTGAGAGCGCGCTCGACATAGCCGAAATACACATAGCTTACCGCGTATTCGCCGCGCAGACGTTCAAAGGACTCGGCATCGGTCAGCATCGCCCGAGCGTCGGACTGCGCGCCCTTGTAGTCAAGCCCGTGATAATATAAGTATGATGGGCTGCCGCAGACGATGCTGCGTCCGGTCAGCACGGCGACGGTGTTATTGTGATTGTCGGCGCTGAGAAATATCGCGTCCGGCGCGGTGCTGTCGCTTATGTATTCCGCAGCCTCGACCTCCTCCGGGCTGAAGAGGCGGTAGGCATAGCCCGGTAAGCCCGAGACTGTCTCACGCGCAAGCGTAAAGACTGCGGCATTTGTGCCGATTATGAGAACTATGCTCAAAAACAAGGCGCGTACAGAGCTTTTGCGCAGCTTCTCCGCGCAGAGCATGATAAAATCCGCAGAGAGGAAGCAGGCGAAAAGATAGGCGACGTAGAAAAGCTTGTTGTTGTCATATGGGTTCGGCTGAAAGAGGACGAATTCGCCGAGAAGGAATATGAATGCCGCCCCGGAGAACACGGCGCGCTGCTCACGCGGGCAGAAGATGAGCGCAAGCGGCGCGGCGATAAACACGATGCCGACATTCTTGAACCAGAACCAGAACCAGTTTTCCTGCCCCTGATTGACCCAATCTATACCGATGCGCAGAAAATGCGAGTTGCCCTCGACCGAGCGCAGAGTCCAGAGCATGAGCTGCGGCAGGGCGATGAGCAGCGCCGGAAGCCCGAAGCGGAGCCAGCGGCGAAACCATGCCATGCTCAGCCCGTCGCGGCAGAGCGAATATATGAGCCAGCAAAAGGCGATAAGCCCAAGCGCAAAATATGAGTGCGTGTGTATCATCGGCAGAAGTCCGCCGAATATGCCCGCCGGGAGCCATGAGCGCTCCTCACCGCGAAATACGGCGCGATATAGAAGATACAGGACCGCAAACAGCGCCGCCCAGCCGAACAGCGTCGCCCTCTGCGGCAGCAGCATATCCGCAATGACGTTGACCCAACGCATACCGCGCTCGGTGAGATTGGTCGGCGTGGTATAAAAGCCGGTGAAAAGCTCCGAGAGGCTGTAGTCGTTTATAAAATATATCATGCCGAGTCCGCCGTTGAGGAAAAACAGCAGAAACGCCAGTACGGCCGCCCCGCGGCGGCGGACGATTTCACGCGCGAGAAACCAGACCCCGCAAAGGACCTGCGAGAGCGCAAAGAGCATCGGGAATATATACGCCGTGCGCAGCGGCGTACCGAGCAGGTACAGGCTTGCGGAGACGCTGTCGCAGAGGAAGGGATAGCAAAGCCGCGTTCCGGGGAGAATACTGTACTCAAAAGGGAAGCTGCCCTGCTCCGCCATCGAGGTGATAAAGCCGAGGTGCATACACATATCTCCGTAGCTGCATTGACCGCTGTATAGCCCGGAGCTATAGCTGATAAGCGTATGCGTGATGAGGATATATGTACACAGCAGGAGAAAGGGCGGAAGCAGAAGAGCAAGCGCCCGGTCGCTGCCCGCGGGAGCCGCCTCGGTGACTATTGGCGACTTACGGCGACAGCGCAGGGCGGCAAGTGCTATAATAAGCCCAAGAGCAAGCGCCGCAAGATGCGCCTTGAGCGTAAAGCCGAGGGCGAAGGCAAAGGGAATGGGCGCCCACATGGACAGCACGCTCCCCGCTGCGCTGCCCAGCCATATACGGACGCAGCGCCGCTTCTCTGCAAAATATTTATATGCAAGCCCCATGCCCAGCGCCTGCCAGAGCATAAACCATATGATACCAAGCATAGCAGTCCTCCCAATGATAAGCATATAAATATTATACCCCATCATGCGGACAAATCAAGCGCCAATCCCGCGCATATAATAAGCAGCCCGTAGAGCGATAACTGCGCTCCCGGACTGCTTGCCGCAGGCTATATTAAATTTGGGCGCGGGCGCTTATATCCCCTCATCGGTGACGGCGTCTCCGCGAAACAGCAGCGAAATGCACCACAGCGCCGCAAGCCCCACCAGCGTATATACGACGCGGCTGACGGTCGCGGTCTGCCCGCCGAAGAGCCACGCAACAATGTCAAAGCGGAAAAGCCCGACGCTGCCCCAGTTAATTCCGCCGATTATGGCGAGTATCAGCGCAATGCGATCCATTATCATGGCAAGTCTCCTCTCATGTGTTTTCGCAGATATTTTCTCCATGAATGAAAAAAATATGCGTTCGACAAAAGTAGTTAGGAGGCGACAGCCTTCGCTCTTTACAAAATCGCCGCGCCGGTATATTATTAAAGCACAGCTTATCCAATTGGTCTTTTGAAAGACCGGCTCATATCTTTATCCCAAACCGAATTTGGCGGACCGTTTCCGGTCCGCCGCTTTTTATTTATATTGTTATATTTATTATTTTATTCTAACGAGCCGCCGCCCTGATAAAGCTCGAGGAACTCCTCAAGGCAAAGCCCGTTTTCCATGATATAGGTCGCCGCCTCAACGCCGACATAGCGGAAGTGCCACGGCTCATAGATTATGCCGGTGATGTCCTTCTTGTCGTTCGGGTAGCGGACGATAAAGCCATACTCATGGCAGTGCTGGCACATCCACTTATAGGTCGCGGTCTGCTCCAGCGAGGAATCCTTGAGCTCGTAATACTGGTCGGTGATGTCGCAGGCAAGCCCGGTCTGATGCTCACTGGTGCCGGGACGGGCAACGATTTTTGCCGCGTCCTCCTCACTGTAGCCCTGACCGATTTTGCGGTTGAAGAGATAGTTCTGGTCGGCGTAGGTCCTGTAGCCGGAGGAGAGATATACGCTCAGCCCCTCGGCGCGCGCCGCCGCGACAAACTCACGCATGGGCTCAATTATGCGGTAGTCAAGCTGCTGCCCCTCTATCGTCTCCGTCTGCGGAGTGTATTCGCCTATCGGATGAGTCGGGTTTGCAAGCAGGAACTCCCAGCTCGTTATATCCACGTCGGGCAGAGAATTCTCCGCCGGCTCCGGAGAAGGCTCCGGAGTCTCGACCGGGGCTGCGGACTCCTCGGGCTGGACGCTCGGCTCCGCAGGCTCCGGACTCGGAGTGGCTATAGCCGCGTTCTTGCGCTCCTCGACGAGACGGTCAAACTCATCGCCGTTCGCCCTCGCACTGCCGGTCATATAAAGATATATTGCAAGAAGTATCAGGAGAAGAACACCCAACACTATTCTTATCGCTTTGCTGCCTTTCATTTCGTTACCTCCTGGAAACGGCCAATGTCGATTACACTTTATAATAGCATCACAGGCAAATTTGGTCAACTTATTTTTGTTGAACTGCACCGCAGGCTTTGATATAATTATAAAAAAGGAGGTTGACAGCATGAAAATCACATGGTACGGACATTCCTGCTTTCTCGTCGAGAGCGCCGAGGGCAGCCTTGTATTCGACCCCTACGCCCCCGGAAGCGTCCCGGGGCTGAGCCTGCCGGAGCTGCGGGCGGATGCGGTTATATGCAGCCACGCTCACGCCGACCACGCATATGCAGACGGAGTCAGCCTGAGCGGGAGAGCGCCGAGCTTCAAGCTTCACAGCCTTGACACATGGCATGACGAGCTCGGCGGACAAAAGCGCGGCGCAAACACCATGACCGTTCTTGAGGCGGAGGGGCTTCGCGTGCTGCACATGGGTGACCTCGGGCATATGCTGAGCGCGCAGGAGCTTTCGGCGCTCGGCAGAGTCGATGTGCTGCTTATCCCGGTCGGCGGCTACTATACGATAGACGCGCGGCAGGCGGCGGAGCTGGCAAGGCTTATCGCGCCCGGTATTACCGTTCCCATGCACTATCGCGGCGAGGGCTTCGGCTATGATGTTATCGGCGGCGTGGAGGAATTTCTTGCGCTTATGGGCGGCAGAGCGGAGAGGCTTTCGGTATCCTCATTTGACCCGGCGCAGCTTGAAAAGCCCGTGACGCTGATTCTCACCTGTCCTCACTGTTGACAGATGCGAGGATATAGTATATAATATTCCTATAAAACTTATAGGGATTACAAAGCCCGGAGAGGGAAAGCCATGAACAACAAAATATCCCTGCTTTTTGAGCGATGTACCGGCCGGAGCATATTATATTGTGGTACACGAACAAAAATGACGAGGGAGAGCTATGTTCAAAGACTTAAAAGAAACTATCGAGGCCTACAAGGCGCGTGACCCGGCGGCGCGAACTTCGCTGGAGGTATATTTCCTGTATCCCGGACTGAAGGCTGTGCGCAGCCACCGGAAGGCACATTGGTGCTATGAGCATAATCTTAAATTTTTGGCGCGTCTCATTTCGCAGCACAGCCGCCATCGCACCGGCATTGAGATACACCCCGGCGCGACCATCGGCAAGCGCCTTGTCATCGACCACGGCATGGGCATCGTCATCGGCGAGACTGCCGAGATCGGCGACGACTGTCTTATATACCACGGCGTAACGCTCGGCGGTACGGGTAAGGACGTCGGCAAGCGGCACCCGACCATAGGCAATAACGTCCTCATCGGAGCGGGCGCAAAGGTGCTCGGCCCCTTCTGCGTCGGCGATAACAGCCGTATTGCGGCAAACTCGGTCGTGCTCAGCGAGATACCGCCGGACAGCACGGCAGTCGGCGTTCCGGCAAAGGTCGTCAAGATTGCCGGCAAAAAGGTCAATTACGTCGGCGACGTGGATCAGGTCAGCGTCTCCGACCCGGTCAGCACGGAGCTTGCGGCACTGCGCCGGGAGCTTGGCGAGCTGAAGGAAAAAATCAACGAAAATTAAAGTCCGCCGTGCCTCGGCGGAAAAGGAAGTATTATGAACATCACGGTTTATCTCGGCGCAAACGAGGGCAGCGACCCGGCGCTCGGCAAGGCTGTCAGGGAGCTTGGCAGATGGATAGGCGAGAGCGGCAACGCCCTTGTCTACGGCGGCTCAAAATCCGGGCTTATGGGCGAGCTTGCGCTGAGCGTTATGGCGGCGGGCGGCGAGGTCACCGGCGTGGAGCCGCAGTTCTTTATTGACGCGGGCTATGTGATAGACGGGCTCAAGGAGCTTATAGTCACGCGGGATATGGCGGAGCGCAAGACCCGGATGATAGAGCTTGGCGAGGCGTTTATCGCTTTCCCCGGCGGCACGGGTACGCTTGAGGAGATAGCGGAGGTCATGTCCAAGGTCTCACTTGGGCATCTCAGTGCCCCATGCATTTTGTATAACCTCAACGGCTATTACGAAAGCCTCCGCGCACTGCTTCGGCATATGTGCGAAATGGGTCTTTCCTCACCTGAGCGTCAGCAGGGCATATACTTTGCCGACAGCCTTGATGAGATAAAGTCGATTATTGGATTATAAAAAATCACCCCATATGGGGTGATTTTTTATGCCGTAATGTTCTTTTTGATTTGATTTATCGCGTTTTTTTCGAGACGGGAGACCTGCGCCTGAGAAATGCCGACCTCCCTTGCGACCTCCATCTGCGTGCGCCCGTCGTAAAAGCGAAGGGCAAGAATTCTCTTCTCGCGCTCCGTCAGCCGCCGCATTGCCTCCTGAAGAGCTATCTGCTCCAGCCAGTGCTCATCGGTGTTTCGCGTGTCGCCAATCTGATCCATGACGCAGGTGCTTTCGCCGACGTCGTTGAACACCGGCTCATACAGCGAGACCGGGTCACATATCGCGTCGAGCGCAAATACCACGTCCTCGCGCCGGATGCCGAGAGCTTTTGCAATCGTTTCAATATCGGGCTCGCGCCCGTTTTCGGCTATCAGGCGCTCCTTTGCCTGCAAGACCCTGTAGGCTGTGTCACGCATGGAGCGTGAGACTCGTATAGCGCTGTGGTCGCGCAGAAAGCGCCGCAGCTCACCGGCTATCATCGGCACACCGTAGGTTGAAAACTGCACGTTCTGCTTAAGGTCAAAGCAGTCGATGGCCTTGATTAGTCCTATGCAGCCCACCTGAAAGAGATCGTCCATGCTCTCGCCGCGTCCGGCAAACTTCTGCACCACCGACAAAACAAGCCGGAGATTGCCGGAGATAAGCTCGTCGCGCGCGGCCATGTCCCCGGCGTGCGCCTTCTCCAGCAGGGCGCGGGTCTCGGCGCCCTTGAGCACCGGCAGCCGCGCAGTGTTAACGCCGCAAATTTCGACTTTTCCCTGCATACTGTCTCCTATCTGTCCTGTTTATGGACGTGGAAATAGTATTTCCCGGGACGGCGGATTTGATACCCCGCAAAAAAGCCTGTAAAATCAGCAAAAAATGCTTGACAGCGGCAATACGATATAGTATTATATATAAGCGCTCCGAAGACAGCAGGTGGTCGTGACCGTAATTCCTGCCGAGGACATCAACAATTTTATGTGATTGTTATGTGCCTTTGCGTCCTAGGATGCAAGGGTTTTCTTTATGAGCGTGACCATCATTCGTGTGGAGGTGAAAACACACATGCCAAATGCAAAGGTTCTTAGCGAAAAGCAGGCGATAGTGGAAGCACTTGCCGAGCGTATCAAGAACGCAAGCGCCGGCGTCCTGGTCGATTACAAGGGAATCACCGTTTCTGAGGATACCGCACTGCGTACCGATCTGCGCAAGGAGGACGTCAACTACACCGTCGTCAAGAACACCCTGACCAGAAAGGCTCTGGACAAGCTGGGAATGAACGAGCTTGATCACGTTCTCAACGGCACCACCTCTCTGGCAACCGCAGAGAATGACCCCATCGCTCCCTTCCGTATTCTCAACGACTACAGCAAGAAGCTGGGCGAGCGTTTCAACATCAAGGCTGCCTTCATGGAGGGCAAGGTTCTTAACGATGCTGAGATCGCAGAGATGGCGGAGCTGCCTTCCAAGGATGCTCTGTACGCGAAGGTTCTGGGCACCATGATCGCGCCTATCACCGGCCTGGCCGTTTGCCTCGGTCAGATCCTCGAGCAGAAGGGCGGCTCTGTAGAAGCTCCCGCTGCCGAAGCTGCTGAATAATTCTTGCAGCACACAAAGATTTTAATGGAGGAAATTACAATGAGTGAAAAAATCACTGCCATGATCGAAGAGATCAAGGCCCTTTCCGTTCTCGAGCTCAGCGAGCTCGTCCACGCACTTGAGGAGACCTTCGGTGTCTCCGCAGCAGCCGTCGCCGCTCCCGCAGCAGGCGCAGCAGCAGCCGTTGTTGAAGAGAAGACCGAGTTCGACGTCGTTATGACTGCTTTCGGCGCAGAGAAGATCAAGGTCATCAAGGAAGTCCGCGGCATCACCGGTCTTGGCCTCGCAGAGGCAAAGGCAATGGTCGAGGCAGTTCCTGCCAAGATCAAGGAAGGCGTTTCCAAGGAAGACGCAGAGGCTCTCAAGGCTCAGCTCGAGGCCGTCGGCGCAACCGTCGAAATCAAGTAATTTTTGCTTGCTTCAAAAGCAGCTCGGATTTTATCCGAGCTGTTTTCAAGGCGTCGACAAAGTTCGACGCCTTGAAAACTTATTCAGGAGTATTCAAAAACACTCCTGAATAAGCTTGGATTGAACGCAGAAAGGGGACTCCCATCCCCTCTCTGCACTCTCCCCATGCAATTCTATACATTGCCGACAGCTTTGTCTACAGGCTGACAGATCGGATTTTATCCGAGCTGTTTTTTTATTAGCCTTTCCAAAACGAAAAAATCGCAGTGCGATTTGCACTGCGATTTTTCGATATTAAATCAGAGCTGCTTCTGAGCGTTGATTTTGACGCCGGGGCCCATGGTGGAAGCGGTGACGCAGGACTTGATGTACTGGCCCTTTGCTGCCGCGGGCTTTGCCTTGTTGATAGCGCCGATGAGAGCAACGTAGTTCTCATAGAGCTTTTCTGCACCGAAGCTGACCTTGCCGATGGGGCAGTGGATGATGTTGGTCTTGTCCAGACGGTACTCGACCTTACCGGCCTTAGCCTCGCCGATAGCCTGCTTGATGTTGGGGGTGACGGTGCCGGCCTTCGGAGACGGCATCAAGCCCTTAGGTCCGAGGATCTTACCGAGACGGCCAACGGTACCCATCATGTCGGGGCTGGCGATAACGGTATCAAACTCAAACCAGTTTTCCTTCTGGATCTTCTCAACGAGATCCATGCCGCCTGCGTAGTCAGCACCGGCTGCAAGAGCCTCGTCAACGCGCTCGGGCTTGCAGAAGCAGAGAACGCGGACGGACTTGCCGGTGCCGTTGGGCAGAACGATGGCGCCGCGGACCTGCTGGTCAGCGTGACGGCCGTCAACACCGAGCTTGACGTGCAGCTCGACGGTCTCGTCGAACTTGGCCTTGCTCGCGCTGATAACGAGATTCAGAGCCTCCATGGGATCATAGAGTGCCTGCTTATCAATGAGCTTTGCGCTCTCTTTATAATTTTTACCTCTAAACAATTTGTTTTCCTCCTAATAATGTGGTTGAGTCGGACGGATAAATCCTCCCACGTTAGGCGGCGGTTATCGCCGCATGAGGAGCGAGAAGCTCGCTCAATCAGTCGCCAACGACGACGCCCATGGAGCGGCAGGTGCCGGCTATCATGCTGATGGCGGATTCGATGTCGGTGCAGTTGAGGTCGGGCATCTTCTGCTCGGCGATCTTGCGGACGTCTTCCTTGCTGATAGTAGCGACCTTGTCCTTCTGGGGGACACCGGAAGCGGTCTCGATGCCGCATGCCTTCTTGATGAGCAGGGCGGCAGGAGGAGTCTTAGTGACAAAAGTGAAGCTGCGGTCGGAGTACACGGTGATAACGACAGGGATCATCATGCCCATGTCGCCCTTGGTGCGCTCGTTGAAGTCCTTGGTGAACTGACCGATGTTAACACCGTACTGGCCCAGTGCAGGACCTACAGGGGGAGCCGGAGTTGCCTTACCGGCGGGAACCTGGAATCTAACGTATCCAACTACTTTCTGTGCCAATTTACAGCACCTCTTTCTTATTAGTCTTTAATTACTTCGACCTGATCAAGCTCCAGATCAACCGGAGTCTCTCGGCCGAACATGGAAACCACAACGCGGACTCTGTCCTTATCGGGCTCAAGCTCGTCCACGACGCCGCTGAAGCCGACCAGAGGCCCGTCGGTGACACGCACGGTATCGCCGAGCTGATAGCTCAGGACGATCTCCTTATGCTCGACACCCAGGTCATAGATTTCCTGCTCCGTCAGGGGGATGGCCTTGCCATCGGAGCCTACGAAGCCTGTTGCACCGCGGACGTTGTGAATAAGATGCCAGCTCTCATCCGTGAGAATCATCTTGACGAGAACGTAGCCCGGAAAGACCTTGCGTTCAACGGTCTTTTCCTTGCCGTCGGTAATCTCGGTGACGGTCTCAAGAGGGATGTTGACTTCTTTTATCAAATCAGTCATCCTGCGGTTTTCCGCAGCCTTCATAACCGCTGCGGCTACTGCGTTTTCATAGCCTGAATAGGTATGAACAACGTACCATTTTGCGTCTTCCGCCATGTTATCAACCCGCCAGTGTAAGGAGCGCCTTGACCAGCGCGTTTGCCAGCCAGTCGAATCCCCAGAGAACTATTGCGGAAGCCACCATCATTACGACGGAGACGAGAGTGTTGTTGGTGAGCTGCTTGCCGGTCGGCCAAATGACCTTCTTCAGCTCGCTCTTCATCTCGCGGAACCATTTGCCGATTCTCTTGAAGAAACCGGGCTTGGTGTCGTCCTTCTTAACGGCGGTGACTGCCTTTGCGGGGGCAGCGCTGATTTTCTTTTCGTCAGCCATTTTCACGCATCCTTTCAGAAGTTACTTAGTCTCAACGTGCTTGGTGTGCTTTCTGCAGAAGGGGCAATATTTGCTGCGCTCCAAACGGTCAGAAGTGTTCTTCTTGTTCTTGACCGTGTTGTAGTTCCTCTGCTTGCATTCTTCGCATCTGAGTGTGATTTTTACTCTTGCGCCTGCAGCCATTCTTTCGGCACCTCCTATTTTATTTACCCGCGGAACGCGGGCATTGCCTCCCTGTATTGTGACGAGAGCTCTTATGCGGCAAAAAAGCGCGCAAAAACAAACCTCTCATCCGACAGGTAATTCATACTATACCACAGCACGGACAAGAGGTCAAGATGTTTTTTATTGATTTTTCGTTGATTTTACGGGGATTTTCAGAACATACCGAGACTCTTGAAGAGCATACTCCAGCAGAATAAGGTCAGCGGGCACAATGCGCTCGTCACGACGACGATATCGCCCGCAAGCTCCGCGTCTCCGCCCATCTGCTGCGCCATCGTAAACGAGGCAACCGCAGTCGAGGAGGCGAACACTCCGATAAGCCCCGCAAACTCTACTCCGCGAAAGCCAATGAGCGCGCCGAGCGTCAGGAATATCCCCGGAATTAAAACAAGTCTCCCCAAAACGGCAAAGACCAAGGGGAAAATATGCTGCCGCATACGCCCGAACTCAAAAAACGCGCCGAGCAAAAACAGCATCATCGGGCTTCCGACTCCGCTCATCGAGCTAATTACCGACTCAAGCGGCGCGGGCAGTCTCCAGCCTAAAACAAGTAAAGCAATACCGCAGACAGAGCCTATTATCAGCGGATTTTTGAATATATCCGAGATTATATGCCAGATGCTCTCATGTTTTTCGGAGTAAAGCTCCAAAATCAGCACCGCGAGAACATTATATGTCGGCACGACGAGCGCCAGCATAACGGACACGGCGCCGAGATCCGCGCCCTCTATCAGACTTTTAACTATGGGAATACCGATTATAACAAAATTTGAACGGTATATACCCTGAATGACCACGCTGCGCTGCGCCTGATTTTTGATAAAAATACGCGCAAGCAGAATACTCAGCGCAAAGGCCGCAAGCACGGAGCAAAAGGCAAAAATCAAAAGCTTAGGTTTTATTGCGCTTGACAAATCGGAGTTATATATCTGATTGAAAAGCAGCAGCGGCAGAAAGACGCGGAACATCACCGCGTTCATTTTTTCAACGTCTTTTGCCCCGACAAGCCCAATTTTCCTGCTCAGAAAGCCTATCGCCATTATCACCAGCAGCGGAAACACCGCGCCGAAGCACACTTCAAAATTACTCATTATATACGCCTCACTTGATTTTACCCGATGAGTTTATCCCCTGTGCGCGAAATAGTCAATAGTTGCGATAGACGAAAAAGCGTGATATAGTTATAAAATAGCACAGATATATTTACGGAGGCTGTATATGAGAATAATGGCAATAGATTTCGGCGATGCGCGCATAGGGCTTGCGGTGTCGGATGCGATGGGCATACTCTGCGGCGAGGCATGGACGATGGAGGAATGGAACATGGAGCGCGCCGCACTGCGTATAGCCGAGGCCGCCAAGGAGCGCGGCGTGGAGCGGCTGGTGCTCGGGCTGCCGAAGAATATGGACGGCAGCGAGGGACCGCGTGCGGAGAAGAGCCGGGAGTTTAAGGCTATGCTCGAGGCGGAGTCCGGCTTGCCGGTCGTTTTGTGGGATGAGCGGCGCAGCAGCATAGAGGCGCACGCGATTTTGCACGCCAGCGGCAAAAAAGAGAAAAAGCACCGCAAAACCGTGGACGCGGTCGCGGCAAGCCTTATACTCGAGGGCTATCTCGGGAGCATATAAATATAAATTCCGGGGGAAAATACAATGGAAGATATTCTTGACGTAAACGCGATAAGCAAGGAACTGTCAAAAATTTCTATCGGCTCGCTCGCGCTGGATAAGCTTCTCTCCGGCGTGTTTGCGCTGGTGGTCTGCCTTTTATGCATATGGCTTTTGATGAAGCTCACGGACAAGGCGCTTGCAAACTCCAAGCGGCTTGACGGCGCTCTGCGCGGCTTCATCCGCTCGGTCATTCGGGCGGCGATGTGGATAATCACGGGTATAATCGTGGCGGACAGCCTCGGCATACCGACGACCTCTCTCGTGGCGCTCGTCAGTATAGCAGGTCTTGCGCTGTCGCTGTCGATACAGAATATAATGTCAAACCTCTTTTCCGGCGTGACGCTCTTGATGGCAAAGCCCTTCACCGCGGGAGATTTTGTGGATATCGGCGGCAAAGCCGGCACGATAAAAATTGTCGGGATGTTTTATACCGTCATGGACACCGGGGACAATTCCGTCATCAGCATACCGAACGGGGATGTGACCTCGTCCTCGGTCATAAACTACAGCAAGGAGCCGATGCGCCGCGTGGATATGCGCTTTGAGGCAAGCTATGACGCGCCGACTGCGGAGGTCAAGGCCGCAATTATGGACGCAATAGCCGCCGACGAGAGAATAAGCGCGGAGCCTGCGCCCTTTATCGCTCTCAGCGCGTACAAAAGCAGTAGTATTGAGTATCTTGTGCGTATCTGGTGCCAGAACTCGGATTACTGGTCGGTGCATTACGGCATGAATGAGCGTGTCCGCGAGTGCTTTGCCGCGCATGGCGTTGAGATGAGCTATGAGCACATGAACGTGCATATTTTGGAAAAATAAGCGCTGACAAAAACTTCTCCGATTAGCACTCATCCCCGCCTTTATTCTGCGCGCTTCGGCACATACTTATCCTTGCAGCAAAAAACAGGAGGAGGGATAAGATGGGCTGGAAAAAAATTATTCTGACGCTCACGCTCTGTCCGCTGCTGGCGGCGGCGCTGTGTACGGCGGCCTTCGCGCAGGAGCTTTTGCTCGGCGGGCAGGCGGTCGGCATACAGATAAGCACGCGCGGAGTGCTCGTCGCGGGATTGACGGAGATAGCGACGGCGGAGGGTGAGCGCTGTCCTGCCGGCGATGCGGGCATCTGCAAGGGTGACCTGATTATCGGCGTGGGCGGACGCGAGCTTGATTCCGCGCAGGACTTTGTCAATGCCGTGGGCGAGCTGGACGGTGAGCCTGTGACCGTGACCGTCGAGCGCGGCGGCGCGTCCGGTAGCTATACTGTGCAGCCGGTGCGGTCGAGCGAGGGACAGTGGATGCTCGGTATGTGGCTGCGCGACGGCATTTCCGGTATCGGCACGCTGACCTTTGTTGACCCCGACAGCGGTGTTTACGGCGCGCTCGGTCACAGCATCAGCGACAGTGACGCGGAGCTGCTGCTTCCGCTGCGCGAGGGCAGCATAAGCGACGCCGAGATAGTCAGCGTCGTGCCGGGAAGCTCCGGCAAGCCCGGTGAGCTGAACGGCTGTGCCGACACGGGCAGGACGCTGGGCAGCGTCGAGCGCAATACCGAGCTTGGCATTTACGGTCATGTGTTCACGCAAATCGGCAGAGTCATTGTCGAGACGGGCGAGATGCACACCGGCGCCGCCACGATAATCAGCACCGTGAACGGACGCGAGGCAAGAGAATACGGTGCGGAGATAAACCGTATCTATAATGAGCCGGAGGGGCAGCGCATGATGCTGACCGTGACCGACCCGGAGCTTCGCTCCATGACCGGCGGCATTGTCCAGGGTATGAGCGGCAGCCCCGTCATGCAGGACGGCAAGCTCGTCGGCGCGGTGACGCATGTATTCGTCTCCGACCCGGCAAAGGGCTTCGGCATCGGCATCTATGATATGCTCGAGACGGCAGGCATAAGAGAACAGGCAGCGTAAGATAAAAACCTCTCTCTGCTATATTATATAGTAGGGAGAGGTTTTTGATTATGAGGAGGTGTCTATGATGAGCTTATAAATGGCGAAAAGCTCATCATCGTACACTGTGAGGGGCTTATGCAATAAAGCGAAGCACTTTTTAAGGCTCAAAAAATCGGAGAAGTGACGGCGGTTCTCCAATTTTTATATAGTATATTATAAGCTTTATTTTGCGCCCTTTTCATCGCGCCTTTGCAGCTTATGCTTTACGCCGTCGGGCGTGACGACATAGGTGTTGTCAAGGACCTCCATCGCGCCGCGCCGCCACTCCTCGATATACTCCTTACGAAGCTCGGCGCGCTCTAACCGCTCCGCATCGCTCAGCGCACGGGTCTTTGCCAGCCGCGCAAGCTCGTTTATTCTGTCAAGCTTAGTCTGTTCCATGATAAAACCTCCTGCTTATCCAATCGTCCCCAGCTCATCGAGCGTAAGCTCGAAGGCGGGAATAAAATGCTCCATAAAATAACGCACCTCGGGCAGCGGGCTTGCCTCAAGCTGCTTGCGGTTCTGCTTCTCGGCGGAGAGAAACTCGTTGTTGCCGACCTTGCGCTCCTCGATGCACTTTATATATGCAGAGAGCTTGTCCGCCGCCTTGACGATATCGTGCAGACGCTCCTGCGCCTCGCCTGTCAGCAGCGTCTCATATGAGCCGCGCAGCTCGTCGGGCAGCGTGTCGAGCAGCATATTGCAGGCCAGATGCTCCACCTGCCGGTATGCGCCCTTGATATCCTCGCTGTGATACTTTATCGGCGTGGGCAAATCGCCCGTCAGTATCTCGGAGCTGTCGTGAAAGAGCGCCACAACAGCGGCCTCGTTCGGGTCACAGGGGATACCGAAGATATCGCGCCGAATAACGCCGAGTGCGTGCGCTATGACGGCGACCATGTGGCTGTGCTCCTGAATGTTCTCGGGCAGGGAATTGCGCATCAGGCTCCAGCGGACGATAAAGCGCATACGGGATATGTATGCAAAAAAGTTTTCGCTCATGATTTTCTCCTAATATTATTTTCGATAATTATAATACAAGCGCCCGTTTTTTTCAATTAAAAAGATAAATTGCTGAAAAATCAATAAATTTTGCGTATATGTGTTGATTTTTAGCCCGACTGGTGTTAAAATTCAACTTTGTGTTGAAAATGTATCAGAAACATAATTTTGCGCAAGGGAGTTGCGATAAATGGACAAACTTAGAAATATAGCCATAATTGCTCACGTTGACCACGGCAAGACTACGCTTGTCGATGAGATGCTCAAGCAGTCCGGCGTCTACCGCGAAAATCAGGAAGTGGTTGACCGCGTCATGGACTCGAACGACCTTGAGCGTGAGCGCGGAATTACGATAATGGCAAAAAATACCGCCGTCTGGTACGGCGACACCAAGATAAATATAGTTGACACCCCGGGTCACGCCGACTTCGGCGGCGAGGTGGAGCGCGTGCTCAAGATGGTAAACGGCGTTATCCTGCTTGTTGACGCTGCCGAGGGCCCCATGCCGCAGACCCGCTTCGTGCTCAGCCGCGCACTGGAGCTCGGACACCGCGTCATCGTTGTTGTCAACAAGATAGACCGCCCCGACCAGCGCGTACACGAGGTCGTGGACGAGGTTTTGGAGCTTCTGATGGATCTCGATGCGACCGACGAGCAGCTTGATTCCCCGATGCTGTTCTGCTCCGGCCGTCAGGGCACTGCAAGCTATTCGCCCGATGTTCCCGGCACCGACCTCAAGCCTCTCTTTAACACCATCCTTGAGTACATCCCCTCACCGGAGATGAACCTTGACGCCCCCTTCCAGATGCTCGTATCAAGCGTTGACTATAACGAGTATGTGGGACGCATAGCCATAGGTCGTATAGAGCGCGGCGTTATCAAGCAGAACCAGGAGATAGAGGTCTGCAACTATCACACGGCCGACGAGCCCACGATGAAGGCCAAGGCAGTCTCCCTCTATCAGTTTGAGGGACTCAACAGAATTCCCGTGACCGAGGCGGGCGCGGGCAACATCATCGCCATGAGCGGTATCGGCGACGTCACGATAGGCGACACGATATGCGCACGCGGCGCGGCAGAGCCTCTGCCCTTCGTGAAGATAAGCGCTCCGACGCTGGAGATGACCTTCTCCGTCAACAACAGCCCCTTTGCCGGCCGTGAGGGCAAGTTCGTCACCTCCCGCCAGATTCGTGAGCGTCTTGTCCGCGAAACCCTCAAGGACGTTTCTCTCCGCGTGACCGACATTGCCGACAGCACCGACAGCTTTAATGTCGCCGGTCGCGGCGAAATGAGCCTGTCCATACTCATCGAGACTATGCGCCGTGAGGGCTACGAGTTCCAGGTCTCGCCCCCGCGCGTGCTGTATCAGGAGATTGACGGCAAGAAGTGCGAGCCCATCGAGCGCGTTGTCGTCGATGTGCCGCAGGATTCCATGGGCTCCGTCATGGAGAAGCTCGGCGCCCGCAAGGGTGAGTTCCTTGAGATGACCCCCGTGGGCAACCGCATGAAGATGGAATTCTTGGTTCCCTCCCGCGGACTGTTCGGCTACCGCAACGAGTTTTTGACCGATACCAAGGGCGAGGGTATTCTGGCCTCCGTATTTGAAAAGTATGATGTGTATAAGGGCGATATCGCCCGCCGCAGCACCGGCTCTCTCATCGCCTTTGAGACCGGCGAGGCCGTGGCATACGGTATCTGGAACGCGCAGGAGCGCGGTCAGATGTTTATTACTCCGGGCACAAAGGTCTATGCCGGTATGGTCGTCGGCGTATGCCCGAAGCAGGACGACGTGCCTGTAAACGTCTGCCGCACCAAGCACCTCACGAATACCCGTGCCTCCGGCTCCGACGAGGCTCTGCGCCTCATCCCGCCCAGACAGATGAGTCTTGAGCAGTGCCTTGAGTTCCTTGCCGACGACGAGCTGCTTGAGGTCACGCCGAAAAATCTCCGCCTGCGCAAGAGCATCCTTGACCACAGCCTGCGCATGAAGACCATAATGAGAAATAAGTAAGATTAAACCACCCTTGCGCGATTATGCACAGGGGTGGTTTGTTATATTCGAGGCGGATCCTGACCGCAAGCGCCCTCGCTGCTCCGTATGCTCGGCATGATAGACGATGGGACAATGTTTGTTGACAGTACAAATCCCCTGCCGTGCTACTGCACGGCAGGGGCTCAAGATAATTATTATATAGTATATATTATTCGATATATTATTCGGCGTAGTTGGAGAAATAGTTCTGCACAACGATTATCGGGGTGCCCTTATCGCCGCTGCCGCTGGTCAGGTCGCAGAGAGAGCCAAGAAGATCCGTCAGGCGGCGCGGGGTAGTGCCCTCGGAGGCCATGCTGCCCTTGAGATTTGAGTCCTTCTTGCGGATAGACTCCTTGATTGCGGCCTTGAGCTCATCACCGGAGAGCGCGGCAAAATCGTTATCTGCCAGATATTTGAGCTTGAGCTCGTTCGGCAGACCGACAAGACCGGAGGTAAAGCCGGGGCTGACCACGGGGTCAGCAAGCTCCCAAATCTTGCCCATCGGGTCCTTGAATGCGCCGTCACCGTAGACCATGGCCTCGACCTTGACGCCGGTGCGCTCAAGCAGCTCCGCCTGTATGCCCTCTGCCACGGCCTGGGCGTTCCTCGGGAAAAGCTTGACCTTATCCTCGGTCGCCTTGTTCGAGCCGAGCAGACCGTACTGACACCAGCCGCTGCCGTTTACGGAGGCGTTGAGAATGTCGCACAGGGTCAGCACGTTTTTACCGCCTGCCGCCTTGATGCGGCGGACGGAGCGCTCACGGCTGTGGATATCGCAGCAGATAATATTATCCGCGTACTTGACAATTGCCTCGGCGTGGTTTGCGAATATAAGCTCTGCCTCGGCGCCCTCCTCGCGGATGACGGACTCGTAGTATTCGACGTAGTCTACACCGGTGAAGGGGTGCTTCACATAGCCGAAATACTTGCGGTAATCGGCAAGGCTGAGCACGTCCGTATAGGGATTGACGCCGCTGTCGTCCAGCACGTCCTCATCGAACAGATGATTGCCTACCTCGTCGGAGGGGTAGGAGAGCATAAGAACTACCTTTTTGCTGCCGCGGGCAATACCGCGCAGGCATATGGCAAAGCGGTTGCGGGAGAGAATGGGGAACACCACGCCGACCGTGCCGCCGCCGAGCTTGGTCTTGACATCGGCTGCTATGTCGTCCGCCGACGCATAGTTGCCATCAGCGCGCGCGACCACGGACTCCGTGACTGCCACGACGTCACGCTCATGCAGCTTGAAGCCGTCCTCTTCCATCGCCGCAGTGACGGAATCGGCAACTATTTTGACAATATCGTCGCCCTCACGGATGATGGGGGCGCGTACACCTCTTGAAATAACTCCGGACATTGAAGACCTCCTGAGTGGAATAAGTTTTCTACCCGAAAATAATACACTTTTTCTTCCTACAAGTCAATAAAATCAATGTTTTTTTTCTTTGCTCTTGCAATAGCGAAAAAGAGAATATATAATAAAACCTCAAAAAAGCAATGGAGGTGCTGCATGAAAAACCAAAAGATACTTATTCTTGACTTCGGCGGCCAGTATAATCAGCTTATCGCCCGCCGTGTCCGTGAGTGCAATGTATATTGCGAGGTCAAGCCCTTCGGCATATCCTTGGACGAGATACGAGCTTTTGATCCCATAGGCATAATATTCACCGGCGGACCCAACAGCGTTTATGAAGCAGACTCACCTCATGTTGACCGCGGCGTATTTGAGCTTGGGCTGCCCATACTCGGCATATGCTACGGCTGCCAGCTTCTTGCCCACGAGCTGGGCGGAAGGGTCACCGCAGCACAGGACGATTCCGCGCGCGAATACGGCAAGACCGATACCTTCTTTGACACCTCATGCAAGCTTTTTAAGGATCTCCCCTCCGAGAGCGTCACATGGATGAGCCACGGCGATTATATGGCGCAGGTGCCGCCGGGCTTCCGTCTTGTTGCGCACTCCGCCGCTTGCCCGACGGTCGGTATCTGCGACGAGGAGCGCGGCTTCTACGGAGTGCAGTTCCACCCGGAGGTAAACCACACCGAGTATGGCCGCAAGATGCTGCGCAATTTCCTCTATGAGGTCTGCGCTGCGGTCGGCGACTGGACAATGGCGGATTATAAGTGCCGCGCCATTGAAGATATACGCGCCAAGGTCGGCAGCGGCAAGGTGCTGCTTGCGCTTTCCGGCGGTGTTGACTCCTCCGTTGCGGCGGCTCTGCTTGCGGAGGCTGTCGGCAGTCAGCTCACCTGCGTGTTCGTTGATCACGGTCTTATGCGCAAGGACGAGGGCGATGAGGTGGAGGACGCCTTTGCAAAATGGAACATAAATTTCATCAGAGTGGATGCAGAGGAACGCTTTTTGACTGCTTTGAAGGGCGTGGTGGAGCCGGAGGCAAAGCGCAAGATAATCGGCGAGGAGTTTATCCGCGTCTTTGAGATAGAGGGAAGGAAGATAGGCAGCGTTGACTATCTGGTGCAGGGGACGATTTATCCCGACGTTATCGAGTCCGGAAAGGGCGATGCGGCGGTCATCAAGAGTCACCACAATGTCGGCGGTCTGCCTGACTATGTCGATTTCAAGGGGATAATCGAGCCGCTGCGTATGCTGTTTAAGGATGAGGTTCGCGCCCTCGGCCGTGAGCTTGGCCTTGCGGAGACGCTGGTTCGGCGTCAGCCCTTCCCCGGTCCCGGACTCGGCATCCGCGTCATCGGCGAGGTCACGAAGGAGAAGCTGGACATGCTGCGCGAGGCAGATTATATCTTCCGTGACGAAATAGCGAAGGCCGGGCTGTGCGACGCTATGAGCCAGTATTTCGCGGTGCTGACTAATATGCGCTCCGTCGGCGTTATGGGTGACGGTCGTACCTACGACTATGCCGTTGCGCTGCGCGCCGTCTCGACCACGGACTTCATGACCGCCGATTGGGTGCGCATCCCCTATGAGCTGCTCGATAAGGTCTCCGTCCGCATAGTCAACGAGGTTCGCGGCGTCAACCGAATTCTTTACGACGTGACCTCCAAGCCCCCCGCAACGATAGAATTTGAATAACAAGCTTTGGCAGAGTCTGAACTCAGGACTCTGCCTTTATTTTCTGCTGATATCGACTACTTTTTACGACTGTTTTTATCTGTGCATGATACCATCGCTTGATAAGGGCAGACACGCCTGACAGCCCGCCTGCATCTCAAAAAACAAAAATCACTCGAAAAGCCATCGCTGTCAGGTGCGAAGCAGTTTTGCCGGAGCGGAAATGTGTTCAGACGAGAAAAGGCCCGCAGGGAATACTGCCGTATTGTCATGGGGCTTGACGAGGTATGAGCGCATTTCCTCCCGTCAAAACCGCGTTTGCCCTTGCCAAGCGATGTTACACAGCAAAGAAACGAAATTTGCCTGCATTACTTAGGCGGCAATATCAACAAAATTTATTGCACATAGCTTAAAAAGCTTTATTTTTTTCGGATTTCGTGATAAAGTAAACGCGGCTGTTTTATTCAATATGAATGACATAAATGAACCAGGAGGAGCTTTAAATGAATGTAGCGGAAATCAGACGTCCGGCTGATATGGAAAGAATTACGACCCCGGAGCTTGCTCGGAGCTTTATAGATGAGCAGATAGCCCTGATCAAAGAGCAGGTAGGGGACAAAAAGGTACTTCTCGCGCTGTCCGGCGGAGTGGATTCCTCTGTTGTTGCGGCGCTTTTAATCAAAGCTATCGGCCGTCAGCTTGTTTGTGTTCATGTTAACCACGGTCTGCTTCGCAAGGGCGAGCCCGAGCAGGTGGTTGAGGTATTCCGCAATCAGATGAATGCAAATCTTGTCTATGTGGATGCGACGGATCGTTTCCTTGATAAGCTGGCAGGCGTTGAGGATCCGGAGACAAAGAGAAAAATCATAGGCGGAGAATTCATCGAGGTATTCGCAGAGGAAGCAAGAAAGCTCGACGGAATTGAATTCTTGGCGCAGGGCACGATTTGGCCGGATATTCTCGAGTCGGAGGAGGGCATCAAGGCGCATCATAACGCGGGCGGACTGCCTGACGATATGGCCTTTGAGCTTGTAGAGCCGGTCAGAATTCTGTTTAAGGACGAGGTTCGTGTTGTGGGCGAGGAGCTTGGTCTGCCCCATGATATGGTCTACCGTCAGCCCTTCCCGGGTCCGGGACTCGGTGTGCGCTGCCCCGGCGCCATCACTCGTGACCGCTTGGAGGCGGTGCGTGAGTCCGACGCCATTCTCCGTGAGGAGTTTGAAAAGAACGGTCTGGCGGGCAAGATCTGGCAGTATTTCACCGTCGTTCCCGATTTCAGATCCACGGGAATCAAGGACGGCAAGCGCGCATTCGAGTGGTGCTGCATAGTCCGCGCAGTCTGCACGACTGACGTTATGACCGCAAGCGTAGCTGAGCTTCCGCATGAGCTGATGGTTCACATCACGGAGCGCATCACGCATGAGGTCGCCGGAATTAACCGCGTGCTCTACGACTTCACGCCGAAGCCGACCGGAACCGTGGAATTTGAATAAAAACCATCCGCAAGCCGCATAACGCATAAAATACAAAGCTGTCGGCAATGTATAGAATTGCATGGGGAGAGTGCAGAGAGGGGACGGGAGTCCCCTTTCTGCGTTCAATCCAAGCTTATTCAGGGGTGTTTTTGAATACTCCTGAATAAGTTTTCAAGGCGCCGAACTTTGTCGACGCCTTGAAAGCCCGTACCGATGAGCTCCATCGGTACGGGCTTTAATATTATCTTATTACGAAATTTATCAGTGCGTCTCGTTGTATTTTTCAATAGCAACGGCGAGGATATCCATTGCGCGTGCAAGATCCTCCTGCTTGAGAACATAGGCCATACGAACCTCGTTCTTGCCTCTGCCCGGAGTGCCGTAGAAGGGTTCGCCGCAGGAGAACATCACGGTTTCGCCATTATCGTCAAATTCGTTTAAGAGCCAGAGCTGGAACTTGTCGGCATCGTCAATGGGGAGTGCCGCCATGATATAGAAGGCGCCCTTCGGCTGCGCATAGACAACGCCCGGAATGCGCGAGAGCTTTTCAACCATGGTGTCGCGGCGGCGCTTATACTCGTCGCGCGTTGCGGAGAAGTAGTCCTTATCCAGAGAGTAGAGCGCGGCGGCGGCAACCTGGTCAGTGGTCGAGGCGCAGAGGCGGCACTGACACCACTTCATCGCCTGAGACATGAACTCCTTGTTCTTGGAGATGAGCAGACCTATACGCGCACCGCAGGCGGAGAAGCGCTTGGAGACGGAGTCTATGACGATGACATTATCCTCATAGCCCTCATATTGCAGCGCACTCTGCAGCGGCTCACCGCCGTAGACAAATTCTCTGTAGACCTCGTCGCATATGATGAAGATATTGTTCTCCTTAGCGATGTCGAGCAAAAGCTTCAGCTCGTCCGGCGTGAGGATAGTGCCGGTAGGGTTGCCGGGGTTTGTGATGAGCATGGCGCGGGTGCGCTCGTTTATGCAGGCCTCGACGCGCTCACGCACGGCGTAGCGGTAATCCTCCTCGGGGTAGGTGGTCAGCGGACGTATCGTAGCGCCGGCAAGGGTGACGGAGGTGTGATAGTTCGGGTAAAAGGGCTCGGGAATTATTATCTCGTCGCCGTCGTCAAGCAGGGTGGCCATGGTCATCTGGAGTGCTTCACTGCCGCCGGTGGTGACCAAGATGTCCTTTTTGCTGAGCTTTACGCCGATGTCGTCATAATAATCGCATACCGCGCTCAAAAGCTCCGGCACACCGGCGGAAGGGGCGTATGCAAGCACAGGCTCCTGAAATTCCCGCATGGCCTTGAAATAGGCATCGGGAGTCTTTATATCCGGCTGACCGATATTCAGGTGGTATATTTTGATACCGCGTTTCTCGGCAGCATCGGCATAAGCATTAAACTTTCTCATCGGAGAAAGACCGCATTTTTCCATTTTCGATGAAAACTTCATCGCAGGTTCACCCCTTATCAATATACTTTTGCACATTATAGCAGAATTTATGCGTCTGTTCAATATTTTTTTGTAAAAACGCCTCCGCGGCTGCTGCCGAAAGGCGACAGCAGAGATTATCGGCTTGCTATGCCGCAGCAGGTCTGATAAAATAGAATTGCCTGTATTATTTATATTATATTTATATACTTGGGGCGCTATACGTCAGATTTGGCGCTTGATGATTGGACTGCCCCGACAAGTACCCCCGGTAATACATTCAGAAAGGAAAACTCAAGATGCTGAGACTTCTCACGGGACGAGCAGGCACGGGTAAAACCGCGGCTGTCATCGGAGAAATAAATAAGGCCGTTCTTGCACGTCAGGGGCGGCGGCTGCTCATCGTGCCGGAGCAGTACAGCCACGAGGCCGAGCGCGAGCTTTGCCGCGCCTGCGGAGACAGTATGTCCCTCTACGCCGAGGTCATGAGCTTTACCGGCCTTGCCCGCCGTATTGCCTCGCAGCAGGGCGGCGGCGCGGCGGCATATCTTGACAAGGGCGGACGGCTTCTCTGCATGGCGCTGGCGCTTGACGGCGTGGGCTCAAGGCTTCGTATGTACGCCTCGGCGGGACGCAAGGCGGAGACTCAGTCGGCGCTGCTGGCGGCGGTGGACAGCCTCAAGGCCGCCGGTGTGGATGCCGATATGCTTGCCGCCGCTGCCCAAAGCTGCCCGGGCGGACTCGGAGACAAGCTTTCCGATATGTCGCTTATACTCGAGGCCTATGACGCGGTCGTTGCAAACGGTCACGCAGACCCCTCCGACCGTCTGACACTGCTTGCCGAGCAGATACTTGCCGGCGGCATGGGAGAAAACGACCATGTATATGTTGACGGTTTTATAGACTTTACCTTTCAGGAGCGGCAGGTGCTGCGCGCGATTCTGAAGCGCGGCGTGCAGCTCACCGTGTGCCTGACTCTGGACGAGCTGCACGGCGACAACGAGATTTTCGAGCTGTCCCGCCGCAGTGCGCGCGAGCTTCTCGCCTATGCCGGGGAGCTTGGCGCGGAGACGGAGACGCGGCATTTTGCGCCGGGAACCGGCGGCGACGCGCTCGATTTCTTCGCCGAGAATATGTTCAGTTACTCCGCCGTGGGCTTTCAGGGCGAGCTGAACGATTCGGTGAAGCTCGTGACGGCGGACGGCATGGTAGCCGAATGTGAATTCGCGGCGGCGCAGGCGATAGCCCTTGTGCGCGACGGCGGCTGCCGCTGGCGCGATATCGCAATCGCGGTGCGCGGCTTCGACGAATACCGCGCGGCGCTGGAGAGTGCGTTCGAGCATTACGGCGTGCCGCTTTTCATGGCGCGGCGCAGTGACCTGCTGTCGAAGCCGCTCCCCGCGATGATAGCCGCGGCGTATGACATCGTGTGCGGCGGCTGGGAAGTCGACGACGTGATAAGCTATATGCGCACGGGTTTGACCGGCCTTGCGCCGGAGGACTGCGATGCGCTGGGGAATTATATCTTCAAATGGCAGCTCCGCGCCGGGGCGTGGAGCCGCACGGGCGACTGGCGGCAGCATCCGGACGGCTACAACGCCGAGTACACCGAGGAGACCGCGGAGCGCCTGCAAAAAATAAACGCGCTGCGCCATGCGCTGGGCGATCCGCTGCTGCATTTCGCCTTGCGCGGACGCGAAGCGTCCACCGCGGCGGCTCAGGCGGCCGCGCTGGCGGACTTTTTCGAGGAGCTGAAGCTCTCCGAGCGCCTGAGCGAGCGCGCGGAGCAGCTTATGGCCGCGGGACGGGAGAGTCTTGCGCGCGAGTACGCACAGCTGTGGGACATAATCGTCTCCGCGCTTGAGCAGTGTGCTGCGATACTCGGCGACACGGAAATGGACATGGAGGGCTTCGGGCGGCTGTTCACGCTGATGCTCTCGCGCTACGATGTGGGCGTGATACCTGTGTCGCTCGACAGAGTGTCCGCCGGCGATTTTGACCGTATGCGCCGCAGAAATATAAAGCACCTCATCGTCCTCGGCGTGAGCGACGAGCGTCTGCCCGCCGCATCCGGCGACACTGGGATATTCTCCGACGAGGAGCGGAAGCGCCTGCTTGAGCTGAACATAGACCTTGGCGGAGCCGGGGACGGGGAGCTGTGGCGCGAGTTTTCGCTGATATATAACTGCCTGAGCCTGCCGTCAGACAGCCTGACGCTGTGCTGCCCGCTTGTGAATTCCGAGGGCGCGCCTCAGCGCCCGGCCTTCGTGTACAGCCGCGCAGCGGCAATATTCGGCCTGCAGCCGCGGTACGCGGATATATCCGAACTGCGCATGTCCGCCGAAGCGCCCGCGCTGACGCTTGCGGCGCACGCGGTGAGCGGCGGCACGGCGCGCGAGCGCTCCGCCGCAGAGTATTTCCGCCGGACGCAGCCCGAACGCTTCGGCAAGCTGACCGCCGCCGCGAAGATGAGCCGCGGCCGGCTGTCGCCTGAGGCGGTGCGCGCGCTCTACGGCAGACGGCTGAAGCTGAGCGCGTCGAAAATAGATAAATTCGCATCGTGTAAATTCGCATACTTCTGCCAGTACGGCCTGAACGCGCGCCCATATGAACCGGCGGGCTTCACGCCGCCGGAGATCGGCACGTTCATGCACTACGTGCTGGAGCACACGGCGCGCGACGTGCGTGACCGCGGCGGCTTCGGCGCCGTCTCGGACGACGAACTGCGCGAGATCACCCAGCGCCATGTGGACGGCTACGTGCATGAGCAGCTGAACGATTTTCAGGAGAAGTCACAGCGGTTCATATACCTCTTCCGCCGCCTCGGCAAGGACGTGTTCCAGATAGTGTCGGACATGGCGGCGGAGCTGCGCCGCTCCGATTTCGAGCCGCTCGACTTCGAGCTTGACTTCTCGAAGATGAGCGATATCCCGCCTCTTGAGCTCGGCGACGGCGAGGGCGCGATGACGCTCACCGGCATTGCCGACAGAGTTGACGGCTGGCTGCACGACGGGCGGCTGTATCTGCGCGTGGTCGACTACAAGACTGGCAAAAAGAGCTTTTCCCTCTCCGACGTGTGGTACGGTATGGGGCTTCAGATGCTGCTGTACCTGTTCGCCTTAGGGCGCGACGGGGAGAAGCTGTACGGCCGCGAGATTGTACCGGCGGGTGTGATGTACGTCCCCGCGCGCAGTGTGATCCTGCCCGTCAGCCGCGACTGCGGCGATGAGGAGGCACAGCGTCTGCGGCTGGACGGCGTGAAGCGCAGCGGCGTTGTGCTCGACGAGACGGAGGTCATAGAGGCGTGGGAGCACGGCGAGGACAAGAAATACATCCCCATCCGCATGAGATACGGCAAGCCGACGCCCGACTCGCTTATGACGGCGGAGCGGCTTGGCCTGCTGTCGCGGCATATCGGAAAGACGCTTACGAACATGGCGCGGCAGCTCAATTCCGGCAGCATTGCCGCCGATCCGTATTACCGCAGTCAGCAGGAGAACGCCTGCCTCAACTGCGACTACTTTGATGCCTGCCACTTCTCACAGGGCGAAAACGGCGAGAGCTGTCGTTTCCAGCAGAGGATAGCCCCGGAAAAGGTGCTTGAGCTGATGGGGGAGGAGGATAACAATGGCTGAATTCAAGGCCACCGTCTCGCAGGCGGCGGCGATAAACGCGAGAGGAAGCGCGGTACTGGTGTCTGCGGGGGCGGGCAGCGGCAAGACCCGCGTTCTCACGGAGCGCCTGATGGGCTATATAACCGACGCCGAACACCCCGTCGATATCGACAGCTTCCTTATTATAACCTTCACGCGCGCCGCCGCGGGTGAGCTGCGCGGGCGCATTATGGACGAGATAGCGAACGCGCTTGCCGCGGATCCCGCCAATAAGCGTCTGCGCCGCCAGAGCGCGCTGTGCCAGAAGGCACAGATAGGCACGATACACAGCTTCTGCGCGGCGCTTCTGCGTGAGCACTGCCACGCCTGCGGTCTGCCGCCGCAGTTTAAGATAGCCGACGATGACCGAATTGCGGCGATGAAGGACGCGGCACTCAAGCGCGTTATGGATAGCTATTATGAAAAGCCCGAGGAGCACCCCGGCTTTACGCTGCTGGCGGATACCGTCGGCGCGGGGCGTGACGATAAGCGGCTCACGGAGCTTGTGCTCACGATGCATGATAAAATGCAGTGCCATGCGCGTCCCGAGCAGTGGGCGACGGAGCAGGTGGCGCTTTTGAGCAGAGAAGTAGACGACGTGGGGCAGACCCCGTGGGGGCGCGAGACAATGGAGCGCGTCGGCTCTATCGTGGATTACTGGGCGGCGGAGCTTGAGCGCGTGATGCAGGCCATATCCGCCGAGACGAAGATATCAGAGGCATATATGGACGCGATGGCAGCCCCGGCAGAGCAGCTTCGAGAGCTGCGCCGCAGGCTCAATATCGGCTGGGATGCGGCGCGGGAGTGCCTGCCGATAGAGTTTACAAAGCTCGGCAGACTTGTCCGTTCGCCTGACCCTGCGCTGTCGGATTTTGCAAAAAACCGCCGCAACGCCTGTAAAAAGGCCTGCGAAAAGCTTGCGGATATGCTCTATTCCGACTCCGATAAGCTTTTGAGCGAGCTTCGGCTCACAACTCCCGCCATGACTGCCCTGCTCGGACTGACGCTCGACTTTGCCGAGGAGCTTTCCAAGGATAAGCGCCGCGCCGGTGTCGTCGATTACTCCGACCTTGAGCATATGTCGGTGCGGCTTCTCACGAATGAGGACGGAAGCCCCTCGGAGCTTGCGCGCAGACTCAGCGGACGCTACACGGAGATCATGGTCGACGAATATCAGGACGTCAGCCGCGTGCAGGACGAGATATTCCGCGCCATCTCCCGAGACGGGAAAAATCTATTCATGGTCGGCGACGTGAAGCAGTCGATATATCGCTTCCGCCTTGCAGACCCCGAGATATTCACCGAAAAATATCTTGATTACGCCGATTACGACAAGGCTGCCCCGACTGCGCCGAGGCGCATAATGCTTCAGGAGAATTTCCGCTCACGGCGCGAGGTGCTGGAGGCCGCAAATGCCGTCTTTGGTCTATGTATGTCGCGTGAGCTCGGCGATATCGACTATGACGAGGCCGCCGCGCTGAAATGCGGCGCGTCCTATGAGGGCGAGGTGCCGAAGCCGGAGCTGTGTCTCATCGAGCTGCCGCGAGGCGAGGACGATGAGGAAAGCCCCGACAAGACAGAGCTTGAGGCGCGTTACGTCGCCGCGCGCATACGCCGTCTTATCGACGAGCAAGTCACGGTCAGCGGGAAAAACGGCCCGCGTCCGCTGGAATACGGCGACATTGCGATTTTGCTGCGCTCGGCAAACGCTGTCGGCGGCGTTTACAGAAATGCCTTGCAGCAGCAGTGCGTGCCGGTCGCGGCAGGGCAGGGCGGGGGCTTTTTCACCTCGGTCGAGATATCCACGCTCACCTCGCTGCTTGCGGTGATAGATAATCCGCATCAGGATATTCCACTCATCGCCGTGCTGCGCTCGCCGGTATTCGGCTTTTCCGCCGATGAGCTTTCCGCGATACGCGCCGCCGGAAAGCGCTGCGACTTTTATACGGCGCTCTGTGCGGCGGCGGAGACGGATGAAAAATGCGCCGAGTTTATAACTGTGCTTACGACATACCGCCGTGAGGCTGCGGATATGAGCGCGGCGGAGCTTGTGTGGAGACTGTGTACGGAGCTTGATATGCTGGCGATTTGCAGCGCGATGAGCGACGGCGAGCAGCGCAGGGCAAATCTTCTGGAGCTTGCGGAGCTTTCGGAGCGCTTTGAGAGCAGTGGATATCGGGGACTGCATCGCTTTGTGCTATGGCTGCGGCGGCTTGCCGAAAAGGGGCAGGAGCCGACCACGGGTGCGGCGACGGCCTCGGCAGTGCAGATAATGTCGGTGCATAAGTCAAAGGGACTTGAGTTCCCGGTCGTGTTCCTCTGTGATACGGCGCGGAGATTTAATAAGCGTGACGGTATGGAGTCCGTGCTCGTGCATCCGGTGCTTGGTCTCGGACCGAAGCTTACGGACACGAGGCGGCGCATCGAATATCCGACACTTGCCCGCAACGCGATACGTCTGCGCCTTGAGCGGGAGACGCTGTCCGAGGAGCTGCGGCTTTTGTACGTCGCGCTGACGCGGGCAAAGGAGCGCCTGATAGTCACGGGCACGGTTAAGGACTGCGAAAAAACGCTTGCTAAGGCGCGTGAGGAGGTCACGGAGCCTATGGCGCCGCAGCTTCTGGCCTCGGCATCGTCGATGCTGGACTGGATGATATACTCCGCCATTGCGGACAAGGGGGAGCATATCTCCATGTCATCCGCAGAGTTGCCGGAGACAGAGCTGATACAGGACGCGGACGAGCCTGTGGCGGGCAGCGACGAGGAGCTTATTACGGAGCTTGAGCGCAAGCTGAGCTTTGTCTATCCCTTTGCCGATGCGGAGCGACTGCCCTCCAAGGTCACGGCTACGGAGCTCAAGGGCAGGGAGACGGCGGACGAGGACGCGGAGAGCGTCGCACCCAAGCCCGCGCCCAAGTTCAGAAGCCCGGATTTCGGAAAGCAGGACAGACCCGCCACGGGCACGGAGCGCGGTGTTGCAACGCATCTGGTGCTTCAATATATGGACTTTTCAAAAAGCGGCAGCCTTGATGATATAAAAAATGAGATAGCGCGGCTCAAGAGCGAAAGGTTTATAACTGCGCGTGAAGCGGAGGCCGTTGACGCGGCGGCGATAGACGGCTTGTTCCGTTCGCCGCTCGGCAGTCGTATGCTCTCGGCGCAGAGTATGCGCAGGGAATTCAAGTTTTCACTCCTCTGTGACGCGGGCGAGATATTCGGCACGGCGGCAGGGGAGGAGGTCTTGCTCCAGGGCGTTGTGGACTGCTGCATTGAGGAGGACGGCGAGCTTGTGATAATAGACTATAAGACCGACCGAGTCAGCGGAGCGACGCTTGAGCAGCGCGCGGAGTTTTATGCAGCTCAGCTTCAGGCCTACGCTCGCGCCATGGAGCGCATAACGGGAAAACGGGTGCGTGAGTGCGTGCTGTACTTCCTCGCGGCGGGAAAAGCCCTGAGCGTGCCGGTCGATGCGCCGAAAAAAGCTTAAAAATAAAGAAAATTCTTAAAAATACTTGCATTGCGCGCGCCGCTGTGTTACAATCCTTTTTGCGTCTTGTAACTATGCCTTTGCGCACAATCAAGGCAGCACATGATGAGGAGACATAACCATGAAGGAAGGAATCCATCCTAAGTACGAGCAGACCACTATCAAGTGCGCTTGCGGCGCCGTCATCGAGACCGGCTCCACCAAGAAGAACATCACCGTTGAAATCTGCTCCAAGTGCCACCCCTTCTACACCGGCAAGCAGAAGCTGGTCGACACCAGCGGCCGTGTTGATAAGTTCAACAAGAAGTACGGCATCAAGTAATTTGCTTATGACAAAGCCTGTGCAATGCACAGGCTTTTGTCATGCATTTTTACTTGAGAGCTTGCTAAATGGAAGCCTTTTTGCATAATGCAAAAATCAATGAATATTCTCATATCAAAATATACAAACTGCGCCGGGAAAAGCCGCTCCCAGCGCATAAACTTTCACAAAATGCAAAAACAAGCAAATATTTATGCAACAACCGCTTGACTTTATTGAATAAAGCTGCTATTATTCAAGCTGTCAAATGAATAAAAATTCATCGAAACACAAAACCTCAAACAATAACAAAATCAACTCGGAAAAGAGGAACAGAAATGAAAAAGATAACTAAGCTTGTATGCATACTTATGTGCATTGCAATGGTCGCCTCTCTCTGCGCCTGCGGCAGCAGCTCCGATAAGCAGGAGGCACAAAACGCGCTCGAAAAAATCAAGGCAGACGGCGTTCTCACCGTGGCGCTTTCCCCCGACTATGCCCCGATGGAATTCGTTGACGCCTCCAAGTCCGGTCAGGAGCAGTACGTCGGCTTTGACGTGATGCTGGCAAAGTACATCGCTGACTATATCGGCGTTGACCTCACTATAGAAGCGATGGGCTTCGATGCCTGCCAGACCGCAGTTTACACCGCCACCGTTCCCATTTCCATTTCCGGCTGGTCATGGACCGAGGAACGCGCCGAGAACTATAACCTCTCCGATTACTACTACGCCGGCGACAACGAGACCGAGCAGGTGATACTTGTCCGCGCCGCCGACACCGAGAAATACAAGACCCCCGCAGATTTTGCCGGGCTTGACGTGGGCGCACAGGTCGCCTCCCTCCAGATGCAGCTTCTCACCGATCAGCTTCCGGACGCTAACCCCATCACCATCGGCGACCTCGGCACCGGCGTTCTCGAGCTTCAAAACGGCAATATCGAGGCTCTGGTCGTTGCAAAGGGCAATGCGGAAATGATAATCGACTCCAACCCCGACCTTGCCGTCTGCTCCTGCGAGATTGAGGTAAAGGCCGAGTACGAGGCAAATGTAGTCCTTATCACCAAGGGCGAGGATGAGCTGCTTGCAGTCGTCAATGAGGCGCTTGCCAAGGCATACGCCGACGGGCTCTACGGTGAATGGTACGAGGCAGCCATCGAGCTTGCCAAGTCCGAAAACGCAACCGAAAAGACCATAGACTGAGCATAGACCCGAGCATAACGCAGCGGGATAGCGTAGAGATACGGTATCCCGCTGCTTAAGTAAGCACTGACAGGAGTGGGAAAATGAGCTTTATAAGCTTTGACAATATAATAAAGATACTCACAAAATACTGGGACAAGTTCCTGATAGACGGCGTGGGCTATACGCTGCTGCTCTCCGCTATAACCGTTTTCTTCGGCGCGATACTTGCAACTCTGCTTGCCGGCATGAAAATGTCCCGCATTGCGCCTCTGCGCTGGCTTTCTACGGCGTATATCGAGATAATTCGCGGCACGCCCATGCTGCTACAGCTCTACTTCTTCTATTTTGCATTGCCGCAGCTTATACCCGCGCTCAATAAGCAGAAGTTTCTCTGCATTGCGATAGCTCTTGTCTGCAACAGCGCGGCCTATGTCTCGGAGGTCATACGCTCCGGCATCAAGTCCGTTGACGCGGGACAGACAGAGGCGGCGCGCAGCCTCGGACTGAGCAAGGCGCAGTGCCTCTGGCACGTCGTAATGCCGCAGGCGCTCAAGACCATACTCCCCGCCCTCGGCAACGAGTTTATCATGATAATCAAGGACACCTCGCTGGCCTCGACCTTCTTCATCGGCGATCTTATGACGCAGTACCTGCTTGTCAAGGGCGCGACCTACCTGCCGATAGAGCCGCTGGTGATAGTCGGTGTGATATACTTCCTGCTGACCTTCATCCTCAGCAAGCTGTTCGGACATTTTGAAAGGAAGATGAGCCGTGGAGACAAATAACAATGTACTGATACAGGTCAGCGACCTGAAAATGTATTATAACAAGGGTGCGATAAAGGCGCTCGACGGCGTGAGCCTCGATATCTGCAAGGGCGACGTTATTGTCATCATCGGTCCCTCCGGCTCGGGTAAGTCTACCTTTTTGCGCTCGCTCAATCTGCTTGAGCATCCGACCGAGGGCAGCATAGTGTTTGACGGCGTGGACATCACCAAGAAAAAGGACGCGCAGGGCAAGAAAATCGACCTCGACGAGCATCGCCGGAAGATGGGCATGGTGTTCCAGCACTTTAATCTCTTCCCGCATAAGACGATAATGGGCAACATGACCATGGCGCCGCTGCTTGTAAAGCACGAAAACCGTGCCGACGCCGAGGCGAAGGCTCTCTCGCTTTTGCAGCGCGTGGGACTTGGAGACCGTGCGGACGCATATCCCGCGCAGCTCTCCGGCGGCCAGAAGCAGCGTGTTGCGATAGTGCGCGCGCTTGCGATGGAGCCCGACGTGATGCTCTTTGACGAGCCCACCTCCGCGCTTGACCCGGAGATGGTCGGCGAGGTGCTGGACGTTATGAAAAATCTGGCCAAGACCGGCATGACCATGGTAGTCGTGACGCATGAGATGGGCTTTGCCCGCGAGGTCGGCAACCGCGTCGTGTTTATGGACGAGGGCAGGATAGTCGAGCAGGGCAGCCCCGAGGATATTTTTGACAATCCCAAGAGCCCGCGCCTCAAGGATTTTCTCTCCAAGGTGCTGTGAGCGCTTTATTATAATAATATATAAAGCTTACTATTAATAATAATATATAAATATATAACAAAAGCTCCGCGATACGGTCTGACCGTGCCGCGGAGCTTTGCTGCGTCGATAATATATGCCTATTTTGACCAGATATATCTTACGAATAAGCCATCGTGGTATAGCTCCTTCTCAATAGGGCTTATAGAGCGGAGAAATTCAAGATCCTCATCCCGCAGGAGGTCGTTTTCCGTCACATTGGGATTATCGGCGGGGAGAGCTGCAAAGCCGTTTACCCAGAGTATGCCCTCCGGCTTTAAAAGTGCGGGGATTTTTTCATACTGCGGCTTGGGCAGGCGGTAATGATTTATGATAATCGCGTCAAAGCTTGCGCCCAAATCCGAGAAATCGTCCTCGACCAAGTTCACAAGGCGGCTGCTTATGTCCAAGCCCTCATCCTTGGCAAAGTGCCTCAGACGCCGCAGAGCCTCCTCGCTGAAATCGACGGCATATACCGTAAAGCCCAAGCGCGCCAGATACAGCGCGTTTCGCCCGTCGCCGCAGGCAAGCTCAAGCACTGTGCTCTCGGGCTTGAAGCGTGAAATATCCGCCTCCAAGCGCTGCTCATGCCGCGTCGGGCTCTGCGCCCTCGCCTTAAATCTCGCATCCCACCAAAAGCGGTCGCCCATGTAGCTCATTTCGTAACCTCGCCGATTTGCTTTTTCCAGTAGTCAAGCCTTGGTAGCAAATCGCTCATGTATGCACGCGCCTGCTCGGGGGTAAAGCTGTCGCCCGCCATGTTCTGCACGCAGACCTCGATTAAATCATCCATGCTGTGATACATATATTTGCCGTCAGTGTAGCACCATTTGCAGTATTCCTCGTTGAAATTGCCGTTATTCTCCCGGCTGATTTCATCGTCGGACAGCGGCATTCCGCAGCACTGACAAATGAGCTGTCGCGGAGAGCCGAGCAGAGTGTTTATCGAAACGTCAAAGAGCCTTGACAGCAGCTTGAGCGTTTCCGTGTTCGGGGTAGTCTCGCCGTTTTCCCAGCGGGAGACAGCCTGACGTGTTACGAACAGCTTCTCCGCAAGCTCGTCCTGAGACATACCCTTCTTTGCCCGAAGCTCAAAAATTATATCCTTGGTTTCCATTAAGTATCACCTCATAGCTATTATAAAGCATACATGTACAAAAAAACAAGCAACGCTTTGTTGCGCGGGCAAAAACCTCCACGGCGGAAAACCGCCGTGGAGGTCAAGCTAATAAATATATATTATTATCAGAAGATTGCGACGACTGCGCCGTTGTAGCTGTCGGCGATGAAGCTCTTGACTGCGTCGGTCTGGAGAGCCTTGACGAGAGCAAGGGTCTTTTCGCTGTTCTCGTCGCCTGCGCGGACGGCGATGATGTTGGCGTAGGTCTGGGCTGCGTCACCGGAGGCATCCTCGATGGCAAGAGCATCGGCGACCTTGAGACCTGCCTGAAGCGCGTAGTTGCCGTTGATGACTGCAATGCTGCCCGCATCGCTGTTGGCGAGGACGGAGGGAACGGTGTCGGCCTGAACGGGGGTGACCTTGTAGCCGCCGTCATCGACGATGTCAAGGTGATTTACGCCCTTCTCGGCGCTTGCGTCATCGGGGAGCTTGATGAGTCCCTCCTGCTGGAGCAGAAGCAGTGCGCGAGTCTCGTTGGAGTCGTCGGCGGGGATGATGATGGTTGCGCCGGGCTGAAGCTCGGACAGAGCGCTCACGCCGTTGCCGTAGATGCCGAAGGGCTCATAGTGAATCTTGGCTGCGCTGACAAGCTCAGTGCCGTTGGAGGCGTTGAAGCTGTTGAGATAGGGAGTGTGCTGGAAGTAGTTTGCGTCGAGCTCGCCGTCTGCAAGGGCGGTGTTGGGCAGGACGTAGTCGTCATAGACAACGATCTGCAGGTCGTAGCCCTCGGCTGCAAGAGCGTCCTTGACGGACTCAAGAATTTCGGCGTGCGGGGTGGAGCTTGCGCCGACGACGAGCGGGGTAAGCTCGGTGGAGCCGGAGCTCTCTGCGGGAGCATTTGACGCGGCAGGTGCCTCGGATGCGGCGGGAGTGCCGGCGCTGCTGCCGCAGCCTGCGAGGACTGCGAGTGCAAGTGCGATTGCGAGAACGATGGCGAGAGTCTTTTTCATTTTTATTTCTCCTTTTCAGAAAGTATTTTGGCCAAGTGCCTTATATAAATTTGAGAAGTTACTTGTTTATGCGCTTATCGGTCTTGACTGCGACATAGCGGCCGAGCTCCTGTATTATCTGGACGATTATCCATATCAGGAACACGCAGAACCATGTGATATCGCCGTTGCTGCGCTGGTGACCGTAGATTATCGCTATCTGACCAAGCCCCGTGCCGCCTATCGTCGCGGCCATTGCGGAGTAGCCCAAAATCGTCACGATCGAGATGGCAGCGCCGCTTATCAGCGCGGGCTTTGCCTCCGGGACAAGCACCTTGCAGATTATCTCAAAATTGCTTGCGCCCATGGACTGCGCCGCCTCGATAACGCCGACGTTTACCTCGTTGAGCGAGCTTTCGACCATTCGCGCCACATAGGGAGCCGCCGCGACTATCAGCATGACGATGACTGCCTTGTTGCCTATCGAGGTGCCGACGATGAGCTTTGCCACCGGGAGCATTGCGACCATCAGGATGATGAAGGGGATGCTGCGGAAGAAGTTTACCACGAAGCCGAGCACTGCGTTGAGCTTCGGGTGAGGCGCTATGCCCTTCTTGTCGGTGATGCTCAGGATAACGCCGAGCGGCAGACCGATGAGATAGGCAAACAGCGAGGAGATGAGCGTCATATATACGGTTTCCCATATTCCGAGCTGGATGAGACCCTTGTCCCACAGCTTCAAAAACATTTCTGAAAACATCGCTTATATCTCCTCCTTCCAATTCACACTGCTGCCGGACAGCCATGTGATGATTTTGTCCGCCTCCCGTTCGTCATTGGGAAGCTCTATGACCATGTGTCCATGCAGGACGCCCTCAAAAATTCTTGTATCTGCAAAGAGAATGTTGACCGGTGCGCCGCACTCAAGCGCCATGCGGGAAATCAGCGGCTCGTTGGTCTTGTCCTTGCCGTCGAAGATAAGCCTTATGCGGCGGCCGCCCTCGGTGCTGATGACGGTGCTGTCCTTCGGGACTATGAGGTCGCGGGCTATCTGCGACTGGGGGTTTGAGAACACCGCGCTGACTTTGCCGACCTCGGCGATGTGACTTGAGTCAATGACTGCTACGCTGTCGCATATGCGGTCGATAACGCGCATCTCGTGAGTGATGACGACTATCGTAACGCCGAGCTTTTCGTTTATCTCCTTGAGCAAATCGAGTATCTGGCGGGTGGTGTTCGGGTCAAGCGCCGAAGTAGCCTCGTCACAGAGGAGATACTTGGGATTTGTCGCAAGAGCTCTTGCAATGGCCACGCGCTGCTTCTGACCGCCGGAGAGCTGGGAGGGGTAGGAGCCTGCGCGATCCTCAAGCCCGACAAGCTTCAACAGCTCATTTGCCCTTGCAAGCGCGTCCTTCTTCGACACACCGGCAAGCTCAAGCGGGAAGCAGACGTTTTTAATCACGCTGCGCTGCTCCAATAGGTTGAAGCCCTGAAATATCATGCCTATCTGCTGGCGAAGCTTTAGCAGCTCCTTACGGGGAAGCTCCGTGAGGCTCTTGCCGTCGATAAGCACCTCGCCGCCCGTGGGACGCTCCAAGAGGTTGATGCAGCGGACAAGCGTGCTCTTGCCTGCGCCGCTCAGCCCGATGATGCCGAATATCTCGCCGTCATGGATGCAGAGATTGATTTTGTCGAGCGCGACGATTTCTCGTTCCGCGGTTTTATAGACCTTGCTGAGATTTTTCAGCTCTATCATGAGAACACTCTCCCGAACACAAAAAATAAAACGGGTCTGAAAGCTCGATGCCTTCAGACCCGCGATGATTACTTATGCATTTGCACTTAATCGGCGGTTATGAAGCAAGCGAGCAATTTTGGGCGCGAATCATCATGCACATGTTCATCATGCGCATCATACCCATCATCATGTTGTCAAAACGGGTGTTAAACATGTTTGGCTCGCTCCTTTCTAAGACTGGCTTGATTGTAGTACGGCTATTTCCATTTGTCAATAGGCTTATCTATGAATAAATCTAATGACAGATATGCTATATTAAAATATTTCTGTGCAAGCTGCAAAGCGGATTATTATTCATCTCCGCCGTATATTGAGCGGACTTACGAAAATGAAAACTCGAGCGAAAAATATTCAGCCTGTAGATAAAGCTATCAGCAGTGTATAGAATTGCATGGGGAGAGCGCAGAGAGGGGACGGGAGTTCCCTTTCTGCGTTTAATCCGAGCTTATTCAGGAGTGCTTTTGAATACTCCTGAATAAGCTTTCAAGGCGTCGGACTTTGTCGACGCCTTGAAATATTTCGTCCGGGGTTTGAGCTGATTAGCCTACGATGAAATAGAGCACCATGAACGCGCAGAGGACGTACATGATGGGGTGAACCTCCTTGGTGTGACCCTTAACGAGCTTGACAAGGACGTGAACGATGATGCCGGCGCCGAGGCCGTTTGTGATGCTGCCGGTGAAGGCGGTGAACATGAGCATGACGCAGGGGCCTATGCACTCGTCAAAGGTGGAGAAGTCGATATCGACAAAGCCCTTGAGCATGAGGAAGCCGACGTAGATGAGTGCGGGACCGGTGGCGCAGTAGGGGATGGCGACAAAGAGGGGAGCGAGGAATATTGTCACGATGAACATGATGCCGGTGACGAGAGAGGCAAGACCGCTGCGGCCGCCCGCCTCAACGCCGGAGGTGGACTCGACAAAGGTGGTGATGGTGGTGTTGCCGGTGAGTGCGCCGACGCAGGTGCCGATTGCGTCAACGAGGAAGGGGCGCTCTATGCCGGGGAGGTTGCCGTTTTCGTCCAGCATATTCGCACGTCCCGCAACGGCCAAAACCGTGCCGAGGGTGGAGAAGAAGTCGCCGAAGAAGCAGACAAAAACAAGTATAATACCGCTTGCGGTAAAGACGTTAGAGAGGTCAAAGTAGAACATGACGTTGCTGAGGTCGGAGAAGTCTGGGACGGCTGCAACGCCGGAAATCTGAGTCACGCCGCAGGGAATACCGATAAGGGTAATGGCAAGGATACTGATGAGGATGGCGCCCTTTACGTTGAGCGCGTTGAGCACGATCGTCAGAAGAAGCCCGACGATGGAGAGAATGACGGCGGGGTCCGTCACGTCGCCGAGGGAAACGCCGTTTGTGAAGTTGCCGATGCCGGAGTTCTTGAAGCCGAGGTATGCAATGAAGAAGCCGATGGAGGCGGATATGGCTATCTTGATGTTCTTCGGGATGACGCGGACGATGAGGTCACGCAGTCCGAATACGGTCAGCACAATGAATACCACGCCGGAGACAAGGACTATCATCATCGCGGTGCCGAAGCTGATGACCTGAGCCTGAATAAGCGCGCCTAAGATGAAGTTGGAGCCCATACCGGTGGAAAGCGCGAAGGGCAGATTTGTATAGAAGGCCATAAGCATGGTGACAAGACCGGAAATGAGCGCGCAGCTTATCATTATTGCGGATTTGCTGATGACTACGCCGTTGAGGTCAACTATCGCCGCCTCGCCCCCGCAGATAGCCGCGGGCTGAACGGCAAGAACGTATGCCATGGTCATAAAGGTTGTGAGGCCTGCAATCAGCTCGGTCTTAACGTCGGTGCCGCGCTGATTGAGCTTGAAAAATTTCTCCATGATCTTCTCCTTTTTCTTTTCGCTTTGTGCTTACATATCTGCAAATACGGGGACAAAGCTCTGGGTGGAGCCGTTGACGAGCCCCATATCCGTGATAACAACGCTGGGGAGGACGGGCAGAGCAATGACCGCGCTTGCAAGCAGAGTAAGCTTGCCGCCGCTTATGGCATCGACCGCCGCCTGTACGTCTGCGATTTCCTGTGCAACCTCGGCGCAGGGCTTCTGGCTCATAAGACCAGCTGCGGGCAGCGCAACATGAGTCTCATGCCCGATGTTTGCAGCGCACACACCGCCGCCGCAGCCTATAAGCGTCTCGGTCGCAAGCCATGCGTCCTCCGCGCTGCGGTAGCAGACGGTGAGATTGTGGCTGTCGTGAGAAACGGTGGAGGCGAGCGCCCCGGTGTTGACATTGAAGTCTCTGTACACGGCTATGGTCTTGCAGCCGAGACCGTAGCGGTTTGCACAGCATACAAAGCAGAGGGACTCGTCGCCGCTGATGTCCACGGCTCCGTCCTTTACGGGAAGCTCGGTGGGAATGACCTGGCGGAGAATGCGGTTGCCGCTGAGCGGGGTCATGACGTTTACGGTGATGCTGCTGCCGCTGTAGCCCTCGGGGACGCGGAGCCTGAAGGACTCGGGACCGGTGAGCTGCGGGACGTTTACGGTGTTCGGCAAATCGTATTCCGCACCCATGCTGTCGCCGCCGAGGTACTTGCCGTCCTCCGCGACCAGCTCACCCTCGACAAAGACTGCCTTGGGGCGGCTGCCGTCGAGCGCATCAACAAGCTGAATGTCGGCGATGTAGCCCGGGGCGATGGCGCCGAGCTCCGCGAAGCCGTACTCGCGGGCGGCGTTGAGGGTTGCAAGCTTTATGACCTCTCTGCCGTCAAGACCTGCCGCAACTGCCTTGCCGACGACCTTGTTGATGTGACCGACGGTGAGCAGATCCTTTGCGTGAACGTCATCGGTGCAGACGGAGACGTAATCGCGCCAGGGCATATCCTTGCAGCCGTCAACGAGGAAGGAGAGGCTGTCGATAAGGGAGCTTGCGCGAAGATTTATATGCATACCGGCTCTGAGCTTTGCGCGAACCTCGTCCGCGCAGACGCTCTCATGGTCGGATACGGGGCCGCCGATGAGATAGGCTGCAAGCTCCTTGCCCGTGCAGTAGGGGGCGTGACCCTGAAGAAACAGACCGCGCTTGAGACCCTCGTCAATGATGGAGTGCATACGCTCGGAGTCGTTGATAACGCCGACATAGTCCATGATCTCGGCGATGCCGACGACGCCGTCCATGTCAAGTATCTTGCCGACCTCCTCTGCGCCGAACTCGGCGCCGGCGTTTTCGATACCGGGCACGGAGGGGACGCAGGAGGGGGCGAGAACGTACTGGCGAAGCTTGGACTTCTTGGCGCTATCGAGCATAAACTCAACGCCCTCAACGCCCATGACGTTGCCTATCTCGTGAGGGTCGGTGCAGATGGTGGTGGTGCCCCAGGGGAGAATGGCGCGGGAGAGGTTTTCGGGTATCATCATGGTGCTCTCGATGTGCATATGAGTGTCGATGAAGCCGGGGATGAGGTATCTGCCGCAGCCGTCGTAATACTTCTTTGCGGGAAGGACAGGCTCCTGACCCTCCTCACGAACCAAAACAACAAATCCGTCCAGTATGTCTACACTGGCCGGATAGATTTCGCCCGTTATAACATTCAGAAACTGCACGTTGCCTATGGTGAGATCGCAGGGGATTTTGCCCATAGCTGCCTGAATGAGCTTGGAGCGGTCCTTGGTCTTGAGCGTGCGCATATCGATTTCCTCCAAAAAATGAAAATAAAAAAACGGCAGAGAGCATAGTCTCTACCGAACAGCAAGGCACACACAGGCGACTGCGCCTGTGCGTCAATGCTTAACTCGGTAGTCGGGCAATTCAAGGGCTGCCCGGTAGAGACGCGGGGCCCATAAGACTTCCCCGCCTATACCAGTGTTAAGATTCTTTACACGACGATTATACCATCATCCGGGCATTTTTTCAATTATCAAGAAGAGACGAAAAAACGACAAAAAATATCAAGCAGATATTGAAAGCGCTGAAAGGCATGAAGCATGTCAAGCTAAATCTGCACAAAAACGGCAAAAAAATCCGCCGGAAGCAGTATGCTTCCGGCGAATAATGAATTATTTTAAGCTATTGATTACTTGCCCATGTTCATCTGAGCGGCGACCTCTGCGGCGAAGTCCTCCTGCTTCTTCTCGATGCCCTCGCCCTTCATGAAGCGAACAGCCTTGACAAACTTGACGGAGCCGCCGAGTGCCTTTGCAGCGCTCGCGATGTACTTCTCAACGCTCATGGAGCCGTCCTTGACAAACTCCTGCTGGAGCAGGCAGTTCTCCTCATAGAACTTGTTGAGCTTGCCGAGAACGATCTTCTCCTTGACCTGCTGGGGCTTTGCAGCCATCTTCGGATCCTGATCCATCAGAGCCAGAGCGATCTTCTTCTCCTCTGCAAGAACCTCCTCGGAGACCTCGCTCTTATCCCAGAAGCGGGGATTGAGAGCTGCGATCTGCATTGCAACGTCCTTGCCGATCTCGGTAGCGTCAATGCCGCCCTCGACAGCGAGGTTGACAAGAACACCGATCTTGCCGCCGGCGTGAACGTATGCGACGCTGGTGTTATCGCTGTAGCGGACAAAGCGGCGAATCTGGAGATTCTCGCCGATGGACATAACCTTCTCGGGCAGGGTCTCGGCGACGGTGAGCTCGCTGCCTGCGTACTTGCAGTTCATGAGAGCGTCGATGTCGGCGGGGTTCTCGGTGATGACGGTCTTGCAGATGTCCTTGACGAACGCGACGAACAGATCGCTCTTCGCGCAGAAGTCGGTCTCGCAGTTGACCTCGACGATAGCGCCGACGCCGCACTTCGGGCAGACATCAGCGTAAGCCATACCTTCGGCTGCAATGCGGCCGGCCTTCTTTGCGGCCTTGGCGAGGCCCTTCTCGCGCAGCCACTCGACTGCCTTGTCCATATCGCCGTCGGTCTCGGTAAGAGCCTTCTTGCAGTCCATCATGCCGACGTTAGTCATTTCACGCAGGGTCTTAACATCCTGAGCAGTAAATGCCATAATAATTATCCTCCTGTATTAAAATCGGGAAAAAGGGGCGTGATTTGCGCCCCTTTTCTATTAAAAATTACTCTTCAGCAGCTTCTGCGGGAGCCTCGACGGTCTCCTCAGCCTCAGCGTCAACGCCCTGACGGCCTTCCTGAACGGCGTTTGCTATGGTGGCGGCGATCAGGCGGATGGCGCGGATAGCGTCGTCGTTTGCGGGGATGACGTAATCGACCTCATCGGGGTCGCAGTTGGTGTCAACGATAGCGACGATGGGGATGTGCAGCTTGCGAGCCTCTGCGATTGCGTTGTGCTCCTTGCGGGGGTCAACGACGAACAGTGCGCCGGGGAGCTTCTTCATGTCCTTAACGCCGCCGAGGTACTTCTCGAGCTTTTCCATCTCGCCGAGATGCTTCATGACTTCCTTCTTGGGCAGCATATCGAAGGTGCCGTCCTCCTGCATCTTCTTGAGCTGAGCCAGACGGTCAACGCGGGTACGCATGGTCTTGAAGTTGGTGAGCATACCGCCGAGCCAACGTGCATTGACATAGTACATGCCGACGCGGGACGCCTCTTCCTTGACGGCATCGGTAGCCTGCTTCTTGGTGCCGACGAAGAGAATGGTCTGGCCGTTCTCGGAGAGCTGACGAACGAAGGAGTAAGCCTCCTCAAGCTTCTTGACGGTCTTCTGAAGGTCGATGATGTAGATGCCGTTACGCTCACAGTAAATGTACTCGGCCATCTTGGGGTTCCAGCGGCGGGTCTGGTGACCGAAGTGGACACCGGCTTCCAGCAGCTGCTTCATGGATACTACTGACATGTTTTGTTTCCTCCAAATTTTTGTTTTTTCCCTCCGGGAGCATCGTCCCCTCCGCCAAGCCCTGCGGCCACATGGCGAAAAGTCCGCTCCCGTGCGAAATGCCTTGATATGATACCAGAAATTTTCTTGTTTTGCAAGGGGTTTTGCGTATTTTATGCGGGTTTTTTATATTTTTTCTCTGCTCTTGAATAAACGGCAAAGCTGAAGACCACGGCGAGTATAAAATGCGCTTAGCCGAGCAGACTTATCTGGCTTTTTCGCTCGCCGATGAGAATATTTGCCGGGGGCTCGCCCTCGCCGCCGAGGACGCGGTTTGAGACGTAGACAAAGCCGGTGTCCGTCTCCTTCACGGTAAGCTCATGCGTAAACAGGCAGTCCGTGCCGCCCCAGCTATAGACGGCGTTGACGCGCATCGTAAGCGTCCCGTCGGAATTATACCAGTAGTCGCTTATTTCCGGCTCCGGCCAGTGGGGCGTAACGCTGTAATAGTCGCGCTGCGTGCCGAGGAAATAGTAGCCGCCGCGGGCGCTGCTGTAGTCAGACCTTGCGCGCAGCGTGTCCGAGCCGATTTCGAGATATCCGGACATGACGCGCTCAAACTGCTCTGCCGGGACGAGGTGCATTGAGCTGCCCGCGATGGACGATAGCCCCGCAAGGGTGGAGGCGGTATTATAGGTCAGCGGGTCAGAGCCGTAATACATACTGTAGAATTTTGCATACAGACTGTTGAAATCCAGCTCGCCCCAGCTCCCGCTGCTCCAGTCGCAGGTGAAAAGATTGTTTTCGGAATATCCGACCGGGCTCAGATAGCGATTTGTCAGGGCGCGGAGCTCGGCATCATAGGACTTGACGCGAACCATGCTGTATTTTCCGGCGCTGCTGCCGGCGCTCACGCTGCGGCTGTATATAAGCCAGCCGTTTGCGCTGTAGCGTATGCTCTCCAGACCGGATTGACCGCTTGAATACACCTCGGGGCGATTTTTCTTGTCCCACTGCATCGAAACCGTCACAAGGCTTGCCTTGCCGCCTTGATATATCAGCAGCTCCTCATGCACAAGCCCGTCCGGGTGGACGACGAAATAGCCCGCCTGCGCGTCGTTCCCGGCGCTTATCGCCTCGCCGAAGGCGGCAAGCGCCTCGGGGTTTTGCATACTGCAATTTCCGTAGTAGTCGATGGCGGAGTAGCCCGCCTCGCCCAGCGCCGTGACCATGGAGGAAACGGCGGCGTCGGAGAGCACAACGTTCTGCGCCGTGCCCTTGTCGGCGGCAAGGTATGCCTCGCGGCAGCTTTGCATGGCGCTGAGAGCGTCTTCGCGTATGGTTTTGAGGCTGCCGTCGTCAAGCGCGGTAAAGCTCGGCGTAGGCTCGGGGCTTGCCTCCGGCGGCGCTGTGGAGACGGGCGCGGAGGGCGCGGCGCTCTCTGCGGGGGCGGACTCGAGTATGCCGAGGCTGTTTATCACCAAGGCGGTGATAACGAGCAGCAGAGCAAATATAATAAGTATAAGGAGTACGTTTTTCTTCATCCTTGACCTCCCTGCGGTGTCACTGAGGAAATTCTACCACACGGTCGTTTTTTTTCAAGCTTTTTGTGTGAACAAGAGGGAGGGGGGAATGCGTAATGGGTAATGCGTAATGGGGTGAGTGGGGGGCAGCGCCCTGCGGTTTTGTCTAAAACGACGCGGAAGACTAAAATAACCTGTCATTGCGAGGAGCGTAGCGACGTGGCAATCCGCATTCCCTTGGGAATGTGTGTAGTCTTGCTGCGGCGTAAAGGAGAACGGATTCCCACGTCAGGCTTCGCCCTCCTCGGAATGACGGAGGTGGGGTAGGCGGGGTGCGTCGATTTCTGCATGGTTCATTGCGGAAGAAGTATAAATCAGCGCGGCGGGATAAGTCTACGCCCTTGGCGCCCCTTTTAGGGGAGCTGTCGAGCGCAAGCGAGACTGAGGGGTCGCCGAGCTTGGGTGAGTGCCAACGGGGAAAAGAATGGGCGCACATGGTACTTTCTTTTCAACTCTGCTCCGGGTTTGAGTCCGGCGACCCCTTTCCCCAGTGTGCGCACTGGGGACTTCCCCTAGGAGGGGCAGCGCCCTGCGGTTTTGTCTAAAACGACGCGGAAGACTAAAGTAACCTGTCATTGCGAGGAGCGTAGCGACGTGGCAATCCGCATCCCCTTGGGAATGTGTGTGGTCTTGCTGCGGCGTAAGGGAGAACGGATTCCCACGTCGGGCTTCGCCCTCCTGCGACGGCGGCTCTGCCGCCTAGTCCCTTTAGGGGAATGACGGAGGTGGGGTAGGCGGGGTGCGTCGAGTTTTATATTGTGCGATGTCGAAAAAAGCTTTGAGTATCGTCCACGCCCTTGGCGCCCCTCTTAGGGGAGCTGGCGAGCGCAAGCGAGACTGAGGGGTCGCCGGGGCTGGGTGAGTGCCAATAGGGAAAAGAAATGTCTGCACTGCGTCCTGTCTTGTCCGGTCTGCTCCGGGTTTGAGTCCGGAGACCCCTTTCCCCAGTGTGCGCACTGGGGACTTCCCCTAGGAGGGGCAGCGCCCTGCGGGGCGAGGCTTTGGGGATGGGGAATGACGGAGGCAGACGAAAGCTGGCTGCATTGTTTTTGCATTGTGCGTGCCTAAAAATATAAAAATCGGCGCGGGAAACTATAGTCCGCGCACACAAAACAAAAATGAGCAAGCTCGGCTTACTCATCTTTGTTATCTATTACGTCTCGTACATTCTCTCCAGCGTGGACTGGGCGCAGCGGATGAAGCGGCGGACGTTTTTCTCGTTGATGCGGCGGGAATTTGTGATAATGCCGAGCTTGCGGTAGGCGGGGGGATTAAGCGGCATGATCGAGACATTGCCCGATATACTCTGCATGACGAGCTTTGACAGTATCGACACGCCGAGCCGGTGCTCCACCATGGAGACTATTGAGGCATCGTCCATGTTAGTATTCTTTATCACCGGGCTTGCCTTGTGACCATGGACGCTGAAGGCCGGCATAATATCAAGGTCAAAGCCGGAGCTCGGCATGAGAAAGCTCTGCCCGGAAAAGCTCTCGACCCGGTAGCTGCCGTTATCGCCTACGCTGCCCGCCGGGAGTATCGCAACAAGCTCATCATCACGCAGATGCGTCCAGCTGAGCCCCTGACAGAGATGCGGCTGATAGCTCACTACCGCGCAGTCGAGCTTATCGTTCCTGACCGCCTCATAGGTGCCGACGCTGTCTCCCATCGAGATGGCAACGTCGGTATCAGGGCAAATATCGCGGTAGGCGGCAAGTATCGCCGGGAGCCACTGCCGCGCAACGCTGGTATATGCGCCGAGACGCAGAGTGGTGAAGCTGTGCTGGCGCATCCGCTCCGCCGCCTGCTCAAGCGCATCAGACGCCGAGCTGAAATCCCGCATCGCGGGCAAAAGCTCCTGACCGGCGGGGGAGAGGTGAACTCCGCTCTTGCTGCGCACAAGCAGATTGAGCCCAAGCTCGTTTTCAAGCGCGTTCATCATGTGCGTAAGCCCTGACTGGGTATAACCTAACTTCTCTGCCGCCGCAGTCAGACTGCCGCATTCTATGGCCGTTAAAAGTGCAGTAACCTTCTTACTATCCATTGTTAATTATTTCGCTTTCTTATTGATAAAATATATCCATGAAAGTTTTTAATCACATATATAATAATTCAGAACTTTGCAAATTGCAAGGACAATGTTAAAATTCGTTTAGAGTCAACTTAATAATGTAAAGGAGAGCTATTATGGAGAATGAAAGAGGTTCATGGGGAAGCACATTTGGCTTCATCATGGCGGCAGTAGGCTCCGCAGTGGGCCTCGGCAACATCTGGGGATTTCCCTACAAGATGGGTAAGTGCGGCGGCTTTGCGTTCCTGCTCATTTACCTTGCCCTCGCAGTTTTCGTTGGCATGATAATCATGTGCAGCGAGCTTGCCCTCGGTCGTAAAACCGGCAAAGGCGTTATAGCGGCGTATCAGGCGGCGACCAAGAAGTTTGCATGGCTCGGCTGGCTGGGCGTCATCGCCCCCTTCCTTATTATGAGCTTTTATTCCGTGCTCGGCGGCTACTGCATCCAGTACACGGCGCTTAACATGGCGGAGCTCAGCTTTGACCTCAGCAACAGCCTCGGCGGCACCGCGGGCGGCGGCGCAGTATTCACCGCGATGCTCAAGGCTCCCTTCGGCGCTGCAATATTCACGGCGCTCTTCCTCGGCATCTGCATGGTCATAGTCAAGGGCGGCATCTCGAGCGGTATTGAAAAGTTCAATAAAATCGGTATGCCCGCACTGTTTGTCATGCTCGTTATCGTTATCGCGCGCGCACTCTCCCTCCCCGGCTCGGCGGAAGGCCTCAAGTTTATGTTCGTCCCCGGCTACGCGGTTCAGGCGGGCTTTATCGAAAAGAGCCCCGGCTTTATCGAAATTCTCGGTACCGCAGGCGGTCAGATGTTCTTCTCCTTGTCGCTTGCAATGGGCGCAATGGTCACCTACGGCTCTTATCTTGAAAAGAAGGATAACATAGTCAAAAATGCCGGCGTCATCGTCTTTGCCGATACCCTCGTTGCTATTATGGCTGGTCTTGCGGTCATCCCCGCAGCCGTTGCAAACGGTATCGCAAACGGCACTCCCTATGCCGAGATTACCCTCAGCGGCCCCGGTCTCCTGTTCGTCACCCTGCAGGACGTTTTCTACAACATGGGTCCCACCGGTCCTCTGTTCGGCATCATCTTCTATCTGCTCGTTATCCTCGCCGCTATCTCCTCCGCAATCTCCCTGATGGAGGTTATGGCTACCCACTTCATCGACAAGCGCATAGAAGCGGGCAAGTCTCCGGAGCGCACCAGGGTCACCCTTTGGGTCTCCGCTCTTATCCTCATTGAGGCTACTCTCGTCGCGGTTGACGGTCTGGGCTCCTCGGGTGTGTTCAAGTTCTGGGGCGATCAGGCATGGAACGACTGCTTCCTCGACTTCATGGACTGCTGGTCTGAGGGTATTGCAATGCCTCTCGGCGCAATGCTCATGTCTCTGATGATAGGCTGGGAGCTCAAGCCCAATTATGTGCTCGATGAGATACACAGCGGTGAGAACTCCAAGTTCTTCGACGTATTCTATAAGGTATGCATTATGTTCGTCGTGCCCATCGTCATGGCCTTCGTTCTTGCAGGTCAGCTCCAGTCCTTCTTCAACAAGGCAAACCCGAACACGATGTACATAATCTCCGGCGTTCTGCTCGTCCTCTTCTGGATAGTTGCCGCAGCAGGCAACAAGAAGCCCGCGAACCAGAACGTAAAATAAAGATTATAAATAAAAATATATTGTCAGCTTGAACGGCCGCCGATACGGCGGCCGTTTTTTGCTATAAATTAGCCTGACTGTTGACAGATATCCATTGTAATTGTCTGTACATAAAGACAAATCTGACGAAAAACGCAAAATTCTGTGTCAAAAAAATTACTTTTCTTGCGAAGATAGACATATGGGTCTATACTGATTGTACGGCGTTAAGAAATGAAAAATATGCGCTAAGATTTCGCTAAGAAATAGTGAAAAAGTGCATTTTGCTCAAAAATCATTCATCAGCATACAAAAAACTATTGCATATATAGCGAAAAGAACATATAATATTAGTATCGTCTGATAATTAACAATCTATGGCGACGGGAGAACGGCTGTCTTGGAAAGAGAAGAGCTGAAAATACACGGCATCGTGCAGGGTGTGGGCTTCCGCCCATTTATACATAAGCTTGTACAGGAGTTCGGTCTGCGCGGATTTATTAAAAACACCTCCTCCGGCGTTGAGCTGGAGCTTGAGGGTGAGCGCGATACGCTGGAGCGCTTCACCGCCGCGCTGCCGCTGCGCGCGCCCAAGCTTGCCGTGATAGAGAGCATCGAGGCCGAGTATTCGGCGGAGCTCAAGAATTATCCCGATTTCAAAATACTTAAAAGTAAAACCGAGGCCTTCCGCGATACGCTCATCTCGCCGGATATCTGCATCTGTGATGATTGTCTGCGTGAGCTGCGCGACCGGAAGGACCGGCGGTATAAATATCCGTTTATAAACTGCACCAACTGCGGTCCGCGCTTTACTATTATAAAGGACGTGCCATACGACCGCTGCAAGACCTCGATGAGCGAGTTTCCCATGTGCCCCGACTGCGACAGGGAATACCACGATATTGAGGACAGGCGCTATCACGCTCAACCCGACTGCTGCCCCGTCTGCGGGCCGCAGGTGTTCTTCCTCGACGAGGAGGGTAAGAGGCTTGAGGGCGACGCGATAGAGCTTGCGCGTGAATACGTCAAGGGCGGGAAGATAATCGCCGTCAAGGGGCTGGGCGGTATGCATCTTGCCTGCTCCTGCTCGGACGGAGAGGTTGCGTTACGGCTGCGCCGGCGCAAGCAGCGCGACGAGAAGCCCTTTGCGATAATGTGCCGCGACCTTGAAACGGCAAAGAAGATATGCCGCGTCACGCCCGAGGAGGAAAAAATACTCACGGGCTTCCGCCGCCCCATCGTATTGCTTGAAAAACGCGAGCACGGCATGGAGCATATCAGCGAAAATAATTATGTCGGCGTCATGCTGCCATATACGCCGCTGCACTATTTGCTGTTCGGCGACGATATAGATATGCTCATCATGACGAGCGCAAACCTGTCCGATACGCCCATCATGTACAAAAATGCCGAGGCCGTGGAAAAGCTGCACGGCATTGCGGACGGCTTTTTACTGCATGACCGCGAAATTCAGACCCGCTGTGACGACTCGCTGTGCTGGGTCGTGGACGGCAAGGAATATCCCGCGCGGCGCTCACGCGGCTATGTGCCCTTCCCGGTGAAGCTGCCGGAGAGCAGGAGCCGAATTCTGGCCTGCGGCGCGGAGCAGAAGGCGAGCTTTTGCCTGTCAAAGGAAGACTACGTTTTTCAAAGCCAGCACATAGGCGATTTGAAAAACATGGAGACATTAGAAAATTACGAGCAGCAGATACGGCATTTTGAAAGGCTGTTCGATATTGTTCCGTGTGCTGTCGTCTGCGATATGCACCCGGATTATATGTCCACCTCATACGCCATGGCGCGTGCCGAGGAGGACGGAATACCGCTTGTGCAGGTGCAGCATCACCATGCGCACATGGCTGCCTGCATGGCGGATAACGGAATAAACGAGCCGGTCATCGGTCTTATATGGGACGGGATCGGCTACGGCACGGATGGCACGACCTGGGGCGCCGAGTGCCTGAGCGGGGATTACTCCGGCTTTGAGCGCCGGGGAAGCATCCGCGCAATACCGCTTATCGGCGGTGACCGGGCTGCCAAGGAGACGGAGCGCGTCGCCTTCGCGCTGCTGCGGGAGTCCGGGCTCGATACGGGAGCCTTCCCGTGGATAAGCGCTGCGGAGAGCTACGAAAGGATGCTGGACGCGGGACTGAATTGCCCGCTTTCCTCCGGTATGGGGCGGCTTTTTGACGGCGTTGCCGCCATACTCGGCATAAAACGCCGCTGCTCCTATGAGGGTCAGGGCGCGGTGCTGCTTGAGGCCGCCGCGGATAAATACGAAAACGGAATATATACATATGCGCTCAACGGAAGCCCTCTGCGCTTTGACTGGCGGGATATGATCAGGGAGATAGTCTCCGAAAGCTCCGCCGGGGCGGAGACCGGCGCGATGGTGGCAAGGTTTATGAATACGCTTATCGACATGGCCGTCCGCCAGTGCAGCTCGGCTCGTGCCGAGACGGGGATAGAAAGCGTCGTGCTTTCGGGCGGGACGTTTCAGAATATGTATCTGATGAAGCGTCTGCCGGAGAAGCTGCGCGCTGCGGGCTTCAGGGTCTATCATCACAGCCGCGTTTCGACAAACGATGAGGGTATATCCCTCGGTCAGATCATGGCAGCGCAGTATCGGCTTGAAAGGAAATAGAAGATGTGCTTGGCAGTGCCGCTGAAAATATGCGAGCTCAACGGAAAAACAGCCGTGGCTGAGGCAATGGGCGTCAGCCGCGAGATAAGGGTCGATTTTATCCCGGAGCCAAAGCTTGGGGACTATGTCATAGTCCACGCCGGCTTTGCTATCGAGCGTCTGCCCGAGAGTCAGGCGCTGGATGATATCGCCGCATGGGAGGAGCTTGAAAATGCCCTCCGATAAAAGCGCCGTTAAGAGAATAGTCGAGAAAATGGCAGAGCTCCCGCTGGGGGAGACCCGCATCATGGAGGTCTGCGGTACGCATACAATGGCAATAGCCAAGTCCGGCATACGCAGTATGCTGCCCGAGAACATTTGCCTGCTCTCAGGTCCCGGCTGCCCCGTCTGCGTTACACCCGCCGCCGTCATCGACGCGGTGCTGGAGCTTTCGATGCGGCAGGATATTATTATTGCAAGCTACGGCGATATGCTCCGCGTTCCGGGCAGCCGTCCGGGGGACAGCCTACAGCGCCGCCGCGCCCTCGGCGCAAGAGTCGAGATAGTGTATTCGCCCATCGACGCGATAGAGCTTGCAAGGAATAATCCCGGGCGTGAGGTGGTTTTCCTCGGCGTAGGCTTTGAGACTACCGCCCCCGGCACCGCCGCCGCGGTTTTGACGGCGCGGGACGCGGGAGTGAAGAACTTCTCGGTCTGGTCCATGCTCAAAACCGTGGAGCCGGCACTGCGCGCGCTGATGCGGACGGCGGACTTTAACATTCAGGGCTTCCTCTGCCCCGGCCATGTGGCGACGATAATCGGTGAGCGCGGCTTTGAGTTTTTGCCGCAGGACTGCGGTATGCCTGCGGTGATAAGCGGCTTCGAGCCGGAGGATATCTTGACCGCCGTGTACCTGCTTTTAAAGCAGATAGCGGACGGCGAGCCGAGAATTGAGAATGAATATAAGCGTGCAGTCGCCCCGGAGGGGAATCCGCTTGCGCAGAAGATAATAAACGAGTGCTTCGTCCCGCGCCGTGACCTATGGCGCGGCCTTGGCGCGATTGATGCGAGCGGGCTTACACTGCGAGACGAGCTTGCAGAGTTTGACGCCGAGAAGAAATTCGCCGTGGAGTACGGCGAGGGCATGCCAAGCCCCTGCCGCTGCGGGGACGTGATATGCGGAAGGATTGCTCCGCAGGAGTGCCCGATGTTCGGCGCACGCTGTACGCCGGAGGATCCGGTCGGACCCTGCATGGTGTCCTCCGAGGGCGCCTGCGCCGCAGCGTATAAATATCAGAGCATATAGCCTGAAATGCATGGTGGATAACATGGACGAGATAATTACTCTTGACTACGGCAGCGGAGGGAAAAAGACCTCCCGCCTGATAGAAAGCATGATAGTCCCGGCGCTGGACAATCCTGCGCTGAGCGAGCTTGGCGACGGCGCGATACTGCCCGGCGCGGATAGACTTGTATTTTCGACCGACAGCTTTGTCGTGGACCCGATAAGCTTCCCCGGCGGCAGCATCGGTAAGCTTGCCGTCTGCGGCACGGTAAACGACATTGCGATGTGCGGCGGTGAGCCGAGGTATTTAAGCTCTGCCTTTATAATCGAGGAGGGCTTTTCGACCGAGGAGCTCCGGCGCGTTGTGGACGCAATGCGTGAGGCGGCGGAGAAGGCCGGCGTGCAGGTCGTCACCGGAGATACCAAGGTCGTGGAGCGCGGCCGGGGCGACAAGATTTATATAAATACGGCCGGTATCGGCTTTTTGAAGCATCCGGGACTTAGCCCGAAGGCGATATGCCCGGGCGATAAGGTCATCGTCTCCGGAACCGTTGGCGATCACGGCACGGCGGTCATGCTTGCGCGCAGCGGCATGGTGCAGGGCAATGTAATGTCTGACTGTGCGCCGCTCAACGGGCTATGCGAGACTATTCTTGCAAGCGGCAGAGTGCGCGTGCTGAGAGACCCGACGCGCGGCGGCGCTGCGACGACGCTCAGTGAATTTGTCGAGGGCACGGCGCTCGGCATAGAGCTTTGGGAGGGCAAAATACCCGTGCGCGGCGAGGTTCGCGCCGCCTGCGATATGCTGGGGCTTGACCCGATGTACTGCGCAAACGAGGGAAAGCTGCTCGCCGTCGTTCCGCCTGAGGATGCGGAGACGATACTCACGGCGATGCGCGGACATGAGTTCGGACGCGACGCGGAGATAATCGGCGAGGTGAGCGGGAGGTATCCCGGCAAGGTGGTCATGCATACGGAGCTTGGCGGCAGCCGCATAATGCAGAAGCTCAGCGGCGCGCAGCTTCCGAGAATATGTTAAACAGCAAATAATTTTTTATTGTACATAAAGCGTTAATGAGAGGTGAATTGAATGCAAGAGTACAAGAAAATCATTATCGGCAAGGACGAGATAGTACCCGTTGCAGAGCGAATGCGGAAGGAAGGCCGCTACCTTGTTATGATCCACGCATTTTATAACAAGGATGGCGAGGCTGACGTCTCCTATGACTACGCGGTGGACCCGGCGGTGGAGTCCTACCACGTTGTGGGGGAGATGAAGCTGCCGAGCATTTCCGGCATTTACGACACGGCGGCCGCGTGGCCGGAGCGGGAGCTAAACGAGCTTATGGGCATCGAATTTGAGGGACTGGACGTTTCAAAGCGTCTGTTCCTGCCGGAGGATATGCTCGAAACGCAGGGCAAGGGACAGATACTTGTCATGCCGCTCAAGGAGCTTGTCGATAAAAACCTGAAGGAGGAGCAGCAATGAGCTACATAGTCCCCATAGGCCCCTACCACCCCGCGCTGGAGGAGCCGATACACGCAAAGCTCTATACCGAGGGCGAGGTCATCCGCGATGCGGAGGTGTTTGTCGGCTATAATCACCGCGGCATCGAGAAGCTTGCCACCGAGCGCAACGCCATACAGACGCTTGTTTTGGTCGAGCGCGTCTGCGGTATCTGCTCGCACTCCCACGCGCTGACCTATGCGCTGTGCGTTGAGAGCATCAACGGTCTGGAGGTGCCGAAGCGCGGTCAGTATATCCGCGTTATCACCGCAGAGCTTGAAAGGCTGCACTCGCATTTTCTGTGGCTCGGCATCGCCTGTCACATAATCGGGCACGACAGCATGTTCATGCATATCTGGGACGAGCGCGAGCTTGTTATGGATCTGCTTGAGAAAATGACCGGCAACCGCGTAAACTACGCCATGGTCACCATAGGCGGCGCGAGACGCGATATCAGCGACGAACTGCGCCGCGAGCTGCTTGCCGCCTGCGACAAGCTCAAGGCTCCGCTTGACAGGATAACCGAGATCGCGCTGACCGATAAGACCATCGCCATGCGCACCAAGGGCGTTGGCATTCTGACGCGCGAGGACGCGCTGCGTATGGGCGCTGTCGGACCTCACGCGAGAGCCTCCGGCGTGAAGATAGACGTCCGCAAGGACGCGCCCTACTCCTCCTACGATGACTTCGACTTCGACATTCCCGTGGTTGACAGCGGCGACGTGTTTGCAAGAGTCGTTGTACGCGCTCTTGAATGCTATGAGAGTATTAAAATCATCCGTCAGGCGCTTGAGACTCTGCCCGATACGCCGATAAATCTCGGCAATAAGCTTGTGAAGATACAGGAGGGGCAGTCGGTTGCAAGACATGAGGCTCCGCGCGGTCAGCTCAGCCACATGGTCGTCGGCGACGGCGGATTTAATAATCATCGCGTCAGCATACACGTCCCGTCCTACAAGAATACCCCCACCGTGCCGCATATGCTTCGCGGCAACACCGTGGCGGATGCGGGACTTATAATCGCCAGCATCGACCCCTGCTTTAGCTGTCTGGACAGATAAGATGCACGAGCTGGCATTGACAAAGGGAATTATCGACATCGTAAACTCCGAGGCCGAAAAAAGCGGCTTCAAAAACGTGCTTGAGATAACTCTGCGAGTGGGCGAATACTCCGGCATCGTGCCGGAGTGCCTGCGGGAGTTCTTCCCGATAGCGGCGGCGGGTTCCGTTGCCGAGCGGGCGGCGCTCGTGATAGAGCCGGTCGAGGCGCGGTTTCGCTGTCTTGAGTGCGGCCATGAGGGCGAGGCGGACAGAAAAAGCGCCTGCTGCCCGGAATGCCGCAGCACGGCGATAAAAATGACCTCCGGCCGGGAGTTCTTTGTCGAAAGTTTGAAAGTGGAGTAATAAAACACAGGAAGGAGAGGTTTCCTCTTGCAAAAAACAAGATTTCCCGCAGTGATATCCACGTTCATCGTATGCTTCGTGTTCTGGATATTGCTCACATGGAACTTCAGCGCGCAGGAGCTTGCCGCAGGTGCGGTCGTAAGCCTTGCGGTGTCCCTGTTCTCCGCGCGCTTCTTCATCCATGAGCATGCGTTCCATTTCTTTAATCCCGTGCATTTTTTCTCTCTGCTCGCGTACATACCGGTTTTTGCATGGGAGCTTTTGAAGGCTAACTGGGACGTTGCAAAGCGCTGCTTCGGCGGCTGCAAAAATATCAATCCCGGCATAGTCAAGGTTCCCGTCAAGCTCAGGGACGGCTATCCCGAGGCCATGCTCGCAAACTCCATCACCCTCACCCCCGGCACCATCACCCTCGATATCACCGAGGAGGAGGGTCAGGACTACTTCTATATCCACTGGATAGACGTGTCCGAGACCGACAGGGATAAGGCCGGAGACATGATAAAGGGAACTCTGGAAAAATGGATAAGGAGGATATGGAAATGATCGAGCTTGTAATCTTTTCCGCGCTCTTCGCGCTCTTTGCGCTTATCAATCTGTATCGTCTTATCAAAGGTCCCACCGCAGCGGACAGAATGGTCGCCGGCGATACCGCGGATATACTCATATCCTGCGCCATGATGCTCTACGCACTCTACACCGGACGCGGCATATTCCTTGACGTTGCAATAATAAGCGCGCTGCTCGGCATCATCAATACGATGCTCGTCGGCCGTTATCTTGATAAGGGGAGGTGGCATGATGGCCCTCAGGATAGTAATTGACGTGCTCTTAGTCGTCGGAGCCTTCTTCGCCCTGGCCGGAACCATAGGCGTTGTAAAAATGCCCGATACCTACTGCCGTATGCAGGCGAGCACCTGCGTCACGACTCTCGGCATGCTCGGAGTTGCCCTCGGCGGTCTGCTCTATGCCATTTTCATCATGGGACACCCGGCAACGGCTATTAAAATCGCCCTCATTGCCGCGCTTGTCATCACCGTCAACCCCGTGGGCGCTCACGCTATCGCAAAGGGCGCGTACAGAGCGGGTATCCGTCCCGAAAAGAAGATGGAAATTGACGATTTCAGGAGGGATTTCGGCGATGAGTAATATAGTTATGATTCTCAATATCGTGGTGCTGCTCGGCCTCGTCGTTTCCGCGATTATGGCCTGCCACTTTGAAAAGCTGCTTTCCTCCGTCATCGCCTTGGGCGTGACCGGAATATTCGCCGCGGCGGAATTTCTGATACTTCAGGCTCCCGACGTTGCAATATCCGAGGCCGCCGTTGGCGCTGCGCTCTCCCCGCTGATATTCATTGTCGCGCTCAAGAAAATTCGAGGAGGGGACGATAAATGAAGAAGTTTCTTACTTGGGTCTCCCTTGGCGTTCTCCTGTTTTCCGGTGTGTTCGCGGCCGTCTCCATGGGCAAAATGGAGCCCACCTATAACGGCAAGCCCGCCGTGAGCGAGTATGAGCTGATGCAGGACCCCGCCTCCTATGACGACTCGAACGCCGACGGCGCTGCCGCCGCGATAATCCAGCAAAACCTCGACAAGACCCATTCCGTCAACGACGTCACCTCGATAGTATTCGACTTCCGTGGCTACGACACCATGGGCGAGGCCTTTATACTCATCACCGCCGTTGCGGGCTCCGCTGTAATACTCTTCTCTAAAAAATCGGATAAGGAGGGGAAAACGGATGAATGACGGCAAAAAGCGCACTATTAAGCGTATTATACAGCGCTGCGGCTGCGACAAGATTTTGCCTCTGACGCTGGTCTACATCTTTTATCTTATCCTGCATGGGCATCTTTCCCCCGGCGGCGGCTTCCAGGGCGGCGTTCTGATGGTCGCAGTGGTCATTCTGATTTATCTCGGACATGGCTACGATGTGACGCTCAAGTCTCTGCGTCCGGGCTTCCTGCATCATTCCGAGGGCTTCTTGTCCTTCCTGTACATTATCGCCGCCCTGCTCGGCGTTGTGTATCTGGGCAACTTCTGCCAGAACGTATTCAGCGATATCGGCAATATCGGCGACCTCTTCAGTACCGGCACCATATTCATTATGGACACCATAGTCGGCTTCAAGGTCATTACCGGCGTCGGTGTGCTTGCGATCTCCATGCTTGGCCTGCTGGTGGTCAAGGATATAGACTATAAGAAGTGAGGTGGAAAATATGATGACTTTTAACTATATTGCCGCCTTTTTCCTCATAGTTCTCGGCTTTTACACCATCGTGACGAAGTATAACCTCGTAAAGACCGTTATCGGTCTCGGCATTGCCGACTACGGCGTTAATCTGCTTATAATCTCCATCGGCTACAACGGCGGCACCGCCCCCATATTTACCGAGGGCGAAATCACCGCAGTGAGCCATTTTGTAGACCCCATCCCCCAGGCGCTTACCCTGACGAGTATAGTCATCGGCGCCTGCGTTACGGCAATGTCGCTTGCCCTGGTCATCAAGCTTGAGGAGCAGTACGGCACTATCGACACCCGTGAGATAAGGAGGCTGAGAGGATGACAAGCGTCATGAATTATCAGCACTTCCCGGTCTACTCCGTAATGGTGCTCTTCCTCGGCGCCTTCCTTATCGTCATGTTCGGCCGGAACAAGACCTTCAGAAACATCATCGCGTTTCTTGCGGTTTCGATTTCCCTTGCCTGCATGATCTATCTTGTAAGACCCGTTATGCTTGAGGGCGAGATAATCAGCTACTGGATGGGCAACCGCTCCATGGCGGGCGGCTACGCCATCGGCATCGCGCTTGAGGTCGATGCGCTCAGCCTGTTCTTCGGTCTGCTTATCTCAACGGCGGTGTTCGTCTCCTGCGTCTACTCCTTCAAGTACATGAGCCATGACGACAACGTCCCGCAGTATTATACCCTGTTTCTCATGCTCGCAGGCGGCGTTATGGGTCTTGTCCTCTCGGGTGATATCTTCAATATGTTCATCATGGTCGAGATACTCACCTTTGCCGCCGTCGCGCTCACCGCGTTTAGAAATACCGCGCACGGTGCGCTTGAGGCAGCGTTTAAGTACCTTGTCGTCGGCTGCATCGGCTCGACCTGCATACTGGTCGGCACGATAATGCTCTACGCTCAGGTGCATACCCTGAACTTCGCCCAGCTCTCCGCGCTCATCCCCGGCAATCTCAATAATTCCACAAAGCTTGCCTTTGCCCTGCTCTTTGTCGGCTTCAGCACCAAGGCCTTTATCGTGCCCTTTCATCCGCTGGCGGCGGATGCGCACGGCGCGGCTCCGGCCTCCATCTCGGTGCTCATCTCCGGCGTACTCACAAAGTCCGGTATCTACGGCATCATCCGTCTTACCTACTTCCTGTTCCAGAGCATGGGACTTGGCGCAATGCAGTTTTTGCTTGTGTTTGTCGGCAGCGTCAGTATGTTCGTCTGCGTCACCATGGCGCTGGCGCAGCATGACTTCAAGCGTCTGCTCGCCTTCCACAGCATTTCCCAGATAGGTTATGTGCTCACGGCGGCGGGACTGTCTACCGCGCTCGGAATGTCCGCAGGACTTTTCCACGCCATGAACCACACCATGTTCAAGGGCCTGTTGTTCCTTGCCGCCGGCGCCGTGCTGCATCAGACCGGCACCACCGACCTCAACCGTCTCGGCGGACTTTCAAAGAAAATGCCGCATACCACGGTGCTGTTCCTGATCGGCGCAGCGTCGATAAGCGGCGTGCCGCCCTTCAACGGCTTTGCCTCCAAGTGGATGATCTACCAGGCGACCTATATGAAGGCAGTCGAAAGCGGTAACATCGGCTTCCTGCTCGTGACGATAATCGCCCTCATCACCTCCGTGCTGACCCTTGCCTCCTTCGTCAAGGTCGCGCAGTCGGTGTTCTTCGGCAGACTTCCCGCCGAATATGAGAACGTCAAGGAGGTTCCCTTCGGAATGCGCCTTGCCATGGGGCTCTTTGCGGCGATATGCCTGCTCAGCGGTCTGTTCCCGAACTGGGTCACCGCAAATCTCACTCAGCCCGCAGCGGAGGCTGTGTTCAATGTCGGCAATTACATCAACAGTATGCTCGGCTCCGGCTATGCCGAGAGCGTCATGGGCGCAAACGCTCCCGTGGCTCAGGCGGCAAGCTTCGCCGCTGTCGGCGCATGGAACCCGATCCACTGGCTGCTGGTGCTTGCCATCGCACTGCTGGCGCTTACGCTGGTTGCGATAATGGGCAAGTACGATCAGGTCAGCGAGAAGAAGTCCGAGACCGAGGAGGGCAAGTACGACCTGTTCTTCGGCGGCGAAAAGAGCGTCTATTCGCAGGTTGGCGGCGGCGACCTTTTCTGGGGCTTCAAGCATAACTGGCGGCATTACTTCAGCTTCATGCACGATCTGCACAGCGGCATCGTCAACGATTATGCCCTCTGGGCGGTCGTGGCGCTGGCCTTGGCCACGCTGTTCATGCAGATAGCACTTTAAGGAGGTGGGAATTATGAGTATGGTTCTGAATTATCTCCAGTATCTCGGCTATATCCTGATTTTCCCCGGCTTCCTGTTCTGCTTCGTTGCGGGACTGCTGCTCTGCGGCATTGACCGCAAGCTTGTTGCAAGAATGCAGAAGCGCGTCGGCCCGCCGATACTCCAGCCCTTCTACGATTTCTTCAAGCTCTGCGGCAAGGAGACCATAATCCCCGCCGTTGCATCCAAGACCACCTTCCTTGCAGCCCCCATAGTCGGTCTTGCGGCGCTTGTGGTCATCCAGCTTTTCATTCCCATCCACGGCTTTACTCCCTTTGCCGCCCTCGGTGACATTGCGGATATTATCGTCATACTCTATCTTCTGCTCATCCCCGCGATAGCGGTTATGATGGGCGGCGCGGCCTCCGGCTCTCCCTACGCGGGAGTTGGTCTGAGCCGTGAGATGGTCACGATAATCTCCTGCGAGCTGCCGCTGGTTCTGGTGCTTCTCGCCGTCGGCAAGACCGTGGGAGACGCACTCGGCACCGGGCTTACCTTCTCCATGACGAAGATAGCCGCTTATCAGCTCCAAAACGGCAGCCTTATACTGCATCCCTCGATGATACCCGCAGCACTTGCATTCCTCCTCATCATCCCCGGCGAGACCGGAAATCATCCCTTCGACGCGGCCGAGGCCGAGACGGAGATTTGCGAGGGTCTGCTTGCCGAGTACAGCGGCGCGCCTCTGGGCGTGTTCAAGCTCAGCCACGCGGTCAAAATGCTGACTCTCACCTCAATGTTCGTAGCGCTTTTCCTCGGCGGCATCGGCACCGGGATTCTTGTTCTGGACGGTATAATTCTCTTTGCGCTCTGCACTCTGCTGACCGCGGTGACTATATCCTTTGTCCACGCCGTGACCGCAAGGCTCAAGATAGAGCAGATATTCAAATACTACTGGACCGCCGTCACCGGACTTGCGCTCGTGAGCCTTGTCCTCGCGTGGTACGGTCTGTAAGGAGGGGCGAATATGTTTAAGAAACTTATTGCGGAAAGCACCGCCAAGTCCCCGTGGCTGTTTCATATCAACGCCGGCTCCTGCAACGGCTGCGACATCGAGCTTGTCTCCGTGCTGACCCCGCGCTATGACGCGGAGCGTCTCGGCTTCAAGCTTGCGGGCACGCCCCGCCATGCGGATATCGTCGTCGTGACCGGTCCCGTGACCAAGCAGTCTCTTCCCCGTGTCCTGCGTGCGATATCTCAGGTTCCGGAGCCGCGCTGCATAGTCACGATGGGCTCCTGCCCGCAGTCGGGCAATGTGTTCCGCGGCAGCTACTCCGTCGCGGGTCCGCTGAGCAAGTATGTCCATGTCGATGTGGACATCGCCGGCTGCGCCCCGAAACCCGAGGCGATTATTGACGGTCTTGCTCTTGCGACCAAAATTCTCAAGGAAAAGAGGGAGCAGAAATAATGGACTTTCCGTTTGTAAAAGAAGCCATAAGCCAGCTTTTCAGCAAACCGAGCTGCGCGATGTATCCCGCCGTACCCAGCGAGGCCGCGCCCAATTATCGCGGCAGAATAGTCTATCACGCCGACAGGTGCATTGCCTGCGGTATGTGTGAGCGCGTCTGCTCCGGCAACGCCATCACCCGCACCGTTGAGAAGACCGAGGAGGGCGACAAGATAACCCTGACCTTCAATCTCGGCTCCTGCACCTTCTGCGCCACCTGCGCCGACTTCTGCTCGCGCAAGGCGATAGAGCTCAGCGGCGACTATCACATGGTAGCGACCAAGGAGGAGGATCTGCTCGTCAGCGGCAGCTTTATAAAGAAGCCGCCCGCCAAAAAAGCAGCTCCCGCACCTGCCGCAAAGTGTGAGGACGCAGCCCCCGCCGCAGAAATCAAGCCCCGCGACGACGGTAAGCCCGTCAGCGACCCGTCAAGATGCGTGTACTGTACGCTCTGCGCCAAGAAATGCCCCGCCGGGGCGATAGAGGTATACCGTGCGAACAAGACGTGGAAGCTTGACGACGAGAAGTGCGTCGCCTGCGGTACCTGCGCCGAGATCTGCCCCAAAAAGTGCATCATAATGTAAAGTATCCCATAAAAGAGCAGCCGCTTGGCTGCTCTTTTGAAAAAATCTGACACCCGCTGCACCGCCGCGCAATATACTGGTGGTGGAAGCGGGTGTTATTTTTGAATTGGAACGGAGAATTCAGCCTTGACAGGCTGCAAAGCGGCGAGAGCGCGACGTTGATAAGACTGGAGTCCGGCTGCGGGATGCGCCGGCGGCTTCTGGATATGGGACTCACGCCCGGTGTGCGCGTTGAATGTCTCGGTGTAAGCCCCGGCGGAGATCCGCGCGCCTATCTTGTGCGCGGGGCGGTGCTGGCACTGCGCCGCGAGGACTGCCGGAAAATAATTCTCCGCGCCGGAGAGGAGGATGGGCATGGGACTGAGCGGGAGCTCCACGGGGCGCAGAGCCGCGGCGGAAGTTGAGCTTCATCCGGGCGAGGGCGGGAGCGTCATCGCGCTGGCAGGCAACCCGAACGTCGGCAAAAGCACGGTTTTTAACGCGCTGACCGGGCTGCATCAGCATACCGGAAATTGGCCGGGGAAGACCGTCGTAAATGCGCGGGGGCGCTGCGGCGAGCATTTGCTTGTCGATCTCCCGGGCTGTTATTCGCTGATGGCACGCTCTGCCGAGGAGGAGGTCGCACGCGATTTCATATGCTTCGGCGGCGCGGACGCGGTGATTATCGTCTGCGACGCCTGCTGTCTTGAACGAAATCTCAATCTTGTGCTGCAAGCCTTGGAGCTTGGCGGCAGGGCGCTTGTATGCGTCAATCTCATTGACGAGGCGGCGCGCAAGGGGATAAGCGTGGATATTGCCGCGCTTGAGGAAAGGCTCGGCGTGCCCGCGCTCAAAGTCGCGGCGCGCTCACGCGGCGGACGGGAGAAAATCATTGCCGCTCTGCCGCGGCTGCTCAAGGCGCCGGAAAGCCGCGCCTATACCGTCACATACCCCGAGACAATAGAAAATGCGGTCGCGGCGCTGCTGCCCGAGGCGGAGAAGCTATGCGAGTCTCGACTCTGCCCGCGCTGGCTCTGCCTGCGTATGCTCGAAAATGACGCGGCGCTGAACCGGCGCATCGAGGAGTATTTAGGCGCGCTTGACAGGACTCCGCTTGCAGAGCTTGCCGCGAGGGAGCGCGAAAAGCTATCGGAGCAGGGGATAGACGCGGAAAAGCTAAAGGATATGCTCGTCACGGCGCTGATGCAGGAGAGCGAGAACATATGCGGCGTTTGTGTGCATCGGGAGGGCGGCTATACCGACCGCGACCGGCGTATTGACCGCATAGTGACCGGCAGACTGCTCGGATATCCGATGATGCTGGCGCTGCTTGCCGTAGTGCTCTATATCACGATAGTCGGCGCAAATTACCCCTCGGAGTGGCTGGCATGGCTGCTCGGCCACGGCGAGCGGGCGCTGAACGCGCTGTTTTCCGCACTCGGCGCATCTGAGTGGCTGCGCGGACTGCTGCTCGACGGCTCGTACCGTGTGCTTGCGTGGGTGACCTCCGTGATGCTGCCGCCGATGGCGATATTCTTTCCGCTGTTCACGCTGCTTGAGGACGCGGGCTACCTTCCGCGCGCCGCGTATAATTTAGACTGTCCCTTCAAAAGGTGCCGCGCCTGCGGAAAGCAGGCCTTGACGATGTGCATGGGGCTGGGCTGCAACGCGGCGGGCGTGGTCGGCTGCCGCATCATCGACTCCCCGCGTGAAAGGCTGCTTGCAATGCTGACAAACAGCTTCATGCCCTGCAACGGGCGTTTCCCGGCGCTCATCACGATAATCACGATGTTTTTTGCCTCCGGCGGCGCATTCGTACCGGCGCTCATGCTGACGGGCGTGATTTTGCTTGCCGTCATGCTGAGCTTTGCCGCTACGAGGCTGCTGTCGGCAACGCTTCTGCGCGGCGCGGAGAGCAGCTTTATACTCGAGCTGCCGCCCTACCGTATGCCGCAGATAGCGCAGGTGCTGGTACGCTCCATTTTAGACAGGACGCTGTTTGTCCTCGGGCGCGCCGCCGCAGTCGCCGCGCCTGCCGGGGCGATAATCTGGGCGCTGGCGAACATAAGCGCAGGCGGGGAGAGCCTTTTGCAGCAGTGCGCGGGATTTCTTGAGCCGCTTGGGCGGCTTATGGGCATGGACGGAGTCATTCTTCTGGCCTTTATACTCGGGCTTCCCGCAAATGAGATAGTCCTGCCGGTGGCGCTGATGATATACACGGCGCAGGGAAGTCTTGCGCCGATAGGCGGGCTTGAGTCGCTATGTGCGGTGCTCCGGGCAAACGGCTGGACCACGCTGACTGCACTCTGCGTGATTATATTTACGCTTCTGCATTGGCCCTGCTCCACTACGCTCTTGACGATAAAAAAGGAGAGCGGTAGCCTTGCATGGACTGCGGTCGCCGCCGTCCTGCCGACTATGTTCGGTGTTATTCTTTGTATGCTTGTAAAGCTTATATTCAAATAAAAAGCCTGAGTGCTAAGCCTGAGCATTAAACTCAGGCTTTAACTCACTACGCCGGTTAAACGATGATTTTACCGTCGCAAAGCTCAATTTTTCTTCCGCACATATCGGCGTAGCGCTGCTCATGCGTCACAAGCAGCACAGTATTTCCGCGGCGGTTGACCGCGAGCAGCAGCTCCATGATCTCATCCGCCGCCTTTTTATCGAGATTTCCGGTGGGCTCGTCGGCGAGGAGAATGACCGGATTATTTATAAGCGCGCGGGCGATGGCGACGCGCTGACGCTGACCGCCCGACAGCTCCCCCGGAAGATGCTTCAGGCGCTTTTCGATGCCCAGAAAGATTGCCAGCTCACGCAGCCTTGCCTTATCCGGTCTTTTGCCGTCCAGCAGCAGCGGCATGATGATGTTTTCCTCCGCCGTCAGAATTGGTATCAGGTTAAAGTCCTGAAAGATATAGCCTATCTTTTTCCTGCGTATTTTGGAGAGCGTTTCATCGTCGGCGGTGCAGACGTTTACGCCGCCCACCTCCACACTGCCGGAGCTGGGATGCTCGATGCCGCCTATCAGGTTCAAAAGAGTAGTCTTACCGGAGCCGGATTGCCCCACGATGGCGACAAGCTCACCCGGCGCTACAGTGAAGCTGATATTATCCACGGCGCGAATACTCTCGTCGCCCTGCCGAAATACCTTGCTGAGATTTTTTACTGTAACTGCATTCATCATAACATCTCCTTTCTTTATAGGGGACGCAGCGCCCGTCTTAGCGTCAGGCGTATCGGATGCCGATAGCTTAGCAGCAGCAGAGCCGCCAGAGCCGCATAGGCTGCAAGCATGACGCCGTCAATGTGCAGCGGCACATTCTGCCATGCGCACAGCAGCGCCGTCAGCGGAAGACTGATTAAAAACGGCGCGGCAACGGCAATTGCGGCGGAAACCCCGGCCTGCCGTATATATGAGCGATACAGCGTCCTCTTTGACGCGCCGAGCCTGTGAAGAGAGCGGATAAGCGGGCGGCTGCCCTCAATGTAATCGCATAGCCGGACATAGATGATCAGCAGGATAAAGAGAAAGAGCGCCGAGAAGATATATGCCAGAAGAAGATACACGCCGGAGGACATTTCCCGCAGAAAATCCGCGCCCGACTGCCGGTTCGTCAGCTGATACTCCGCGCCCGTAAAGCGCGCGAGCAGCGCTTCCTCCACCTGTGCGTTCATGGCGGGCTCGGTCAGAGCAATCTCAATGCCCGTTAGCGGCTCCGTTGCGATAATGTCCGCATACAGCTCGTCGCTTACATAGATATCCACTGACGAGCCGAAGGGCTCCGTGTCTGCCAGCGCCGCCACCGTCAGCGTGGTCACATCCTCCGGGGCGGGCTCAGTGGCAAAGCCGTCTGCATTGTAATACTTTTCGACCCGGCAGATACGCAGCACGTCCCCGAGACGCTGCTCCCCCTTGCGGCTGACGGCAACCTCATACTTGGAAAGGGACTGCGCCGCCGCGTCAAGGCTGCTGTACTGCCGTATGCGCAGTGTAGACGCAAGCTCCGCCAGCGAGTCGGGCAGCAGGATATAGTCCCTCGGCTCATAGACGAGCCGCGTCTGCTTCACGCCCTCCAGTGAGGATATATATGCCGTATCCTCTGCCGAAAAGCCCTTTCCGTCATAGGCGGAGCGGGAGATCCGCAAGCCCCATTCTTCCTCCGCGCCCGTGACCTGAACGGCAAGAGTGAGAATGTTAAAGAGCAGCAGAAACACCGCCATTACCGGAACGGACACCCGGAGACAGGAGCGGAAGCTGCGGTTTGTGCGGCTGCGCCACAGTGCGCAGAGCGTTGCCGCCGGAGAGGAGCGCCGCAGAAGGGGCTTTCGAGCGCGGCTCAGAGCTTTTTCGCTTTCCGCGTCATTCAGTAGCGCCCGCGCGGACTTGCGGCTGTAGCTATGCAGGCTCATACCGAGAGACAGCGCCAGCGCAACGAAGAAAACAAGAAGATGGAGAAGAATGTTCAGCGGCTCCACATGGAATATCAGCCAAGCAAGACTGTCGTGCCGTATCTCAAGAAAGGTTGTGAACAGCGCCTTCAGCGATATTATGGAGAGCAGCACGGCGCATAGCGCCGCAAGCAGAAATACCGCCGCAAGCTCCACGGCAAAGATAATGCATATCTGCCTGCGCCCGGCTCCGCAGGCGCGGAGCGCTCCAACGTCGGCGGAAAAGCGCCTCAGATGGTTTCGGTAAGCGGAGCGCAGCACCGATACCGACAGCAGAATGACCAGCACATTGACAAGCAGCAAAGCCCGCTGCCCCGAAATATAAGATGGGTCGTCGGATATCCCGTGGGCGTATTCGTAGCTGAACGAGCGCGGGTACAGAGCCTTGTTGCCCGAGGCCTCAATGCGCTTGCTAAGCTCGTTTTCAAAAGCGAGCCTGCTCTCCGGATCCTTCCATTCCTCGTCCGACAGAATGTGCATATAGATAGTGCCGTCACGGAAAACCGGCTCGGATAGCCCGGAGATGCCCTCAAAATACGGCAGCTCAGCCTCCGTTGCGTTTCCGATGTGGTATGTCTCGCCCGCAGAGCGGGTGAGCAGGAATTGCCGCGTGCCCCATGCGTTGCTGTCACGGTAGATGCATATCAATAGCGGCAGCAGAAACGCACAGCTAAGCACCGCAAGCAGCACTGCATGGCGGCGGGGACTGCGGGTAAAGGAACGCCTGAGATAGAGAAGATATGACATATGATCGCCTCCCGTTCAATGTGAATTTATATAGAGGTGATGTTTCTTCGCGGAGAGAAATATTTAATAGCTTGCTAAAAATATATCATGCGAGGCCTTGAATTTGCAATAAAAAATCTCCGGGTAATTCCGGAGATTTCTTTAATATTTGTTTAATATGCTCACATTTTCTCGGGTGCGGAGACACCGATGATGCCGAGCGCGACGGCAAGCACGCGGCGAACGGTATCGGCAAGCAGGAGACGCGCCTCAAGCACACCCGGCTCCGCGTCCTTGATGCGGCAGACGGTGTAGAAGCGGTGGAAGCGCGCGGCAAGCTCGGTGACAAACTTGTTGATGCGGCTCGGGTCATAGTCGCGGGCGGCGAGGCGAATTTCCTCGGGGAGCGCCGCAAGCTGCTTTATAAGCTCACGCTCCGCGTCGGTGCTGAGCAGGGACAGGTCAACGCTCTCAAGCTTGGGGAGCGCGTGACCGTCGGCGGCGAGGGCGGCTATCATGGAGCAGATACGCGCATGGGCGTACTGAACGTAATATACGGGGTTCTCGCTGTCTTGACGTATGGCAAGCTCAAGGTCAAACTCGACCGGAGACTCGGGACGGGAGTTAAAGAAATATCTCGCGGCGTCCACGGGAATCTCGTCAAGGAGGTCGGTGAGGGAGATCGCCTTGCCGGTGCGCTTGGACATACGCACGACCTCGCCGTTGCGGGTGAGCTTGACAAGCTGCATAAGAACGATGTCGAGTCTGTGCTCGCCGTCAAGCCCGAGTGCGTCCATTGCGCCCTTGAGACGCGCAACGTGACCGTGATGGTCGGCACCCCAGACGTTTATGACCTTGTCGAAGCCGCGCTTCTCAAATTTGTTGCGGTGATAGGCGATATCGGCGGCAAAGTAAGTATAGAAGCCGTTGGCGCGGCGAAGAACGTCGTCCTTGAGCTCAAGCTTTGCAATGTCCTCCTCGCTCTTACCGGCCTCGCGCAGCTTGCCGCCCAGAATTTCGGAGGTACGCAGCCAGAGCGCGCCGTCCTTTTCGTAGGTGTAGCCGAGCTCGGTCAGCTTCTGCACGGACTCCGCGACATAGCCGCTCTCGTGCAGCTCCGACTCGAAGAACCACTGGTCATACTCTATACCGTAGCGGCGCAGGTCGGACTGCATCTTGGGGATGTTGCGGTCAAGACCGAAGCGCGCCATAGCCTCGTGACGCTCCGCCTCGGGGCGCTTGAGGTAGTCCTCGCCGTAAACGTCAAGAAAGCCCTTTGCAAGCTCCTTGATATCGTCGCCGTGGTAGCCGTCCTCCGGGAACTCGACCTTATCCTCGCCGAGTATGAGCTGCTGATAGCGCGCGTCGATGGAGGAGGCGAACTTTTCTATCTGGTTTCCCGCGTCGTTGACGTAAAACTCACGCCATACGCTGTAGCCCGCGCGGTCAAGTATGCTTGCCAGCGCATCGCCCAGAACGCCGCCGCGGGCGTTGCCCATGTGCATGGGGCCGGTGGGGTTTGCGGAGACAAACTCGACCATGCATTTCTCACCGTGTCCGACATCAACGCGGCCGTAATCCGCGCCCTCCTCGGCGATATTCTTCAACACGTCGCCGTACCAGCTCTTGCCGAGACGGAAGTTGATGAAGCCGGGGCCGGCAACCTCAACGGAATCAAACCATGTGCCCTCAAGCTCCATGTTCGCGGTCAGCACCTCGGCAATTTTCCGCGGAGCCATATGCAGCGCGCGTGCGCCGGTCATGGCGTGGTTTGCGGCGTAGTCGCCGTTTGCGGTATCCTTCGGTATCTCCACGCTGCCGCTGAGCTCGGCTCCCGCAGGCAGCTCGCCCTTTTCGGCGGCCTGTGCATATGCCTTGTTGAGAATATCGCTTATGCGCTCCTTTGCGCTCTGTATCAGATTTGCCATTGCTGCTCCCTCTTTTGTTCGGTAATGTTTATTTTGAAAATATTTCTGCTTACTATGGTGTGCTCCATGTTGACGACATAGTCTATCTCAAGACTGCCGCCCTGCTCATTGAAGCTGTGTTTGATTTTTCTTGTGTCTATGCCCAGCATCGCCGCGCCGTATGGCGTATCGTACAGGAAGCTGGTTTTCGTACCCTCCCTGAATATCATGCGCCCGGTAACGCAGCCCTCGCGGTCAACGACTATTTCCTCCGACGTGACCGCAACGCTTGTGCGCGTGCCCTCAAGCCCGGTGAGCTCGCTCTCCATATAGCTGAAGCAGCCGCTCTCGCCGTCGAAGATATATTCGCCGTCAGTCGAAAACTCCATAAGATCCCGGTCGTCTCCGTCGCCGAACTGCTCGGTCACGATGTCGATAACAACGTCCTTCATGCCTTATTCCACCTCCATCGGCGGCACATACTCCGCAAGGCTTGCGGGCTGCCAGCCGAGAAATATCGCAGCCATGCGCCCGAAGTCCTCGGTAGCGCCGCTGGTAAGATAGCGCTCCTTGCCGCTGCCGCCGCTTATGCCTAGTGCGGAGAGCGTATCCCGCAGCTCCCTTGCCGCAGACTCCGAGGCGCTGACAAGCCGCGTTTCCTTGCCCATATAATCCTGAATGGCCTGCTCGATAAGCCCGTAATGTGTGCAGCCGAGCAGTATCGCGCGCACCCCGGCGTCCCGCATAGGACGCAGATACTTGCTGACCGCCTCGCGCACGGCGGCATCGTCCGGGGAATAGTGTCCGCTTTCGATGAGCGGGACAAAGTCAGGGCAGGCCATATAGATAGCGTCCTGCTCTGCGCCGCAGCGCTCAAGCTCACGCCGGAAGGCGCCGCTGTTTATGCTGGCCTGAGTCGCCAACACGCCGAGGGGCGCATCTCCGGCAAACTCGGCAAGAGCCTTGACTCCCGGACGGAGTACGCCGGTGACGGGCAGAGGATATGCGTAAAGCAGGTCGCCCGCCGTGCTGGACACCGTGCCGCAGGCGGCGAGTATCGCCTTTACGCCGCAGCCGCGCAGCAGCTCCAGATCCTGCATCGCCATGCGCCGAAGCTGTGCCGCAGGGCGCGGACCGTAGGGCATACGCCCGGTATCGCCAAAGTATATAATGTTCTCCTCGGGCATGAGCTGCCGGAAGGCTCTGAGCGCCGTCAGCCCGCCAAAGCCCGAGTCGAAAAATCCGATAGGTCTGTTATCCATGAGTCTCTCCTTCGGCCGCAATTGGAAATAAGCAGCCGATATTTAAATATACAGCAAAAACACTATTATTACAAGCAAAACTTGAACGAATAAATAAATTTGCTGCAATGAGTGGAAAAGGGGCTTGTGTTTTGCTATAATAAGTATATACTTTATATATTAAAGCAGTATCGAGCGGCAGAGCTTCTGCCCATTTATTCGAGGCTGGAGGAGGCAAAGCATGAACATAGAGCTTACAAACAAGGAGTACCGGCTGCTTCTTGACCTGGTATATATCGGCAACTGGATACTCAATTCGACCCGCACGGACGACCGTATAGAGGACTATGACCTTTTGCAGGAGAAGCTGTTTGCAAAGGCACCGGCAAACGGTATGCGCTCGCTGGTGGAGAGCTGGCAGGGCCACGTTTTCCCCTCGCGCGCCTATGAGGACGGCGGCATACATGAAGCAATAGCCGATTACGAGGATGCGGTATTCTTCGATATTCTTGCCGAGGAGCTTGCACGGCGCGACCTCGGGCTTGAGGATAGCGACCCGGATGATGCCACCGCGCTCACCAATCGCTTTGATGAGTACATGGCGGAGTTTGAAAAGAACGGGCTTAACACGATAAATATTGATATCTAAAACAAGAGGCAATACAAATGCACGATAAACTGACGGCAAACGACATAAAAAAGATGCAGGAGGAGCTTGACTACCGGCGGCTGGAGCTTATGCCCGAGCTTATTGAGGAGGTCAAGCGCACCAGAGCCTTCGGCGACCTGAGCGAGAACTACGAGTACAAGGCCGCAAAGCAGGCGCAGAACAAAAACCGCAGCAGGATAAGATATCTTGAGGGCATGATAAAGACAGCCTCGGTCATAAATGACCGCTCCCGTGCCGATGAGGTAGGGCTTTTTGACAAGGTCGAGGTCTATATGCCCGAGGATGACGAGACGGATGTGATACAGGTGGTCACAACCGTGCGCTGTGACCCGAGAAAGGGGCTTATCAGCATGGACTCCCCCTTTGGCAAGCAGATACTCGGCAAAAGGGTGGGAGATAAGTTCACGGTGCAGGTAAACGAGAATTACAGCTATGAGGCGGAGATACGCTCCATAACAAAGACCGAGGACGACGGCTCCGCACCGCTGCTGTCTTATTAAAATATAATAATAAAGCATAAAAATGACTGCCTCACCGAACCGAGGCAGTCATTTTTGCTTGGCTTATATCAGCTTAAAAGTATCTGTTCAACCTGCGACATTATCTCCGGCAGAGCGTCGATATAAAAGGTCAGGTTGTATTTTGCGTCAAGCGCACTGTAGATATGCCCGAACTCCGCGCCGGTCATAAGACCGACTGCAACGCTGACGGCACCGAGAAGCAGTGCGACAAGCACTATCATGATGATGACCTTCCATGCACTTTTCATCAGGCTTCTACCTCCTTATAGCACCATTTGCCGCCGAGGTGAACAAGTCCGCGCACAAGACCGACCATTACGCCGCCGACGAACCAGACCGCTATCCACAGCGTCAGCAGACCGAGCGCAAGCAGGATAAACGCCGCGCCTATCGCAACTATGACGTCCGCAAAGAGGGGGAGATGCGCAAAGGCGGTCGTCACGGCGACAACGCCGAGCGTGACCAGCAGCGCCGACAGTGCGAGGAAGATAACGGTGGGAATAACGAGAACAAGTATTCCGATAAGACCCACGGGAATTGCGAGCAGTATGTAGAGTATCAGCAGGAACACGCGGGGCTTGCGGACGGTAGAGACCTCGTCCTCATAGTCATCCCAGTCGTCAGAGTATTCATAGCTCTCCTCGTCCAGAACAATGGCGTCCTCGTGCTCACCGTCACCGGCAAGCTCCTCCGTCTCCGACTCCTCGTGAGCTGCGATGGCCTGCTCCTCATCGTCACCTATCTCCGGGTCAACTATCTCGAAGTCCTCAAGGAAGGCATCCACCGCGTCGGACTCCTCCGCGGGCGCTTCCTCAGCTTCAGTCTCCTCTGCGGGAGCCTCGGCAGGAGCCTCCTCCGCAGCCTCGTCAGCCTCGGACCTTATCTCGACTGCAAGCTCCTCAATGACGGCGGGTGCTTCCTCCGGCTGCTCCTCAGCGGGAGCGGCATCGGGCTCCGCTGCGGGCGCTTCCTCAGTCTCAGCCTCCGCTGCGGGAGACTCCTCCGCCTCTGCACCGTCGGGCGTGGGGGCATAGAAATCGTCCTCAAACATCGAGAACTGATCCGCCGACACCTCAACGACCTTGGGAGCCTGACGGCTCAGCGCCTCCTCGCGCAGACTGTCTATCACGCTAACAAACTGCGGCACGGAGCCGTCACCGGGCTCACCGTTGTCCTCACGAAACTGCGCGTGAACCTGGAGCTTGCGCTCCTTGGCGTTATATGAGCGGGCAATGACAACTGCCTGACGTGTGGGAGAGACGAGAAGCTGCAACAGACCCTGCTCGTCGCCTACCTCATCAAAGAGGCGATTATACATGGCGAGGGCGGTCTGTCGATCCTCCTCGTACATGAAGGTCAGCAGCTTGCCGAGCTCTGCAAGAAATTTCTGCTTGTTAATAAAGCTTCACCTCCGGGGTGTGTTTAACAATAATCAAAGATATTATAAGCAAAGTGGGGCCGTAGGTCAAGAAAAATTATAGATATTTTATCAAAATGGCGCAAACATGGCTATTGACAAGGGCAGAATGTTGTGCCGCCGAAGTGTTAAGGGGATATTGAAGTTTCGCAATTCAAATGATATAATCTAAAATGTTGAAAATTGTGAACATCAGAGGTGAAGCTCGTGAATGAAAGAAGAATGTCTCCGGTTTTGAAATGGGCAGGAGGAAAAACTCAATTACTTGAGGCGATAGCAGCGAGAATGCCTGCGCATTATGACCGGTACTTCGAGCCTTTTATTGGCGGCGGAGCTGTTCTTCTTGCAGTTTCTCCGGAAAAAGCAGCCGTCAATGATATTAACGAGCAGCTTATAAACCTCTATTCTCAGCTTAAATCAAACGCCCCGATGCTTATTGATATTGTATCTGAGCTTGACCGCAGACCCTGCGATGCCGAGATGTACTACAGTATTCGTGAGAGGTACAACGCTAAAATATCTGCAAATATACTGGATGTGGAATGTGCAGCCCTGATGATATGGCTTAATAAGCACTGCTTTAACGGACTATATCGAGTTAATAATAATGGATTATTTAATGTCCCATACAATAATAAAACCACCGGGAAATCCATTGATGTTGAAAACGTGTTTGCAATTTCGGAGTATTTGCAGTCTGCCGACATCTCCATAAGCTGCTCTGACTTTGAGAAAGCCTGTGAGAATGTCCGCAGCGGAGATTTTGTATATTTTGACAGCCCATATGTGCCTGTCAGCAGCACGGCGGATTTTACGGATTATACGAAGGACGGCTTCAGTTATAACGATCACCTTCGCCTTGCTCAGCTTTTCAAGCGTCTGGACTCGAGGGGGGCGAAGCTGATGCTGTCGAATAATGATGTTCCTCTGGTGTATGAGCTTTATGAGGGATATAATATTCAAGGTCTTGACGTAAAGCGCATGATAAACAGAAATGCTGCCAAGCGGACAAGCCGAGAGCTTTTGATAACGAATTATTGATATGGGAATATATATACAGGGAATAAAGCCGTATTTTTTTGACGAAAATTCAGCCCTTTATCTTTCCGACAGCTTTGAAGCTCTTGGCAGAATGAAGCCCGAATGTGCGGATATGATTTTTGCCGATCCCCCTTATTTTTTGTCAAATGGGGGGATTTCATGCAGCGGCGGCAAGGCGGTATCGGTGGATAAGGGCGACTGGGATAAGATAGGCGGCGTTGAGGAGAAGCACGAGTTTAACCGCAGTTGGATAAGGCTTTGCAAAAATGTGCTCAAGCCAAACGGGACAATATGGATAAGCGGGACAATGCACAATATCTATTCGGTAGGCCTTGCGCTTGAACAGGAAGGCTTTAAGATAATCAATAATATAACTTGGCAAAAGACGAACCCGCCGCCCAATTTGGCTTGCCGCTGCTTTACGCACAGCACCGAAACAATACTCTGGGCGCAGAAGAATGACGATAAATCGCGCCATTATTTTAATTATGAGCTTATGAAGGAATTCAATAACGGCAAGCAGATGAAGGATGTTTGGAACGGCGCATTAACGCCTATGTCCGAAAAGAGCTTCGGCAAACATCCGACCCAAAAGCCGCTTTACCTGCTTGAGAGAATTATTCTTGCCTCAACTCATGACGGTGACCTTGTTCTTGATCCGTTTTGCGGCTCCTCGACAACAGGCGTTGCGTGTAAGCATTTGGGGCGCTATTACATAGGGATAGACCGCGACAGAGAATACATAGAACTATCAAAAGAAAGGCTGGTGCATGCATGACAAAACGCAGTTTTTCTCAGTGGCTTGAAAGCTTTCGACCATCCATAAACGGCTACGGGTACTACACCGATTTTGAAAAGGTTTATGAAAAAGCCTCTGCGTTAAAAATTGAGCTGAATATTCTCAATGCCCTTGTCGGGTCGAAGAATATTGAGGCTGATTTTGAAAATGTCCTGTTGAAATATCCGGAGTGCCTAAAGGCAGTTCCGCTTCTCTTGGCTGTCCGCAACGATGAAATATTCTGCCAGGACGAGAATTTTGCAATCAATTACCGCTTTGACGCCCCAATTCAAACGACGGAGCAGTATAAATACTTCATGCGCGAGACCGGACTTTTTGATCTGCTTCAAAATCACATAATAAGCAATCTTTTTGACTACGCAACAGGCGTTGAGGTCGGCTTGGGCTCAAACGGACGAAAGAACAGAGGCGGTCACCAAATGGAGGATTTGGTGGAGAGCTTCCTGAAAAAGACCGGAGTCGAATACCGGAAAGAAATGTATCTGTCAGAGATTGAAAGAGAGTGGAGCCTTGACCTTTCCAATATATCCTCAAACGGCACGTCTACAAAGCGTTGGGACTTTGCGGTAAAAACACCTGATTGCGTCTATGTCATAGAAACCAATTTCTATACAAGCGGCGGCTCCAAGCTCAATGAAACCGCGCGCAGCTACAAGATGATTGCCGAGGAGTCCAAGTCAATACCGGGCTTCCGTTTTGTATGGATTACGGATGGCGGCGGGTGGAAGCAGGCAAGGGGCAACCTTGAAGAAACCTTTAAGGTTTTAGACACCATGTATAACATAGCCGATATGGAAAACGGCATCCTCGAGAAGCTGTTCAAATAATATACTTATTACCGATTTTGTTTCGCTCAAGGGGATTTTATCGCAATAGTTGCCGCATATTTTATCAAAATGGCGCAAACATGGCTATTGACAAGGCGCGGGCGGGATAATAAAATGGTAAATCGAATACGGCGGGGCAAGGGCCCTGACGAAAGGAGAAAAACAATGGCAAAAGAAAAAAAGGTCGAGCAGATAACCGACATGGAGCAGGACTTTGCTCAGTGGTTTACCGACGTATGCACAAAGGCGGAGCTGGTGGACTACTCCGGCGTTAAGGGCTGCTTCATCATGCGCCCCTACGGATACGCGATTTGGGAGAATATTCAGCACATTCTTGACGGAATGTTCAAGCGTGACGGACATACAAACGTCGCAATGCCAATGCTGATACCGGAGAGCCTGCTCCAGAAGGAGAAGGATCATGTCGAGGGCTTTGCGCCGGAATGTGCGTGGGTCACCGTCGGCGGCAGTGAGGAGCTGCCCGAGCGTCTGTGCATCCGCCCGACCTCCGAGACGCTGTTCTGCGATCATTGGAGCCATGTCGTCCACTCTTGGCGCGACCTGCCCATGCTATATAACCAGTGGTGCTCCGTGCTCCGCTGGGAGAAGACTACCCGCCCCTTCCTGCGCGGCAGAGAATTTCTCTGGCAGGAGGGTCACACCCTGCACGCGACCGAGGAGGAGGCGCGCAAGGAGACCTTGCAGCAGCTTGAGGTTTACGCAGACCTCTGCGAGAACTATCTGGCGATGCCCGTTATCCGCGGCAACAAGACCGACAAGGAGAAGTTTGCGGGCGCTGTCAACACCTACACCATCGAGTGCATGATGCACGATAAGAAGGCGCTCCAGTCCGGCACAAGCCACTACTTCGGTCAGGGCTTTGCCGAGCAGTTTAACATCACCTTTACGGATAAGGACAATCAGCAGAAGCACCCCTATCAGACCTCCTGGGGTATGTCTACGCGCATAATCGGCGGTCTTATCATGACCCACGGCGACAATAACGGTCTTGTGCTGCCCCCGCGCATTGCGCCGGTTCAGGTCGTGGTCGTGCCCGTGGCGCAGCATAAGCCCGGCGTCATCGAAAAGGCGCAGGAGCTTTACGAAAGCCTCAAGGCTGCGGGCGTGCGCGTGAAGATAGACACCAGCGACAACTCCCTCGGCTGGAAGTGCGCGCAGTATGAGATGAAGGGCGTGCCTCTGCGCATAGAGCTTGGACCCAGAGACATCGAAAACGGCGTCTGCATGGCCGTCCGCCGCGACAACGGCGAAAAGAGCTCCGTGGCACTCTGCGAGATAGCCGAGCGCATCCATGAGCTGCTTGACGAGGTGCAGAAGGGTCTTTATGCCAAGGCAAAGCGCAATCTGGACGAGCACACCTATGCTGCCTACTCTCTTGAGGAGGCGAAGGAGCTTCAGGAGCGCAACGGCGGCTTCATCAAGACCATGTGGTGCGGCGATTTGCAGTGCGAGCTGGATATGAAGGAAAAGGCCGGAATGTCCTCCCGCTGCATCCCCTTCGAGCAGGAGAAGCTCGGCGAGGTCTGCGCCTGCTGCGGCAAGCCCGCAAAGCACATGATTTACTGGGGCGTAGCATATTGATTTACTTACAAACCCGCATGAACTTTTCATGCGGGTTTGCTTTAGTATAGGAGGCATTTATGAACGAAAATAAATATATAAGCTGGGCGATGGAGCTTCAGGCTCTGGCACAGGCAGGACTGTTTTATACCCGCGATATATACGACCGAGAGCGCTTTGAGCGTATCCGTGACATTTCGGCTGAGATGCTTGCAGAATATACTGAGCTTCCGTTAGAGCGGGTAAAGGAGCTGTTTTGCGGAGAGAACGGATACCAGACGCCGAAAATTGACACCCGCGCCGCAGTGTTTCGGGATGGGAAAATTCTGCTCGTCGAGGAGAACAACGGAAAATGGTCACTGCCCGGCGGCTGGTGCGACGTGCTTGAATCGGTTAAAAGCAATACCGAGAAGGAGACGCGCGAGGAGGCAGGGCTGGAGGTTTGCGCACGGAGAATAATAGCCGTGCAGGATAGACAAAAGCACAATCGTCCGCGCTATGCCTACGGTATATGCAAGATTTTTGTGGAGTGTGAGCTTTTGGGCGGTGAATTTCGCCCGAACAGCGAAACTCGCGGCTCCGGCTATTTTGCTCAGGATGAACTGCCGCCGCTTGCGGAGGAGAAAAACACCGCTGAGCAGATAGAAATGTGCTTCAAAGCGCATAGGTCAGAGACATGGGAGGCGCTGTTTGACTGAGTTCGGCGTATAAAACGGAATAAGCGGGGGAAGCTATGCACTGACAACTGTTTTCAGGAGGAAGATATGTCCAAGAAGAATAAGAACAAGAGCAAGCAGCCGCCTGCCGAGACCGGGCACGATTTCCGCGCGGAAAAGCCCGAGAAAAAAAATCTTCTATATACGCCCCTTCCCGGGGTCCCCGACGGAGTTTCCGGCGATTGGCGCTGAGGAAAAATCTGCGTCCAAGGCAAATCGCCTCGCTTTTTCTTGCATTTTGATATCTCATGAATTATACTGAAATTGCAAAGAATAGCGGGCGTGGATTTGAAAAATACGGCGGAGGATGCAAAAACCTGAGTGCTTAGCTCAGGTTTTTTGATGATTATTCTTGCTATTCGATTTTCAGCTCAAGAGCACACGCTTTCCCGCATACATCGACCTGTCGGCTCCCGTGACGGCGCGCAGGTGAAGCTCAGAATTCTCTCCGAAAACCGATTTGAAGAGCTCCGAGGGCTCGTGCTCGCCGAGCGTCAGCGCGTTGATTATATATCTTTCGTCCCGGTAAGCCGCAGTGTAATCGACAATAAGGGCATCGGCGAAAACCCGGTTATCAAAGCTCTCCATGCAGCTCGCCGTCTCGCGGCGTACCCGGTCAAGGCGAATAAGCTCACTGCCGCAGGGACAGGGCTGCGGGAGAATTCTTGTGCGGTCGCCCGTGCGGTATCTGATAAGAGGTATCGCGTCCATGCCAATCGTCGTTATCACAAGCTCACCGTATTCCCCGACCGGGGCTTGGCGGCCGTTTTCGTCTATAATTTCGGCAATAATATGGTTTTCGCGCAGATGCATACCCTCGTGCGCCGGACAGCAGACTGCGCCGCCGAGCCCCATTTCGCGGGAGCCGTAATGCGGGAAAAGCCTGCTGCCGAGAAGCTTTTCCGCCTCCGATATGACGCTTTCAGGGCAGGCATCCGCGCTGACGAGCGCCCTTTCCAGACTGCCTCTGCCGCATACGCGAAGTAGGCTCAAAAGCTGCACCGGCATACCGACAAAGCTGTCCGGTCTTTCCGCGCGCATCAGCTCCCTAAGCTCAAGATAGCTGAGCTGTGCTCCCGCACGTATCGGACTTGCGCCCAGCCGGCTCACCGCCTCGGCGATAAGCTCACCCAGACCGAATTGACCCGAGAAGGGCATACATATCAGCGTCCTGCTGTCGGGAAATATAAGCTCACCCAGACCCGCCATGAAAAGCTGCACCGTGCGCTCACAGTCGGCGCGGGTATAGAATACGCGCTTTCCAGTGCCGGTCGTTCCGCTCGTCACATCGCTTATCACGCGCTGCACCTCCGACTGAGAGCACAGGAGCATGGCTCCCGCGTTTTCCGCAAGCTCCGTCTGCGTCGTAAAGGGAAGCTCGGAAAGCTCCGCCAAATCGTCTAAGCGCGCCGGGAGTCCGGAATAAAATCCGCCGCGCTCCCGCTCACGGGCAAGCAGCGCGTTGAGTCTTTCAAGCTGTATGCGCCGTATGTCCGTGCGCGTCAGCGACTCAAGCCCCTCCTGCTCACATATGAGCGCGTCAAGTCTTGTCCTTGTCATCGTCTATACAGCGCCCTGCCTTCCGTGTTCGTCAGGTTATACGCGCAAAACGGCACCATGCCGAATTCTGAATCGACCTCGCAGATATAGCAGCGGCGCAGCCGCTCAAGATCAAGATTATATGCGTCCTGAAAAATCATCCCAGATACGGCGAAGGTGCTCCGCCGCGCCTGCTCAAGAAAATCATCGAGCGCCGAGGTCTCGCAAAGCTCCGGGTCGGAGGCATAGTCCGGCTCGTCCTCGCCGTTCCACTGCTTGGCGACGTAGCTGCGCGAATCGTCCGAGGTCGTGCAGCAGCAGGCGGAGGCGCCGGATTTCTTCGGCAGCAGACGGAGACTGCCGTCCGCGCGGCGCAGATAGCTTGCGTGGAAGGAGCAGTAGGGATTTTCCGCCCCGCCGCCGGCAAAGTCCTGCGCGTGCATCGCGCCGCACATCTGCTCCTCGATGAGACGAAGCATACGCGGTATGGTGATGGGCTTTTCCGGCCGCTCAAGCCCGCAGCGCCCGAAGTAGCTGATGGGCTGAAAATGCACTCCGCGTATCGCGGGCATACGCTCAAGGGCGAAGCGCAGTATATCGCCGACCTGCGCGTCGTTCACTCCCGGCGCGATGACCGGCACAAGCACTATGCCAAGCCCCGCCGCCGCGCAGTTTTCTATCGCGGCAAGCTTTTCGGTCATGAGCGCCCGCCCGCGCAGTGTCATATAGACCGCGTCGTCCACGCCGTCAAATTGCAAAAACACCGTGTTGAGCCCCGCCGCCTTGAGCGTCCGCACGTATTCCGCATCAGCTGCAAGGCGTATGCCGTTTGTGTTGAGCTGGAAAAAGCTAAAGCCCTTTTTGCGCCCGAGGGCTATTATTTCCGGCAAATCGTCCCGCATGCTCGGCTCTCCGCCCGAGAGCTGAATATTAAACGGACCGCCGTGCGACATGAGATAATCGTACTGCCGCTCAATTTCCTCCATGCTCAGCTCGCGCTCCTCCGTACCCGCCGAGGCAAAGCACACGGGGCAGCGGAGATTGCAGCGCGTTGTGAGCTCCAGCAGCATACAGCAGCCCTTACGCAAATGCTCCTTGCAGAGTCCGCAGTCGTTCGGACAGCCGTTTTTCGCGTCCTTGCCGTTTACCGGCGGCTCCACGGTGCTGCTGCCGAGGTTCCAGCGCATATAGCTTATGAGATTGTCCTCCCAGATGAGCGTGCTGAATTTGCCGTGCTCTGGGCACTGCTTGTCCATATAGATATAGCCGTCTGCACCCGTGCGCTTTTCTGCGGAAAGCTTTCTCAGGCACACCGGGCACACACTCTCCGTCCGCCCGACGAGCATCAGATAAGCCCCCTTTCGGAGAGTATCTCCATGCACTTTTCGTAGGTGGAGGCGATTATCTGCGGGCACAGCTCCACGCGCTTTGCGGGGTTGCCGCGGCTTATGTCCTCGCACTCGTAGCCGCCGTAGTATAGCGTCATTTCGTCCTTGAACCAGCGGGTAAACTCGCCCAGCGCCGCCTTGTGCTCAGGTGAGTCCATGCCGGTGTCCTCGCCCTTGCCGGTGAAATAGGATATGATGCACGCGCCGCCGCTCATGCAGCCGCAGCAGCCGCCGGAGAAGCCGACTCCGCCGTTGAGCCCGCCCATAGCCTTGACAAGGCCGGTGTTTTCCTCGCCTATCGTCTCAAGCAGGAGCTTTGCCAAAATCTGACCGCAGAAATAGCCGTAGCGTGAAAGCTCCATTACCCTGTCAAAAAGATCCATCAGACATTTCCTTTCTGCATATGATTAAATAATATCTGCATTTTAAATTGGTTTTCGGGCAGCCGATAGTCTCTCCGCTCCAAAGCGCGGCAAAATAATACTCGCGCCACTGCTCTGTCATGTCCTCGATATGCTCAAGACTGAAGCCCGACGAGGCTAAAAGCGCCTCGGGAGAGTCGAAAAATACGTCCGACAGAGCCAAAACGCCGCCGTCTTTGAGAAGCCGCCGACTTTCCCGGAGCGCGGCCTTTGCATCTCCGCTCACATAAAATGCGCACTGAGATATAATCGCATCAAAGCCTTCGTCGGGATAGCCGCTGTGCAGCATATCGCCGCGAACGACGTTTTCTCCGCACGGAATCAAATCAATGCCGACGGCGTCAAGTCCATGAGCGCGCAGCAGGGCGACTGCCTCACCCTCGCCCGCGCCCATGTCGAGCACACGAGCGCCCGGAGACAGGGCGCAAAGCTCTATCATGCGCAGGGTGTGCGCGTCTCCTCCCGGATGCCCGTTCATTTGTCCTCCAGCGCCTTCTCGACGGAGAGAACCTTCCCCAGCGCAAGCTCCTCCGGTACATAGACAAAGCCGCAGCGAGGGCAGACCGGCAGCTCTACGGGGAAGCCGTTATCGAGATACATGAATTTTGCCTTGCCCTTGACGAGCGCGACGCCGCATTTTCTGCATTTGAGCTTACCCAATGGGTCAATGGTGTAATATGTTCTGTCCTGCATGATATCACTCCTGACGTTTAACGACGTTCATCCTGTGGCTGTAGGCGCGGCGAACCGTGTAGCCCTCCTCGTCCTCGGTAAGCGCGACCCAGAAGGTCACGTTCCCGAGTCTCGCTCTCAGCATGAGATAGCCGGTGTCGGCGTCCTCTATCGCCTCGCCGCTTTCGCGGTATGCGTCAATGACGGATATGACGTCGGATTTTAATATCATGCGCTCGTCCATCATTTTGAGCGCGGCCTCGTCAAATTCCAGCTTATAGGGCAAATTCATGTTCATAGTCTCCTCGCCCCAGATATCCCGGAGCAGTTCATTTTTCAGCGTCAGGCGGTTATAGCGCTTTTCACTTATATCGGGCGGCGCACCCGCGTCCGTGCCGTAGACAAGCTCAAGTATATGCCGCGACTCCCGCCCCTCCCGCGCAAAGCGGTCACGACAGGCCATGCAGTAGCTGACATAGGGCGCGTCACTGCGCTCAAGGCATTTTTCCGCAAGCTCGTGGGCAAGCTCACGGTTTGTGTATGAGGTCAGACCGCCGTAGCCGCAGCAGGGGGAGCGGTCGCCGGAGTATTCCGTCTCAAGTATCGAAACGCCGAGCTTTTCCAGAATGTCGCGCACACTGCGCTGAGTCTCCGCGTCTCCGCGCGCACCGCAGGAATCGTGCAGCGCGGCGCAGCGCTCAAGCAGCTTAGCTTCCTTGGGAAGCCCGATTTCCTGCAATACGTCCCATATCCCGACGATCTCTATATTTTCATGCCCCGAAAGCTCCTTTTTGCAGCTTGGGCAGGCGGCAATGACCGTGGAATATCCAAGCTTTGCAAGCTCGTTTTCGATAAACTCAAATTGCTGCCCGTACATCTCATAGCGCCCCGCCCAATCGCATATCGCGCCGCAGCAGCCGAGCATCAGCGCAACGCCGCCCTCAAGGCGCGCGCATAGATCCTCATACGCCGCGCGTACCGTCGCCGGAGCGATGGCGGAGGACTGACAGCCGGGGAAAAAGACATATCTGCACTTATCATATCCGGGCTGCCTGCGGCATAGAAAGGCCTCGCCGTTTGAGAAAAGCATATCCATAAGCGCAAACTCATGCGGTGCAAGCGGCATTTTATCGGTCGAAACCATGTTCTCGCGGGCGCTCTTGCAGACCTGCGCCATGTCGATACCCTTGGGGCAGACGACCGTACACTGACCGCAGAGCGCACAGGCGTTCATGGCCTTGTTGAGCGGGTGGTCGCCCATTATTATCTGAGTGTTGTTATATATCTCCCGCGCCAGCAGACCGGGGTATTTTTTATAGTGCTTGAGATAGGCGCAGGCCTTCATGCACTCGTCGCAGCGGCACTGTATGCAGCGCTTGGCCTCCTCAATGGCTCCCACGCGCGTGTAGCCCTCCGCGCCGCACTCGACACGGTGCAGCGAGCCGACATTGTCAAGGCTTGCGTACAGCTTTGTCTCAACGGTGCCCTCGCTGCCGCGCATATTATCGGGAGAGAGCCTTTGCGCGAGCCGGTCTACCGTGAGCGCTGCCTTTTTTGCGGAAAATGCGGCGCTGAGCACATCACTGCCGTCTGCTCCCATGACGAGAGAGTGAGCCGCACAGAGCATATAACGCTCATCACAGACGGCGTCCGGGAAAAAGCCCCTTGCCGCCGCAGCCGAGGCGCATAACACGTCAAAGCCGCCGCACTTTTCGGCATAGAATTCCCCGCTGAGCGTGCAGCCGAACTCAAAGCATATATCCTTGGCCTTTAATCTGCCAAGCTCATCGGCAAAGGCCATCTCATCAAGAAATGGCGCTGCCGCGCGAAGAAATGCGCTCAGGTTAGCCTCCTCGCAGAATACCGTGAGCGGGTAGGCCTTTTTCTCTATCTCACCCGCGAGGAAGAGCGCGAAAAGCCCGGAGCCGAAGATGGCGACGCTCTTCTTTTTCTTCATGCGGAAAACGCCGCCGGAGCGCGATTTTTCACCGAAGCGGGTCACGGCGCGCTCGATATCGCGTACCGCTATGCCCTCGCCGAGCTCGGAAAGCTTGCACTTCGCCTCGCATGGGGCGCCGCACCCGGCGGAGACGACGTTCGGAAAAATCACCGCCTTTTCGTATAGCCCGAGCGCCTTCTTAAAATCCCCGTCCGCCGCGGCGGCAAGCATTGCCTTGACATCTAACTTCAAGGGGCAGGCGGCGGAGCAGAAGGCGGGCTGGTCGTAGACGCACAGCGACACCATGTTTTCGATCTCGTCCTTGGATATTCTGTTGACCTTGTAGACGTGCGTGGAGCCGCGCTCCTGAATTACCGACATGAGCTCACCTCTTTATAAACCTAATAGAGAGACCTTTGATAAGGTCTCTCTATTATAACATTTTTTTGCTTGATGGCAAAGCTTAGTTTTCAAGCGCCTTGAGCGCTGCAAGCACCTTGTCGGGTCTTGCCGGGATGCGCGTGATGCGCGCGCCCGTGGCGTTATAAATCGCGTTGAGGATGGCGGGATGCGGTGCATCCAGCGGAGCCTCGCCGCAGCCGGCGGCACCGTAGGGACCGTTGGGACGGTAGGTCTCGATGAAGTGGAGCTCAATGTCGTCCGGAGCGTCGTTCGGGTAGGGGATGCCGCACTTGAGCAGGCTCGTCTCCTTCTCCAGATCGTCAAAGTCCTCGGTCAGTGCAAGACCGATGCCCTGAACAAGACCGCCGTAGAAGTTGCCCTCAACGAGAAGCCTGTTCATGATCGTACCGACATCGGCAACGCTCGTGAACTTCTCGACCTTGACCTTGCCGGTCTGAGTGTCAACGCGAACCTCTGGCATGAAGATGGTGTACATATAGGTCGCAAAGGGCTCGCCCTGTGCGGTATCCTGATCGATGGGATGGTCGGCGCAGTAGGTCGTGACCCAGTTGCCCTCGACCTTCGTCTCTATGCCCTCGGCTACCATCTCGTCATAGCTGCGGTAGCTGCCGTCCTCCTTGCGCATCGCGGCAAGCAGGTTTTCGGCGGCGAGGCGGCAGGCGTTGCCGGTCATGACCTGAGAGCGGGAGCCGCCCGCAGGACCGGAGTTCGGGGTGACCTTGGTGTCGTTCATGACAAGACGAATCTGCTCGGGCTTTATACCGGCCTGACGCAGAGTCTCGTGCGCGGAGGCGACAATACCCATGTCGGCGCCCTGACCGTGATCCTCCCAGGAGGCGTACATCGTGACCGTGCCGTCGGGGTTGAGCTCGGCAAAGGCGGAGGAGGCGTCAACGCCGTCAAGTCCGCAGGCGTAAACGCCGAGGGACACGCCGATGCCGTACTTATAGCGCCCGTCGGAGGCGGCATTCTTCTCCGCGACACGCTTCTTGGCCGCCTCGTACAGCGGACGAGCCTTGTCGAAGAGCTCCTCCTCACAGTAAACGTCGGGAGCGTAGCCGGTGGGGATGGTGGTGTGCTCGGAGGCCTTGTAGCAGTTCATTGCGCGCATCTCGAAGGGGTCTATGCCCATCTTGGCGGCAAGGCAGTCGATTGCAATATCGGAGCCCATGAAGGACTGCGGCGAGCCGTAGGCACGGAAGGCGGAGCCCCATGCATGGTTTGTGAACACGGTCTGGCTCTTGTTGCGGATGGAGGGGATGCCGTAGCCCGCGCCGGTAAACTGGCTCAGACGCATGGTGAGCAGATCGCCGAACTCGGAGTAGGGACCGTGGTCAACGTAGTTATCGCCCCACATTGCAAGCAGCTTGCCGTCCTTGTCCGCGCCGAGCTTTATGTGCATGAAGGCGGGGGAGCGCTTGCCGGTGTAGGTGATGTTCTGGAACTGATTGAATACGAGCGAGACGGGGCGGCCGGTGATTTTTACCGCAGCGCCGATGAGCGCCTCGTTTGTCGGGGAGAACTTATAGCCGAAGGTGCCGCCCGCGTGGTTCTGCACAAGGCGAAGCTCCTCCATCGGAACGCCGATGCCGTCCGCTATCATCGGCATATGAAGATGTAAGCCGATGGACTTGGAGTGAACGGTGACCATGCCGTCCTCGTCTATGTAGCCGTAGCCGCAGTCGGGCTCAAGGTGCAGGTGCGGCTGACGTGAGCAGTAGCTCTCTATCTCGACCTGCTGTGCGTCGGGGATGCTGTCCCAATCAAAGTCGGGTCCCTTGATGCAGTTCGTCTCGTAGAAGACGTTGGGTATGCCGGGGTGAATTTCAATAGCGTCAGGCTCCTTCGCGTCCATGGCGTTCATGTAGGCGGGAAGCTCCTCGATCTCCACCTTGACGGCGTCCGCAGCGGCGCGGGCGTGCGCCTCGGTGTCCGCCGCGACAATGGCTATTGCATCGCCGAACTGGAATATCTTGTCCGAGCAGAGCACAGGACGCTCAAAGCCGTCGGTCTTGTTGTGCTTGGGGAGCATGACAAGACCGTTTATCTTGTTGGTGCCGCCTGCGGCAAGAATATCCTTATAGGTGATGACCTTAAAGACGCCGGGCATCTTCTCGGCCTCGGAGGTGTCGATGCTCTTGATGTTGGCGTGAGATACCGTGGCCTGCGTGAGGGCGAGGCGAAGCGTATTCTCGGGCATCTTGAGCGCGTCGTCGGCGCCGAAGTCCCATGTGCCGGTGACCTTCTGCGCGGCGGAGGGACGGATGTATTTCGTGCCCTTGATGCTGTCTCCGGTGGGCTTGAATACAAGATCCTCCTTGCTCATCTCACCGCGCATGACGGCGGCAGCCGCCATTGTAGCGTCGATAAGGGGCTTATAGCCGGTGCAGCGGCAGAGGTTACGGTTTTTGTTGAACCAGTCGCGTACCTCCTCGCGGGTCGGGTTCGGGTTCTTGTCGAGCAGCACCTTGGCGCTGATGATGAAGCCGGGGGTGCAGAAGCCGCACTGCGCGCCGCCGTATGCCATCCACGCGACCTGAAGCGGGTGCATATCGTGCAGAGTGCCGACGCCCTCTATCGTCGTTATCTCCGCGTTGTCTCTGATTTTCTCCATCTTAAGCAGGCAGGAGCGAGTGACCTTGCCGTCTAAAATGACGTTGCAGGCGCCGCAGTGACCCTCGCCGCAGCCGATTTTACAGCCGGTAAGCAGCAGGTGCTCACGCAGAACCGTGGCCAGAGTCTCATGAGGCTCAACAATCAGGATGCGCTGTACTCCATTGATGACGAGTGATTTTTTAATCATTCATATACCTCCTCATAATTCTTATAATTATACTTTTTTACGCTGTTTTGCTTAGCTTTCGGCTTTGCGGATAGACTCGGAAAATCAGTGACAGTTATCCTTATCCGCACCGCTGCCGCTCACGTCCTTGAGCTTTTGAATTCCGCGCGGGGTATAGAACACAAGCTCGGACAGGGAACCGTCAAAATTTTCACCGCGCAGGCGAAGAAAATTGGCGTTTTCATAGTACTCTATCGGCAGCTCTCTGCGGAATATTTCACCGGTCCGGGGGTCTGAGATCTCTACCGTGACAAGCTCTGCCCGGAGCTCAAAGCGTTTGTCCTCCATGTCTGCCTCCTGCTTAATATCTTCAATTATATTTTACGGCAGAGAAATCGGAGTAGCAACTATCATACAGATACAACTCGCAGAAAAAATAACATTGTTTTTGTGCATTATGCAAATATTTTGCGTGATTTCCTTGACTTCTCCTTGCTTTTTGTGTAATATTGATATAAACCCTGCGTTTGAGCTGCTCTCGTTCGTACCGTTCACGGATTTGAAATTCAACGCGCGGGGTTTTTGTATTTTAATGCATTTATTTTAATAATATATTGGATAAAAATGGCCAAATTGCTTTTCGCTGGGAAGGAGGATATATGCAGTTCGGGGCACTTATAGTCGCGGCGGGGATGTCGACACGCATGGGCGAGTTCAAGCCTATGCTCAACATCGGCTCGATTTCAATAGCGCAGCGCATAGTCGCAACGCTCCGTCAGTCCGGCGTGACGAGGATAGTCATGGTCACGGGGCATAACGCGCGGGAGCTTGAGCACCATCTGGCAAACCACGGGCTCATATTCCTCCGCAACGAGCAGTACCGCACGACCCAGATGTTCGACTCGGCAATAATCGGGCTTGAGTATCTCAAGGATAAGTGCGACGGCATTTTATTTACGCCGGTTGACATCCCGCTTTTTACCGCCTCCACCGTGAGCGCACTCATGGACTGCGGGGCAAGGCTCGTGTGCCCGGTGTGCGAAGGCAGGCGCGGGCATCCGATTTTGATAGGCACGGAGCTTGTGGACACTATTCTGGCTTATCGCGGAGAGGGCGGACTCGGCGGCGCTATCGAGCACTGCGGTGCGGAGATGACGGAGATAGCCGTTGAGGACAGCGGTATCCTGCATGACGCGGACACCCCGGAGGACTACAGGGCGCTTTTGAGCTATCACAATCGGCAGCTTGTAAGACCGATAATAAACGTGGAGCTTGCAAAGGAGAAGGTCTTTTTTGACCGGAAGATCGCAATGCTCCTCACGCTTGTCGAGGAGACGAATTCCGTTCGCAGTGCCTGTCAGCGTATGCAGATATCGTATTCGACCGGCTGGAACATAATACGCCGCCTTGAAACGGAGCTCGGGCGGACGTTGGTTGAGCGCAGTCAGGGCGGACTCGGCGGCGGTCAGAGCAGGCTTACGGGAGACGGGCTGCGCCTTTTGGAGAAATATAACGAATTTGAGCGGCGGCTGCGTGAGGAGGGCGACCGGCTCTTTCAGGACTGCTTCGGTGAGCTGCTGTGAGCCGGCGCATGTATCTTATCCGGCACGGAAGGCCGGATTTCCAGGACGGGAGCTGCTGCCTCGGGAGGACGGATATTCCGCTCGGCACGATAGGGCATATGCAGTCCTGCCTTGCGGCGCGGGAGCTTGAGCACGCCGGGATAAGCGCGGTGTTTACAAGCCCGCTTTCGAGAGCGCGCGAGACGGCGGCGTATTTTTCGCCCTCGGCTGTAGTTGTACCGGGACTTCGTGAGGCGGATATGGGACTGTGGGACGGTCTGAGCTTCCGCGAGATAAAGGAGCGTTTTCCGGAGCTATACGAGCGGCGCGGCGTGGATATGAGCGTTCCGATACCCGGCGCGGAGGAGCCGCGGGCGGCGCTTTGCCGCTTTGAGGAGACGCTCATGGAATGTCTTGACGAAAGCAGCGGGGATATCGCGGCGATTTCCCACTCGGCGGTCATCAGACTCATGGCGGCAAGTCTTTCCGGAACTGCGCTTGAGAGCAGCCGGGAGTACCGTGTCCCGTACTGCGCCTGCGTGACGCTCGAGTATGACGGAGGCTTTCGTCTTGTAAAAATCGGCGAGGCTCCGCGGCCTGAGTTGGACAGAGCATTGTGTCTGCGCCTGCTGCACGCTGCGGGAGCACCGGAGAAGGTCATCGAGCATTGCGCCGCCACCGCCGAGGAAGCGCTGAAGATTGCCGCTGCGCTGAAGGAAAGCGGGAATGATATCGACGCGGAGCTTGTGGAAAACGCGGCGCTGCTGCACGATATCGCGCGGGGTCTGCCGGAGCATTCGCGGCGCGGCGCGGACTGGCTGAGCGAGCTCGGCTATACCCGTGAGGCGGAGCTGGTTCGGCGTCATCACGAGCCGGAGGCGGCGGCCTCGCTTGAGCTTACGGCACTCTGCCTTGCGGATAATCTCAGACTCGGAGCGCGGCGCGTGAGTCTTGAGGAGCGCTTTTCCGAAAGCCTGAAAAAGTGCCGGGATGACGAGGCGCTCAGGGCGCATGAGAGACGCAGACTCGAGGCGCTTGCCGCGGCGCGGAGAATAAACGGGCTTTGCGGCAGAGAAGTTATAAATATCAAGTAATAATATAGATAAATAGAGGAGAAGAGCATGGAAAGGATAGAGGTTTGCTGCCCGCAGAGCGGCGGGGAGGAGCATTTCTCCGGCTGCCTTATCTGCGGCGCGGAGCTTGTATATAATAGCCTCGGCACCGAGCGGCGCTGCGCCGTCTGCGGCAGGGAGAGCGCCGGCAACGCCGTCTGCGCAAACGGGCACTATGTCTGCGACGAGTGCCATGCCTACGGAGCCTTCGCCGCCATTATCCCGGAGCTATATAAAAGCAGGGAGAAAAATCCCCTGCTGCTTTTGGACAGCGTCATGGATCTCCCCTCGGTACATATGCACGGACCGGAGCATCATATCATCGTGCCGCTCGTGCTGCTGACTGCACTGCGTAATAACGGCGGCGATATTAGCTATGACGAGGCGATGCGCGAGGCGTATAGGCGCGCGTCAAAGCTGCCCGGCGGCACATGCGGCTTTTGGGGCGTGTGCGGCGCGGCGGCGGGAGCGGGTATATTTGCCTCCCTGCTTCTCGGCTCAAGTCCGTTGCATAAGGACGCATGGCCGCTTCCGCAGCAGCTTGTCTCGGATATACTTGCAAGGCTTGCCGAGATAGGCGGACCTCGCTGCTGCAAGCGAACGTCCAGAGTGGCGATAGAGGAGGCAAGCCGGTTTTTGCGCGAGACAGGCGGCGCGGATATGCCGCTTTGTAAGCTTGAGTGCAAATATACTGCGCTCAACCGAGAGTGCATAGGAGGCGATTGCCCGTATTTTCAAAAATAAACAGCGGCTGCTTAATATACAAGACAAGGAGGTTATCTAATGAAGCTTATCAAAACCGAGGACGCAGTGGGTCATGTGCTGTGCCATGACATCACGCAGATAATCAAGGGCGTGACCAAGGACGCGGTATTCCGCAAGGGGCATATTATCACCGAAAAGGACATACCGGTGCTTCTGTCGGTCGGCAAGGACAATATCTATGTCTGGGAAAAGGACGAGAATATGCTCCACGAGGACGAGGCGGCGGAGATACTCCGAAGCATCTGCCAGAACGAGAATATGCACGCGACGGCGCCCAAGGAGGGCAAGATAGAGCTTATCGCGGATATTGACGGTCTGCTGCTCGTTGACCTTGAGCGGCTTCGCGCCATAAATTCGCTCGGTGACATGATGATAGCCGCACGGCACTCCGGCTTCATGGTGAAAAAGGGCGATAAGCTCTGCGGTACGCGCGTCATACCCCTTGTCATTGCAAAGGAGCGCATGGAGCAGGCAAAATTGCTTGCCGGGGACGAGCCTATAATGCGCCTTGTGCCGGTGAGACCGAGTAAATACGGTCTTGTCACGACCGGCAACGAGGTGTTTTACGGGCGCATTGAGGATACCTTCAGCCCGGTGGTTCAGGCAAAGCTTGCGGAATTCGGCTGCGAGATGGCGGCGCACGTCATACTGAACGACGACCATGAAAAAATCACCGCCACGATAAACGATATGCTTGCGCAGGGCTGCGAGATGGTTCTCTGCACCGGCGGCATGAGCGTTGACCCCGACGATAAGACCCCGCTTGCCATCAAGAATACCGGCGCGAATATCGTCTCCTACGGCGCGCCCGTGCTGCCCGGAGCGATGTTTCTCGTGTCGTATTCCCCGGACGGCCGCCCCGTCTGCGGTCTGCCCGGCTGCGTGATGTACGCAAAGCGCACTATATTTGACCTTGTGCTGCCCTACCTCGTCACGGATACGCCCATTACTAAACAATGGCTTGCGGGACTCGGCAACGGCGGACTCTGCCTCAACTGCCCGGTGTGCCATTTCCCCAACTGCGGCTTCGGCAAGGGAAGATGAGCCATGCTTGACAGATATGGGCGAGAAATAGATTATATGCGCATTTCCGTGACCGACCGCTGCAACCTGCGCTGCCGATACTGTATGCCCGAGCCTATAGACGCGCTGGGGCACGGGGAAATTCTCCGCTATGAGGAGATACTGCGCATATGCCGCGCCGCCTCGGAGCTGGGGATAAGAAAATTTAAGGTCACGGGCGGAGAGCCGCTTGTCCGCGCCGACTGTGTGAGCTTTATCGCCGCGCTCAAGAGGCAGAGCGGGACGGAGCAGGTCACGCTGACGACAAACGGACTCTTACTCGGAAAAAATCTGGATGCGCTTGCCGCCGCAGGGCTTGACGGCATAAACATAAGCCTCGACAGCCTGAATGCGGAGCGCTATACGCGAATAAGCGGACACCCCGAGGGCGCAGAGCTGCTGAAGCGCATAATGCAGGCCGTAGAGGAAGCCTGCGAGATGGGGCTGCGTACAAAGCTAAACGCCGTGCTGCTGGAGGAAACCGAGGAGGACGCGCCGGAGCTTGCCGCCATAGCGGAGGAGCTTCCGGTGGACGTGCGCTTTATAGAGCTTATGCCCATCGGCTTCGGCACGGCGATGCGGCGAGTCTCACCGGACGATATTCTCTCGGCGATGAGAGAGCGCTGGCCGGACCTTGCCCCGACGGACGAAAGGCGCGGCAACGGTCCTGCGCATTATTATAAGAGCGATTTGCTGCTCGGCAGGATAGGCTTTATAGATGCCGTGAGCCACAAGTTCTGCGCCGACTGCAACCGGGTACGCCTGACGAGCACGGGTCAGCTAAAGCCCTGCCTGTGCTACGCCGACTCCGCCGACCTGCGCACGCTCATCCGAGGCGGCTGCACGGACGATGAGCTGTGCGAGGCGCTGAAAATCTCGATATACAATAAGCCGCGTGCGCACTGCTTCGACACGGGAGCCGCCGTCACCGAGCGGCACGCAATGAGTCAGATAGGAGGATAACAGCATGGGAAAGGTTATAGCCGTATGCACGAGCGACCGTAAGGGTCTGCAAAAGCACGATGTAAATACCGCGCACTTCTCCGCCGAATGGGGCATTGACGGCGACGCGCACGCCGGGAGCTGGCACAGACAGGTGAGTCTTCTGAGCGCCGACAAGATAGAGGCCTTCAATAAGCGCGGGGCAAACGTCATTCCCGGCGCCTTCGGAGAAAATCTTGTGGTCGAGGGCTTCGACTTCCGGGCGCTGCCCGTGGGCACGCTGCTGCGCTGCGGCGATGTGCTGCTGGAGATGACGCAGATAGGCAAGGAGTGCCACAGCCATTGCGAGATATACAAGAAAATGGGCGAGTGTATCATGCCGCGTGAGGGCGTGTTTGCCCGCGTCATCGAGCCGGGTAGCATCAGCGTCGGAGATGAGATGAGCATCGAAAAGCGCGAGGGGCATTTCCCGTGGCAGGCTGCGGTCATCACGCTCAGTGACAAGGCGGCGGCGGGGGAGCGCAAGGACGAGAGCGGTCCCGCGATAGCAAAGCGCCTGCGCGAGGCAAGCTACGAGGTCGTGGAGGAAATAGTTATCCCCGACGATGAGCGGGTTTTGAAGCAGCAGCTTATTCGGCTCTGCGACCAGCGGCAGCTTGACCTCATACTTACGACCGGCGGCACGGGCTGCTCGGCGCGGGATATTACGCCCGAGGCAACGCTTGCAATCGCGGATAAAAACGTCCCCGGCATCGCCGAGGCTATGCGCGCCGAGTCTCTCAAAATCACCAGGCACGCAATGATTTCCCGCGCCGCCTCCGTTATCCGGGGTAAAACGCTTATTATCAATCTCCCCGGCAGCCCCCGCGCCTGCATGGAGAATATGGACGTATTTATGGACACCATCCCCCATGCCATGGGACTTCTCCGCAACGAGGTACACGACTGCGCAAGAAAATAAAAAGCAGGTATTTCTTCAGCACATATAACCGCGTTAAGTCGCGCTTATATAAATATTTTTCTGAAAAAGGAGAAACGAACATGAAGAAAACCCTCACACTGCTGCTCACGCTTGCAATGCTCTTCACACTTGCCGCCTGCGGCTCGTCCGCGGCTCCAAGTAAGGGAGAGAAGGAAGAAATCATCGTCTTTGCCGCCGCTTCAATGACCGAGACTCTAAATCAGGTCAAGGATGTCTACGAGAAGGAAAACAACGTCACCATCACCTATAACTTTGACTCCTCCGGTACGCTCAAGACCCAGATACAGGAGGGCGCGGACTGCGACCTCTTTATCTCCGCCGGTCAAAAGCAGATGAATCAGCTCGACTTAAGCTCCGACAAGGAGATAAACAAGGAGGGGCTGGACTTCGTTGCCGGCGATACGCGCCTGAACCTGCTCGAAAATAAGGTGGTGCTTGTCGTCCCCGAGGGCAATCCCAAGGGCATAGAGAGCTTTGACGACCTTGCGGCAAGGCTTGCCGAGGGCAGCATACTGATGGCAATGGGCAACAGTGACGTGCCTGTCGGTCAGTACACGCAGAAGATACTCAATTTCTACGGGCTTGATGAGGAAGCCCTCGCCAAAAGCGGCGTCATTACCTACGGCAGCAACGTCAAGGAGGTCACAACTCAGGTCTCCGAGGGCAGCGTTGACTGCGGCATAGTCTACTGCACGGATGCCTTCTCCGCAGGGCTTACGGTCATTGACAGCGCAAGCAAGGATATGTGCGGTCAGGTCATCTATCCCGCCGCGGTATTAAAGACTGCGAAGAACCCCGATGCAGCCAAGGCCTTCCTTGACTATCTCACGGGCAGCGAGGCCATGGCGATTTTTGAGGCTGTCGGCTTCTCTCCGGTCGCGTAAAGCCAGAGACGCAGAATTGGCAGCGCATTTATTTGCGCTGCCAATCCGAGGTATATAATATGAACATTGACTGGTATCCGCTTATAAACTCCCTGCGCATTGCGGCAATAAGCTGCGTAATAGTTTTTTTCACGGGCATATTCTTTGCCTACTATGCGGCAAGGCTGCCGCGCACGGTCAAGGGTATTCTTGACGTTATTCTCACGCTTCCCATGGTACTGCCGCCGACGGTATGCGGCTATTTTCTGCTGCTCATTTTCGGCACAAAGCGCCCGATCGGCATCCTTCTGATGCAGCTTGGCATTAAATTTGTAATGACATGGTACGGCGGAATTCTCGCCGCAGCCGTCGTCGCCTTCCCGCTGATGTACAGGACGGCACGCGGCGCGTTCGAGAGCTTTGACTGCACGCTCTCGCAGTCGGGGCAAACGCTCGGCCTTTCCAACACATATATTTTCTGGCGCATACGAATGCCCGCCTGCCGTCAGGGCATACTCGCCGGCACCGTGCTTGCCTTCGCGCGCGCCCTCGGCGAATATGGCGCTACCAGTATGCTCATCGGCTACACTCCCGGCAAAACCGCCACGATATCCACGACCGTATATCAGCTCTGGCGCACAAACGACGATGCGGGAGCATTCTTCTGGGTCATGATAAACCTCGCCATAAGCACCGTCGTGCTGCTCACGGTCAATCTCCTTGAGAGCAAGCAGAAAGTGAGGGCGAAGGGATGAGCCTGATAGTAGACGTCAGAAAAAAGCTCGGCAGCTTTGAGCTTGAGTCAAAATTCGAGGCGCAAAACGGCGTGACCTGTCTGCTCGGCCCCTCCGGCTGCGGCAAGAGCATGACGCTCAAATGCATTGCCGGCATAGAAAAGCCCGACGAGGGCTACATAGAGCTTGACGGCGTGATCTTATATGACAGCGCAAAGGGGATAAATCTCCCTCCGCAAAAGCGCCGCGTGGGTTATCTGTTCCAAAACTATGCGCTGTTTCCGAATATGACGGTGCGCCAGAACATACTCTGCGGTATGCGCCGCATCAGGGACAAGAGCGAAAAAGAGGAAAAGCTCAAGAAAATGCTGGATATGTTCCAGCTTGGAGGGCTTGAAAATCACCGTCCCGCGCAGCTCTCCGGCGGTCAGGCCCAGCGCACGGCGCTTGCGCGCATCATGGTCAGCGACCCGCAGCTTTTGCTGCTGGACGAGCCCTTTTCCGCGCTCGACGCGCATCTCAGGGATAAGCTTATGATAGAAATGCGCGACGTACTCACGCGCTTCGGGCGGGAGGTCATCATGGTCACGCACGACCGCAACGAGGCGTATAACATGAGCCGGGAAATAGCCGTCATGGACAGCGGCAGACTCTTGACCGTGAACCGGACAAAGGCACTTTTTGCCGATCCCGGCAGCGTTCCGGCGGCGATGCTCACCGGCTGCAAAAATATAGCCCCCGCCATAAAGCGAGGGGAGCATGAGGTATATGTGCCCGATTGGGGCGTGAGCCTCACGACCGCGCAGCCCGTCGGCGACGATATAAAGGCCATTGGCATCCGCGCACATTATTTTAATCCCTCCGCGCCGACAAATCGCCATGAGATAGAATACCTTGACGAGATGGAGGAGCCCTTTGAGTGGATAATAGAGTTCAAATTCAAGTCCGCCGCAGAGTCCGAGCCGAGTGTGTGGTGGCGGGTGACAAAGGATAAGCGCCCGCAGCTATTCCCCGCCGAGCTTGGCATTGCCCCGGCGAATATACTTTTACTGTATTGAGGAGGCTTTATCATGTCGAATATTTATGCCGAAATATTGGAAAGAGTCGAGCGCGGCGAGGCGCTGACGCTGAAAACGGAGCTTTGCGGCTCGGATGGGCTTATAGCCGAGGGACTGAAAAAGACTCTTGCGCCCTATGCGCCGCAGACCGATAAGCGCGGCAGATATTTTGCCGACGTGACGCTGACGGAGACAGAGGGCAAAATCACCGTGGGCGAGCCCTTTTCGCCCCCGGAGCGCCTTATAGTCCTCGGTGCGGGGCATATCGCCGTGCCCGTTTGCGATTTTGCGGCAAAGAGCGGCTTTGAGGTCTATGTCTGTGACGATCGCCCCGCCTTTGCAAATACCGCGCGCTTCCCGCTGGCACGGGAGGTGCTGTGCGACAGCTTTGAAAGCTGCATCGACCGCCTCCGGCTCACACGCTATGACTACGTTGTCGTTATTACGCGCGGTCATGTGCACGACGCGGACTGCCTGCGCGAGATATTCAAGGGCACGCAGCCGGCGTACCTGGGGCTTATCGGCTCGCGCCGCCGCGTGCGTGGGCTGTTTGAGATGCTTGCCGAGGAGGGCTATCCCAAGGAGTATATGGACCGGATATGCACGCCCATAGGACTTGATATCGGCGCCGTCACCCCCGGCGAGATCGCCATATCCATACTCGCGGAGCTTGTGGCATATAAGCGCCTGCCGGAGCACAGCAATGACGGCATACGCTGCTGCAACGACTCCGACGTGGAGCTATCCGTGATAAAATACCTTGCCGAAAACCGTGAGCCCAAGGCGATAGTAACCGTTATCGAGACAAAGGGCTCGACTCCGCGCGAGGCGGGCGCGAAAATGGCGGTAAGCCCTCTTGCGGCAGTCACCGGCAGCATAGGCGGCGGATGCAGCGAGGGCGCGGTTATCCGTGACGCCGTGCGAATTATCGGCACGGGGCGCTATAAAATCGTCGATATTGACCTTACGGGCGAGGTCGCGGAGTCTGACGGCATGGTCTGCGGCGGGACGATGAGAGTCCTCGTCGAGGACGGCACTGAGCGGCAAGAGGGATAAGGGGTGAAGCATATGCAGGATTTTACGCATTTTAATGAGCAGGGCAGGGCGAAGATGGTGAATGTCGGCGACAAGCCGGAGAGCCTCCGCACCGCCGTCGCCTCGGGGCGCGTCACGGTTAACGAAAGCACCTTTGCCCTGATAAAAAACGGCGGCATGAAAAAGGGCGATGTGCTTGCCGTCGCGCAGGTCGCGGGTATAATGGCCGCAAAGCGCACCCCGGATATTATCCCGATGTGCCATCCGATACTGATAGACGGTATTGATATCAGGCTTGAGCTTGACGAGAACCGCCTCTCGGTCGAGATAAGGGCGGCGGTGTCATGCACGGGGCATACGGGCGTGGAGATGGAGGCTCTGACTGCCGTAAGCGCCGCAGCTCTCACGGTCTATGATATGTGCAAGGCCGTGCAGAAGGATATTCTGATATCGGACATTCATCTTGAGGAAAAAACCGGCGGCGTCCACGGCGATTATAAATATGTGTGATGCGCGGGCAAGGCTTCCCGCTTAAACGAAGAATAAAAGCTCTGCTGAGACTCTTTCAGTCTCAGCAGAGCTTTTTGACGCCTATAATCTAAAATACATATTCATTCAACAGGGAATATTCCTTAATGCAGTTAAGATAACATTCGTGACTTCTGCATCGGTGAAGAACCCTTTGACTTCGTATGAATGTAGACAATATCAACAAAAACAAATGTGAACGTTTGTCACAAAAGCTTATTGACACCTAAGGTTAAAATGTGTTAACATCACACCATGAAACGAAAGACGTCATACGTCATTCGTATGACTTGCTTCCAGATTTTAATTAGTAATTCATGGGCAAAAAAGCTCACGAAAAATAAGGTTTTAAAATAATTAGGAGGAAAAAAATGAAATCTGCAAAGTTCGCAAAAATTCTCGCTCTCTTATTGGCAGCAGTACTTATGATGACCCTTATGGCAGCATGCGGTGGTGCTCCTGCCGAGAATGCTCCCGCGGGAAGCGGCGCCGACAAGGCTCCCGCAGAGGCGGCGGCAAGTCCTGAGAAGACCTTTAAGCTCAGCTGGGCGCCTGCGTGGGATGAAGAGCACGGTCTTACCCAAGCAGGTATTGCGGCAAATGAAAAGCTTATGGAGCTTTCCGGCGGTAAGCTGGGCTTTGAATTCTTCCCCGGCGGTCAGCTCGGCAACGAGAGAGAAGTATTTGAGTCCGTACAGCTCGGCACAATTGATACCGCATTCATGTCCAGCCCCGTTATCTCTGGCTTCTCTGATGTTCTGAACGGCTTCGATATGCCTTATCTCTGCGATAACGACATGGAGCTTTACCAGGAAATCGTTAACTCCGGCATCGGCGCAACCATGTTTGAAAAGCTTGAAGAGGAGACCGGCGTCGTTGGACTGTCCTATCTCATAAACCCCGGCCGCGACTTCTACTTTAACTGCGATTTTAATTCCCTTGCAGATGCACACGGCATAAAGCTCCGCTCCATGGAGTCCCCCATTCATCTGGAAACCTATAAGGCACTTGGATTTAACCCCACTCCCATGGCATACAGCGAAATCTATCAGGCTGTTAAGAACGGCACTATCGACGGCTTTGAAGATGTCAGCGTTTCCGTCAGAGCAAACAAAAACTACGAGGTAGCTAAGACGGTTGCGGTTTCCGGTCATCTTACTGCGGCTCCCGTGTTCATCATGAGTCAGAAGGCATGGAATTCTCTGACCGAGGAGGAGCAGGGCTGGATGCTCGAGGCAGGTCTGGCAGCTCAGGAAGCAACCAAGGTCACCTACATGGAGCAGACTCCTCTGACCCTCAAGTTCATGGAAGAGCAGGGGCTGAAGGTTGTTTACATCGATATTGACGAAGCAAAGGAAAAGGTTCAGCCCGTCATCGACAAGTTCTGCGCTGAGAGCGAGAACATAAAGATGGTTGTTGATTACTTCAACGCATACCGCGAAGCTCATAACAAGTAATATTTGTACAAAGCAAATTAGTGCTAAGGGGTAGAGTGAATAAACTTCATTTTACCCCTTTTATAAAGGTTAAAGGTGGTAGAATGCACATAATTATTCATGGCTTGGATTCATTCAACAACTTTTGCGCGAAAGTAGTAAAGGGTATCGTTTCCATAAGCATAGCCGCACAGATATTGGTCATTTTTTGCGGAGCTTTTTGGAGATACTTCCTGAATTCTCCGCTTACCTGGGTTGACGAAATGGCATCGCTGCTTCTGGTGGTAATATCCTTTATGGGGTGTTATATCGCACTTGTAAACGGCAGTCTTGCCCGCATCGAGCTTTTCATAGGAAGATTTAAGGGCGCAGCGAGAAAAGTGGTTTACGTTATTTCCGAACTTGCATCTCTTTTCCTTATTATTATGGTCGTCATATACGGCTCAAAGCTCTTCCTGCTACCCACTTCCTTACATCAGAAAACTCCGGGAATGTTTGTCCCTCTATGGATATTCTACGGACTCATCCCGCTCATGTTCTTCCTTTGCGCCATTGCATCGGTAACGAACATACTTCACTATATCTTTGACAAGGAGGGTGACAAACAATGCTGATGGTTCTGATCTTCCTTGTGTCTTTGCTTATGGGTGTCCCAATAGCATTTTCACTGGGTCTTACAGCCGTTGCCGGTCTAACAACCACAGACCCGGCAATGCTTATAGCAATTCCGCAGAAGCTCTTTGCACAGTCAAATATGTATAGCCTCATTGCAATCCCTCTTTTCATTATGGCAGGCGAGCTTATGGGACTCTCCGGCGATGTTAACCGCTTGATGGATTTGTCCCGTGCAGCTATCGGCCGCGTAAGAGGCGGACTTGCATATGTAAGCATTATTCTCGGCACTCTGTTGGGTGGTCTGCTCGGAATGGCAAATGCAGCGGCAGCTCTGCTCAGCACTATTATTTACCCTGAAATGGTAAGAGACGGATATGAGGAGGATTTCTCTGCAAGCTTTCTGGCGTCCGTTTCAATTATAGCGCCTATGGTACCGCCCGGAATGCTGTTTGTTATTTATGGCGTTGCAAGCAACACCTCCATTGCAGACCTGTTTATGGCCGGTGCGCCTACGGGCATTATGATAGCCATTGTGCTCTGCCTGATAATTTACTTCAAGGGCAAAAAATCCCAGTGGCCGGTATCGGAGCATAAGACCACCAAAAAGGAGCTCTTACAAAAGCTGCGCAAGGCGGCCTTCTCGGTCTTGGCACCCTTCATTACCTTCGCCTCAATAGCGCTTGGCGTTGCGACCGCTACTGAGGCGGCTGCAATCGTATGCGTGCTGGTATGGTTTGTCGGCACCTTCGTTTATAAAAAGATAAAGCTCCAGGATATGGTCAAGGTTTTGGTTCGCACCGCCATTTCCAGCGGAGCCATCCTTATAATAAGCGGCATGGGCGGCGTGCTTGGCTGGTATCTCTCTATTGCACAGGTGCCTCAGGCTATAGCAAAGGGTATCTCCCTCATCAGCAACAATAAGTATGTCATCATGTTCATAATTCAGATATTCCTGTTCTTTGTCGGAATGATTATGGACTCTGCGCCTGCGGTAATGATACTTGTCCCTGTATTTATGCCTATCATGAAGAAGTTCGGCTTTGATCCCGTCCATTTCGGCCTGCTGATGTGCCTGAACCTTTCCATCGGTCTTCTCACGCCTCCCGTAGGAACTGTTCTTTACACTACCGCAACTGCTACCGGTCTTCCCACTGACCGTATGGTTCGTTCTATCTGGCCATGGGTCCTGGGGCTTTGCATTGTGTTGTTTATAGTTGCATACGTACCGCAGTCCGTAATGTGGCTGCCAAAGCTGCTGGCCAAATAATAACTCAAAACTAATTATATTGTTTATATTGTAAGGAGCGAAAGCATATGAACACAACAATCAAAAACATACCTGAGGTAAAGGAAACCCTGTTGAAGAAGCTTCATGCCGCAAATGAGAATCGCGGTCTGTGGTACTTCTATCTGCTGAAGAATGCCTATGAAAAGGGATATGACATAGAAGAGCTTGCGCGCAGAGGAATTCGCGAGGTCGGACATACCAACCGCGTAAGGTTCCCCGATACTACCGACCTTAAGACTATGGTTGATGCCTTTATGGGCGACGAGGTCAACAGAAAGCTCTTCGACATGGAGGTCGTCAAGGAAGAAGAGGACGCAATTCATATTGAATTCCATTACTGCCCCATGTGCGGTATGTGGACCAAGTGCTGCGACGACCAGGACTTCATTGAGAAAATCTGCGATATAGCTATGGACGTAGACAGAGGTCTCTTTGATACCTATGACTGTTTCGAATTTGAGTTGGGCAAGACCATTTGCCAGGGTAATGATACCTGCCAGGTCTGCATTCGTAAAACGAAGTAATGAAAGGAGTATATTGATATGATTACAAACGTTGCAAAGCATTACAATGATGATGAAGAGGCAATACAGCTTCGACAGTCATCTGTCAACCGCGGCAAGTGGATATATCAGCTTGTTCGGAGCTTTCTGGACGGCGGCATGAGCTGGGACGAGATTAGAGAAGGTATCCGCGAAGCAGGCAAATATAAAGGCTATAACTCCTTCCCGCGCACCTCTGATATGCACGAATTTGCAGAAGGCTTTGCCACTGAGGATCTCATCAAGGTCAACGACGGAAGAATTGCATCTCTAACCGACGACGAGCTGGTGTGGGAGGTCAACTACTGCCCCATGGTTGACGGCTGGACTCAGCTTACCGACGATGAGAAGTTCATATCCAAGCTCTGTGATATCTGCATGGATATCGACCGCGGTACCATGGATACCTACGGCTGGGATTTGGAGCTGAAGGGTACTATTGCGGACGGCGACGGCAAGTGCACTATCTGCATGCAGAAGTGCAAAAAGGAATGCGGTAAATAACATGAAAAAAATAATAAACGCTCCCGAAAACGTCGTATCCGAGATGTTGGAAGGGATTGCAATCAGCAATCCCAAGGTGGTGTATCACCCCGGCTTCGAGGTGATCAGCCGCAGGGACAAGCTGGACAAGGTCGGACTTGTATGCGGCGGCGGCAGCGGTCATGAGCCATCCTTTGCAGGCTATGTAGGCGATGGAATGCTTGACGCTGCTGTGTCTGGAAATGTGTTTGCGTCCCCCTCGCCCGACAGAGTTCTCAAGGCAATTGAGGAAACAAATTCGGGAAAGGGCGTGCTTCTGCTGGTAATGAACTACTCCGGCGATGTCATGAACTTCGGCATGGCCAAGGATATTGCCGAATGTGACGGAGTAGATGTAGAGATGGTTGTTATTAAGGACGATGTTTCCACCGAAGACAACGAAAACTCTGCGGGCAGACGCGGCATTGCCGGCACTATCCTCGTACATAAGGTCACCGGAGCAAAGGCGGCTCAGGGCGCAAGTCTGGCAGAGGTTGCCGAAACAGCCAGAAAAGCCGTGAGAAACGTCAGGACGATGGGCATGGCAATGTCCTCCTGCACTCTTCCCGCTGTCGGAAAACCCGGATTTCATCTGGGCGATGACGAAATCGAAATAGGAATGGGTATCCATGGCGAGCCCGGTATTATGCGTACCTCGGTCATGAGTGCTGAAAAGCTCGCTGAGACGCTGCTGGAGGAGATATTCAAGGATAAGGATTATACCGGAGACGAGGTCGCTGTCATGATCAACGGTCTGGGCGCCACTCCTCTTATGGAGCTTTATATCCTGACGCGCGAGGTGAACAGAATACTTCTTGAAAAGGGTGTAAAGCCCTACAGATATTTTGTCGGCGAATATATGACGTCTCTGGAAATGTCCGGCACCTCTGTATCTCTTATGGCACTGGACGACGAACTGAAGACTCTTATCGACGCGCCATGTGATTCTATGGCGCTTAAAGTTGGGGGATAATCGGAATGAACAAAATCGGTGTGGATGCATATCTTGAGTATCTGGACAGAACCAATAAGCTTCTTGCAGAAAATAAAGACTATGTCACACGTCTTGACGCTGAAACAGGAGACGGAGACCACTGGGCAAATATGGCCATGGGCTTTGGAAAACTTATGGAGAAGCGTGAGCAGTTAGCTCAACTGACCCTCGACAAGCTCTTCCGCGAATGCGGAATGACCATGATGTCAGGCATTGGCGGCTCATCAGGCGTTCTCTACGGCAGTGCATATATTGCATTGGCAAAGGCATTTGCAGGCAGAGATGAGATTAGTGAAAACGATTTGATACTCTATTTGAAAACTCAGGTGGACGCAATTTCCAGCCGAGGCAAGGCTGTTCCGGGAAACAAGACCATGCTTGACCCTCTTGATGAGGCGAGAATAGCCGTGGAAAAGGCAACAGCCGAGGGCAAAACCGGTGCAGAGCTTCTGGAGGCTCTTAAAGAAGGCGCCAGAAGGGGCATGGAAGCTACGGCGGATATGCCTGCCTTCAAGGGCAGAGCCTGCTACCGCCTCGACAAGGGGGTCGGTCATCTGGATCCGGGCGCTGTAACCATGGAGTATCAGCTTCGCTCCTTTGCCGACACTATGCTTGACAGGGAGATTTGAAATGAGCTACAGCGAATTTACCGAGCTTCTGAGACACGACATGGCAGTGTCCTTCGGCGTTACGGAGCCAGGAGCAATTGCTCTTGCCGTCTCTAAGGCAAGGGCCTTTACTCAGGGTGAAATTGAGAAAATCATACTGTCCATGAATTCCGGAATATATAAGAATTCATTTACCTGCGGTATCCCCGGAACGGACAAGACCGGCATTCAGTATGCCGCCGCGTTGGGCGCGGTAGCAGGTGACTGGGAGAAGGGACTTGAGGCTCTCAGCGTTATAACAGACGAGGATATTGCCGAGGCTGACAGGCTTATAGCCGAAAACCGGGTTGAGGTTGTATTGGATTCAATAAGCTCCGACCTGTTTATAAAGGCCGGTGTAAAAACTTTTTCCGATTATGCAGAGGTCATTATCCGCCATATGCACACCAATATCACTGATATTATCGCCAACGGCAAGGTGGTTTTTCATAAGGAAAATGAGGCGGAAAGTGCAGAGAGCGCACATACGGGCGGCATCGGCTCTCACGACTTTGCGGAAATGCTCGATTATGCGGTCAACGTTCCTCTGGAGGAAATCTCTTTCATTAAGCGCGCATATGAAGTGAACCTTGAGCTTGCCGCCGAGGGCGTAAGCAGCGACATTTGCGCAATAAGCAGAAGATTTATCAAAGAAAACGGCGGACGTATTTTCTCGGATGATCTGCAAAAGAGCGCTCATGCGCTTACCGCTTCTGCCATTGAGGCTCGTGTAAGAGGACTTGCAAAGCCCGCTATGAGCATTACCGGCAGTGGCAATCACGGTATCATTTCCACTATGCCGCTTTATGCATGCTGCAAAATAAGAAACCTCGGAGAAGAGACGCTCCTGAGGGCCACAGCTTTGAGCTACCTTGTTACGGAGTATATAAAGGAGTATTCGGGTAAGCTGTCTGCTTACTGCGGCTGCGCAATTGCGGCGGGCACCGGCTCCGCCGTGGGTATCTGCTATATGCTCGGCGGCACGGAGAACATGATGAGAGCCGTTATCAACAACATGGCCTCCAGTATCACCGGCGTTATCTGCACCGGCGGCAACCCGGCTTGTGTGCTTAAGGCAGCCATAGCAATTGATATCGGCTTTAAGTCCGTAGAGCTTGCTATGGACGGCATAGCTGTGGAAACAATGCACGGTATAAACGGACTTGATACCGAAACTACAATGAAAAACATAGGCCTTATTGCCAGCCCCGGTATGGAGCAGACAGAGGGGACTATTGTCGACATCCTTGTAGCAAAGTCAGGCAACGGCACAAGGTAAGGAGGGATTTCATGAAAAAGCTAATTAACAAACCGGAAGGCTATGTAGACGATATGCTCAGGGGCATCTATACTGCCCACGGAAAAGATGTAACTTATGCTGCGGGAGATCTGAGATGCTATATTACTGCCCATGCCCATCCCGGCAAGGTCGCTATCGTTACCGGAGGCGGCACCGGACATCTGCCGCTTTTCTTGGGCTATGTCGGCGAGGGGCTTATAGACGGCTGCGGAGTAGGCGGAGTTTTCCAGTCGCCCTCTCCCGAACAGATATATGAGATATCGAAGGCCGTTGACAGCGGCGCGGGTGTGCTTTATCTTTACGGAAACTATACCGGAGATATAATGACCTTCGATATGGCGGCCGAAATGTGCGATATGGACGGCATCACGACTGCCTCCATAGTGGGCGCGGATGACGTCAATTCAGGTGCAGCTGAGGTCAGACGCGGAGTTGCGGGCATTTTCTTTATGTATAAGGCAGCCGGCGCCAAGGCGGCGGAGATGGGAAGTCTCGATGAGGTCTTGGCGGCAGCTCAGAAGGCAAAGGAAAATACCCGCACAGTAGGCTTTGCCTTTACTCCCTGCATTATTCCCGAGCTTGGACAGCCTAACTTCACTCTGGGTGATAACGAAATGGCAATGGGAATGGGTATCCATGGCGAGCCGGGCATATGGAACGGTCCAATGCGTAGCTCACGCGAAATTGCTCAGGAGTCTTTGGAGACTATCCTGAACGATATGCCGCTCGAAGCAGAGGATGAGGTTGCAGTGCTTATTAACGGACTGGGCGCAACCAGTATAGAGGAGCTTTATATCCTCTCCGGCGACGTGGCAGACATTCTCGCTGAAAAGAATATAAGAGCTTACAGAACCTTTGTGGGAGAGTATGCGACCTCCATGGAGATGGCAGGAGCATCAATATCCTTGTGCAGGCTTGACGATGAGATGAAGAAGTATATTGATTATCCGGTAGACACTCCCTTTATTACTCAGAGGTGAAGCATGGAAACAGTCACAAGAGACGGCTTAAAAGAAATGTTTTCATATGTTGCCGCTGAAATGGCAGAGAATTCAGATAAGCTTACTGAAATGGACGCACTTTTGGGTGACGGAGATCTGGGGCTTACTATGAAGAAGGGCTTTGCAGCGCTTCCTGAACTGATTGACGCGGCAGATGAAGCTGATATAGGCAGAGTAATTGCAAAATCCGGCATGAAGCTTGCTTCTATTGTTCCTTCTACCATGGGCTTTCTCATGAGCTCTGGCCTTATGACAGGAGGCAAAGCCATATCAGGTGCTGAAAGCATAGGAGCGGTTGAGTTCTGCAAATTCCTTCGCGGATATGCTGACGGAATTGTTAAAAGGGGTAAATGCGCCCCCGGGGACCGGACGGTTCTTGATGCAATTGACTCTGCGGCTGCCTGCGCCGAAAAGCTTCTGGACGAAAACGGCACAGCATCTCTGCCTGCCGTTGCGGAAGCAGCGGAAAAGGGTGCTGAAATCGGGGTGGAAGCAACCCGAAGCATGAAGCCGAAATACGGAAAAGCAGCCGTGCATGCTGCAGCAGCAGAGGGAACGATAGACCAGGGAGCCTACGCGGGGCTTTGTCTCGTCAGAGGAATTCGCAAATATGTTCAGTTGTGCAAATAATTCATAAACTCCCGCAGCTTGAATTACTTGTATTAAAGAACAATATGTGCTACTATGTTGTAAAGTTCAGAAAAAGCAAAAATAGCGCATAAATTTTGTTGCAATATACGAGAAATGTATTAGCTTAAGGGAGAGATTAAATGCATGAATGAAAATAACGGTGTCGAAACTCTGTCTGTAAAGGTTGCAAGAAAAATTAAAAAGAGAATTTCCGAGGGAGAATGGAATGTCGGGGATAAAATTCCCAATGAGCAGATTCTGGCTCAAGAAATGAACGTCAGCAGAACAACCATCCGCGAGGCAATCAAGCAGCTCACCTCGGCCGGAATACTCCGTATTGAGCGAGGGGTCGGTACATTTGTGCTCAATAAGCCAAGTATGCTTGACAGCGTCGATGACAAGCTTAGAGAGGCTAATCCCGATAGCTTTATGTTTGACCTTTGCGAATACAGAGTATATCTTGAACCCTTTGCCTGTGCGCTGGCCTCAATCAGGGCAAACAGTGCACAAATTGAGGAAATGAGAAGTATCATTTACGAGATGGACAGGCTGTCGGTTAAGATGAAAAGCTGCAGCAACAGAAGTGTACTGGTTGATAAGCTTGCTTCTCTTGAGGTTCGTTTCCATACGCTCATATATATAATGGCCGGGAATATAATGTTTCAGCGTATAAGTCAAATCATGAACGATACGGTTTTCGAGGCGTATATGACCGACTGCTATAGACGCGGAATAATTACCGACAGATTGCAGTATGTAAGCGTTCATGCGGAAATCTTTGATGCAATCTGCAAGCATGACCAGAAAAAAGCGTATGATGCTTCAAAACGCCATATGAGCGTTGCCTACAACGAGCTTGTCGGAGTTATGTCGAACATAAGCCAGCGAAGCCTTCTTGACCTGTACTGACAGCTGAGCGAATTTCGACCGGAGACCCTATGCCGAAGCATACCTCCGCCCCAACTATTGACATGGATTCCAAATAATACCCCCAATGCCGGTATAAATCCAGCATTGGGGGTATTTTATAATTATATTGCCGGGTCGGTGACGAGATTTTTGACCCATTTTTTGCGTTTGACAAACGCGAAGCCGACGCAGCACTTTATGAGTTCAAGCGACTGAACGATGATGAACATCGGCAGTATCGGCAGCGTGGTGTAGCGCGAGAGCACAAAGGCGGTGGGAATGCACACGCTCCAGACAAAGGCACTGTCGAAAACGAAGGTAATTATCGTGTTGCCTCCGGAGCGGAGAGTAAAGTAACAGGTGTTGGTGAAGGCATAGAAGGGCATCATTGCGGCGCTGACCCAGAGCATATCCGAGGCCATCTGCTTGACGGAGTCGGAGGTATTGTATAGCTGCGGCAGGAGCGGAGCAAGCAAGGCCATGATTATGCCGACGCAGACGCTGAGCGTGACGGAGAAGGCAATAAGCTTTCTGTCCTCGTCAATGGCGCGTTCCAGCTCACCCGCGCCGAGGAGCTGACCGACGATGATCGCGACGGTGCTGCCCATGGAGAGCGCGGCGCAGAGGAAGAGATTAGATACGGTAGTGGAGATATTGCAGGCGGAAACGACCTCAAGCCCGCGCATGGAGTAGCACTGGTTGAGCATGGTCATACCGCCGGACCAAAGCAGCTCGTTTACGAGCAGCGGAGCACCGAGCTTTGCCACCTGACGCACAAGCTTTTTCGGCACGCGCATCGACTCATAGGCCCCGACGATGAAGCCGTTGCGCTCCCTGTGGCGGTGAGTCCAGGCGATGACGATGGCACACTCGACAAAGCGGGAGAGCACGGTTGCTATCGCGGCGCCGACGACGCCGAGCACCGGTGCGCCGAGCTTACCGAAGATGAGAATATAGTTAAAAACGAGGTTAACGAATACCGCGGCAATGCCCGCCTTCATAGGAAGCAGAGTCTCACCGGTTTCACGCAGAGTGCTCGAATATACCTGCGTCACCGCAAAGGGCAGAAGCTGGAAGTACATGACTGCAAGGTAATCCTTGGCGTAGCCGAGGGTAGCGGCAAGGTCAAGCCCCTCCTTGCCCTCATGCAGGAAGGCGGAGATGAGGTTCTCACCGTAGAAGAGAAACACCAGCAGGAACACGACAACGGAGCCAATGGCGATATAGTACTTTGCACGGAAGGTATCGCGCACGCCCTTCTGATCGTCCTTACCGTAAAACTGCGCGGTGAAGATACCGGCTCCGGCAAGTCCGCCGAATATGCAGAGGTTAAAAACGAAAAGAAGCTGGTTGACGATGGCAACGCCGGACATCGGCTCCGTGCCGACCTGTCCGACCATGACATTGTCAAGCAGGCTTACAAAGTTTGTGATCACGTTCTGGATGAGTATGGGCAGCATGACCGCGAAAAGCTTGCGGTAAAATGCTTTATTGCCGATTAATTTCGATATTTTCACGTCATTTCCCTCAAAACTCAAGATATAATAAGTAAAAAAGTCTTTTACCGTCGAATGAAAAATATAACATAGCAAGGGCAAATATGCAATAGCAAAAAGTGCAAAACCGACTTTCAAAATGAAAAAGCCGCTTTGCAGCGGCCTTTCCATTTTACTTGGAAAAAGTCCGTGAGCAGACTTTTTCCTGCGTTTTCCGCCGAGTATTTTGATGCAATCAAAATACTGCGCTGCTCCGAAAATTTTGAAGTATCAACATTTTCGGACGGCGGTTTATTGTATTTGAGGCGGGTCTTGCCCCCTCAGGCTCCCCCGCGGCTCTATAAATCGGCTACGACGGTGGATTGTACCGTGAGAGATTTGAAATGAAAAAGCCGCTTTGCAGCGGCCTTTCCATTTCTATATACGTCTTTTTATAAGCGCCGAGGGGGAGGGTTCGGCGCTGTATATGCAGGCACCGGTGGTAAGGCGGCACCATTATTTCCATTATATATTTATATCCTTTTCCGGCTCAGCTCCACCACTTATTGAAAAGCGATGTCCACGAGCGCAGGAAGCGGCCTAACTCGCCGAGGCTGTCCGCATTGCCCTCAAGCCATGCATTCCACTCGTCGGCGCGCTCCTTCGCCCAAGCCTCCCACTGCTCGGGGTGCTGCTCGATGAGTCTTTTCCATTCCTCAGGGTGCTGCTCTGCCCAAGTCTGCCACTCATCGGCATAGTTCTTGGCCCAAGCCTCCCATTCATCGGCGTAGTTTTCGCCCCAGCTTTCCCACGCCTCGCCCTGCGCTTCGCCCCAGGCTTCCCATTCGTCGCCGGTCTTCTTGCCCCAGGTCTCCCAGCTCTCACCCTGCGCCTTGCCCCATGCCTCCATATCACCGGCAAGCTGCTTTGCGTCCTCGGTCATCTGGCGCACACAGTTTTTTATACTGCCGCTGTTGGGGCTAAGCTCATAGTGATAGTCATAGCCGCCGACGGAAAAGCTGACATTATACACAAGCTCGCCGTTTTCCACATCGAGCTTGACCTCGACCTCCGGGAGCATGTCGCCGCTTATCCCCGCAGCCTTGAGCGCCTGCACTGCGGCGCTGCCCTCGCTCATGCCGCTTGCCCCACCGAGGACGGCGGAATTCTCGACATCAACATTTTCAAGCGTTCTCAGCAAATTCAAATCGCTTATATTGAGCCGCGCAAGCGCCTCAACATCGTAGCCCGTGCTCTCACTGATAGCCTTCACGAAGCGGGTCTTGCCCGGACTTATCGCCAGAGAACGCGCAAGCTCCGTAAGCTCCTCGGTCTTTTCGAGCACCTGACTTACAATGGCTCCGTTGAAGTCCGCCGCGTCCATGATTTTTTCCATCTCGGCGTCAATACGCCCTTGCAGTGCCTCCGCCTTCTCGGTGTCGGAGTTTTCCACGGTTATAAGGACGGAATTTTTCTCCTCGGTCAGATAGCCCTTGCAGCGCATCGCCTCGACCACGGAGTCAAGCGCCTCATCAAGCTTTTCCCCACGCAGCCTCAGTCCATCGAGCACCGCCTGCCCGTCGCCGTTCAGGGCGCTTGCCTCTACTATCTTATCGCGCGAATTCAGGCAAAGCTCTATGCTCGGGTTTACGTCCAGCGTCACAACGGAGCAGACGACGTTTGCCTTGTCGCTGATATACGCTCCGCCGGCGGCCGCGCATATAAGCAGCGTGAGCATCGCGGCGACGGCAATCGCACGGCGCGCCCAGCCGTTTTTCTTTCTTCTTCCCTTTGCAAGCGCCACGACGCGCCCGTTCGAGCCGTCGCAGTCAGCCATCACGGAAGCGAATATATCCGGTGCGGCAGCATCAAAGGCCTGCTGCACCCTTTTTTCAAGCTCTTTGTCAGTCATAAAGTCCAGCCTCCTCAAGAAAGTTCCTCATTTTCTTCACGGCGCGAGAATACTTAGACAGCACCGTTGCAAGCGGCAGAGCCATAAACTCCGCAATTTCCCTGTGCTTAAAGCCGGAAACGGCGTGCAGCAAAAAGATTTTTCTCTCCTCGCCGCCGAGTGCATCCATGCAGGCTCTCAGCAGCAGACGCTCCTCGTCGCCAAGCCCGCTGTCTGCGCGCAGCAGCGTATCCCAGTCACAGTCGGGCTGCTCGGCACGGCGGCTGCGCTCACGCAGCTTGTGCAGGCATAGATTGCGCGCAATCGTCATTATCCACGCCATGGGCTTGCCCTCACTGCGGTAGGCCTGCGCGGTTTGATATATGTTCACATAGCTGTCGTGCAGCACGTCCTCGGCGTCCTGCCGGTTTTTAAGTACGGAGAGCGCGTATGCGTACACCGCGCTGCTCGTGCTCTGATACAAGAGTGCAAATGCCTCACGGTCACAGGCGGCGGTGCGCTCTATGCAGCGGTCTATCTCCTGCGCGGATTTGAGCTTATCCGGCTTGGGCTCCGCTTTATATGCGGGAAGCATCGCGTCCCTCCTCTCGATTTGCTATACACCTATATAATACACGAGCGGCGGCGTTTATTGCAATCGGCAAAAATATTTCTCAAAAAATTTTACGGCGTTCTCCATAGTCTCACTATCCCGCGCTCATTGAGCTGGCAGAGCGTCACGAGTATCAGCGGGAAAAGCAGCATACCGAGTACGCCCTTTACCCGCCAGCCTATATATATCGCCGTCAGCGAGGCCAACGGCTCAAGCCCTATCTGATCGCCCAAGAGCTTTGCCTGCGCGCAGCTTCGCACGAGATTGGTCACGCCCCAGCAGATAAGCAGCCCTACTCCGCGCCCCGTCTCGCCCGTCAAAAGGCAGTAAAGCGCCCATGGCACAAGCACCGTACCCGTACCGAACACAGGCAGAGCGTCGATTAGCGCGGTCGCGGCGGCGACGAGCAGCGCAGCCGGGACGCGAAGCAGCAAAAAGCCAAGCAGCAGCTCAAAAAAGGTCATAAGCATGAGTATTAGCTGTGCGCGAAGCCATCCGCCGAAGCTGCCCTTTAAGTCTCCGCCCACACCGGAGAAGCGGCGGCGCAGGGAGTCGGGTATCTGTGCCGCAAGAAAGGCCATGAGCTGCGGATACGAGGCGGAGGCAAAATATGTGCCTATCCCGGCAGTGACGGCGAATAGCAAAGTGTCCGGGCTTGACTGCGCGGTGCGGGCAACAAGGGCGAGTCCCCACTGCGAAAGCATCGCCGGGAGCGCGTACAGGCTCTCGCCGAGTGAGCCTATCGCGGCCTCGAGATAGCTGCGCACCCCCTCGGGGGCGGAGGCGATATATGCAAGCACCCGCGCCTCAAGCCGGGACAAAGACTGCTCCGCCGTACCCACCAGCTCAGGCACCTGCTTTGCAAAGTCCGTCAAAGCGGAAATTCCCCTTGAGGCGAGCGCATAGAGCAGCGCGCCCACGCCGGTGAGCGCCGCAAGCGTCATCACTCCGGCGGCAATGCTCCTGCGCCAGCCGTGCCGCGACATTGTCCCGACCGCTGGCTCCAAAAGTGCCGCCGCGCCGAGCGCGACCAGAAAGGGCGCAAGCCAGGGCAGAAGAAATCTGAGCGTCAGCCACAGCGCCGCCGCAACAAGCGCCCAGCCCAGCGCCGCCCAAAGATATTTTGTAAGTCTCCCCGGCATGAGGCGCACCTCCCAAAGCTCAGCAAAAATGTCAACAATACTTTTTTGACACATCGGGAGAAAAATATTCGCCTTAACCTTGAGCTTTGCGACTGTATATAATGTTTTGAGGCGTTTTGACCGCGCCCTTGGGCGGTCATGCCGTAATATGGGTATATTCGGAGGATGCCATGCTGATAGTGCAGAAATTCGGCGGCAGCTCTCTGGCCGGAACGGAGCGGCTCCGACGTGCCGCCGGCATTGCAGCCGAAGCACGCCGCAGGGGGCACAGCGTTCTGGTCGTGGTGTCCGCCATGGGCGATACAACGGATGAGCTTTTGGAGCTTGCGCATGAGATAAGCGCACAGCCCTCGCCGCGTGAGCTGGACGCGCTGCTCGGTACCGGTGAGCAGCAGTCTGCGGCGCTGACGGCGATAATGCTTGAGAGCATGGGGCTTGCGGCGCGTTCCTTTGCGGGCTGGCAGGCGGGAATAATCACAGACGGCAGCCACGGCGATGCGCGGATAGAGCTAATAGCGGCGCTTGAGCTTGCCGAGGCGATGGAGCGCGGGGAGATAGCCGTGGTCAGCGGCTTTCAGGGCGTTGACGCAAGGGGTGAGATAACGACCCTCGGACGCGGCGGCTCCGACACGACGGCGGTCGCACTCGCGGCAGCACTTGACGCGGAGCGCTGCGAGATATATACGGATGTGGACGGGATATACACCGCAGACCCGCGCATAGTGAGCACGGCGCGGCGGCTTGATGAGATAGATTACCGCGATATGCTGCTGCTTGCAGGCTCGGGTTCGCAGGTGCTCCATGAGCGCTCCGTGGCTCTGGCGCTGGCAAACGATGTGGAAATCCATCTTCTGTCTGCCTTTGAAACGGGGAACGGCTCATGCGTGCGGCTGCTGTCTGACTCGGAGCGCCCCGATTTTGCCGGGGTCACGCGGAGTGAGGCGCGCAGTGAAATAACTCTCGCAGGACGTGCGGCGGGCGTGGCGGTGTTGTCAGAGCTGGTGATAGCGCTGTCCAAATCTGGTATTGCCGTGCTCTCCGGCAGTGCGGATGAGGGCCGGGTGACCGTGCGCGTCGCCCCGGCGCAGCTTCTCCCCGCGCTGGAGCTTACTCACGCGATGTATCTTGAACAGATGAATAAATAGAGAAGCAGAAAAATCTCCCGCCCCGTCAAAATCAGGGTGGGAGATGATTGTTTATTTTAAGGACTGCAAATAAAGCTCCACTCGAGACTGAATATTATGGGTCGCCTGCTCAAGCGTCTTGTCACCGCCGTAGTATGCGTCCAGCTCCTCGGAGATAAGCGCAAAGAGTGAGTCGTCCCAATAAATAATGCTTTCGGTCGATGCTATAAGCTCTTCAAGCGCCTTCGCCTTTTTCTCCGTCAGCGCATAGGCTGAGTATTTATGTCCCTGCGACATTATCACAAACTTCGGCTCTTCTTTGCCGTCATTCATGTCCGGTGCGCCTGCGTCAGCAATCAGCTGCTCAAGTGCTGCGCGATTACTCGGAAGCGGTGCAAAATACATTGAAACTGCACTGTCCGCCCGCTGATTTTGCTGCAAAAGCAGTCGCCGCAGAAACGACCACGCGCCCTCCTTATGTTTGCTTGACGCAGACATTGCAAGACTGCTGCCCGGTGAAAACGCGCTGCCGCTGCCCTTTGCCCCCGGCATACCAAGCGCCGCTCCCTCATCGTCAAAGACGCACAGCGCCTTGTCCAAATCGAACACGCCTTTCACCCATACCGCCGTAAGCATTTGCTCTCCGCCTTGGATGCGGGCAAATTCGTCACTGTCATAGCCTGCTTCTTTAGGGAACAGCTCCGCAAAGCGCACGATATCCAGAAAATCCTCACTGTCAAAGCGGCAGCTTCCGTTCTCCGCGTCAACGAATTCTCCGAACCTCAGCGACAGCGCCAAGTATAGTGCGCCCGTCCGGGTGAATTCCGCACCGAGCACTGAACAGCCGGAAGGCATTTTTTCATATGCTGCCATAAAATCTGCCATGCTCCATCCGTTTTTTGCATATTCGGTGCGCCCTGCCACGCTGCATATTCCAAAACTGTCCGTTACCTCATACAAATGTCCGTGCCTGCTCATCGCATAGAACAACGGGAGAACAAGAGCGTCCCTGCCGCCAAACTCCGCATCTGCGTCTATATATGGCCATAGATCCTCAAGCATACCGCGGGCGGCATAGCTCTCCATGGGCAGACCGTCGGCGCAGAAAATATCCGGAATATCTCCGCTTATGAGATCCGCGTTCAGGCGCGTATAAGCGGCATCGGAATATACCGCGTAATCGCGCAGCTCGATGCGGTAATCTGCGCTTGTGCGGTTAAAGCTAAGTATCTGCCTTGAAATGTCATCGCTCAGCCCCATGCAAAAGAGACGTAGGATTGTCTTGTCGGAGACGTCACTTTCGATGGGGCTCAGGCGCACAAGGAAAATATTCTTGCCTCCGCTTCCGTTTTCGTCACCGCATATGCAGATAAGACCATCATCCTCCGAGCTTGCATACATAAGGCTCTGTCCTCTTATATCGACATTCAGCCATGTGACTATTTCACCAAGCTCTCCGTTTTTATTGCAACCGAGCAACGTTGTGCTGCCGGCCAAGAGCATATCCCATCCCAAGCCGCCGGGATACAGTGTATAGCTTTGCAGGGTTTGCTCGTCCTTTATGCCAAAGCGCTCACCGAGCTTTGCATTATCCGCATCCACCAGGCGGATGCTGCCCGCCGTGTCCTTGCACGCGACATGTCCTCCTATCGGTGCAAGCTCTCCACCCGCAGTCTGTATTGTACACAACTCCGTGCCGTCAGCGCGCAGGACCCTTGTTTTGCCGTCAAGCTCCATAAAATAATAGCGTTCACCGTCCGCTGCAAAGCTCAGTACATTATCGCCCTGCTCCTCCGGCAACTCAAGCCGCCCTGTCGCTCTGCCGTCTTTGTCTACGGATACGGCAAAATATATGTCTTCAAGCACGGTGTTCGGTATTATCCTGCCGTCGGGCAAAATTGTTGGGTTATTGACGTCCTCATAGGAATAAATATCAAAGCCATATATCGCTGCGCCGCCGCACGGCAGAGGAAAAATCTCGTTTACGACCGAGCCCTCCCATGTGTACCCCTCCGGAGGCGTGACTGAAAAAATATCCGAGAAATCGCCGAGCATTGTGCCATCATTGCCCGCCAATGCAAGATACGCGCTCATGCGCGCCCCGTCATTGCGGTAGCCCGCCAGCCAGACATGTCCCTCGGATATGCAGGCATGATTGACGGTGGCGTCAATGTCAATCAGGGCATAGCTTGCCGTAAATTTCACCGTAGATCCATTGTCTGTCCTTTTGCCCTTATCGCCGCAACCGGATAATATCAGTATGCAGGAAAGAAGCATTAGGGTAAAGACCGGTTTTTTCATATGTGTTCTCCTTTCAACAAAAATGACATCATATATTCCCGCCGTCTTTTTATAAAAGAACCCAAAAAGCCGGCCGGGTGCTGCAATGCGCCCGGGCGGCCATATCACAATATCAAGCTTTTGCTTTTTCCTCGGTTATTACAACGCGCGTGCCGTGGACGGAGAGCCGCCCGCTGCAATACAGCGTCACCGCCTGACTCAAGAGCTTCCACTCCGCCTCCTCCATGACGCGGCGCTGAAGCGTTTCGGGCGTATCGTCCGGCATGACCTCGACCGCCCTTTGCAGGATTATACCGCCGACGCGGCCGTCCCCGTCCGCAAAGTACGCGGTAGCGCCCGTGACCTTTACGCCGCGCTCAAGCACGGCTCGGTGAATATCGCCCTCGATATCCTCAAAGGCGGGGTATATCGCGGGATATGTACCGATGATGCGGTTTTTGAACTGATAGGGTATAACGCCGAGGGGCAGGTCATAGCCCGCAAGAATGACAAGCTCCACATCCATATCGCGCAGCTTATTTGCAACCGCCATACTGTGACTTGTCATCGTCGGGAAGAGCTCCGGGTCAACAACGTATGCGGGAACGCCCGCGTTCAGGGCGCGGCTCATCGCATATACGTCTTTCTGCGGCGATATCACCGCAACCAGCTCAAAATCCGGTATCTCGTTAAAATACATGGAATCCAGTATCGCCTGAAGCTTTGACCCGTCGCCGGAAACCAATGCCGCCGCTCTCGTCATACTCTCCCTCTCTCCTGCTTAAAACACTTGTTTATTCCGCCGAAGCACGTTATAATAAGACGTGGAACAACGAAATACTATTAAGAATACTTTATTATACTTTATTCCGCGCCCACGGTCAAGATTTGGAGGCACAGTTATGACGGAAATTTATCTTATTCGGCACGCACAGGCCGAGGGAAACCTATACAGAATGATGCAGGGGCATTGGGACGGCTCCGTGACGGCGCTCGGACTGAGGCAGATCGACGCGCTGGCGGAGCGCTTTCGCGGCTTGAAGGTCGATGCACTCTATTCGAGCGACCTCTACCGCACTCGCCTCACCGCCTCCGCCGTCACGCGCTATCATGCGCTGCCGATGCAGCTTCGTCCCGCTCTGCGCGAGATAAACGTCGGAACATGGGAGGCGCAGTTCTTCGGAGACGTGGCGCACGATTTTCCGGAGAAGATGCATGATTTTATCTACGAGCCCGAAAAGTGGCAGGTCCCCGGCGCGGAGAGCTACGCCGAGGTCGGGCATCGCGCATATTCGGAGCTCTTGCGCATTGCGGAGGAAAACGAGGGCAAAAGCGTCGTTGTCGTGAGTCACGGCGTTACGATACTGTGCTTGCTCGCCAAAATTCTCGGCGTGCCGCTCGGTGACAAGGAGCATCTTCCCATCTGCGGCAACACCGCCGTAACACTGCTGAAGTTCTCTGACGGAAGCTTCACTCCCGAATACATCGGCGACGTCAGCCATCTCGCCTCCCTCCTGCCGCGCCCGTGGCACAAGACTCCGGATCTTCGCGGCGAAGACATAGACCCGAGGCTTGAGGCGGAGTTTTATAAAAGCTGCTACTCCGACGCTTGGCTTGCCGCGCACGGCAGTCTTGCGGGCTTTACGGCCGAGCCATATCTTGCCGCCGCCGTGAAGCATCATGAGCACGACGCGAAGGCTGTCATGAAGATATTCGACAAGGAGACTCCCGCAGGGCTTATCGACCTTGACACGGCGCGCGGAGCACACGCGGGCTACGGCTGGATATCTCTTTTGTACCTTGCGCCGGAATATCGCGGCATCGGCTGCGGGATACAGCTTTTAGGCCGCGCAATAGTACACTATGAGGCATTAAATCGCCGCGCACTGCGGCTGCACGTTGCCGAGGACAACGCCCCGGCGCTCGCCTTTTACCGAAATTACGGCTTTGAGGAGCTAAGCTATGAGCCGGGCGGAAGCGGCAGCAGGCTTCTGCTCATGGAGAAGAAGATAGGAGGCCGGGATGTCTCAGTCTGAACGCCCTGCGCGGATAGAGCGTCTGCGTATCCCTCCCGGCCGGCGCATCATCGCCATATCCGACATTCACGGCAATCTCCCGTATTTGCAGGGACTTCTTAAAAAGCTGCGCTTTGACCGGGACGATATTTTAATAATCGACGGGGATTTTCTTGAAAAGGGGCCGGACAGTCTGGGCACACTGCGCTATATCATGCGCCTTACCGAGGGCGGCAACGTCCACACCGTCTGCGGCAACTGTGACGGCTGGGCGGATGTTTTCCGTATGCCGCCGGAGGCCGACGAGCGTCTGCTCTCATATATGCTATACAAAAAGTCCGGGCTTCTCTGGGAGATGTGCAACAGCGCCGGGATAGACCCGTTTGAGCTTGAGGGGCTAAGCTGCTGCAAAAGGGAGCTTTTCAACGCCTTTACCGATGAATGGCGCTTTCTGTCGCGCCTGCCCCACGCGATAGAGACAAAAAACTATGTCTTTACCCACGCCGCCATGCGCGACGATAAGCCGCTTGCCGAGCAGAGCGCGGACGAGCTGATGCGCTGCGAGGCGTTTATGAACACGGGGCGGAGCTTTGATAAATGGGTAATCGTCGGGCATTATCCGGTGGTGCTCTACGGCAAGGACAGGGTCTGCGCAAATCCGATAGTTGACCGTGAGCACCGCATAGTCAGCATCGACGGCGGCTGCGTGCTCAAGGACGACGGACAGCTCAATGCCCTGACCATTCCATGGGACGGGAGCGACGACTTCGGCTTTGTATATTACGACCCCTTCCCCACCCGCCGCGTGCTCAGCGATCAGGCGGAGGGCGAGCGCTCGTATTATATACGCTGGGGAGACAGCCGTGTGCAGGTTTTGCAGCGCGGGGAGGAGTTTTCCCGCTGCCGCCACGTCCGCACCGGCTACGAGATGGACATACTGACAAAGTATCTGTTTTCCGACGGCGAATTCACCGACTGCAACGACTGCACGGACTATGTTCCGAGGCTTCGCAGGGGTGATATCGTGAGTCTTGTGGAGACGACGAGCCGCGGATATTTCATAAAAATAAACGGCCTTTCAGGCTGGTATTTCGGAGAACTTGAATGAGTGAGCTTTTTGAATTTTTGCCCGTGTCCAAGGAGGACATGGAAAGCCGCGGCTGGTGGTGGTATGACTTTCTTATAGTCACGGGTGACGCATACGTTGACCACCCGAGCTTCGGTCCCACGGTCATTGCGCGTGTGCTTGAGGCGGAGGGCTACCGCGTTGCGATTTTGGCGCAGCCCGACTGGCATTCGGCAGACGCCTTTCTCGCCATGGGCAGACCGCGTCTCGGCGCGATGCTCTGCTCCGGCAATCTTGACTCTATGGTCGCGCACTATACGGCGGCAAAGAAGCCGCGCAGTGAGGACTTCTATTCCCCCGGCAAAAAGGCGGGACTGCGTCCGGATCACGCCGTCATAGTCTACGCTAACCGCGTCCGCGAGGCGTTTCCCGACCTCCCCATAGTTATAGGCGGGCTTGAGGCCTCGCTGCGCCGCTTTGCGCACTATGACTACTGGGAGGACAAGGTTCGGCGCAGTGCGCTGGCAGACTCCGGCGCGGATATTCTCGTCTACGGTATGGGCGAATACGCCTCGCGTGAGATAGCGCGGCGGCTCAAAAAGAAGGAGCCGGTGAGCGCGCTGACGGATATACGAGGCACGGCGGTGCTGGTAAACGATCCCTCGGTCTGCGCCTATCCGAGCGTGACTCTCCCGTCCTTTGAGGAGGTGCGGACAAATATCCGCGCCTATGCGGACGCAACGCGCATAGAATACGCCGAGCATGACCCCATACGCGGCAAGGCGCTGATACAGCAGCATGACCGCCGCTGGCTCATCGTAAATCCGCCCGCAATGCCCCTCAGCTCCAAGGAGCTGGACTTTGTCGCGGAGCTTCCGTACACCCGGCAGTATCACCCGATGTATGAGCCGATGGGCGGTGTGCCGGGGCTTGAGGAGGTCAAGTTCTCGGTCATTCACAATCGCGGCTGCTTCGGCGGCTGCAACTTCTGCTCCTTGGCATTTCATCAGGGGCGCATGGTCACCTCAAGAAGCCACGAGAGCGTGATACGCGAGGTTACGGCACTGACCAAGCTCCCCGATTTCAAGGGCTATATCAACGACGTCGGCGGCCCCTCCGCCAATTTCCGTCATTATTCCTGCAAAAAGCAGGCCAAGTGCGGCATGTGCGCCGACCGGCGCTGCCTTGCGCCCAAGCCCTGTCCCAATCTCGACGCGGATCACTCGGATTATCTCGCGCTTTTGCGTAAGCTTCGCGCCATACCCGGAGTCAAGAAGGTTTTCGTCCGCAGCGGCATACGCTACGACTATATGCTCGAGGACAAAAACGACGATTTCTTTGCTGAGCTTGTAAAGTATCACATTTCCGGTCAGCTCAAGGTCGCGCCCGAGCACTGCATCGACTCCGTGCTCGACTACATGGGCAAGCCGCATATCGACGTGTATGAGCGCTTCATGGAAAAATATAAGCGCCTGAACAATAAGTTCTGCAAGGAGCAGTACATCGTACCCTATCTCATGAGCTCCCACCCGGGCAGCACGCTTCAGGACGCGGTCGCGCTTGCGGAGTATCTCAACAGGATGGGGCGCCAGCCCGAGCAGGTGCAGGACTTCTATCCCACGCCGGGGACGATTTCGACCTGTATGTACTATACCGGCATAGACCCGACCACGATGAAAAGTGTCTACGTCGCCAAGAGCTTTCACGAAAAGGCGATGCAGCGCGCGCTTTTGCAGTGGAAGCGCCCGGATAAGCGGCGGCTTGTTATCGAAGCGCTGAAGGAGGCAGGGCGTGAGGATTTAATCGGCTACGGGCCTGATTGCCTTGTCAGACCGGACGCGCCGAAGCCGCATACACCGAAAAAGACCGCAGAAAAAGCCCCGGAGCCGAAAAAGCCCCAGAGCAAAAAGGGATGGGCAAAGCCTAAGCCGAAGAAGAACGCCCGCCCCGGAAAGGGCAGAAGGTAATGGAAAATTTCGCCGATTTTTTACCGATATGGCTCGGCATGCTGAGCATTATCGCCTTTTTGCTGATGGGTCTTGACAAGCTCAAGGCCTGCCGCGGCTCGTGGCGCATACCGGAGCGGACGCTGTTTCTCTTTGCGCTGCTTGGCGGCGGCATCGGCGGCACGCTCGGAATGTACCTGTTCCGGCACAAAACGCGCCATTGGTATTTCGCCATATTCTTCCCGCTCCTTGCCGTTCTTCAGGCAGCACTTTGGCTTTTTATTATGATAAAATTCTAAAAGTACACGGCAGTGAAAAATCACTGCCGTGCAGCTTTTATATAACTCACCTCAGGGAAGCTCCTTTACGCTCATTCCCTTGAGCTGTCTATGTTCATTTTTCAGCTCCATATATATGCCGAGAGCCGCAAACAGGAAGCCAAGCCCCAGATTGCGCACAAACTCCGAGCAAAACTCCTCCGACAATGTCAGCAGCGTCACTATCATGCCGGGAGCCTGCGCTATCGTATAACCGGGGAAGCCGCCGGAGACTATCTCCTTGACGATCTCGGCAAAATACCCGCCGAAGGTGCCGAGCACGACGCCTAATATCGACATGACAAGCACTATCGCTATCTTGCCCTTTCCTCTTTTGCCGTGCATAAGGTCATAGCCCTTGCCGGCGAGCAGCGCGATTATCAGTCCGCCGATGACCGAGATGCGTCCGAGCAGGAATATCAGCGCCCAGACAAGCGCACCGACAATGGAGCCGAGCAGCGCACCGACCAGCCCGGAGCCATAGCTGCCGGTGTCGTTCTCCCGCTCAACGGCCTGCTCACGCTGCTCATCGCTTATCATACGCTCTCGGCAGGCGCGGTGCATTTTCATGGGGACGCCGTTCAGCAGCGTCCACTGCGCCGTACCGTCAAGCTGCTGCCCGCAGCAGAAGCATACATCCGACCTTGTCGCACCGCAGCTGTCAAGAAGCGGGAAGATAAAGTCGAAAAACTCGTTTATCCTCTTCATCGTGCCGACGGTATCGAGAAACTCGACAAGGATCCCCATGTCCATGACCTGAATATCCCGAATACGGAATTCCTTCTGCAAATCACGTCCCTGAAGCCTCGAGAGGAACTCGTTTTTCTCCCCGTCGTCCTCAAATTTTGTGCTCAGCATCATACTCTTGGTGCCGCTGCCGTCCCAGAACGCGGCGGAATAGCCCCGGAAGCTCCCGTATGCCACTCCCTGCGCGACCTTCATGCCGTTTTCCTCGGCAAGCTTTTTGAACGCTCCGCTTATCATCGTTTCTCCTCTTTTCTTTTTGCTTATTACTCTATCTCCAGCACCTGCTCGATGCCGTCAAGCTCATAATATACCGTCAGTCCCTTTTCCGTCTCGACGCGGACGTTCTCGGCGCGGTCAAGCTCACGCAGCCGCTCATACAGCTCTGCCGCAGCCTCACCGTATTCGCCCATGTTGTCCGAGGTCAGAAGCAGCGCTCCGAACAGGCTGTTTACGACCGCAAGCCTATATTTTTCGTCTCTGCTGAGGCGTATATTTTTCTCCCGCAGAAAAAACACATCCGGGTCGTTCCCGAAGGCACGGCCGTTTAGCTGGCGGCGGGAAACTGTATTGCCGATGGCGTGGCGCGTGGAGACGTATTCACGATTCGTGCGGCGCATGATAAAATTATTCGCCCAGTCAAGCCCCACGTCGCAGCTTATCCGGCAGTAATCTACAAGTCCGAACGACGGCATCAGCGGCACGCCGCAGCCGAGAATGAGCTTATCTCCGCAGAGACGGCGCAGAAGCTCCATTGCGCGAGTCATGCGTCCGGCGCGGCTCTCGTGCTCGTTTCCGAAGGGCGCGACGGCATAGAGAAAATCAAGCTTCACAAGCTCAAAGCCCCAGACATTCAAAACCCGGTCAAATACGTCCTCAAGATAGCACCGGAAGCCGGGATTGTCAATATCCAAGGCATAGAAGCCGCCCCAGTTGCTGCCGCAGTACCATGGCTTGCCCTCGTGCATGAGCAGCCAGTCCGGGTGCTCACGGAAAATTCTTGAGTCCTTCTGGCATACGAAGGGCGCGAGCCAGAGCCCTGCAAGAAAACCGCGCTCGTGGATATCGCTCACTATCGGCTCAAGCCCGCCCGGGAACTTCTCTTCGTCCGGGCGGAGCCAGTCGCCGACGGCAGTCTCCCAGCCGTCGTCTATCTGGAACAGATCCCCGCGCTTCATATGCTCCGCGCAGCCGCGAAGGTCGCCCATAATGCTCTTTTCGTCGATGTTCTGATAACGGTTATACCAGCTTGAATAGCCGCAAAGCCGTGCAGCGCCGCGATTTTTGAGCCCCATCGCGGCAAACCAGCCGTCAAAGACCTCGTCCTCGCTGCCCTCGGCATAGTATAGCTCCAAAGCCGCAAATTCCCCGCCGCAGCATAGCCCTGCGCAGTCCCGCGTCGCGGTCAAGACCCCGCAGCGGCTGTCGTAGCGCAGCAGCGTATAGCCCGGACGCTCATCCAGCGAGGCAAGCAGCCGGTATCTCCCGCCGCAGCGAAAATAGCAGTAGCTCTCGCCGTGCATCACGCCGGGGGTCTGCGGATAATCGACAAAGAAATAGTCGCCGTAGCGGTCAATGCCGAATTTATCTATCACGAATTTCGGCAGCCGCCCCATGCCGCGCGTATAGTCATGCTTGCCCTGCTCGGGGCAATAAGTCCATGTCTGGTAGCCGTTTACGAAGAAACGCTCGTCCTCCGCCATGGAGATATTCATCCGCGCCGTCACCGATTTTATCCTGCCCTCGGGCAGTGTCGGGCGCAGGCGCAGACAGGAGCCGCTAAAGTCCTCGCTGCCGCCGAGACGGAAGCCTCCCTCAAGCTCAATAATATATTCCAGCCTCATACGCTCCTCCGTAATTTGATGTTATTATAATTATAATAGTAGAAGCTCAGTTTTTCAGGCTCTGCATCGGCGCGGGTATGCGTCCGCCGCGCGCGATAAACTCCGCGCTTGAAAACTCATGCACCTGCTGCACGGGAGCGGAGCCGAGCAGACCGCCGAACTCCACCGTATCCCCGACCTTGCTGCCCGGAGCCGGAATGACGCGCACTGCTGTCGTCTTGGAGTTTACCATGCCTATCGCCGCCTCGTCCGCTACTATCGCGGATATCGTCTCGGCGCTTGTGTCGCCGGGTACGGCTATCATGTCAAGCCCGACGGAGCAGACGCAGGTCATCGCCTCAAGCTTATCTATCGTAAGCGCGCCTGAGGCTGCGGCGGCTATCATGCCCTCATCCTCGCTGACAGGGATAAACGCGCCGGAAAGTCCGCCGACGGAGGAGGACGCCATCACGCCGCCCTTTTTTACCGCGTCATTCAAAAGCGCAAGCGCGGCGGTCGTACCGTGAGTGCCGCAGACCTCAAGCCCCATCTCCTCAAGAATACGCGCCACGGAGTCACCCACGGCGGGCGTCGGCGCAAGCGACAGGTCAACTATGCCGAAGGGCGTGTCGAGCCGGCGGCTTGCCTCCTGCGCGACGAGCTGACCCATGCGCGTGATGCGAAAGGCAGTTTTCTTCACCGTCTCGGCAACCACGTCAAAGGGCTGACCCCTGACCGATTTCAGCGCGTGATGCACGACGCCGGGACCCGATACTCCGACATTTATGACTCTCTCCGGCTCTCCGACTCCGTGAAACGCGCCCGCCATAAAGGGATTATCCTCCACGGCGTTGCAGAAAACCACAAGCTTTGCACAGCCGAAGCCGCCCCTGTCGGCGGTAAGCTCCGCCGTGCGCTTGATGGTCTGTCCCATGAGCGCGACGGCGTCCATGTTTATGCCCGCCTTGGTGGAGCCTACGTTTACAGACGAGCAGACAAGCTCCGTCGTCGCAAGCGCCTCGGGTATCGACGCTATGAGCCGTCTGTCCGCATCGGTCATCCCCTTTTGCACAAGTGCCGAGAAGCCGCCGATAAAGTTTACGCCCGTAGCTCTTGCGGCAGCGTCGAGCGCGGCGGCAAAGGGCACATAGTCCGCCGTTTCCGATGCGGCGGCGACAAGCGACATCGGCGTTACGGATATGCGCTTATTGACTATCGGTATGCCGAACTCCCGCTCTATCTCCTCGCCGGTGCGGACGAGTCCTTCCGCGCTGCGGGTGATTTTATCGTATATCTTACGGCAGGCGGCCTTGGGGTCGGGGTCAGAGCATGAAAGCAGCGATATCCCCATGGTTATCGTGCGGATATCGAGATGCTGCTGGTCTATCATGCTTATGGTTTCAAGAATATCATTGCGATTGAGCATGGCGCACCTCTCAAATTCTGTGCATGGCGTTGAAGATATCCTCGCGCTGTATGCGTATGGACAGCGCCTGCTCCGTCCCGGTGTGCTCAAGCTTGTCGGCAAGCTCCGCAAAGGATATCTCGCACGCAGAAACGTCCACCAGCATTATCATCGTGAAATATTCCTGCATTATCGTCTGGCTTATATCCAGAATGTTCACATTATGGCTCGCCATCAATGCGCATATCGACGCGATTATTCCGACTCTGTCCCTGCCTATCACGGTAACTATTGCTTTCATATGTAATTCTCCTTAATAATCTCAAATTCCAATTCTGCGCTCTCCGTCTGCGGAGTGGAAACGGCGAGCCGTGCCCTGCCCGCTCTGCCGCTACTTCGGATATAAGTCCCGCACATACCGCCCTCGGCAGTGACCGTCTCGGGACCGATAAGCTCCGCGTCGCCCGATATACTCAGCCTCACCGGGAGCTGGGCATAGCTTGCGGTGTTTCCCTGCTCGTCGGCTATTCTTATCCTCACTGCCGCCGCGTCCCAGCTCTGCCGTTCGCTCAGACGCAGAGTGCTCGGCGTGAGCTCAAGATGCAGCCGCTTACCCGGCGCGCATAGCCTCTCGCAGGTCTTTTCGCCGTTTTTCCAGCCCTCAAAGCGCCAGCGGGTCGCCTCGCCGCCCCAGTTGCCGACGTATTTGCCGTAGAGCGCCACGCCGTCCGCCATGCTGAGCTTGTATTTCAGCATACAGGCGAGCATTCTCAGCTTATCGCCCAGCGGCATATTCGCAAGCCCGTGCTTTCCCGCCGAGACGAGACAGCGCCGCAGCGCCTTTGCCTTTTCGGGTGAAAAGCCCTCCTTTTCCTCAAGGAGCCTGCCTATCGTGTCGTCAATGAGGACAGGTCCGTGCAAAAGTCCCTCAAAGCCCTTGGAGGAAAAGCTGCCCACATAGTCGTCATTTTTATATAGCCGCAGCTCGTCGGCATTCGTAAAGGCGTATATATCCCCCGTCTGCCCGGCGGGATAGTCGCCGATATCCATCGTACAGCCAAGCTCCAGCACCGGCTTTTCACTGCCCTGACTTGCATAGAGCGCCGCTGCGGTCTTGGGATTTCTGAACGCGTCCATCACGCCGTGATAGCATATCCTGTCGCCGGAGCCGAAGTCCTTGTGCGTCTGGTAATCAAACATGCACCAGCCGAAGCAGCCCGCGTGCTCTCCGTCCGCCGCCGCGTCGTTCTGTACGCGCGCATGACGCAGCGCCTGCTCCTGACGCTGCCGCCATGTGTCAAAGCTCTTGGTCGGGAACATATGCCCGTTGTGCTCCGAGACAATAAGCGCCCTGCTCATGTCCGGCGTTACCGATTTTTTCGGCTTTACGCCGGGGTTATTGCCGGTATGCGAGAAGTCGTTATATGCGTACACGTCCTCAAGCAGGCTGCTCTTTTCGAGATAGCGCACACCGGAGGTCGGTCGATAGGGGTCAAGCTCATGGGCGATTTTATTCGTACGCGCGTAAAGCTCGTCGTCATCCACGCTCTCGTTTATCCGCACGCCCCAGAGAACTATGCTCGGATGATTTCTGTACTGCAATATCATCTCGCGCAGGTTTTCGCAGGCCTGCTCCTTCCACTTTTCGTCCCCAAGATGCTGCCAGCCGGGAAGCTCCGTAAACACTAAAAGCCCCAGCCTGTCGCACTCGTCGATAAAATACCGGCTCTGCGGATAGTGCGAGGTGCGCACAGCATTGCAGCACAGCTCCTCCTTCAGTATTCTCGCGTCCTCGCGCTGAAGTGACTCCGGCGCGGCATAGCCCATATAGGGATAGCTCTGGTGCCGGTTCAGCCCGCGCATAAATACGCGCCTGCCGTTGAGATAAAAGCCGTCGGCACGAAATTCAATGTCCCGGAAGCCGAAGCTCACGCGCTGCACGTCGCCGCTGTCGAGCGTGACCTCACAGCTATACAGCTTTGGGCTGTCGATATCCCATAGCCTTGCCTCGGGGACGCTTATAAGCCGCGTTTTCTCCGTGCCCTGAGACTCCGCCATAAGCCTCTCCCCGTCGAAAATGCGCACGGTCGCACCTTGGCCTTCACACGAGACGCTATAGCTTACCCGGGTAGTCCTGCCCTCGGTGCTGACATATATGTCCTCGATATAATTCTCGTCCAGGATATCCAGCCATGCCTCGCGGTAGAGCCCGGAATATGTAAGATAATCTATGACGAAGCCGAAGGGCGGCAGCGCCGCGTCCTCGTGGCTGTCGAGCTTCAGGGCGATAAGATTTTCCGCGCCGAAGTCCACAAGCTCCGTTATCTCGACGCGAAACGCGGTATAGCCGCATTTATGCTCTGCGGCAAGCGCACCGTTTACATACACCCACGCATGCTGCGCCGCGCCGTCAAATTGCAGAAACAGCCGCTTGCCCCGGCTGCTGTTGGTGACAAAGAGGCGCTGACGGTAGCCGCAGAGTGCTTCATAGTCCTCCGGGCCGCAGTAATGCAGCGGCAGCGTGTGCGGATTATGCGGCAGGCAGACACGCTCCGCCTCGCCCTCTCCGCTCATGAAGCCCTCGCTCCATTCCGGAGTAAATTCCCAGTCGCTGCAAAGGCTTATCAAATCCATCCCTCCCCATTTTATACTTATTATAATATAATTATATAATAACATTCAAGGCGGCCCCGTGTAAACAGAGCCGCCCGAATTTATGGCATATTTATTTTTCAAAAATCCTTTTTACGTCGCTGCGCCGCCGCCAGACAAAGAGCCATGCCGCAAGAAACGCCGTCGCGCCGCAGATGCTCACGCAGAGCCGGTAATCCAGTATCTCCCCGAGTGCCCCGATAGCGAGTGCAAACACTCCGCTTGCTGCCGTGATGAGCATATTCTGAAAGGCGTTGAGCCTTGCGCGCAGATTTTCGGGGATATAGCTTTGCATTGCCGCCTGACGCATGGTTGCGCTGTTTGCGCCGAGGAAGCCGACCAGCGCCCGGTTTGCAAGCATCAGCGGATAGGGAAGCCAGAGCAGGCACATATCCATAAGCTCATAAATCTGGTACACTATAAAAGTAAAGCCGAATTTCTTTTCCTTGGCAAGCCGCAGCTTATACTGCACCGCTCCGCCGAGCGTCCTCCCCGCAAACTCAAACACGGAGAAAAGCGAGTACATGGCCGCCGTAAAGCCCGGAAATGTCCTGAAAAACGCGACGAGTATCGAGGAATAGCCGCTTGCGACTCCGTTTGTGACCGCCATATATGAGAATATCCCGGTCACACCGCGCTCGTTTTTGAGATATTCCGCCGCCTCCCGTATATCCGAGCACCATTGACGGAGGCTGAAAAGCTTTTCCTTTTCTCCGCGCTGCTGCTCCTTAATGTCAATATTGCTCTCGACAAGCGCCGCCATGAGCGACAGCCCGCCCTGACCGATGAGTATCCACGCAGCGCCCACCGCGTCGAGCAGCAGCCCTGCAAGCGGCAGCATAAGCACACGCAGTATCGGGTATAGCGTCGTTGACACGGCATAGCCCTGCTGCTCCATGCCCTCGGGGATGAGCTTTGGATATATGCTCTGAAATGCCAGCTCGTCAAAGCTTCCGAGACAGGCAAGCAGCAGCGAATAGCCGAGATACGCCGCGTATGAAAACTCGAATTTAATCAAATAAAAGCCCATCAGCGCATACAATACGCCGTCCACGATATCCCCGGCGACTAAAAACGGCTTTCGCGGCAGACGATCCATGACCGGAGCCAGAAAGAGAGGCAGTATAAAATACGGCACAAGCTGTATCGCCATTATCAGCGCCGAGGCAAGCGTGCTGCCCGTTTCGTCGAACACCAGAAACGACAGCGCGAAGCCTCCCGCAATGCCGCTGACCGCGCCGAGAGCGCTTGCCGCGGTAACAAGAGTAAAGTTTTTTGTCCACAGAGTCTTTTTCAATCTCCTCACCTCGCATATATGCTATCACGAGGTTAAGATATAATAAACCCGCTTGTTGTGGGAAAGTTTTCTTATAGCAAGCGGGTTTAATCGTCATATTTTCAGCTTTATAGGAAATTCGTTCATAAGCTCATACGCAAGCTTGTATTGCCGGTTTGCGGTGTACCATTCGAGCAGCCACGGAAGATGAAAGCCCGCGTAGCCTATCGGAAGCTCCCGGCGGCAGCGCTCAAAGCAGTCGAGCAGCGCCGCGCCGTAATCGGCATCATGCAGATAGTCGGGGTTTTCGAGCCGGCGGCGCACAAGCCCGAGCATCGCCCCTGCAAGCTCTGCCGGGATATATGTCTCCTCCGCCGCCTCGGCCGCGTCCAAAGCGGCAAGCGCCTCCTCGCGCCGACCGAGCTTTTCACAGCATATCGCAAGCTTGTGAAGATCCATCAGTCTCGGCTCCCTTACGGCGGAGAAGTATTTGTACGCGCCCTCAAAATCGCCCGTTTCAAGCGCGGTCGCGGCGCGATTATACTCGATGTCTGCAAGCAGCGCCGTGGCATCCAGCGCCCTGCAAAGCCGCTTTGCAATGAGGTAATGCGCGTTCATGTTCTCCACGTCGAGCAGGTTTGCATAGCAGTTTCCGAGGTGCGCCTGACTGAGCATCATAAGCCGCGCCTGCCCCTCCTCCGCTGCCAGTGCATAGGCGCGCTGAAAGCTCTCGACGGCGGCGGTGTAGCTCCCGCCGCTCTCATACAGGACGTTGCCCGCCCAGTAAGAGCAGAGCGCCGAAGGGTAGATGGCGGCAGCCTCCGCTTCCCTATGCTGCATCAGCCTCAGCAGCGCAAGACCGCGCGGCGCAAGATACTGCTCCATTGCCTCGTCAATATCCGCGCTCTCGCCGCGCCATGCTGCGATCTCCGAAAGCACGGAGATGTCCGCTGCGGCTGGACTCAGCAGCAGCTCCGGCTTTTCCTCGCGCAGGGCGGTGACGGCGGCATTAAGAGCCTTAAATTCGCCGGAGTAGGCAAGCTCGTACAGCTCGTCAAGGCGCTCGCTCAGCCCGCTCATGGCAGACTCGCCTCCGTACCACGGCAGAGTAAGCCTCTCATATAAAAGGCGCAGAATGTCCTCCGATGCCGTGACCCGCCCCTGCTCTATCTTCGACAGATAGGACGCGGCGCATATCCCGAGGCAAAGCCCGTCCTGACTCCAGCCGCGCCGCAGGCGCTCACGCCGGATGATATATCCGCTGATGTTTTTGTCCATTCCCGCACCCTCTTTCGGGTATAATATAGCATTTCACACCGCTTAGCGCAAGAAGCGGAAAATTTCTTCCTCAAATTTTCAAAAAATCCTTGACATTTCAGGGAAATCCGATATAATTATTAGGCCTGTCAGTATGGGCGGGCTATCCTTGCTCCCATATGAGTGGGGGCCAAAAGACCAAAAGGAGGTGCAACCATGGCAAAAGCAAGCGAAAAGTACGAAGTAATGTACATCATCAATCCCAACTTCACCGAGGAAGAGACCGCGGCTGTTGTTGAGAAGTTCAAGGCACTTGTTGAGGCAAATGGTACTCTTGATGAGTTGGTGGAAATGGGCAAGCGTAAGCTCGCTTATGAGATCAACTATATCACCGAGGGCTACTATGTGCTGATGAAGTTCACCAGCGGCGCTGATTTCCCGGCAGAGCTGGATCGTATTCTCGGTATCACTGACGGCATCCTGCGTCGCCTGATCACCCTGCGTGCAGAGTAAGGAGCGCAAAGATGCTTAATCACATTGTTATTATGGGTCGTCTCACTCGGGATCCCGAGCTGAGATACACTCAGTCCCAGACGCCTGTGGTTTCCTTCTCCCTCGCGGTCGACCGTGATTTCGGCGGACGCGACGGAGGCGAAAAGCAGACCGATTTTATCGACTGCGTAGCATGGCGTCAGACCGCCGAATTTGTCAGCAAGTATTTCACCAAGGGCAGCATGGCAGTCGTTTCCGGCCGCCTGCAGATCCGTGACTGGACCGACCGTGACGGCGGCAAGCGCCGCAGCGCGGAGGTCGTTGCAGACAATGTCTACTTCGGCGAAAGCAAGCGCCGCGAAGGCGGCGATTCCCGCAGCGAGCGTTCCGATTTCGGTCGTCAGAACAGCTATGAAGCTCCCAAGAGCGTGAACACTTCACGCAGCGACGACAGCTTCTCTGATTACGACGACGGCGACGGCGAGCTGCCGTTCTAAAATTTTTGATAGGAGGATACAGCTTTGGCTTTCGATAAGAACAACCCCAAGAATCGTAAGCGCAGAAAAGTTTGCCAGTTCTGCGTCGATAAGGCAACGACCATCGACTATAAGGACACCGCAAAGCTCCGCCGCTATATGTCCGAGCGCAGCAAGATTCTGCCTCGCCGTACTACCGGTGTTTGCGCCATGCATCAGCGTGAACTCACTGAGGCCATAAAGAGAGCGCGTCAGATCGCCCTCCTGCCCTATGTGACCGACTGATTATAAGCTTTGATCTCCCCGGGTTTTCCGGGGAGATTTTTTTGTTGGCTTTACCCAAAAGCACTGAAAATAACACATTTTGCCATAGCTGTCGTCAAAAGGCGACAGCTGTAAAGATTTTTAACATCCCTTATTGCAATACCGCCGGATTTATATTAGAATAGGAATATATAACCAAGGCAAATAATGTGAAGCCGGTGGAAAACTATGAAGAAAGAGAGTAAACCCAGACTATTATATCTGCTAAAGATACTATACGAGCGGACGGACGAGGAGCATCCCCTGCCCACAACGGAAATTGCGCAGATACTTGACTGCGAGTACGGTATCTACACCTACCGCACGACTATCTCCTCCGACATTGCCCAACTTCGTGAATACGGCTTTGACGTATGCGAAACAAGCATCGGCTCCCGCAAGTATTACTCGGCAAACGACCGTATGCTCGACCTGCCCGAGCTCAAGCTGCTTATTGACGCGGTCGCCTCCGCCAAATTCATCACCGCCAAAAAGAGCGCAGAGCTTATTGCAAAGCTCACCCGTTTTGCAAGCCAAAACCGCGCCGACGAGCTGCGCCGCAATCTATATGCCGAGGACCGCGCAAAGCACGCAAACGAGCAGATATATTATATCGTCGATGCGCTGAACGAGGCCATAAACCGCGGGAAGAAGGTCGCCTTCCGCTATTTCCGTTACGACTCGCTCAAGCGCCGCCAGCCCCGCAACTCCGGCAAGCCCTATGTGTTCAGCCCCTATGTCCTTATCTGGAACGGAGACTATTATTACGTCGTCGGTCATTCGGACAAGCATGACAAAATCGTCAGCTACCGCCTTGACAGAATACTGTCCCGCCCCGAGATTTTGGACGAGGACGCAGTCCCCGCGCCCGAGGGCTTCAGCGGAGCGGATTTTGCGCGCACGATGGTGCATATGTTCAGCAGCGGGGTGGATACCGTGGATCTTCTCTGCGATAACGAGCTTATGGACGCTATCATTGACCGCTTCGGACTGGATGTGCAGACGAGGAAATATGACGCGACGCATTTTGTCGCCGAGGTGAACACCGCTGTCAGTCATGTGCTTTACAGCTGGATATTCGGCTTCGGCAGCAGGGTAAAAATTCTCGCCCCGGACTATGTCCGAAGGCAGTACACGGATATGCTCGCCGACGCCTACGAAAACGCCGATAAGTTTTTCTCTTAGAGTCAGAATCAGCCTGCCGGACTAAAACAGCCCGGCAGGCTTGAAGTTTAATCACGTTCAATAATTTGTTGGCCTTTTTGTGAACATTTCCCTTAAATTATACATATCCGTTGACGTAAATGGCAGACTATGCTATACTGATTTTTATTCTATAAACAAAAGGAGTTGTATATCCTAAATGGATGATGGCAGTCGATTGCCGGAAATGGCAGCTCAGGCCCCGCCCGAGCTTACCCCCTGGATAATCGCAGTTGCGCTGCTTTTCTGCGCAATGTTCTTTGCCGTGGCCGAGACCGCGTTTGCCTCCGCCTCGCGCACAAAGATGAAGGTCGCCGCCGAGCGCGGTGAGCCCGGCGCGAAAAGAGCAATGTACATTCTTGATAACTTTGACATGGCTATCAGCACTCTGCTGATATGTACGAATATCGTACATATTGCCACGGCCTCGCTGGTGACTGTCGCGGTCACGCGGCTGTGGGGCTTGAGCGCCGTGTCTGTCAGCACCATTGTCACAACCATCGTCGTGTTTTTTGCGGGCGAAATGCTCCCGAAAAGCATTGCGAAAAAGTACAGTGAGCGCTTTGCAAAGGCCTGCTCGGGCGTGCTTTTGTTCTTCATGAAGCTGTTCGGTCCGCTTTCAAGGCTTCTGACAAAGATAGGTCAGGCTGCGGCAAGGCTCACCCCCGGCGACGGGGAGACCTCGATGACCGAGGACGAGATTTACGACATGATAGAGGACATGACCGAGGAGGGCAGCCTCGACGAGGAGCAGGGCGACCTGATTTCTTCTGCGCTTCAGTTCGGCGAGGTCACGGTTGAAAGCGTGCTCACGCCGAGAGTTGACCTCGCCGCCGTGGATATCGCCAGCAGCCATGAGGAAATTCTCGCTTATATAAAAAATCAGCCCCACAGCCGTCTGCCGGTCTATGAGGGCAGCATTGACAATATTATCGGCATCCTTCAGATACGCCGCTTTATCAAGGCATATCTCCGTCAAGGCAACGATCTGAACATCCGCCCCCTGCTCGACGAGGCGTTTTTCGTCCATCACAGCATGAATATCGACGAGCTTCTGCCCGTCATGTCCAAGCGCAAGCTGAACATGGCCGTTGTCACGGATAACTACGGCGGCACACTCGGCATTGTCACGGTCGAGGATATTCTTGAGGAGCTTGTCGGCGAAATATGGGATGAGGAGGACATTGTCGAGGAGCCGGTCGTTGCGCTTCCGGACGGAAGCTATGTGGTCGATGCGGATCAGTCCGTCAGCGACGTGTTTGAGCTTTTCGACTTTGAGGATCCCGAGGAGAACGAGGAGCTTGTCAATACGCTCATGGGCGAATGGGCATATGAGCAGTTCTCCGCCATTCCCAAGGCCGGCGAGAGCTTTGAGTATCACGGGCTCAGGGTCACGGTCACAGAGATGGAGCATAACCGCATACTCAAGCTCAAGGTCGCGCTCGTGCCCGAGGAGAAGGGAGGCGAGGCTCAGTGAATACGGCTCTTGTATTTATAGGCATCTTCCTGTGCCTGTGCCTGTCGAACTTCTGCTCCGCGTCCGAGATGGCGTTCTCGTCGTGCAATGTCATGCGCCTTGAAGGTGCGCGGGACGGCGGCTCAAAGCGCGCAAAGGCTGCGGTGTACATCGCAGAGCACTTTGACGATGCACTCAGCGCAATACTTATCGGCAATAACCTTGCAAATATCGGCGCCTCGTCGCTTGCCTCCGTTGCGGTCTTTCTTGTGACCGGCGAGACAGAATATACATGGCTTGCAACGATTATTCTGACTCTGCTTGTCATTATTTTCGGCGAGACGATGCCGAAGATTAGCGCCAAGAAGAACGCAAACCGCACCTCGCTCAAAAATGCCTACGTCGTCCGCACGATGATGATAATATTCTATCCTCTTGTGTGGCTGGTCGTTTCGCTTATCAACCTCATGACCCGCGGCATCAAGCCTGCGGACAGTGACGACGCCTCCGATGAGGCCGTTGAGGAGCTTCAGTCGATAATCGAGACTGCCGAGGACGAGGACGTTCTCGATGAGGATCAGTCCGAGCTTGTGCAGGCCGCGATAGACTTCTCCGAAACCTCGGCGTTTGAGGTCATGACCGCGCGCGTGGACGTTCAGGCGATAGATATTGAGGACGATTGGGAGGAAATTCTTGCCATAGTCGAGGATGCGCCCTTCACACGTCTGCCTGTCTATGAGGGCAGCATTGATAATGTCATCGGTATCCTTTATCTGAATCATTTTCTCAAGGCTCTGGCGGATGACGGCCGCGCCGATGTCCGTAAGCTTTTGATGCCCCCCTGCTATGTCTATAAAACCATGAAGCTGCCCGCCGTGCTCAATACTCTGCGCAAGGCAAAGCAGCACCTCGCCATTGTGTCCGACGAGTATGGCGGCACGCTGGGCGTAGTTTCCATGGAGGACGTGCTTGAGCAGATTGTCGGTGATATCTGGGACGAGAGCGACGTGGTCGAGCATGAGGTCGTGCAGCGCGAGGAAAGCGAATATGAGCTTGACGGCGCGATGATACTCTCCGATTTTCTTGAGCTTGTCGGTCTGAATGAGGACGATTTTGACGCTGAGAGCAACACCGTCGGCGGCTGGACGCTTGAGATGTTCGGCGGCTTCCCCAAGGAGGGCGACAGCTTCAGCTTCAGGAACATGACGGTCACGGTGCTTGCCATGGACGGCCGGCGTGTCGAGCGTGTGCTCGTCAAGGTCGCGCCCGAGGGCGAAAAGGCAAAGCTCTGAGATAAATTACCGCAAAGCAATTTTTGAATTGATTTATAAACTGATTCCCGTGAGGAATAATTCCTCACGGGAACGGTTTTAATCGCTGTGCCGGCATCAATTCAGGTTTTTAATGTAGCGGCAGAAAAAAGTCTTGACAACAGTGTCGGGCTGTGCTATTATATATAAGCTAAGTAAATATCGCGGGGTAGAGCAGCTGGTAGCTCGTCGGGCTCATAACCCGGAGGTCGTTGGTTCGAATCCTTCCCCCGCAACCATATCGAGTGGATGTAACTGATTTCAGTTACATCCGTTTTTTTGCCGTTTATCTACTTCTTCTTCCGTTTTTGACTATAATTGTTTATGGTTTCCGACTCGTTTCACGCTTTTGCTGCCGCATCGAAGTCATAGCTTTCATGACCGCATGCCTCATACTCCCACTATATAGTTTACACCAGGGGGACAAAGCCCACTTCCGACCACTACACCTCTAATTCATATAAAGCCAATGAGCGGCCATTGGGATAATCAAGAATATCTACGATCTTATAGCCGGCGGACGGGTATATCTTTCTGACGACCTTCTCCTCCAGTCCGGTGTCCAGCCGGATATACCGAACACCACACTTGCGGCATTCTACCCGGATTGCCTCTGTGACCAGCTTTGACATACCCATCCCGGCAAAATCACGCCGCACGCAAAACTTGTGAAGATAGGCGGCTTCATATTTGGTGGCATTAGGCCAGTAGCTGCCGTCTGCCCATTGCTGAATAAAAGCGCAGGCAATTTCACCGTCAATCGTCCCTATACAGAAATTTTCCGGCTGGGCATCGGGAGTGATCAATTCACCCTCAGTCAGCCATTCATCGGGCCAGACACGATATCCCTGTTTCCGTCCCCAAGTCGAAACCTCACGCATCACAGAGATTGCTTTTTCAACCTGATTGAAGCTTATCTTTAACTCACACATACTTGTCCTATCTCCCCGGTAAGCAGAAGCCTTTCTGCCTGAGCTGTTATAATTATTCTGAATGATTATAACAGCTCAGCAAGAGCCTTTCCACACTTTTCTCGTTTTCGGGAAGCGCTTATTTATTGCGGCGGAAAATACTGCGAAACAGTAAGCGGCTCAGGGGTCCCGCCGCAAAGAAATTCCAGAGCAGCGCCATGGGGAAGTTTTTGATAAGCGTGCCTACCCAGACCGCAGGCAGCTCTGTTATGGCTGCATAGCCCGGGGCCACGCTGAACAGGAGTGCCGCTACCATGCTCATCGTGGGGCACATCACAAGCACTGTGCAGCCGGAGATGACGAGCGTTACGAAAAACGGGTTATCCTGCCCGGGGCGGATGATTTTTGCCGCCAGAGCGCGCCCGCCGCGGTTGCCCCAGAGATTTGAAAAGATAAACACAAATATCCACATATAAGACGCCTCAACAAGCGCGGCAGGGAATACGGCGTTTCTCATGCTGCTGAGTCCGCCGACCTGGGCGGCGTAGCCCATGCTTATTGCAACGTTGTAGATTTCCATGCCAATGGCCATGCTGACGGACATAAATATGCCGAAAATGAGCTTTTCAACGCGAGTCTCAGGCATTTTCGTTTCCCTCCGTTGCCATGCGCAGCGTGCGCGATATCGACGAGGCATCGTGTCTGCCCCAGAACACATAGAGAAGCACCGAAATTATATTTGCAGCGGAGAGAATGACGAACATCTGCTCGTAGCCGAGCCCGCTTATGAGCGCTCCCGCAATGCCGCCGCCAAGCCCTATGCCAATATCATAGGCGCAGAGAAAGGTGGAGTTTGCCGAGCCGCGCTCTGCCGCAGCGGAGCTGTGGACGGCCATGGATTGCAGCGCCGGCTCAAGTCCGCCGAAGGCATAGCCTGCAAGCACGGCGGCGATAATAAAGCTCAGGCTGTTCGGCGCGAGGGCGAGGAGGAGAAAGGCCGCAAGCATCGAGGCGTTGCAGGTGTAGACAAACATTGCCTCACCCTTTTTGTCGGCGTATTTGCCGAGCACGGCGCGAACGAGCAGCAGCATTACCGCCATGATAGCAAAGAAAAGACCGCCGGAGGGAAGCGCCGCTTCAACGGCGTATTTGGCGAGGAAATTTTCAAGCGCTCCGAAGGTGAGCATGAATACCAGCGCAATGACCGAGGCGGGGACGGCACTGCGCGAAAAAAGCGCCGAGATATTCAGTGCCTTCTTCTCAGCCTTTATCGGAGGAGTTTTGAGTATCAAGAACAGGATAAGCGCAATGAGCACCGAGCCCATAGCACAGGCAAACAAAACCGTGAAGCTGAAGCTGTCCATAAGATAGAGCCCGAGCGCCGGGGCGCAGGAGGTGGCAAGCGCGGTCGCCATGCCGAACATACCCATGCCCTCGGCAAAGCGGGACGCGGGAATGATATCGGAGGCTATCGTGGCGGTGGCGGTGTTGCTCAGGGCAAGCGACGCGCCGTGAACCATTCTGAATACAAAGGCGAGGAATATCACCGAGGCGAGCATATAGCCGAGCGGCATCAAAAGCATACCGATAAGCCCGGCAAATAATATCGCACGGCGCTTTCCGCTATCGAGCATCCAGCCGACAAAGGGACGGCATAGCACGGCGACAAATGAAAACAGCGTTGCCGCAAGCCCGGCGAGAGCCTCACTGCCGCCCAGACTCTCTATATAAAAGGGAAAGGTTGACAGCAGCATGATGTGGTTCATGAACACGAGAAAATTGATAATGATTATCAAAATGAAATCTTTTGTCCAGAGCCTTGCTTTTTGTGATTGCATAAAATCTACTCCTTTTCAAATAAAAAAACACCGTGAAAGCGACAAAAAAGCGTAAGCCCGAGAATATCTGGACTTACGCTGTCGCTGCACGATGTTTTTTCGCTATTCAGTTCCTTGCTATTGTAATATTTTTTCCGAAAAAGTCAAGACTGTGCGCCGAAAAATTTTTCTTTGAACTCGACCGCCGTCGGGCTTGCCGCGACACCGCCGCGACCCGTCTCACGCAGCGCTGAGGGCAAAGCCTCACCCACGGCGCGCATTGCGTCAATGACCTCGTCCGCCGGGATGCGGGACTCTATGCCCGCCAGCGCAAGCTCCGCCGCCGAGAGCGCGTTCATTGCGCCCGCGACGTTTCGCTTGACGCAGGGAACCTCGACCAGTCCCGCCACGGGGTCGCAGACGAGCCCCATCATATTTTTGAGCGCCATCGCCGCCGCCTGCACCATCTGCCCCGCGCTGCCGCCGTGCAGAAATACGAGCGCCGCTGCGGATATCGCCGAGGCGGAGCCGATCTCAGCCTGACAGCCCGCCTCCGCGCCGGAAATCGACGCACGGCTTGCAATAATCGCGCCGAAGCCCGCCGCAACGAAAAGCGCCTGAACAAGCCGCTCATCCGGGCAGCTATATTTTTCAGCATAGGGCAGCAGCACTGCGGGCATGACTCCGCAGGCTCCCGCCGTGGGCGCTGCAACTATACAGTGCATACAGGCGTTGCACTCGCCCATTCGCAGGGCGGAGGCGATTATCTCACCGATAAAATCCCCGCTTATCGACCTGCCCGAGCGGTAGCTGCGCTCCATTTTCGCGCCGTCGCCGCCGCTGAGACCGCTGCGCGATCTCTGCTCCGGCTCATACGAGGCGGCAGCCATACGCATAGCCTCAAGCCTGCGCGACATTTCACTCCACGACTTCTCCACGGAAAGCCCGCTTTCGCGCGCGGAATACTCCATCACAAGCTCCCACAGCGGCTTGCCCTGTGCCTCGCACGCGCTCAAAAGCTCCTCAACTGATGAAAAAATAGACATGACAAACTCCTTGCTCTACGAGTATGGCTCAGACGCAGACCGCGTTGAGAATTCCGGGGATGCGGCGTATATCCTCTGCGATATCGTCGCTGAGCGTCGCGTCGCACTCGATGACCATTACCGCCGTGCCGCCGCGCGAGCTTCGGTTTACCTGAAAGGTGGCGATGTTTATCCCGTGCTCGGCGAGCAGGCGCGACACATCCGCGACACTGCCCGGCTGATCCTCGTTGCGGACGATGAGCGTCGGCTGCTCGGCGGAGAAGCATAGCGGCATACCGTTTAGCTGCCGTATCTGTATGCGCCCTCCGCCTATTGACGCGCCCACGACCTCGACGCCGTGCCCGTCCGCGCCCTCGACGCGCAGCAGCACGCTGTTCGGGTGCGCCTCGCGCAGATTGCAGCTGCCGAAATGAAACTTCAGCCCGCGCTCCCGGGCGTACTCAAAGCTGTCGGGTATGCGCTCGTCATCCGGCTCCATCCCTAATAGCCCCGCGACAAGCGCCCGGTCGGTGCCGTGACCGCGCCCGGTGTCGGCAAAGGAGCCGTGCAGCAGGAGCTCTGCGCGCAGAGGCTCAGTCCCCAGCAGCCGCCGGGTAACAAGACCTATACGCACGGCGCCCGCCGTATGTGAGCTTGAAGGACCGACCATTATCGGCCCGATGAGGTCAAAAATATCCATATCTGCCTCCATGGGAGAGATATGGATATTATAATAGATAGGAGCCTCGTTTTCAATAGCTTTAGCACTGCATTTGCCGCAGCATCTCGCGCCGCAGCCGGTCGATTATCCTTTTTTCGAGCCGGCTTATATAGCTTTGCGAGATGCCCATGATGTCGGCGACCTCCTTTTGGGTGTACTCGCCGGAGCCGGAAAGCCCGAAGCGCATGAGTATTATCGCCTTTTCGCGCTCGTTCAGACATTCTATCGCCGCCATGAGCATCTGCCTGTCTGCGTCATCCTCAAGCGGACGCGATACCTCGTCCTCGTCGGTGCCCAAAATGTCCGACAGCAGCAGCTCGTTGCCGTCCCAGTCGGTGTTCAGCGGCTCGTCAAAGCTTACCTCGGTGCGCTGGGCGCTTATCTTGCGCAGATACATTAGTATCTCGTTTTCAATGCAGCGAGAGGCGTAGGTCGCAAGCTTGATTTTCTTGCCTGAATTGAAGGTGTTCACGGCCTTTATAAGCCCGATGGTGCCGATGGATATAAGATCCTCAATGTTTATGCCGGTGTTTTCAAATCGCTTTGAGATATATACGACAAGGCGGAGATTGTGCTCGATAAGCTCATGTCGGGCGCTGTCCTCGCCCCTTTCCAGAGCCGCGATGTATGCGTCCTCCTCGTCCTTTTCCAGAGGCGGCGGCAGTGTGTCGCTGCCGCCGATGTAAAAAACCGATGGCGGCTCAAAGCCGAGAATTGACAGAATACGCTCGCGGAGAAATAAGATTTGCGGTTTACATAACATAATAACTCCTTTTGACATTCAGCCTGACAGTCATATTATCGCCTCAAAGCCCTCGCCGGATAGCTCGCGGGATATAGCGGCAAGAAGCTGCGGGCAGGGCTTGCCGTCGATATGGAGAGCATCCGGGTGAAATGCGGCAAGCAGCCCCGAGCCGCCGAGAGCGGAGTAGGGGACGAGCCGGAATTTGCCCGCAAGCTCCGGTATCGCGGCGCTCAGCTCCATTAGCTCTATCGCCGAGGCGTCAAGCATGGCGGGGTAGGCGGAGAAAAGCGGGGCAAGCGCGCGGGCCGATACCACCATGACCTCCATACCGCTCACCGGCTCACATAGAGAATTTCCGGAGTCGAGCAGCGCCATAAACCTCACCTCACGCCCGAGCAGCTTCAGCTCCACGGCGGCACGCGGCATATCCGCAAGCTTTGCGCGGCGGCGGAAGATGAGACTCAGTCCGATGTAGCACAGCGAGAAGGCCGGGATGAGTACGCCGAGAGACAGCGAGACTGCCCCACCCGCGCCGGCGGATATCGACATTGCCCAGAGCGCGCCTCCGAAGGCGGCGGCAACGGCGAGAAATACCGCGCAGCAGCGCAGGGGAGACTTCTCGCTCCCGTAGGCGATAAGCGACATCAAAAGCGCCGCGCCGAGCTTCCCTGGCCACGCCGCAAGGAAGCCGAGCCCCGGCAGAAGCACCGCGACCGAGTAGCCCGCGCCGAGGAGAGAAGCGAGAAAATAGCGCAGGCGCTTGAGATACAGCCCGCATATACGCGCCGCGGCAAGGCAGAGGAGATAGTCAACGCCGAGATTGAGAAAGAAAAGACTGTCTATGTAGATAACTTCCATGCGTTAATTATATGCTTCGCAGGGCGCATAATTTGTCAATTAGGAATTGTCAAAAGAACGAAGCTGTGGTAAAATATAATGGAGTCTGTATATAGGAAAGGAAAATTTTTAACATGTGGTTCTGGTTTGCGGTCATTGCGCTTCTCTGCTGGAGCGGCTCTGACCTGTTTTCAAAAATCGGCTGTCAGGATGAAAAGGACAAGTATTCTCATCTCAAAATGGTCACGGCAGTCGGTATCGTGATGGGACTTCACGCGGCGTATGAGATATTCTTCGGCGGCGTGGAGATAAATTTGAGCATTATTCTCACATATCTGCCCGTTTCGGCGCTCTATATAGTGTCGATGGCGGTGGGATATCTGGGGCTTAGATATATCGAGCTTTCGATATCCTCCCCGATATGCAACAGCTCCGGCGCATTGGTCGCGGTGCTGACCATTATCACCGTCGGCATCGGCGATGAGGTGCCGCCCGTGGCGCTTGTCGCTGTGGCGCTCGTGTGCATCGGCGTTATCGGGCTCGGCTTTACCGAGGCGAACGAGGACGAGGAGCTTCGCCGCGCAAGGCAGGACGAGAGCAACCGGCACTATGCCAAGAGCTGGATCGCCATATTCATTCCGATAGTCTATTGCCTGCTTGACGCGCTCGGCACCTTTGCCGACAGCCGCGTTTTGGAGATAATCAATGAGGACTCCGCAAACGTCGCCTATGAGCTTACCTTCTTCATTGTAGGTCTTGTGTCGCTCTTCTATGTTACGGTCATGAAAAAGCAGCGCCTTGTCGCAAAGCAGGAAGCGCCGAAGTACACCGGCGCGATATTCGAGACCATCGGTCAGTTCTTCTATATCTACGCCCTTGCCGACACCGAGCACGTCGCCTTTGCCGCACCGATAATTTCGTCCTACTGCGTGGCCTCCGTCGTCTGGAGTCGTATATTCCTCAAGGAGAAGCTTTCCAAGAAGCATTATCTTTGCATCTTCACGGTCGTAGTCGGTATCGTGATAATGGGTATTCTTGATATATAAGTTAAGGAGAGATATGATGGAAAAGCCTGTTTATACGCGTGTGGTACTTAAAATCAGCGGTGAGGCCCTTGCCGGGGATAAGCATACCGGCTTTGACTTCGATTTTGTGTCGAGAGTCTGTGAAACGGTCAAGCGCTGCGCCGAGATGGGCGTCGAGGTCGGCATCGTCATCGGCGGCGGCAACTTCTGGCGCGGCGTGAAGGACGGCGCGGGCAAGGTCGAGCGCGTGAGTGCGGACAGAATGGGTATGCTCGCAACCTGTATGAACTGCCTTGCCGTCTGCGACGTGTTCCGTCAGCTCGGCGCAAAGGCGCGGGTCATGACCTCGGTTGACATCATGGGTGTCGGCGAGCGCTACGATACGAGAAAGAGCATAGAGTATATGCAGCAGGGTGAGATAGTCCTCTTTGCCGGTGGCAGCGGCGCGCCCTTCTTTTCCACCGATACCGCGGCGGTGCTGCGCGCGGCGGAGATACACGCCGATGCGATACTGCTTGCAAAGAACATAGACGGCGTATATTCCGCCGACCCGAGAACCGACGCGAGCGCGGTAAAGTTCGACGAGATAAGCTATGACGAGGTGCTTGCCCGCCATCTTGCGGTCATGGACACCACGGCGACAAGCCTTGCCATGGATAACGACATCCCCGTTATCGTGTTTGCGCTGGCAGAGCCTGAGAATATTGTCCGCGTCCTCGGCGGAGAAAAGCTCGGCACACTGGTTAAATAAGCAATTAAATCAACATAATCAACATAAACGGAGGTAAAACCATGTCTGACTACAAAGAATTTGAAACCAAGATGAAAAAGACCTGTGAAGCGCTCGGCACTCAGCTCGCAACTATCCGCGCCGGCCGTGCCAATGCCGCAGTGCTCGACCAGATAGAGGTCGATTATTACGGCTCTCCCACGCCCATACAGCAGGTCGCGTCCATCGCCACTCCCGACCCCCGCTCTCTGCTGATACAGCCCTGGGACGCAAGCATCCTCAAGGGCATCGAGAAAGCCATTCTTGCCTCCGATCTCGGCATCAATCCTCAGAACGACGGCCGCATGATCCGTCTCGTGTTCCCGCCGCTTACCGAGGAGCGCCGTAAGGAGCTTGTCAAGCAGACCAAGAAGTACGGCGAGGAATACAAGGTAGCCATAAGAAACGTCCGCCGTGAGGCCATTGAAAAGTTCAAGAAGCAGCAGAAGGCGTCCGAGATAACCGAGGATGATTACAAGAACGCCGAAAAGGATATCCAGAAGCTCACCGACGATTATTCCAAGGAGATAGACAAGATAATCGCCGCCAAGGAAAAAGAGCTTACCGAGATTTGACGAAAATGTCTTTGTTCAAAAAGAGAAATACGGCGGGGGAGCGGGAGACATCCGGCCTTCCCCGCCATATTGCCATTATACTTGACGGCAACGGCCGCTGGGCAAAAAAGCGCGGTCTGCCGAGAACCGCGGGACACGCCGCCGGTTCAGAGAATTTCAGAAAAATTGCGACCTACTGCAAGGACATCGGCGTTGATTATCTCACCGTCTACGCCTTCTCGACCGAAAACTGGAAGCGCCCCGAGGACGAGGTCAAGTCCATCATGAAGCTGCTTGAAAAGTATCTGCATGAAGCGATAGACACCATGGAGCGCGACAAGATACGCATGAGAGTATTCGGCGACGTAACGGCGCTCAGCCCGGAGCTTCAGCAGCTTGTTGCAAAGACCAACGAGATATCCGAGCGCTATCAGGGCTTTCAGGCAAATATTTGCCTCAATTACGGCGGACGCGACGAGATAATCCATGCCGCAAAGAGCTATGCCCGCGACTTTGCCGAGGGCAAGACCGAGGGCGAGCTCAGCGAGGAGCAGTTTTCCGGCTATCTCTATTCCGCCGGAATACCCGACCCCGACCTGCTTATCCGTCCGGGCGGAGAGCAGAGAATATCAAACTTTCTGCTCTGGCAGTGCGCGTATTCGGAGTTTTACTTCACGGATGTGCTCTGGCCGGACTTCACGCCGCATGAGCTTGATAAGGCCATTGCCGCCTTCAAGCACCGTGACAGACGCTACGGCGGGGTAAAAAATCCGTGACGGAGCTTCAAAATCGGCTCTTTGCCCTGCGGGACGAGGAGTTTCAGCGATTTAACTCAAGGCTCCTGCCCGGCGTAGCGCCCGAGCGGGTCATCGGTGTGCGCACTCCGCTGCTGCGCGCCATGGCAAGGGAGCTTTCCGGCACGGAGGCGGCAGAGAAATTTATGCGCTCCCTGCCGCACGAATACCTTGAGGAAAACGCTCTGCACGGCTTTCTGATAGAGCGCATAGGGGATTATGCCGCCTGCCTGCGCGAGCTTGAGAGATACTTGCCCTATATCGATAACTGGGCAAACTGCGACCAGCTCAGCCCCAAGGTCTTTGCAAAGCATAAGACGGAGCTTATGGGGAACATTCGCCGCTGGATTTCGTCCGAGCATATGTACACGCGGCGCTACGCGATAAATCTTCTCATGCGCCACTATCTCGGAGCGGATTTCCGGACGGAATACGCGGATATGGCAGCCTCGGCGGGGAATGATAAGTTCACCGGGGACGAGGGCTATTATCTGCGCATGATGCAGGCGTGGTACTTCGCCACGGGGCTTGCCCTGAACTACGCGGAATTTCTGCCCTATATCGAGCAGCGCCGCCTTGAGCCGTGGACGCATAACAAGAGCATACAAAAGGCTGTGGAGAGCTATCGCGTGAGCGCGGAGCACAAGGTATATCTGCGCACTCTCCGCGTATAAAGAAAGATAAAAAGAGGGATTGCCATGGTAAATTCCATTTCAATACTGGGCTGCACCGGCTCCATCGGACGGCAGACCATCGCGGTTGCCGAGCATATCGGTATGCGCGTCTCGGCGCTGACCGCGAACAGAAAAATAGATATGCTCGAGGAGCAGGCGAGGAGATTAAAGCCGGAATTTGTCGCGGTCTATGACGAGGACGCGGCAAGGCAGTTCAAAATTGCCGTTGCGGATACCGATATCCGCGTAGGCTCCGGCATGGCGGGGCTTATCGAGGCCGCAACGCTCCCTTCGAGCGACTGCGTGGTTACGGCGGTGTCCGGCGCTGTCGGACTCAAGCCTACGCTTGCCGCCATCGACGAGAAAAAGCGTATCGCGCTTGCAAACAAGGAAACGCTTGTCTGCGCCGGCAGCATCGTCATGCGCCGCGCCAAGGAAAAGGGCGCGGAGATAGTCCCGGTCGATTCCGAACATTCCGCGATATTCCAGTGCCTTATGGGGCGCGGCAGGGATGAGCTGAGAAAAATATTGCTCACCGGCTCCGGCGGTCCGTTCAGAGGCAGGGCGCGCGCCGAGCTTGAGGAGGTCACTCCCGAGCAGGCGGTAAAGCATCCCAACTGGAGCATGGGCGCAAAGATATCCGTTGACAGCGCAACGATGATGAACAAGGGGCTTGAATTTATCGAGGCCATGCATCTTTTCGGCGTGACTCCGGATGATATTGAGGTGGTAATACACCCGCAGAGCGTCATACACTCTATGGTAGAGCTTGTTGACGGTACGGTCATCGCCCAGCTCGGCGTGCCGGACATGGGGCTTCCCATTCAGCTTGCGCTGACATATCCGGAGCGCCGCGAGTCGATGTTTGACAGGCTCGACTTCCGGAGGCTGAAGGATCTCAGCTTTGAGGCGCCGGACTACGAAAAGACCCCCTGCCTGCGTCTTGCTATGGACGCTGCAAGAGCGGGAGGCACCGTGCCCTGCGTGATGAGCGCGGCAAACGAGGTCGCGGTCGGGCTGTTTTTGCAGCATAAGCTGGGCTATAACAGAATTTATGACTGCGCCGCCGCCGCTGTTGATGCGCTCGGCAGTGCGCAGGAGGCAGATCTTGAGACCATTCTGGCAGCGGATGCCGCCGCCAGAGCCTTTGTCAGGGAGCATTATTCAAAATGACAATTCTCTATATCCTCATAGCGGTTTTAATCTTCGGCGTGCTTATCATCATCCACGAGCTTGGTCATTTCGCGGCTGCAAAGGCCTGCGGCGTGCGCGTGGAGGAGTTTGCGGTAGGCATGGGCCCCGCCATATTCAAAAAGCAGAAGGGCGAGACGACCTATTCCCTGCGCTGTATCCCCTTCGGAGGCTTCTGCGCCATGACGGGCGAGGACGAGGAGTCGAAGGATCCGCGCGCCTTTACAAATCAGGCTGCGTGGAAGCGCGTGATAATCCTTGCAGCAGGCTCGTTTATGAACTTCGTGCTGGGCTTTGTTATCGTCGCCTGCCTCTACGCAAATGCTCAGGCCTTCCGTGTGCCGGTGCTTGCCGGCTTTATCGAGGGCTGCCCCTATGAGAGCGCCGAGGGCTTTCAGCAGGGCGACCGCATTTACAGCATCGACGGGCACAGGATATACCAGTATTACGATGTGTCAGACTTCATCTCCAAGGGCGACGGAAGCTATGATATCGTAGTCATCCGCGACGGCAAGAAGGTGAAGCTTGAGGATTTTGAGCTTGTGCCGCTTGAGTATGAGGGCTACGAGAGCAAGATGTACGGCTTCCAGTTCGGAGTCGAGAGGGCGACGCTCGGCGCAAAGCTTGAAAATACATGGAACACCTGTATGGAGTTTTCACGCTGGGTCTGGCTCGGTCTTTCGGAGCTGTTCAGCGGCAACGTCGGAGTCAAGGACATGGCAGGACCCGTCGGCATTGTCGATATGATGGCGGAGACGGGCGAGAAGGCGGCGTCGGTCGGCGATGCGATGTTCAGTATTTTCTATCTGGGCGCATTTATCGCCGTAAACCTTGCCATTATGAATATGCTGCCCATACCGGCGCTTGACGGCGGCAGAGTTTTCCTGCTGCTCATAACCTGTATTATAGAAGCGATAACACGCAAAAAGCTCAACCCGAAGTACGAGGGCTATATTCACGCCGCGGGCATGGTGCTGCTGCTGGCGCTGATGGTCTTTGTTATGTTCAATGATATTATCAGGATAGTGACAGGCTGATGAAAAGAGAAAATACAAAACAGATAAACGTAGGCGGTCTTGCCGTCGGCGGCGGGGCACAGGTCTCCGTCCAGTCGATGTGCAACACCAGAACATGGGACGTCGAGGCGACGGTGGCGCAGATACGCGCCTTTGCCGCCGCAGGCTGCGATATAGTCCGCGTCGCGGTGCCGGATATGGAGTCTGCCCGCGCAATATCGGCTATAAAGGAGCGCGTCGATATGCCGCTTGTCGCCGATATTCACTTTGATTACCGCCTTGCGCTTGAGGCGGCGGCGCGCGGCATTGATAAGATACGCATAAATCCCGGCAATATCGGCGGGGAGGAAAACGTCAGAGCCGTGGCGGAGGCCTGCGCTGCGCGTAATATCCCGATACGCATCGGCGTCAACGCGGGCAGCCTTGAGGCTCGGCTTTTGGAAAAGTACGGGCACCCCTGCCCGGAGGCAATGGTCGAGAGCGCGAGAGGACATATAGAGCTTCTCAATAAATTCGGCTTTGACGATATTTGCCTGTCGCTCAAGACCTCCTCCGTGCCGCTGACAATAGCAAGCTATCGTATGGCGGCGGAGATTTTCCCATATCCACTGCATCTCGGCGTGACCGAGACGGGTACGGAGTGGAACGGGACGATACAGTCCGCCGTCGGCATCGGGACGCTTCTATGCGAGGGCATAGGCGATACCATTCGCGTCTCCCTCACGGCGGACCCCGTGCGCGAGGTCGCAGCCGGAATGGCGATACTTAAGGCGGCGGGGCTTCGCTCCGGCGGCGTGAAGTTCGTCTCCTGCCCGACCTGCGGCAGGACGGAAATTGACCTGATATCCCTTGCAAAGCAGGTGGAGGAGCGGGTCAGAGGGCTTGACCGGGATATCACGGTCGCGGTCATGGGCTGCGTCGTAAACGGTCCCGGCGAGGCGCGCGAGGCCGACTACGGCATTGCAGGCGGCAAGGGCAAGGGCATACTGTTCAAAAAGGGGCAGGTGCTCGGTACATATCCCTATGAGCGCCTCTGCGACGCGCTTATAGAGCTTATTGAAAACGATAAGGAGCAGTGATGAGCGAACATACCCCGTTTTTAGAGATATTCAGCGGATGCAGCGAGCTTGCGTCCTACTGCGGCGGTCTTGATAAGGCGTATGTGACCGAGGTTCAGATAGACGCCGCCGAGAGGACGATGACCGTAAACGCATGGTTTGCGTCCATGCCCTCCCCGGCGGAGCTTCAGGTGCTCAGTGAGCGCCTGAAGGCAGACTACGAGCTGAGCGGCGTCGGTATCGTGCCGGACTTCCCGCGAATGAAGCTTGCGTCCAGCTCCGCGACCAGCGGTAAGGCGCCGGCACCGGGCGGACCGCCGAAGGGCGAGGTGCTTTTCGGCCGTGCGATAAAGCAAAGCCCCGTGCCGATGAATACGCTCAGCATCGAATCGGGCAAGGTCACGGTCGAGGGCGACGTTGTAGACGTATCGAGCCGCCTGCTGCAAAAGAGCGGCGGCGCGGTGCTCGGCTTTGACATAACCGATAAGACAAGCTCCATAAAGGTATCGCGCTTTATCCGCTCCGATGACGATAAATCCGTTGTCGATAAAATAAATATAGGCGACCACATCATCGTTCAGGGCGAGGTAATGTACAGTAAATATGACGATGATATGGTCATAGACCCGAGAAACATCGTCAAGGGCAAGCGCTACATACGCCCCGACAACGCCGAGGAAAAGCGTGTGGAGCTGCATATGCATACCCGCTTCTCCGCGCTCGACGCGCTGACCGATCCCGCGAAGGTCGTGGAGCGTGCGGCATACTGGGGTATGCCCGCCATCGCCGTCACAGACCACGGCGTAGCGCAGGCTTTCCCGGATATGTGGAAGGCGGGCAAAAAGCACGGAGTCAAGATAATCTACGGCATGGAAGCCTACTTCGTCAACGATATGGACGGCAACAGCGCCGTGATCGGCAAGAGCAAGCTGCCGCTGGACACGGAGTTTGTCGCCTTCGATATTGAGACTACCGGACTTAACGCGATAAACGACCGCATGACCGAGATAGGCGCGGTCATATTCTCCGGCGGCGAGATAAAGGCGGAGTTTAATACCTTCGTCAATCCCGAGCGGCATATCCCGCCCGATATAACCCAGCTTACCGGCATACGCGACAGCGACGTTGCCGATGCGCCGCTTGAAAAAGAGGCCATGGAGATGTTTCTGGACTTTGCCGGGGACAGACCGCTCATCGCGCATAACGCGCATTTCGACGTCGGCTTCATGACCGCCGCGTCAAATCGCTGCGGGCTGAAATTCTCCCCGGTGTTTCTGGACACTCTGGCGCTGTCTCAGGCTCTGCTGCCCGAGCTCAAGCGCTTTAAGCTGGATATCGTCTCGAACCACCTCAAGCTCCCGCAGTTCAATCACCACCGCGCCTCGGACGACGCGATGGTCGTTGCACGCATGATGGATAAGTTTATCCCCATGCTGCGCCAGCAGGGAGCGCGGACGGTTGACGATATCGAGACGGTGTACCACTCTCTGCGCCGCACCGACGTCGCCAAGACCTATCATATGGTGCTGCTGGTAAAGAACAAAAAGGGACTTAAAAATCTCTACGAGATGATTTCCCAGTCCTATCTTAAATACTTCCACCGCTCCCCGACCATACCCAAGAGCCTGCTGATACAGCACCGCGAGGGCATCATCGTCGGCTCCGCCTGCGGCATGGGCGAGCTGTACGGCGCGGTGATGAAGGGCGCGAGCGAGAAGGAACTGAAAAAGATCGCGTCGTTCTATGACTATCTTGAGATACAGCCCATATGCAACAACGGCTTTCTCGTCGATAACGGCGTAGTCAAGGACGTGTCCGTTTTGCAGGACTATAACCGAACTATACTTGAGCTCGGACGCAAGCTCAATAAGCCCGTTATCGCGGCAAGCGACGTGCATTTTCTCGACCCCGAGGACGAGCAGTACCGCAAGATCTTGCAGGCGGCAAAGAAATTCTCCGACGCCGACCGCGGCTGCCCGATATATCTGCGCACGACCGACGAGATGCTTGCGGAGTTTGAGTATCTGGGCGAGGACGTGGCGCGTGAGGTCGTCATTACGAATACCCGCGCCATTGCAGACCAGGTCGAGGAGATAGAGCTCTTGCCGAAGGATCTCTTCCCGCCGAAGATAGAGCGCTCCGCCGAGCAGCTCAAGGAGCTGGTTTACTCGAAGATGCACCGCATCTATGGCGAGGAGCCGCCCGCAATAGTCAAGGACCGAGTCGATGTTGAGCTCAACACCATACTCGACCACCATTACGACGTTATCTATATGAGTGCGCAGAAGCTGGTTCAAAATTCGCTTGAAAACGGCTATCTGGTCGGCTCACGAGGCTCGGTCGGCTCGTCCATGGTCGCCTTCATGTCCGGCATCACGGAGGTCAACTCCCTGCCGCCGCACTATGTCTGCCCCAAGTGCAAGCATTCCGAGTTTGTGACCGACGGCAGCTACGGCTGCGGCGCGGATATGCCCGAGAAGGACTGCCCCGAATGCGGAACGCGCATGAACAGGGACGGCTTTGATATCCCGTTTGAGACGTTTCTGGGCTTCCCCGGCAACGAAAAGACCCCGGATATCGACCTCAACTTCTCCGGCGAGTATCAGGCTAAGGCGCATAAATATACGGAGACGCTTTTCGGCTCCGACCATGTTTTCCGTGCCGGCACCATCGGTACCCTTGCCGAAAAGACCGCCTACGGCTATGTCAAGAAATACCTTGAGGAGCGCGGGATAAAGACGACGAAGGCCGAGGAAAACCGCCTTGCGCTCGGACTCGTCGGCATCAAGCGCACCACGGGTCAGCACCCCGGCGGGCTCGTCGTTGTGCCGCAGGATATGGACGTGACGGATTTCTGCCCCGTGCAGCACCCGGCGGACGACCCGAACAGCGATATAATCACCACCCATTTTGAATATCACTGCATGGAGGCAAACCTCCTCAAGCTTGACGAGCTCGGTCACGATGACCCGACCATGATACGCATGATGGAGGATCTCTCCGAGCAGATGGGCGAACGGGTAGATGCGCAGAAGATACTGCTTTCAGACCCCGAAACCATGTCGATATTCACAAGCCCCGCCATTCTCGGACTGCCCGACGACGACCCGATAATCGGCAAGACCGGCACCATCGGCATCCCCGAGTTCGGCACGCCCTTTACAAGGCAGATGCTTGTCGATACCCAGCCCAAGCAGTTTGACACGCTGATAAGGCTCTCCGGCTTCTCCCACGGCACCGACGTTTGGGCGGGCAACATCCGCGACCTTATAGTAAACGGCATTGCGACCGTTAACGAGACGGTCGGCTGCCGCGACGATATCATGATTTATCTCATCTCCGTAGGCATTGCCCCGGCGCTGGCCTTTAAGACCATGGAGGCCGTGCGTAAGGGCAAGGTCAAAAAGAGCGGCGAATTCCCGGGAGACGCGGAGCAGCAGATGCGCGACAGGGGAGTGCCGGACTGGTATATCGAGTCATGCCGCAAGATAGCCTATCTTTTTCCGAAGGCGCACGCGGTCGCATATGTTATGATGGCGTTCAGGATAGCGTGGTTTAAGGTGCATAAGCCGCTGGCCTTTTATTCGGCGTATTTCTACCGGCGCAGTCAGAAGGGCGGCTTTGACGCTGCCATGATGACGGGCGGCACGGACGATGTTCGCCGCCGCATAAACGATATGCGCCGCCGCAGCGACCTCACTGCAAACCAGGAGGAACTGCTGGTCACGCTGGAGGCCGTATACGAGTTCAATATGCGCGGCTTTGAGTTTGCCCCGATAGATATCTACGAGTCGGACTCCACAAAGTTCCTCATTGCCGACGAAAAGAGACTGCGCCCGCCCTTTGTGGCAATTTCCGGTCTCGGTGAGTCCGCGGCGCTCGACCTCGGACGCATAAAGAACAGCGGCAAGAGATATATCTCCATGGAGGAGCTGGGTCAGGATTGCCCGAAGGTCAGCCAGACGCATCTTGAGCAGCTGAAAGCCATCGGCGCGCTCGGCGATATGCCTGAAAGCAGCCAGATAAACCTCTTTGAACTGTAAAAAATACAAACAAAAGCTCTGCTTGCTTAGATGGGTGTTCATAAAACAGTCAATGGAGCGTATCGATACAGATACGCTCCATTTCTCATGCCAACATACTATGTAAAGGGTGCAGCCTCTTGGCTCTCTCCTTGGGAGAGCTGTCACCGCAGGTGACTGAGAGGGTCTTGTAGCCTTTTACGGAAATCCCTGTCGATATTATTGTTTACCCTCTCCGTCCTCGCCGCGCTCGGACACCTCTCCCAAAGGGAGAGGCAAGGGATGCTCGCGCAGTACACCGAAAGGTGTATAGAAACGCGCTCTTTATCAGCTCGGCAAATTGGAGTTTACTGCTCAATGGAGATAAGCTCCGGCAGACGCTGCCTGTCGCTTGTGCGGCGCATGACGCGCTTTGGCGGGTGCAGCCCGGCTTACTTGAGCATATGAACGGAGTAGGGGAGAATACTTCAAAAAATGCATGCATCTCGTGCTTGAAAATTCATATATAGTGTGGTATTTTCATATTAGCGCGCTGCATTTGATAGGCAAAAACAACAAAATGTTATACAATACAACACACTTGTATAATTGCAAATTTTAATTTCCTGTGCTATACTATTTATATATCGCTGATTAAGCACGAACCCGGATCAGTAAAAACGGCAGATGAAAAATCTGAAAGCATCGCCGCATAATAAGAAGGAATAGAAAGGAAGAACCAAATGGACGAAAAGTATAATGCCCTATTTACTCCGTGGAAGATTGGCAATGTGGAGATTCCCAACCGCATAGTTCAGTGTTCCATGGGCGGTACCTCTCTCTTCGGCTGGCTGGAGCCCAACCACTTCGATAAGGAGGCCGCATACTTCCTCCTCAACCGCGCGCAGGACGGCGTCGGCCTGATCCTCCCCGGTATGCAGTGCGTTCGTGATACCATGGGTATCCCCGGCCGCAAGTGGCTCTGGCAGAACGACCGCATGTTCAAAGAACTCAAGCCCTACATGGAGGAGTTCCACAAGACCGGCTCCAAGCTGTTCATTCAGCTCGCAGCAGGCTTTGGCCGCTCCATGGCTATCAACGGCTGGATGAGCTACCTTGCCAAGCACGACTTCCTCAACAAGCTCGCTTCCCCCATCGTTGACGTTCAGTACTCCTGCGCCTCCGCCTCCGCTACCCCCAACCGCTGGAACGAGGATCTCAAGTCCCGTCCCATGACCCGTGCCGAGATCAAGGAAATGGTCGAGGCCTTCGGTAAGACCGCGAAGAAGCTGCGCGATGCAGGCGTTGACGGCGTCGAAATTCACGCTGTCCATGAAGGTTACCTGCTCGACCAGTTCACCATGAAGAACTGGAACTTCCGTACCGACGAGTACGGCGGATCCTTCGAGAACCGCTTCCGCTTCCCCGTCGAGATCGTCAAGTGCATCCACGAGTATGCCGGTGACGACTTCCCCGTCTCCCTGCGTTACTCCGTTGTCTCCAAGACCAAGGGCTGGGGCAAGGGCGCTATGCCTTACGAGGAGGACTTCGAGGAGTTCGGCCGCGACATGGAAGAGTCCGAGAAGGCTGTCAAGTACCTCGAGGAGGCCGGCTACGCAATGTTCAACTGCGACAACGGCACCTACGACGCATGGTACTGGGCACATCCGCCTCAGTATATGCCCGACAACTGCAACCTGAAGTACGTTGAGCACATCAAGAACTTCACCAACGCTCCCGTCGTCTGCGCAGGCCGTATGGATCCTGTCAAGGCCGCTGAGGAGATCGCCGCCGGCCGTCTCGATGCAGTTGCCATCGCCCGTCAGAACCTCGTCGACCACGAGTGGGTACATAAGATAAAAGAAGGACGTCAGGACGAGATCAAGCCCTGCATCCGCTGCCACAACGGCTGCTTCAACTTCGCAAAGTACAAGGGCACCTCGAACCTCCAGAACACCATGGACTCCCTGCATCTTGGCCGCTGCGCTCTGAACCCCACCACCATGCAGCATAAGAGATACTACATCGCACCCACCAAGAAGGCCAAGAGAGTCGCCATCATCGGCGGCGGTATCGGCGGTATGGAATGTGCGCTCGTCCTCAAGCAGCAGGGCAACATCCCTGTCCTCTTCGAGAAGACCAATGAGCTGGGCGGTCTGTTCCTGACTGCCTCCGCAATGACCTTCAAAGAGAACGACAAGGAGCTCATCACTTGGTACAAGCGCGAGATCGAGAAGGCCGGCATCGAGGTTCACATGAACACCGAGGTCAACGACCTGAACACGCTCCGCGGCTTCGACGATATCATCGTCGCTACCGGTTCTACCCCCAGAATGATGCCCCAGATCAAGGGCTTCGAGAAGACCCTCACCTTTACCGACGTTCTCAAGGACAAGAAGGAAGTCGGCGACAAGGTTCTGTTCATCGGCGGCGGCCAGTCCTCCTGCGAGGCGGCTTACGACATGCTGCTGAACTTCGGCAAGCACCCGATCATCGTCGAGTACGCCGGCGACCTTATCGCGGCTCAGGCGACCTGTCTTGCCAATACCTCCTTCCTGCGTGACGCCATGGAGTACCACAAGGTTCCCGTTTACCTGCACTCCACCGTTACCGAGATCACCGACAAGGGCTGCACCGTCAAGAACGTTCAGACCGGCGAGACCTTCTTCGTCGAGTGCGACAGCGTTGTCAACGGCATCGGCTTCGTTCCCACCCCGGTCGGCGGCAAGACTGCCTCCAAGAAGGTCAAGGGCAAGGAGACCATCTTCCGTGTCGGCGACTGCGTTGCAATCGGCAACCTGCGTACCGTTATCTGGCGCGCTTGGGATGTCTGCATGGCCATCAACGGCAACAATCAGGGCATTGAGAAGTTCGTTGATATGATCATCTGATTTCCTGCTGGGAAATACATATAGCATATATAGCATTAAAAACTCCGTATGGCTTGCCATGCGGAGTTTTTTCAGCATTATTCAGATTATTGATGAAGAGCGGGCTTAGCTTGATAAGGCTTTTTCAACCATATCCGCTTTTTCGCTTCGCCCCATCAGACGATAGTATTTACACCACAGCAGCGGCGACTGCAAAGGGACAAGCTCCGCGCCGAGCGGCATCCGCTCAACTATTTGCTCATCATGCAGGGAGCAGTCAAAAAGCTTGCCCTCGTGTACGATGGAAAAGCCGGCCATAACGTCAACGTCAATCGAGTCAATGCTGAACTGCAAAAAGGTCTTTGTCCTGTACATGGGGTTCGGGGTGGGGCTTGCCGGGTGGAGCTGACCCATTTCCGACAAAATTGCCCGAACAGAGGCTGCATCCTCATTTGAAACCATCAAATCAATGTCGTGAAATTCCGAGACTATACCCTTGAAGTAGAGAAGCATAGATGCGCCCAAGGCCCATTTGATATGCGCGGCGTTGAAGCGCCCCGCGATCTTCTCCAACAATTCGATTTTTTCCTGTGCTCCGACCATAGCGGCCTCCTTTATTATACGGATTTACCATTTGTTCTCGACCTTTTCGGCGAAGCCGGGGAAGTCCCTGACCTCGATGACTCTGCCGTCATCCAGCACAGCCTTGCCGGTGAAGCGGCCGAATACCTGATGCTGATCGGATTTTATGAGCTTTATATCCGAGCAGGCCGCGCGGTCGAGCACGGGCACGAAGTCCATCTCAAACCTGCCGTCGTCGGAGCTGAAGGTCCATGGCGACATGAAGTCCTTTTCGCCGCCGGGGATATTGAAGCTGACCTGACCGATTTTGTGCGCCTTGCCGTCATAAAACAGCATATTCTCGCTTGCCGCCGAGGTGTTGCCGAAGCCGTAGCCGATGTTCCAGCCGAAGGGCACGCCGTCAACCTGATACGAGGCGCTGCCCCAGTACCATGTGTTGTGATATGTCCATACGCCGCGCCCCCAGTCGAGCACCGCGAAGCTGTCCTCAGGGTCAAAAACATAGGTCTTGCCGTCGTACACGACCTCGCCCTTGGCGCGCATACAGTTGATTTTCTGGTTAAAGTAGAAATGACCGGGCTTATCGAAGGGAGTGCAGATTACCATGCTTTCCTCCGGCTCGTTCAAAAGCTCAACACGGGCATAAATCGAGCCGGCGGGGCCGAATTTCTTCATCTGCGCGATGAGCGTGCGGCGGCCGCTGCCGTCGTTTTTGATGGTGATGCTGTGCCCGCGCCCCGCGTGATGCACGTCGCCGACGGCGGAGCTCTCCGGCATACGGAGCTTGCCGAGAGGCATAAAGTGCATCGGGCTTGTGGTTATCTCCCAGCGGTTTTCAAGGTCGAGCAGGGAAATGGAGTCAAGCCCCATGTAGCCGTTGTCGTCAACGGTAAGCGCAAGCGCGAAGCGGCCGTTGCTGACAAGATAATAGTCCCATTCCTTGATGCGCATTTTGCCCGCCTTGATGTCGGCGCGGCGATATACCGGCAGCAGCCTCTTTGCATAGCCGGGCTCCGTGAGATTGCCCTCGCTGTCGAGCAGGGGGATTTTTATTGTTATCTCGTGCTGCATTCTCAGACTCCCTTTCTCGTCCTGATATCGCTCCCGGCAAAGTGCAGCCAGAGAAATTCACCCTCAAGGCGGGAGCCTATCTGCGGACTGTATCGTTTTGTGAGCTCCTCCTCGGAGCAGTTGGTGCTGATTATGATTTTCCGGCGGTTTACAAGACGGGTGTTCAACAGCGTATATAGGGCGCTTATCGACATGGGCGTGACCATCTCGGTGCCGAGGTCGTCAAGTATCATAAGGTCGCAGTCGAGCATACGCCGCACACGCACCGCCGCCTCGTCAGCCTCGGCAGGGTCGCGCGAGAACTTCTGCTTCTCAAAGGCCTCAAGCGCCGATACCGCCGAGTCGTAGCATACAGAATAGCCCTTTTCCGCAACGACGCGGGCAATGCAGGCCGAAAGAAAGGTCTTGCCCAGTCCGGGACCGCCCTGAAACAGCAGATTTGATGAGACGTTCGGAAAATTATCCGCAAACTTCCTGCCCGCGTCGCGCACAATGCGCATCGCCTCCCGCGGGACAACTCCGCTGCGCGGGTCGAGCCTGTCACTGTACAAATTCAGGTCAAAGCGCTCAAAGCACTCGTCCCCGCTCTGCATAAGCACGCCGAGCTCCTTTGTAAGCTCACGGTTATACAGCTTTTCCAGACAGTGGCACACGCCGCCCTTATATATTCCGGTGTCGCGGCAGTCGCGGCAGGAATAGATATCGTCCAGATAATCCATGCCGTAGCCGTTTTCCACCAAAAGCTCCGCACGGCGCACCTGACAGTCAAGATTGCTGCGCTCAAGCATGGCTATACGCTCCGCCATGTCAGGCTTGCGCGCGATGGTGATCCGGACAAGCTCCGCCATCTGCTCACGCATTTCACCGTCAAGCCGCTGAATTTCCGGCACGCGGGAATAGACCGCCGTGAGCCTGCGCTGCTGCTCAGACTGATTTTCGCTCCTTATCTCCTGTAGCCGAAGCCGCGCTCTGGCAAGCAGTTTGCCGTCATATGCCATATACTGCACCTCCTTATAAGAAAATTGCGTTTATTATTATATTTTAATTATATTATATCTTGTCCAGCACGGACTGAAGCTCCTTCATGTCTATGGTCTTGCTCTGCGCGGTCTGCTGCTGCGGCCTCCTGCGCGGATCGCCCGCCTCTATCTCTGCCGCCGTATGCAGACCCTTTTCGTGCCACGACTGCATTATCTTATTCATATAGCTCCACTTGAGCGAGCCGGTATTCGTGACCGTGCGGTCGTAGCCGATGGCGAGGGCATCCTCACGAAAGCCCATATCGAGCCATGCGGAAAGATACTTTGCCTCGGTCGGGCTGAGCTCGCGCCCGCGTATGCCGACGGACTCCTTGGCCTTGCCGAGCGCCTCGCGCTGCTCACGGCGGCGGCGTATGTACTCATCGGCCTGCTCAAGCGTCATTATCTCCATGTGGACCCAGTTGTAGGCCTCTTTTTCGATGCTGCGCATGGAGAGTCTGCGCGTGCGCTCCGGGGTGGACTGCTCGGCACAGCGCGCGGCGCAGTAGTTCAGGAGCATCATTATGACCTCGGGCGGCAGGGCAAGATAGTCGTATATGCCGAAGAGAACCTTTAGATCCACGCTGTTGAGCGTATGCCCGAGCACATGCTGCGCCTCGGCGACGATGCCGGAAAACTCCCCGTCCTCCTTGCTGCGGCGGACAAGATCCTCCGCCCTGTATTCGGGTATCTCCTCGGCAGGCGGGAGCTTTTCCGTCCTTTGCACCGCCTTTGGCTCCGGCGGAGTCTCAAGCCCCGGCATAAGCCCCATGCGCTCCAGCTTTTCCGCCGCAGCGCTTATCTCGCCCATCGTGCGGCACAGCTCCCGCGCCGCCTCGTCAAGGCTGCCGCCGTGCCGCACCATATAAATATACAGCAGCGCTACGTCGCCGTCGTGGGCGGCGATGAGCTTGTCCGCAATGGCGGAGGACATTGAATTTTGGCGTTCCTGACTTGACATTGGGCTATATCTCCGATTTGTTTACGAAAAATTTTGATTGGGTACATATTATACCATCAAAATTAACTTGTCGCAATAGGTATATATGTGCTATAATCTACTCTGTATTATAATGCAAGAGGTATGAGCATGATTGAGCTGTTGTCCCCGGCCGGTTCTCCGGAGGGCGTAATTGCCGCCGTGCAGAACGGCGCCGATGCCGTTTATATGGGCATGGGCGATTTCAATGCACGTCGCGGCGCAAAAAATTTCACAGATGAGGAATTCGTGAAGGCGGTGCGATACTGCCATGTGCGCGGCTGCAAGGTATATGTCACGCTCAACACCCTCGTGAACGATCGAGAGATGCACGACGCTGTCGCGGCGGCAAAGATAGCCTCCGACGCGGGCGCCGACGGGCTTATAGTGCAGGATCTGGGTATGTCCTATGCGATACGCTGTGCGCTGCCGGATATTCCGCTGCACGCGAGCACGCAGATGAGCCTGCATAATCTGGCCGGTGTTGAGGCTGCTGCCGAAATGGGCATGACCCGCGCAGTGCTTGCGCGTGAGCTGTCGTTTGAGCAGATAAGGTTCATTACGCAGAACGCCTCCATCGAGACGGAGGTTTTTGTTCACGGCGCGCTCTGCTTCTGCCACTCCGGGCAGTGCTATATGTCCTCCCTCATCGGCCGCCGCAGCGGAAACCGCGGACTTTGCGCGCAGCCCTGCCGCCTGCAATACAGTCTCGGCGGGCGCATGGACGACCATCCGCTCTCACTCAAGGATAACTGCCTTGTCGAGCAGATACGCAGGCTTGAGGAGGCGGGCGTTGCAAGCCTTAAAATAGAAGGGCGCATGAAGCGTCCCGAATACACCGGCATAGTCACCGGCGTGTACGCAAAGGCTCTCCGTGAGCAGCGCAACCCCGAAAAGGAGGAGATGGAGCTTCTGGAAAAGACCTTCTCCCGTCAGGGCTTCACTCAGGGCTATTTCATCGGCGATAAGCTGGATATGTTCGGCGTCCGCGAGGAGCCGGATAAGGATGCGGAGAAGATATTCTCAAATGCCCGCAAGCAGTACGCCGAGGGCGAGCTGCGCCGCGTGCCCGTGCATTTTTACACGGTGCTGGAAAAGGGCGAGCATATAAAGGCCATTGCCTTCGATGATGAGGGGCATAAGGCCATTGCCACCGGCCCCGTGCCGGAGCGGGCAAAGCGTCAGGGGCTTACCGAGCAATACCTGACCGAGCAGATGTTCAAAACCGGCGGTACGCCGTATAACTGCGTCGAGAATAAGGCGAAGGCGGAGCCGGGGCTTTATCTCCCCGCCTCCGAGATAAACGAGCTGCGCCGTAAGCTTATCGCTCAGCTCTCTGCGGAGCGGGAAAAAAGTGCGCCGCGCAGGACGATGAAGCTGCCAGCCCCGCCCGCAAACGTCCCGGCGATATCCGACCCTGCGCGCATATATCAGGTGAGGACTGCCGAGCAGCTAACGCCGGAGCTTGCGGCGCTGAAGCCGGACTATATATATTTCCCCGCGCTGGAGCTTGCGGAGAACTTTGACCCGCTGCGCCCCTTTATAGAAAACGGTGTGCGCCCGGTCGCGGTGCTGCCGCGCATTATTACGGACGATCAGAGCCGCGAGGTATATACCGCGCTTGAAAAGCTCTTTGACTTTGGCGTGAATGAGGCGCTTGCCGGCAATCTCGGTCATGTGTTCATGGCGCGGCAGGCGGGCATGAAGGTCAGGGGAGACTTTGGGCTCAACGCCTTTAACTCATATACGCTCGGAGTGCTCAAGGACGCGGGCTTTCTCTCGGCGACGGCATCCTTTGAGCTTCGTCTGACGCAGATAAAGGCCATGGCAAAGCCGCTGGATACGGAGCTTATCATATACGGACGGCTGCCGCTCATGGTCTCCGACCAGTGCATCATCCGCCACAGTGCGGGGCGCTGCGCCTGTCAGACTCCGGGGCAGCTTGCCGACCGCATGGGCTCGGTGTTCCCGGTCGTCAAGGAATTCGGCTGCCGCAATGTGATATATAACGCGCATAAGCTCTATCTTGCCGACAAGCGCGACGATCTGTATGCGCTCGGGCTATGGGGGCTGCGTATGCTCTTTACCACCGAAAGTCCGCGTGAGTGCGTGGAGGTCGCAAAGGGCTATCTCGGCATCACCGACTATAAGCCGAACGTTTTGACCCGTGGGCTTTATTACCGCGGCGTAGACTGATATATTCGCTTACGGGATATATTTTATAATAGTAGTAAAAGAAGGTTTTTTGTTATGTCCATCGTTTTGGCGTCGGGCTCTCCGCGCAGAAAAGAGCTGCTGGAGATGCTCGGCATTGAAGATATGAAGATAATCCCCGCCAAGGGCGAGGAGATAGCGCCCGAGGGCGCAGGTCCTGCGGAGCTGGTCGTCGCGCTTGCGGCGGCAAAGGGACGCGAGGTCGCGGCGCAGTGCGCGGCGGAGGATGTTATAATCGCGGCGGATACCATCGTATGGCACGAGGGGCAGGTTTTCGGTAAGCCCCATTCGAAAGAGCACGCGGCGGAGATGCTGAGAAGTCTCTCCGGCAAGGCGCACGAGGTCTATACCGGCGTTGTCGTGATAAAAAACGGGCGCAAAATAAGCGGGGCGGAGCGCAGCGTCGTCTGCTTCCGCGAGCTTGCGGAGGACGAGATAGAGCGCTATATCGCAAGCGGCGAGCCGATGGACAAGGCCGGAGCATACGGCGCGCAGGGTAAGGCGGCGCTGTTTGTGCGCGGCATCGACGGCGACTTTTTCAACGTCATGGGTCTGCCGCTGTGCCGTCTCGGCGCAATGCTGAAGGAACAGGGAGTGATTCTGCTTTGAAAGAATATCTGAAGAAAAACGGAATTCGCATAGGCATAATCGTCGCGGCGGCGGCGCTGATAATCGGCTTCGGCTCGGCGGCGAGAAACGGCAAGATAAGCCTCAGCCAGAACGCCTTTGGTATAATCAAGGCGCCTATACAAAAGGCCATGAGCTCGACCGTCAACTGGTTCAATACGATTTACGGATATCTGTTTGAGTACGATTCGCTGTTGGCGGATAACGAATCGCTCCGCGCCCAGCTTGCCGAAGCGCAGCAGGCCGCGCGCGACGGCATCAGCGCCAGCGAGGAAAACGTCCGACTGCGCGAGGCGCTGAATTTGCGCGCAAAGCACACGGACTATGAGCTGGAGTCGAGCAAGGTCGTCCTTTGGTCGTCGTCCAACTGGTCGTCCTCGTTTACGATAAGTAAGGGCGCGTCCAGCGGCATCGAGTACGGCGACCCGGTAATCACCGAGTACGGCGCTCTGGTCGGACAGGTGACGGAGCTGGGCGAGACATGGGCCACCGTCAGCACGCTTATCGACGTTGATATGTCGGTGGGCGCATTTGTCGGCAATACCGGTACCTCCGGCATGGTCATGGGCGAGTTCTCGCTGATGCAGAACAAGCAGGCAAAGCTTACCTTCCTTGCCGACGGCGCACAGATATTCGTCGGCGACGAGGTGCTGACCTCCGGTCAGGGCGGCGCCTTCCCGCAGGGACTTGTCATAGGAAAGATAAGCGCCGTGCAGACCGAGGCCGGCGGACAGATAGAATACGGCATCGTGCAGCCGCAGTGTGCCTTTGAGTCACTGGTGCAGGTGTTCGTTATTAAGAGCTTTGAAGTGGTGGAGTGAGCCTTGAAGGAATTTTTACGGAAGATAAACCCGCGCCGCCTGCTGTGGTACGCGGTGTTCCTGCTGCTGACGCTTATGCTGCAAAACACGGTGTTTACGCGGATACGTCCCTTCGGCGTGTGTCCCATGGTGCTTCCTGCGGCGGCGGTCGCGGTAGGTATGTTTGAGGGGGCAAGCTGGGGCGCGCTGTTCGGGCTTGTGCTCGGAATTCTGGCGGACATGGACTATGTCGAAGCCACCGTCATGTTTACGCTGCTTTTGCCCGCCGTGGCTTTTTTTGCGGGCTTTGTGTCGCAGTTTTTCATAAACCGCCGCTTTTTCGCGTATATGGGCGCGGCGCTCGCCGCAAGCCTTGTATGCGCCGTCGTGCAGATGCTCGGCACTGCCGCCTCGGACGGCTGGGCGTTTTCCATGCTCGGCACCGTGCTGCTGCAAACGCTGTGGTCACTGCCGCCGGCTGTGCTGGTGTATTTCCCGCCGGCCAAGTGGATAGAATGAGGGAAAAGCTATGAAAAAACTCATCAAACCCGGCAGACTCGCCGCTATGGCGATACTGCTGGTGCTGCTGCTTGCGATTTACACATACTTTCTTTATCAGGTGCAGATAGTCGAGGGTACGGAGTATTATAACCGCAGCAGCGCCATAACAAAAGAAACTCGCGTTGTCACCGCCGCAAGAGGCAATATCCTTGACCGCTACGGCCGTCTGCTTATAAGCAATAAGGAATGCTATAACCTCGTTATCGACAGCACAAAGCTTTTTGCAAACGAGGACCCGAACGAGGTCATTCTTGAGCTTATCGAGATGGTCGAGGGCTTTGGCGATACCTATACGGATGACCTGCCCATAACGACCGAGCCGCCCTTTGAATACACCGAAATGAGCGACATTCAGCGCACCATGCTCGAGGCGTATTTCAAGGACAAGGCCTCGGACTTCAAGGAGGCAAAAATCTCCGCAAGCCCCACGGCGGTTGAGCTTATGAGCTATATGCGCACGCGCTACGGCATATCAAACGAGTATTCCGCAGAGCAGATGCGCAAGATAGCGGGACTTCGCTATTCTATAAACGTCCGCTACGCCGTCAACACCGGCGAATATGTGTTTGTTCAGGATGCGAGCATGAAGCTTATAAGCTCCATTATGGAAAATAAGCTCAACGGCATCGAGGTCAAGCGCTCCTTTACGCGCCAGTACCATACCGAGAACGCGGCGCATATCCTCGGCTACGTCGGCCTTATGACCACGGAGGAGTATGAGAAATACTCCCTGCTCAACTACGCAAACGACGCGATGGTCGGTAAGGACGGCGCGGAGAACGCCTTTGAAAAGTATCTCCACGGCGAGGACGGCGAGGTGGAGGAGATGAAAAACTCCTCCGGAACCATACTCAGCACCTTCTACACAAAGGAGCCAGTCCCGGGCAACAATATCTATCTCACGCTGGACATTAACCTCCAGGAAGCGGTCGAGCGCGTTTTGAACGCGGGCGTAAACGCCTTGATAAGAACCCGCGAGAACGAGAAAATGGAGCAGATGGCCAAGGGAATGTGGGAATTTGAGGACGGCAAGTACGAGATAACCGGCGCTGCCGCCGTTGTTGTAAACGTCAAGACCGGTGAGCCGCTTGCGATAGCGAGCTGGCCTACCTACGACGTTACGACGATAATCGAAAACTACTCCGAGCTTATGAAGGCGGACAATACCCCGCTCTTTAACCGTGCGCTCATGGGCGCATATGCCCCCGGCTCCACCTTTAAGCCCTGCACGGCTATTGCTGCGCTGACGAGCGATAAGGTTGACCTTGATACCTCGACCGAGATAAAGTGCGAGGGCGTATTCACCAAGTACGCCGCCGACGGCTACGCGCCTGAGTGCTGGATATGGTCGCAGGGCTTCACTCACCCGAAGGAAAACGTAACTACCGCGCTGCGTGACTCCTGCAACTACTTCTTCTATACCGTAGGTCATGACCTCGGTATCGACACGCTGGGCGAATATGCCCGCGCCTTCGGTCTCGGCGTCAGCACCGGCATAGAGCTTGTCGAGACGAAGGGCAATATGTCAAACGCCGCAAACCACCAGGATTACGCCGGCAGCGAGTGGCGTATAGGTGATACGCTGCAGGCCGCCATCGGTCAGTCGGACAGCGTCTTTACGCCGCTCCAGCTTGCCGAGTACTGCGCCACCGTCGCAAACGGCGGTACGCGCCATTCCGCGTCCATACTCAAGAGCGTAAGAAGCTACGATTACAGCGATAAGATATACGAGCGCAAGGCAGAGGTGCTGAGCACGGTGGAAAGCCCGCAGTATAACTGGGACGCCGTGCACGAGGGCATGAAGCAGGTTCTGAACGAGCCGATGAACGAGACAAACTACCTCAACTTCTACGACTGTGCAGTCACCGTCGCCGGTAAGACCGGTACGGCGCAGAAGGGCGAGGGCATCAAGAACGACGCTCTGTTTATCTGCTACGCCCCCTTTGAGGACCCGGAAATCGCGGTCGCGGTCGTCGTTGAGCGCGGTCACGCCGGCGCCTCCGTGGGCTTTATTGCCCGCCAGATTGTGGACGTTTACCTCAATATCAGGAGCTTCAGCAATACCTCCGAGCAGGAAATGGCGCTTTTGAAATAAAATTTGCAGAAAAGCATAAAAAATATTGATGTTTTCAAAAAAATTGTTTATAATTCGATAGGACAAAACCCAAGAGACAGGAGAAACGGAGAAAACGATGAATATTGCATTGATGGCACACGACAGAAAGAAAGAGCTGATGGTTCAGTTCTGCATTGCGTATTGCGGCATACTGGCGGAGCATTCCCTTTGTGCGACTCATGTCACCGGCAAGCTTGTCTCCGAGGCGACGGGGCTTCCCATAACGCTGTATCTTCATGCGGATCAGGGCGGCGCACAGCAGATAGGCGCCCGCATATCCTTCAACGAGATCGACCTTGTGCTCTTCTTCTGCGACCCGGCAAATCCCAAGGGCTTCGACGATATCAATAAAATCGAGCGTCTGTGCGACCAGTATCAGATACCCTTTGCCACCAACGCCGCCACGGCGGAGGTGCTTGTACAGGGGCTGCGCCGCGGCGACCTCGACTGGCGTAATATCGTTAATCCGCAGAAGCGCTGACCGAGCATACAAGCCCAAGACATTCAGGCGCGGCGTTTTTGCCGCGCCACAGGCATTTTGCTATAAATATGCAATAGAAGAAAGGAAATCTCCTGATGGCAAAAGTACAGCCCCGGACTCTGTCCGGCTTTATGGAGCTGCTGCCTGCCCCGCAGATGCAGCTTGAGCGCATGATGAATATTCTGCGCGAGACATATTCGGTTTACGGCTTCACTCCGCTCGATACTCCCGTTATCGAGTCGGCGGAGGTGCTGCTTGCCAAGGGCGGCGGCGAGACGGAGAAGCAGATTTACCGCTTTACCAAGGGCGACAGCGATTTGGCGCTGCGCTTTGACCTGACCGTGCCGCTGGCAAAATACGTTGCGGCGCACTATTCCGAGCTGGCATTTCCCTTCCGCCGCTACCAGATAGGCAAGGTCTACCGCGGTGAGCGCGCCCAGCGCGGCCGCTTCCGCGAGTTTTATCAGGCAGATATCGACATCATCGGCGACGGCAAGCTTGACATTATAAACGAGGCGGAGATACCCGCGATAATCTACCGCACTTTCTCCACCCTCGGCATCACAAGGTTCAAAATCAAGGTCAATAACCGAAAGCTACTCAACGGCTTTTACTCCATGAACGGCATGAGCGAGCGCGCGGGCGACATTATGCGCACCGTGGACAAGCTGGACAAGATAGGCGCCGAGAAGGTGCGCCAGCTTCTTATCGACGAGGTCAAGATGCTGCCCTGCAAGGCGGAAAACGTGCTCGACTTTATGGCGATAAGCGGCACAAATGCCGAGGTCATAGCCGCTCTTGAGCGCTATCGCGGCATGGACGAGACCTTTGATACGGGGCTTGACGAGCTTATCACGGTCACGCGCTACCTCAAGGACTTCGGCGTGCCGGAGGAGAACTTTGCCGTGGATCTGACCATTGCGCGCGGGCTTGACTACTATACCGGCACTGTCTACGAGACGGAAATGACCGAGCATCCGGAGATCGGCTCCGTCTGCTCCGGCGGCCGCTATGACGACCTTGCGGGCTATTATACGGATAAGCAGCTTCCGGGCGTGGGCATATCCATCGGTCTTACGAGGCTTTTCTATGTCCTTCAGGAGCAGGGGCTTTTGTCCGAGGAGACGGTGACCGCCCCCTGTGACGCGCTGGTCATACCGATGACCGAGGAGCCCGCCGCCGCCATTGCCGCCGCGACCGCGCTCCGCGCCGCCGGTGTGCGCACTCAGCTCTACTGCGAGAAGAAAAAGTTCAAGGCGAAGATGAGCTATGCCGATAAAATCGGCGTGCCCTTTGCGGTGCTGCTGGGCGAGGACGAGATAAACGAGGGCGTCGTCTCCGTCAAGAATATGACTTCCGGCGAGCAGGTCAAGCTCACCCCCGCGGACGCCGCGGCGATGATAAAGGCCGCCGTCGACGAGCGGAACCGCACCGCCGTTATAAAAGAGAATTAATCAATTTGGTATAGAGAAAAGAGGATAAACATGTTTCAGTCCCGTACACACACCTGCAACGAGCTGCGGCTTGAAAACGCCGGCGAAAAGGTAAAAATCGTCGGCTGGATGGAGAACGTCCGCGAGGTCGGCAGTAATTTTGCCTTTGTCGTCGTCCGCGATTTCTACGGCACCACTCAGGTCGTCGTTGAGACCGAGGAAATGATGAACATAGTCCACTCCGTCAACAAGGAGAGCACCATCTCCGTCGAGGGCGTCGTCCGCGAGCGCGCCAGCAAAAACCCCAAGCAGGCGACAGGCGATATCGAGGTCGTCCCCGAAAAGATAGAGATACTCGGCAAGTGCCGCTATAACGAGCTGCCCTTTGAGATAAACCGCAGCCGCGAGGCCGACGAGTCCGCGCGTCTGAAGTACCGCTATCTTGACCTGAGAAATCCCGCCGTCAAGCAGAATATCATTCTCCGCTGCAACGTCGTCGCCGCACTGCGTCAGGCGATGACCGAGCACGGCTTCCTTGAGATAACTACCCCGATACTCACCGCCTCCTCTCCCGAGGGTGCGCGTGACTATCTGGTTCCGGCAAGAAAGCACCCCGGCAAGTTCTATGCTCTGCCGCAGGCGCCGCAGCAGTTTAAGCAGCTTCTCATGACCGCAGGCTTTGACCGCTATTTCCAGATAGCGCCCTGCTTCCGCGATGAGGACGCGCGCGGCGACCGCAGCCCCGGCGAGTTCTATCAGCTCGATATGGAGATGGCCTTTGCCACTCAGGACGACGTGTTTGCCGTTCTTGAGGACGTGCTGCCCCCGATTTTTGCCAAGTACGGCAAGTATAACATCGCATCCTCCGCGCCCTTCAAGCGCATCCCCTATCTTGAGGCCATGGAGAAGTACGGCTCCGATAAGCCCGACCTTCGCATCGACCTCATCGTCGAGGACATCACCGAGCTTGTCCGCGGCGTAGAGTTCGCGCCCTTTGCCGAGGGCAACACCGTCAAGGCCGTCGTCGTCTCCGACTGCGACCTGACCCGTAAGCATATCGACAAGCTCTGCGCCGACGTTGAGGTGCAGTCCGGACGCAAGCCCTACTGGTTTAAGCTTGACGAGAACGGCGAGCTGGCGGGCGGCGTTGCAAAGTTCCTTGCAGACCGCAAGGATGCCGTCATCGAAAAGCTCAATCTCAAGCCCGGCTGTCTTGTCGGCGTTGCCGCCGGCACCAAGGGCGAGGCGCAGAAGACCGCCGGCGTTATGCGCAAGATGCTCGGCGCGGCGGTTCCCGGTCATATGGACAAGGAGCGCTACGAGTTCTGCTGGATAGTCGATTTCCCGATGTACGAGATAGGCGAGGAGTCCGGCGAGCTTGAGTTCTGCCACAACCCCTTCTCCATGCCCTCCGGCGGTCTTGAGGTGCTGCTCAAGGCGGAGCGCGGCGAGCTTGACCCGCTGACCATCACCGCCGACCAGTATGACCTTGTCTGCAACGGCGTTGAGCTCAGCTCCGGCGCAGTGCGTAACCACGACCCCGAAATTATGATAAAGGCCTTTGAGCTTGTCAGACTCGGCGAGGAGGACGTGAAGAAGAAGTTCCCCGCCATGTACAATGCCTTCTGCTACGGCGCACCCCCTCATGCCGGCATCGCCCCGGGCGTTGACCGTATGGTCATGCTGCTTTCGGGCGAGGAGAGCATCCGCGAGGTCATCGCGTTCCCGATGAACAAGAACGCGCAGGACGTTATGATGGGCGCTCCGTCCACCGTCGAGCAGAAGCAGCTTGACGAGCTGCACATTGCCCTCGTCGGCGAGACCGAGGAATAATTTTGTTTTTATTAAGGACGGCGAACTAAAAAGCGCCGTCCTGTTTTCGGAAGGCGGTGAAAGCGGATGATAGCGAAGGTTCGCTCGATGGGACTACAGGGCGTAGGCGGCTATGAGGTGCTGCTGGAGGTGTATATCTCCAACGGTCTGCCCGCCTTTGACGTGGTGGGTCTGCCGGATGCCGCGGTCAAGGAGGCGCGTGAGCGCGTCCGTGCCGCGATAAAAAATAACGGCTGCCGCTTTCCGGTCAGCCGCATGACGGTAAATCTTGCCCCGGCGGACAAGAAAAAGGCGGGCACGCTCTACGATTTGCCGATGCTTATCGGGATATTGGCTGCCGACGGAGATATCGACGAGCCGGGGGAGGATTGCGCCTTTATCGGTGAGCTCTCGCTGAGCGGTGAGCTGCGTCCGGTCTACGGCGCGCTGCCCATGGCAATAGCGGCGAGACGCTGCGGCGTGAAAAAATTCTTCGTCCCGGCGGATAACGCAAGCGAGGCGGCCTTTGCCGAGGGGATAAGCGTCTACCCCGTGAAAAATGTCGACGAGCTTATGCGCTTTCTGCGCGGCGAGCTTGAGATAGAGCCTGCCGCCGCGCCGGAGATAGAGACGATTTCGCAGCATTTGCCGGACTTTTCCGACGTGAAGGGACAGGAAAACGTCAAGCGCGCGCTGGAGATAGCGGCAGCGGGCGGGCATAATATTCTCATCGTTGGCCCTCCCGGTGCGGGCAAGTCCATGATGGCAAAGCGCCTGCCGGGAATTCTTCCCGATATGAGCCGGGACGAGATGATACAATCGACCGAGATATATTCCGTTGCCGGCATGACAAACCGCGACAGACCCATAGTTTCGCTCCGTCCCTTCCGCTCACCGCATCATACGGTCTCCGCGGCGGGGCTTTCCGGCGGCGGTACACTTCCGCGTCCGGGCGAGATAAGCCTTGCGCATAACGGAGTGCTGTTTCTCGACGAGCTGCCCGAGTTTCGCAGCGATGTGCTTGAGGTACTGCGTCAGCCGCTTGAGGATGGCGAGGTAACGGTATCCCGCGTCGCGGGGACGGTGACGTATCCGAGCCGCTTCATGCTTGTCTGCGCGATGAATCCCTGCAAGTGCGGCTGGCACGGGCACCCCTCCGGGCGCTGCCGCTGCACAGAGCGCGATGTTCGCCGCTATCACAGCCGCATATCCGGCCCGCTGCTTGACAGAATTGACCTGATAGTCGAGGTGCCGGCGCTTGAATATGAGGAGCTTAGCCGCCGCAGCAGCGCGGAGAGCTCTGCGGATATAAAAAAGCGCGTCAATGCGGCGCGTGAGCTCCAGCGGCAGCGCTTCGGCGGCGAGGGCACGATGTGCAACGCGCATATCGGCAGCAGAGAGCTCAACGTGGTATGTGCGCTCGATGCCGAGGGACAGGCGCTGATGCACGCGGCGTTTGACTCGATGGGACTTTCCGCCCGCAGCTATGACCGTATTCTGCGCGTGGCAAGGACGATAGCCGACCTTGACGGGCAGAAAAATATAAGCGCAGAGCATATCGCCGAGGCGATACAGTACAGGACATACGATTTCAGAGAGGTATGAGAATGAAGAAACGGTGTGTTGTCGTTCTTTTAATGCTCCTCTTATGCTTGCTGTTGGGCTGTACAGCATCATCAAAAAGCGAGTTTGCTGTTGATTACAATAACACTGCTCGGGCGGATGAAATAGCCAGCTACGTATATGACAGCGGTTTAGCAGATGACTTGATAGATTCCGAGTTGGCGTGCAAGTTCGACACGCTCTACGAACTTTCAGAGTGCTTTGAGGTCGAGTGTGTGCGTGCTCCTCAGGAGTATGAGCAATCATATTTGCCATATGCGGTGCTGCTTTTTGATAACGGATCGAGAGCATTTGTGTTTTTTGACTGCAATAGCTATGAAATTTTAAAGTGCCTGATAGTGGACAAGTTTATGCCACATGATACCATAGGAGCGCTGCTGGACGATCTGAGCCAAAGCAGTGCGCTGTATACAGAGTGGCAAAAACTTGATAAATACAATACGGGGTGTGCCAATGGATCTGCTATGAATGGCAGGTGCATAGCGACGAGTGACGGAGTTTATGTTGCTGTGCTTGGCAACGGCTATAATCCAGAGGTAAAATATACCCATTTTATTTCAGATGACGACTTGTTCAGTAGCTCTTGCGATGAAGAACTCATCAATTGCAATTTGTACACGATTTGGCCGCTTCTGCCGATCGATAAATTTTGAGTAGACTTTTTGCGGTCGTGGTTCTTACCTGATAAGAAAGAAACCGTGAAAAGAAAGGATATTTTTCATATGAACGATATAATTCTTCTAAAGCTGGGCGAGATAGTGCTCAAGGGACTCAACCGCAAGAGCTTTGAGCAAAAGCTCATGGCGAATGTCCGCCGCCGTCTTGCAGCCATCGGAAAATTCCGCGTGTATTGCCTCCAGTCCACGGTCTATGTTGAGGCCGCGGAGGACGGCGCGGATATGGATGCGGCGTTCGAGGCGCTGCAAAAGGTGTTCGGCATCGTCAAGCTCAGCCGCGCCGCCGCCTGCGAAAAGGATAAGGACGCGATAGCAAAGCTCGCCATCGACTATCTGCGCGAGGATATGCTGCGCGCCAAGAGCTTTAAGGTCGAGTCCAAGCGCAGCGACAAGAGCTTCCCGATGACGAGCGTGGAGCTCAGCCAGTACGTCGGCGGCGAGCTGAACGAGGCCTACCCCGGGGTCGAGGTCGATGTACACGAGCCGGAGCTTGTCGTGCATATTGAGGTGCGCGACCTTGCAGCCTATGTCCATGCAACTCCCGTGCCCGGCGCGGGCGGTATGCCGGTGGGCTCAAACGGCGTGGCGGTGACGCTGCTCTCCGGCGGCATCGACAGCCCGGTTTCGACCTATATGATAGCAAAGCGCGGCGTGCGCCTTATCCCGCTGCACTTTTTCTCCTTCCCCTACACCTCGGAGCAGGCAAAGGAAAAGGTCATCGAGCTTGGCAATATGCTGACCGAGTACTGCGGACGCATGACGCTTGAGATAGCGCCCTTCACGCATATTCAGGAGGAGATACGCGACAAGTGCCCCGAAGAATACTTCACGCTCATCATGCGCCGCTTTATGATGCGCATTGCTCAGCGTGTCGCCCGCGAAAACGGCGCGAAGGCTATAGTCACGGGCGAAAACTTAGGTCAGGTCGCAAGCCAGACCATGGAGGCAATGGCCTCCACTCAGGCGGTCATCGACCTGCCGGTGCTCCAGCCGCTTATCGGCATGGACAAGGAAGAAATAATCACGATCGCAAGGAAAATCGGCACCTTTGAAACCTCCATTCTCCCCTATGAGGACTGCTGCACGGTATTTACGCCCAAGCACCCGCGTACCCGCCCGAAGCTGTCCGAGGTGGAGCAGGCGGAGTCCGTGCTGGACATCGAGGCGCTTGTGGATGAGGCGATAAAGGGACTTGAGGAAGTGGAGCTTAGACATGAGTAAGTGCTATAATACCGAGATAATCTCCGTCGGAACCGAGCTTCTGCTCGGTCACGTCACGAATACCGATGCGCGCGACGTGTCGGAAATGCTGTCGAAAATCGGCTTGAACGTGCTTTATCACACCGTCGTCGGCGATAATCCCGCAAGGCTTGCCGACTGCGTAAAAATTGCGCGCGGCCGCGCCGATATCATCATCACTACCGGCGGTCTCGGCCCTACCTGCGATGATTTGACAAAGCAGATACTTGCCGCAGAGTTCGGTCTTGAGCTTGTTGAGAATACGAGCGAGATGAATTCGCTGTATGACTATATAAATATCGGACACAAGCTTACCGATAATAATTTCCGTCAGGCGCTGCTGCCCGAGGGCTGCACGGTGTTTCATAATACTGCCGGTACCGCGCCGGGCTGTGCCTTCGAGAAGGACGGCAAGGTCGTCGTGATGCTGCCGGGACCGCCGAAGGAGTGCCGTATCATGCTCGAAGCGAGCGCGATACCCTATCTCAAGAGGCTGTCCGATGAAAAAATCGTCTCCCACACGGTCTGCATCTTCGGCATGGGGGAGAGCACGGTTGACTCGCTCTTTGCCGACGAGATGAACGCCATGAGCAATCCCAGCATGGCGCCCTATGCAAAGGAATGCGACTGCCTTTTGAAGGTGACCGCCAAGGCGCACAGCGAGGAGGAGGCGGAGAATATGCTGCGTCCCCTCATGGCTCAAATCGAGGATAAGCTCGGCGACCTCGTGTACGGCGTGGACGTGGACTGCATCGAGCAGAGCGTCCTCAAGCTGCTGCGCGAGAAGAACATGAGCTTTTCCGCCGCGGAGAGCTGCACCGGCGGCGACGTTGCCAAGCGCTTTACCGATATGCCCGGGGCAAGCTCCTTCTTCCTCGGCGGAGTCGTGACCTATACGAACGGCGCGAAGGCAAAGCTTCTCGGCATCGACCGCGACATGATAGAGGATAAGGGCGCGGTGAGCTATGAGGTTGCCAAGGAGATGGCGGAGAACGTGCGCCGCATCATCGGCACGGATATCGGCGTCGGCGTGACGGGGCTTGCAGGTCCAGACGGGGACGGCGTACACGAGGTTGGGACCGTGTTCGTCTCGATGGCGACGGCGGAGCAGACCTGGGTAAAGGAGCTGCACCTCGGCACCAAGCGTACCCGCAGCTTTATCCGCCGCATGGCGGGCAATCATATCTATGACATGATGCGCCGTTATCTCAGCGGTCTTGAGCTTATGTGAGTGTTTTTATATTATTATATTGAAAATCCCGTAGCTCAAGGGCTACGGGATTTTTACAGTATTTTATTCCTTTATGCTTCCGTCGGGATTGAAGAGGGGCAGGGGAGCAAGGCATATGATATCGTGTCTTTCCTGCGCATCGCCCTCGGCGAGCACCGCCATCTTACCGGCAATTATGCCGCCGGCACGGGTGACAAGCTCCTCCATGGCGTGCAGAGACTCGCCGGTGGAGATAACGTCGTCAACGATGAGCATACGCTTGCCGCGGATGAGCTCGGCGTCGGCAGTGTCGATAACAAGCTTCTGGATGCTCATGGTGGTGATGGATTTGACCTCGACCTCAAACACGCCGGTCATATAGGCCTTTGCGCCCTTGCGCGCGAGGAAATACTTCTCCGCGCCGCTCTGACGCGCCATTTCGTAGAGCAGGGGGATGGCCTTGGCCTCGGGGGCGATAATGTAGTCGTATTCGGGAGCGCGCTTGAGCAGCTCCGCAGCACAGTGGACAGTCAGCTCGACATCGCCGAACATGACAAAAGCGCCGATGTACAGGTCGTCACTGACCTTGCACAGGGGCAGCTCGCGTTTCAAGCCGGCAATGTCCATCTCGTAAGTCATTTTTTATTCCTCCTGAAAGAAGTAAACTATAATACCTTTCTATTCTACAGGAAATTCCGTAAAAATCAAGCCCTATTTCCCCAAAGCCGGGAAATAAAGCAAAAATTGCCTTGCAGCGCCGAAAAACGGACAAAAACAAAGAACCGCACGTTTCCGTGCGGCCCTTCGTTTTGGGAGAAAAGAGAGGATTTATAGGAGTAGAAAAGTAGCAAATTAAGATTCCGTTCAGGGAGTCTGTCCCGGGACGGCCGGGGCGGAGCCGGCGGTATTCTCCGGCACCTCCTCGTCAAAGGTGAGGCTCAGGGTGATGGTCTCACCGGCACGGTACACGACAAGCTCTGTCGTGTCGCCTGCGGAGAACTGCTTGATAGCATGGCTGAGATCGGTATAGCTCTTGACCTCGCTCTCGCCGAGCTTGGTGATGATATCGCCTGCGCGAAGCCCTGCGGTCTCGGCGCAGCTTCCGCTCTCAACGGAGTAGACATACGCGCCCTCGGGCATATTGTAATACTGGCTGTACGCGGAGGTGTATCTCTGGTCGATACGCACGCCCATATGAGCCTTGCCGCTGACGTAGCCCTTGGTTATCAGGTCGTTTGCGATGCTTGCCGCATCATTTATCGGTATCGCAAAGCCCAGACCCTCCACACCGGTGGAGCTGTACTTTGCGGTCACGATGCCGATGACCTCGCCCTTGGTATTGTACACGGGGCCGCCGGAGTTACCGGAGTTGACCGCCGCGTCTATCTGGAACATATTGATGGCGCTGCCGCTCTCCTCGGTGGTGATGAGGCGGTCAAGCGCACTCACGCGACCGAAGGTGGAGGTGAACTCAAGCTCACCGAGCGGATTGCCTACCGCACAAATCTCGTCACCGACCGTAATGCTGTCGCTGTTGCCGAGAGTCGCGGGAGTGAGCCCGGTAGCGTCTATCTTCAAAACGGCGATGTCATTGTCAGCCTCAACGCCGACTATTGTAGCATCGTAGCGCGTGCCGTCATGGGTCATGACATAGAGGGAGCAGTTTTGCTGATATGCCGTTTCGATAACGTGGTAATTGGTGAGAATGTAGCCGTCCGAGCTGATGATGAAGCCGGAGCCGGAAACTGCGGAGGAGCTCGTCTGACCGAAGAAATTCGTATAAGTAATATTGGTGGTCACGCCGACTACCTGCTGACTTGCCAGAGCATTTATCTCAGACCAGCTCAGACTGCCGGAGGAGGCGGCGGAGATGGTGGAGCCGGAGGTGCTGACCACGGGGGTCTGCGCCGGGGTGTCGGTGCTCATGCTGTCCTCAATGGCTGTCAGTCTGTCGTTTATTCGGCTTTCGGCGATCGCGCCGCCGCAAAGTCCGCCGAGCAGTGCGCATACAAGCGCGAGACAGGCAAGCTTGAGGAAGCCGTGCTTCCTGCCGCTGTCAGCCGGTGGAGTCTTGGGCTCCTTCGGAGCCTTCTCCTGCTTCTCGGGGGGAGTATAGTATCTGGGGGGAGTTGTGCTCTCGTCTGCGGGAACATAGTGCGCATCGGAATAAATCTTTTGGGTAAATCCGTTTTTGTAATGGTACTCGCCGTTTACGCGGTCTGTGTTGTCCTGCATGGGATTTTCGCTGTTATCATTTGCCTGCTGTTCGATAGGCTTGCTTTCTTCAGGCTCGTACATATTAAAGACCTCTTTTGGCTTATGGGGCTTGGCTTTGTGCCTTGCTTTTGTTTGTGATTATAAGATACAATGCATTTATGTACTCCAAATGAACAAATGCGCAAATATTTTTGAACAATCGGAAATGATTTTGTGAATGAGAGGGAAAATGCCCCGCCGCAGCTGCAAGGGTGCTCATAAAACAGTCAATGGAGCGTATCGATAAAGACACGCTCCATTTCTTATGCAACATACTATGTAAAGAGTACAACCCCTTGGCTCTCCCCTTGGGAGAGCTGTCACCGCAGGTGACTGAGAGGGTCTTGCAGCCTTTCTGGCCGAAGCGCAGTAAAAGTCCACAATGAATCTGCCTATAATCCGCTGCTTGTAAATTTTTACTGGATATTTGCGGAGAAAAAGATACCAGAGCTTACGTTCGTGGGGTGTCATCTCCCTGCAAAGCCGTCGGGCATTTTCTAATTGGGTGTTGTCTTTTGGTATGGTCATTGTTTGCCCTCTCCGTCCTCGCTGCGCTCGGCCACCTCTCCCAAAGGGAGAGGCAAGGGATGCTCGCGCGGTACACCGAAGGGTGTATAGAAGTGCGCCCTTTATCATTCCGACCTATTGCTTTGTTTAATCCTATCATGTGGCTTTATGAAACTGTCTTATGACCACCTGTCCGCGGCGGGGCATTTTCCGGCTTGTCAGGAAGCTGCGCCGTTTACTTCGTTTTCAAAGAAGGGAGCCAGCTCCGGGCAGCTCCTGCGCATCCACTCCAAGGTCCGCGTGCTCTCCTCCGATACGCCGACCTCGATCCAATCAAAGGCGGCGTCGGTGCGGCGCACGCATATGGATATGCTCATTTCATATTCCGCCTGCGGCACGATACACAAAAAGCCCAGATTGCCGTCCTCCATGTCCGGCAGCATACACTCGGTATAAAGCTCGTATGCATCCTCGGCGCTGAGCTCTATATGCGTGCTGCGATAACTGCTGCCGACATTATAATAATATATGTAGGCACTCTCTATCGTCTGCGGCGTGACGGGGCTTGAAATCGCGTAGGAGTTTCGGATAAACTCGCTGCTTCGCAGAATATCCTGCACAAGCCATATCTCGGAGTTTTTGTCCTCCAGCTCCGCCGCCGTCTCAAGCAGATAATAATTGCGCTCAAGCCTTCCTCCGTCCTTGAGCTCATATTTGAGGGTGAACCAAATGCCGTCATAGCGCTCGTAGTTGCGGCGCTCATAGCTCTTTTTCTCGTTTATCATGCGCTGATGCAGCTTGAGCACCTGCGCTATGTTCTCCTCCTCGCAGAGTCTGCCGTTTTTAATGTAATAGTACGGCGAGGTGAGGGTGACGGCCTCGACCTCGTCAAGCTCCGGGACGCGGCGCTCATAGCCGTAGAGGTCAAGCTCCCAGGAGAAGATAAAGCAGGCGATAATGCCTATGGATACAAAAAGCCCGAGCGGCTTGCCGGAAAATACGCGCAGAGTCTTTTCAATCAGCATCTTTGCAAGATAGTAGCCGATGGCGGCGCCGACGGCCATGAGCGTAAAGAGCACGAAGGCCTCGGAAAGCCCGACAAAGGCATGGCGCAGCCCGAAATTTGCGTATATGAGATAGGTGAAAACAACGGCCCCGCCGAGGCTCATGCAATACTTGAACAGCGGGCGCAGCAGCGGTATCGCAACGGCATCCGTCGCAGTTTCCATGCGCCGCCGCCTGTAGAGCAGCAGAGCGAGCAGCGCAAGCAGTATGCCTGCCGCGCAGTAGACATAGAGCGGCGTTAGCCCGTGAATCGTCCAGCCGCGCTGCTGCGGCATATTGACGCTGCTGCCCTCGACCGTGACGTCCGCGGTGCCGCTGTTGTTCCATGAGACGCTTATGATGTTCAGCATATAGATTATCGGAGAGAGCGCCGTAAGCGTGCAGATGCTGCCGGTCATGCCGTAGACAAAGTTACTCAGGAGATATCTTATGCCGAGCTCCATCGCGTACACGGACACGTTGAGCAGAAGATACACAAGCGGCAAAACGAGCAGATTGCCCGTGAGCTGAGCGCAGAATACGGCAAAGCCGTAAAATGCGACGGTCTCCATCACGATTATGCCCAGCGCCTGCGCCAGAACCGAGGGCTCTACATATGCCCAGCCGGACACGACGACGGCGCCCATTATTACCGCGATGACATCGGCCAGCAGCATCGGCAGCAGCCCGCAAAGCAGCGCCGTCAGGTACATCGTCTCTCTGCGTATGGGCAGAGAGCACATCATGCTCACGCTGCGGCTTGAATACATGAAGCTGAACATGGCCATGGCCATGGCAGCGCCGGCGGGAATGGCGACCCGGGCGCAGTTGAGCGCGCAGGTTAGCACCCGCGCATTTGCCTCCGCATAGTTCGACACGCCCCATGCCGTAAGCTCCAGAGGGAAAAATACCGTCATCGCCGCGAGATATGCCGCCCAAAGCGGCCAGTATCGCCGGGCGAGGTTGCGGGCAATGCCCATGTCAAAGCACGATATCCTTGATCTCATCCTCAGCCCCTCCCAGCTCATAGATAAATATTTCCTCAAGCGTCAGCGGTACGGTATCGACAAAGAGCGGCTTTGCCGCCTCAAGGCGAGAGCGTATCTCCTCTGCGTCCCCGCGCAGAATAAGCTGACGAAGCCTGCCCATCGAGGAGCTGTGCAGTATCTCAAGCCCCTCGGGAAGCTCTCCGCCGTCGGCAAAGGCAAGCTGCACCTTGACAAGCTCGTCCTGCAGCTCAGACAGGCTCTTTTCAAGCAGCATACGCCCCTTATTCATAATGCCGACGCGGTCACACACGTCCTCAAGCTCACGTAGATTGTGCGAGGAGACAAGCACGGTAGTGCCGTTTTCGCTTACATCGTGCAGCAGCTCACGCCAGACCTGACGGCGCATGACCGGGTCAAGCCCGTCCACCGGCTCGTCAAGAATAAGTATTTCCGGTCGTATAGACAGCGCAAGCCAGAAGGCCGCCTGCTTTTGCATACCCTTGGAAAGTCGGCGTATCGGGAGCTTGGGGTCGATATGGAAAAGCTCGCCGAGCGTGTCAAAGCGCTGCTTATCAAAGCTGCGGTACATATCGCGGTAAAAGCGCATCATATCACCGACACCGGCCTGACCGAAGTAAAACACATCGTCGGGTATGTAGGCAATGCGGCCTTTTACGGCGGGATTTTCATACACCGGCTCACTGTCTATAAGCAGCTCGCCCGCGTCCTGCCGGTAAATGCCCGCAAGATGGCGTATCAGCGTCGATTTGCCTGCGCCGTTCGGCCCGACAAGCCCGTAGACTGCGCCCTTCGGCACCGTTGCGTCAAGCCCGTCCAGCGCGCGAAAGCTCCCATAGCTCTTGACAAGACCTCGTATCTCTATCATTTGCGCTCCTCCAGTCTTTCCGCCAGCGTGCCGCGCTCCACGCCGACAAGCTCAAGCTCCGAAACAAGCTCGTCAAAGCGCGACAAAAGCTCTGCCCTGCGCGCATCCAGCGCCGCGTCACGCTGACAGACAAAGCTGCCGCGCCCGGGCACGGAGCATATATAGCCCTCCGCCTCCAACTCACGGTAGGCGCGCTGTATCGTGTTGGGGTTTATCGTAAGTCCGGCGGCAAGCTCACGCACCGAGGGCATTTTGCTGTCCGCCGGGAGTGCGCCGCTGATGATAAGCTGGCGGAAGCTGTCCTTCACCTGCTCATATATCGGCCTTGAGTCTCGGTAGTTTATGCTTATCATGAACGCCCCTCCTTGTGTTAGCTGTACTATAAGTGTTGATACAGTTAGTGTACCAAGCCGATATTTAATTGTCAAGCGGCTAAATTCTTAAAAAATATGAAGTCTGCGGAGCTGTCGCAGACTTCATATCCGTTTCTGCCAAAGCGCCTGAGACGCTCCATTTCTGCATGATTTATGTCATTTCACGCGGGAACTATTGCCTTCTGTGTTTGAAATCAGTATAATAGTATAATATAAAAAGACTGATTTACTTTGCACGAAAAGCAACGGAATGCAAATCAAGGAGATGAGAACATGGGTGCTTGGGGAGTAAGGCTATATGAAGACGATATAGCGCTTGATATTAAGAACCGACTCGATGAGCTGCAAAAAGGGAAAACCGTCCGTGAAATCACAAATGAGTTAATTGACGAGTATTCCTCCGAGCTTGACGACATCGACTGCGCCCCGGCTTTCTGGTTTGCCTTGGCGGATACTCAGTGGGAGTTAGGGCGCTTATTGCCGGAGGTAAAGGAGCAGGCTCTTGCGTGGCTTGACAAGGGCGGAGACTTAGCGCTTTGGCAAGAGGAAAATCCCGAGCTTGCGGCTGAAAGAGAAAAAGTATTAAATCTATTACGGCAAAAGCTAAATTCACCGCAGCCGCCTGAAAAGAAAATCACACAGCGCCGCATTTATAAGTGTGAATGGAAAACCGGAGACGTTTTTGCATACCAATTCAATGGCGAATATGCCAAGGAAATGGATTTTTATCAAAAATATGTTTATTTCGTAAAAGCAGAAGAATACAGAAGCCATCAGGGACACCTTGTACCGGTAGTTTATGTTTATAAAAAGCTTGATAGTGCTATATCGGACATCGGCTCACTGAGCGGCGCTGACTATATTCCGCAATTCTTTAGCCCTATAGCCTATAAGCGAGCTCCATCCATGAAAAAGCTGTATTTATTAGCTCTGCTTATCACATCCAAAAGAGATATACCTGAAAAGAAGTTGAGCTATCTGGGGAATATTGGCGATGTAAGGCGAGTAGATAAAGAAAACTTAGAGCCATGGCTCGTGAGATGGAAGCAGTTCGAGGAGTATATGATAGATAATTTCAAAGCATGGCTCTAAAGGCCGCACCTATAGGAGGTATATTACCATGATGCTTCGCATCTCCAAGAAAAGGTCGCGGGGAAAAACAGAATACCGGATAATCGAGTACCCGGAAATAAGAGCCTGCTCTTTTGCCGGACACGGACTGTGAAAAGGAGCAGAGTATGAAGAAAAAGTATCGCATATATGGGCTTATATGTGCAGTTTTTTGCCTCCCGAGTATGGCTATGATATGGGGCATTATCAGTGACGCCTATGGCACCATGGTGAATATGCAAAGGGGCGAGTCTTTTTCACAGCTTATTGATATTCTTAAAAGCTCAGATGCGCTCGCCTCCTGCATAAGGCTTCTTTTTACGGCGATAATTGGGCTGCTCGTGTTCGTGGTTTTGTTCATCAGCGGAGATACAGAATCGCGCAGAGGCTTGATTTTTGGCGGGGTATGCGGACTGTTCGGGCTTTTGCTGATAGTGAGCCTTTTCATCACCTTTCTCGCAGCTTTGAGCTGTCTTGACGGTGCGCTGATGTCCTTCTTGAGAGACTGGCGAATAATCTCGCTTTATATACTCTTTGCCGCCTCCGTTGTTCTATTGTGGCTGCTGGCAAGGCGTTGGGCATGAAAAGGAGAATACTATGGAAAACGTGCAGAAGGAATTTGGGCAGTGGTTAGATGCTAATCTGGAGACCGCTCCGCTGAGTGAGCTTACCGCAATCAACTTCAACCTCTATGAAGCAGACGAGGAGCAGCTTTTTCACGTTCAGGTCGTGGGAACGGCAAGCTTTGACGAGGAGGACGAGGACTGGGCCTGCGATGAGGTGTTTAGCTCCGGAGAGGATATTTTCTTCCTGAGGGCTGAGGACTGGGAAGTCTGCCTCGAAAGCTGCGCCGAGCTTGTGCGACACTATCTTGATGAGGGCAAATTTGCGGATACACTGAAGGCGAAGAGAGCGGTTGCCATGGGCTTTGTAGACGGCGATCTGGAAATCATATACGAAAACGATTCCCGTGCCGAGAGCAGATAAGCGCCGACGCGGATTACAAAAGCCTTGGAGCAGCTTTCCTTTAGGAGAACTGCCCCAAGGCTTGTTTTATTATATATTAAATAAGTAGGCTTTATTCCTGAACGAGCTTTTTCAGCTTGTCCAGATCCGCCGCGTCGGGATGCGGCAGGGCGAGGTCAAAGTTTTCTATCAGCGCGTCAATGTTTACCGGGTGCTGCGGCTGAGCCTTCAATGCCACATAGCGCTCCCGCACCGACTGCGGCATTCTGCCCTGACACATATACTCGCCGACTATACTGTTGCTCTCGTCAATGGAGAGCCTGACATTGTCGAGAACCCTTCTGAAATAGGCCTCACTGATGCCGAAGCCCGCCGTGCCGAAGAGAAAGATTTTCTTGCTTTTCAGCGTTTTCAGCAGTGCTTGGCTTGCTTCATCGGCGTTGCCCTTGTCCGTCCAAAAGCCGACATAGAGCATTTCGGACTTGAGAGCCTCCGCAGAGCACAGTCCGAAATAATCACAGCCCGTCTCCGGCAAGCTCTCGCGTATCGCCTCGGCAAGCTGCCTTGTGTTGCCGGTGACGCTGCTGAATACTATAGAATATCTCTCAGCGCTCATAACGATACCTCACAAATCAGGCGCGGAAGAGAAGCTGAAGACCCATGACAATGACCCAGATATATGCGCAGGTCTTGGGTATCATCAGCAGACCGACCTTCGGCATTTTCTTGCTGAGCAGGGTGACGGGAAGGTAGCAGCCGAAGGAAATGATGATGGCGGCGACCATTCTGGTCATGTGGTAGTCGTAGGTGTTAAAGCCTTCCTGTTTCATGCTGCTTGCTTCTTTTCAACTAACTGCCGGTAACAAATATAATTTTTAGTGAACAGCACACCGGCCAAGGCCAGCGCGCAGCCGACTCCTGAATAGAAAAATGCAACGAACTTGTCGGGGAATATGCCGAGCGCTCTGAAGCCTATACCCGTGCTCATCATAAAGGCCATGATTAAATACGCCTTCAAATCGAAGAAGTGCCAGAAGGGACGGTGACTTTCATAGCCCATTATTCTCTTGGTGTGCTTCTTGCTCATCTTGTAAAACATCGAGCCGAACATACAAACGACAACGATGGTCATTAGGTACAGATACCACTTCCGGTCGATGGAGAGATACGACAGCACGCCGAGTCTTGCAACGTTAAAGCCCGCGAGCAGCCATACTATGCCGGCGATAAGCAGCAGAGTTCGTTTCTTTACATAAAAAATGTTCTTCATTGTTTCACTCCGTATTTCTTTTTAAATACTCATCCGCGTTAATGCAGATTTTGGTGAATACATCCTTGCAAATGCGCTTTTCCTCGTCGCTGAGTCCGGTCAGAATATGCTTTGCAAACTCCTTTTGGGTCTTTATCCCGGCCTCTATGATAGGCTCCGCCGCATCAAGCAGCCTTATTTCAATATGCTTTTTATTATCCGCACTTTGCAGCCTTTCAATCAGCCCCCGGTTCTCCAGCGATTTCAGCGAGGTCGAGACATGGGACTTTGTCGATTTGCGAATTCTGACTATGTCTGCCGCGGTGTTGTGCTGCGGGTTATTGTGCAGGAACATGAGTATGTCATATTCCATTTGCGTTAGCTGATATCCGTCACATACGGATTTTGTGAGCATTTCATAACAGCTCGTAATTGTCTTGTGCTGATCCCAGAAAAACATATCCGCCGCTCCTTGCATCGTTCGTTTTAGAACAGTTCTGGATTATAGCCTATACGCAGTGCATTGTCAAGCGATAGAATATTAAACTAATATTTAGTATTATAAATTGCCCTTCGGCAAAAACTTCGCGTTTGCTCTTGATAATCGGGAAAATATGTGCTATTCTATCTGTACTTGCTGTGAACGGGAAGATAGTGCCGGAAGCATCGTGCAGAGAGTGGAGGTCAGCGGCTGTGAGCCTCCTGCGGTGCGGGCGCTTGGTTCGCCCCGGAGCACCGGCCAATCCCCGGCGTGTGGAGCGCGTTACTGCTCCTTGAGTGCGGCGCAGCGCGCCGAACATGGGTGGTACCGCGGAAGCCATGCTTTCGTCCCTGTTGGGACGGAGGCATATTTTTTTGCTTTGTTTTAAGCTATTTCAAGTATTATTCAAGGAGAATCGGAATGAAAGAGTTAATGCAGGGACTTAGAGACAGTTCCATCAAGGCCATTCTTGAGGCCGACGACGTAGAGCTTTTGGAGAGCCTGCGCGTCAGGTATCTCGGCAAGAAGGGCGAGCTTACCGACATACTCCGTCAGATGGGCAAGCTCTCCGCCGAGGAGCGCCCCGTCATGGGTCAGCTCGCGAACCAGCTTCGAGGCGACATTGAGGCCGCCATCGAGCAGCGCAAGGCAGAGCTCGGCGCAAGGCTCATGGAGCTGAAGCTTGAGCGCGAGACCGTGGACGTGACGCTGCCGGGCGAGGTCGGCAATCTCGGCCATAAGCACCCGATGTACAACGTCCTTGACCAGATAAAGGATATATTTATCGGCATGGGCTTTGAGATAATCGACGGACCGGAGGTCGAAAAGGCCGAGTATAACTTTACAAAGCTCAACATCGACGAGGGTCATCCCTCCCGCGAGTGGACGGACACCTTCTATTTCACCGACGACAGCAGTATTCTGCTTCGCACGCAGACCTCTCCCATGCAGATACACGCCATGGAGACGCGCCCGCTGCCCATCCGCATTGTCGCCCCCGGCCGCGTTTACCGTAAGGACGAGGTCGATGCCACGCACTCCCCGATGTTCCATCAGATAGAGGGCATGGTCATCGACAAGGGCGTTACCATGGCAGACCTCAAGGCGACGCTGAACCTCGTGGTCGAGAAGATATACGGTGAGGGCACCGTTACCCGCTTCCGCCCGCATCACTTCCCCTTCACCGAGCCGAGCTGTGAGCTTGATATCCAGTGCCACAAGTGCGGCGGCAAGGGCTGCCCGACCTGCAAGGGCGAGGGCTGGATAGAGGTTCTCGGCGCGGGCATGGTGCATCCCAAGGTGCTTGCCGGCTGCGGCATTGACCCGGACGTCTATTCCGGCTGGGCCTTCGGCATGGGACTTGAGCGCCTGGCGATGGGCGAATATAAGATAACCGACCTCCGCCTGATATTCGAGAACGACGTGCGCTTCCTCGAACAGTTCTGATAAGCGAGAAATATTTGATAGGAGAGCATTATGGATCTTTCAAGAAAATGGCTCAATGAGTTTGTCGATCTGAGCCTTGATGAATATGACGACAAGCGCTTTGCCGAGGCGATGACCGTCTCCGGCTCCAAGGTCGAGGTGACCGAAAACCTCGCCGACAGCATCAAAAACGTCAAGGTAGGCCGCATAGTCTCCCTTGCCAGGCACCCAAACTCCGACCATATGCTCGTCGCCCGGCTCGATGTTGGCGCGGCGGAGAACGTCCAGATATGCACCGGCGCATGGAACGTCCACTGCGGCGACCTTGTGCCCGCAGCGCTGCATAATTCGCTGCTGCCCTGCGGCACGAAGATTACCCGCGGCAAGCTTCGCGGCGTGGAGTCTGAGGGTATGCTCTGCTCGCTCAAGGAGCTTGGCTGCGACCTGCACGACTTCCCCTATGCCGAGATTAAGCCCGCCGCCATCCTCGGCGACTATCACCCCATCGACCCCGCAAAGCCCTCCATCCCCGCGGACATCAAGCCCGGCGACCGGATATTCGGCAGCGTTATCGCGGCAAAGGTCATGGACGTGCAGAATAAGGGCTACGGACTCTGGCATACGGCGCTTGAGCTCGGCGGTGAGGCGGCGGATCTCGTCTCAGACTGCCAGAACATCCACGCGGGCGACTTGGTTGCCTACGATAAGGACAAGAATATAATTCTCTCGCTTGCGGAGCTTCACGCAAAGCAGGAAGAGTTCCCGCACTGCATCGCGGACGGCATACTCATTCTCGATGAGGACTGCAAGCCCGGTGACGATATGGCGGATATTCTCGGCCGTGACGACCATGTGGTCGAATTTGAGATAACCCCGAACCGCCCCGACTGCCTCTGCGTCATCGGTCTTGCACGCGAGGCCGCCGCGACCTTCGGCAAGGAGCTGAGACTCCATGAGCCGGTCGTAAAGGCCGAGGCCGAGGGAAATATAAACGACATGGCAAAGATAATCATCGAGGATGCCGAGCTCTGCCCGCGCTACACCGCGCGCATGGTGCGAAACGTAAAAATCGCGCCCTCCCCGCGCTGGATGCGTGAGCGTATCCGCAACGCCGGTATGCGCCCGATAAACAACATCGTTGACATCACAAACTATGTCATGCTCGAGTACGGTCAGCCCATGCACGCCTTTGACTTTGCCTGCGTCGGCAACCGTGAGATACACGTCCGCACCGCGCACGAGGGCGAGAGCATCCGCACGCTCGACGGCACGGAGCGCAAGCTTAACCCCTCCATGCTCTGCATCTGCGACACGGATAAGCCCGTTGCCGTTGCCGGTGTCATGGGCGGCGAGAACAGCGAGATAGTCGGCGATACCGCCATGGTTTTGTTCGAGAGCGCAAACTTTAACGGTACCTCCGTCCGCCGCACCGCGACCGCACTCGGTATGCGCACCGATGCCTCCTCTCGCTTTGAAAAGGGACTTGACCCGCAGGGCACTCTGCGCGCCGTCAACCGCGCCTGTGAGCTTATTGAGCTTCTCGGCTGCGGCGAGGTCGTCGAGGGCGTTATCGACGTCGTTCCCAAGCCCATCGAGGAAAAGACCGTGCTGCTTGAGCCCGAGAAGATAAACGCTCTGCTCGGCACCGATATCGACAGCGAGAGCATGAAGAAGATACTGCTTGACCTCGGCTTTACGCTGGAGGGCGATGTGATACACGTCCCGTCCTGGCGCGGCGACGTTGAGCATTATTCCGATATCGCCGAGGAGGTAGCGCGCTTCTACGGCTACAACAATATCCCCACCCGCTTCACCGGAGCCATAAGCACCTGCGGCGGCTTTACGCCTGTTCAGCAGTGCGAGCGCCGTGTCGGTGAGCTCTGCCGTGCGATGGGGCTTGACGAGATTATCACCTACTCCTTCATAAGCCCGAGCTATTACGATAAGATACGCCTGCCCGAGCTTTCGCCCATGCGCGACAGCCTGCGCATACTCAATCCTCTCGGCGAGGATACCTCGATAATGCGCACGACCATACTCCCCTCCATGCTGGAGATTTTGACCCGCAACTATAACTATCGCAACAAGTGCGCCGCACTCTACGAGATAGGCCGCATCTACCTCAAGCGTCCCGATGGGCTGGCGGACGAGCCGAAGATAGTCTCCATGGGCGCATACGGCCCCGATATGAGCTTCTTCCGCATCAAGGGCTGGGTCGAGGAGCTCTGCGGCGGCATCGGCATCACAAAGCTGCACTTTACCGCCGAGCGTGAAAATCCCTCTTACCATCCCGGCCGCTGCGCCAAGGTCTACTGCGGTGAGACTTATATAGGCGTGCTCGGTCAGATACACCCCGCCGTCGCCGAAAACTACGGTGTGGACGCGGAGCTCTACTGCGCGGAGCTGAGCTTTGACGCGCTGCGTGCTCTGCGCGGCTGCATCCCGGTGTATAAGCCGCTGCCGCGCTTCCCGGCGGTCACCCGTGATATCGCGGTCGTCTGCGCTGCGGATATCCCCGTGGGCGACATGGTCGAGCACATCATGGCAGAGGGCGGACAGTACCTCAAGGGCTGCCGCATCTTCGACGTGTACACCGGCCACCATATCGCCGAGGGCAAAAAGTCCGTCGCCTTCTCTCTCACCATGCGCGCCGAGGATCAGACCCTGACCGATGAGCACGCCGAGGAGACCGTAAAGAAGGTGCTTGCGGCACTTGAGAACAGATTTGACGCCAGTATTCGTTAAATTAATCCGCTCTTAAGAAAAATTAACCTTTTGTTTAGTTTTTTCGACTTTACTTGACAAATGTATATGCTATAATATAGCTAAGAAAAAGCTGAAAAGGAGGGGCATCATGGAGGATGCAACAAGGAAATTCACAGCGCTGGACAGCAAGGCCGAGATGAAGGAGATTTTGTCGTCCGTGTATAATTCCCTCATGGTCAAGGGCTATAACCCGATAAACCAGATCGTGGGGTACATACTTTCGGAGGACCCGACCTATATTACCAACTATAACAATGCCCGCACGCTTATCTGCCGCATTGACAGGGACGAGCTGCTTCAGGAGCTTCTGAAGAATTATCTGGCAAAATAATCTTTACAAAACACAAAAACCGCCTTTTCCGGGCGGTTTTCGTGATTTTGAGCAAAATATAATTATGTTACAAGGAGAGCAATATGTGCGAGAAAAGCGCAGTTATATATCACGCTCAAATGCCTGAGTGGTTTACTCGCTTCTGTGCAGCGCCTCCGATGCAGCGCATACGGCGCGTGGGCATGAATTGCGGCTGCGAATATACGAGCTTCCCGCGCTTTCGCCGTCTGCCGCCGTATTCGCGCTATCGGCACAGCGCCGGAGCGGGGCTTATCACATGGCACTTTACAGGCAGCATGGAGCAGGCGCTTGCCGCGCTCTTTCACGATATCGCAACGCCGGTCTTTGCGCATACGGTCGATTTTATGCACGGGGACTATCTGCGTCAGGAGTACACCGAGGGGCGCACGGAGAGCATTATAGCAGACTCGCCGGAGCTTTCGGCGCTGCTCGGGGAATACGGCATACCGTTAAGCGCCGTCAGCGACTATCATATATATCCCATTGCCGACAATGACAGCCCGCGTCTCTCGGCGGACAGGCTGGAATACACGCTTGGAAATCTCTCGGGCTTTGCGCGGCGGGAGGCGGCGTGCCTACAGGCATATTATGACGATATCTGCGTAGCCACCGCTGAGGACGGTGCGCCGGAGCTTGCGTTCAAGACGGCGGACACGGCGCTTGCCTTTGGGTGGGATGCGCTTGAGATGTCGCGGATATACGTCGCGCCGGAGGACAGATACGCGATGCAGCGCCTGTCGGAGCTGCTGAAAAAGGCGGTCGGCAGGGGAGTGGTCAGCATGGAGGAGCTTTACGGCACGGAGGACGCGGTCATAGCGCGGCTGCGCTCGGATGCGGAGCTATGCGCCGAGTGGGAGCGCTATTGTGCGCTGCACAGGATGCTAAGCCGTGATGAAATACTCGCCGGTAACGCAGACAGCCGCGTGATACCGGCAAAAAAGAGGAGCATCGACCCGCTTGTACTGGATAAGGGAAGGCTATCGGTGATAAGCGCGGAGTTTGCGGAGGAGCTTCAGAGCTTTATGGAGCAGCCGCTCGACGCGCCGATTTGCGGAATATAAAATACCGAACGGAGGAACGTCATGAAATTTAAGATGGTACACGAAAACTATAACGTCGCGGACCTTGAGCGCTCCATGAGCTTTTACCGCGAGGCACTGGGTCTGCGTGAGGGTCGCCGCAAGGAGACGGAGGACTTCACGATAGTCTATATGCAAGACGAGTCCGGCGATTTCGAGCTGGAGCTGACGTGGCTGCGTGAGCATCCGCAGAGCTATGAGCTTGGGGAGGGCGAATTTCATCTTGCCTTCCGCACCGACGATTATGCCGCCGCCCATGCGCTGCATGAGAAAATGGGCTGCATATGCTACGAAAACCCCGCCATGGGCATATACTTCATCGAGGACCCCGACGGCTATTGGCTTGAAATAATACCGACAAGAGAATAAAAACGCCGCGGCAGTGCATCCTGCCGCGGTAGCTTTTTGGTATGTGTAATGATGAAAACGTATAGATCGGCGCATAGCGCAACTTCCCCTGACAGGGGCAGTGCTCCGCGGCATTGCCGAAATCGCCGCATTGTTTATTCCCCGTTTTACTCTATCGTCTTTTCAAGGTCGAGGGGGGCGATGCCCATGCTCTGACTCAGCTCAAGTATCGCCTTATAGCTGCGGCGGCGGGCAAAGCTTATGCAGGGCGGCGCGTCCTCCTCGTCAAGCGTCGTCTTACCCTCGGGAAGCTGCACGATGGTCTCTGTCAGCACGTCCAGCAAAAACAGCGACTCGTCCTGCCCGGTGATGGTCGTCTTGAGATAGATATAGAGGCTGCCGTCAAATTCCTCGGGCATACGCGCACTGACGCTGCTCTTGATGGACATTGGCAGCTCCTCGCTCACGCCGGTGTTGACGTGGCAGGTGATGTCCGTAATGTGAAAGTCCAGCAGCTTGAGATCGTTTTCGGTCATTTTATTTCCTCCTCTTATTTTATTCTCTTATCCCCGACTCCAAATCGCTTATGTTCATATACTCGTCGTAGCTGCACATACGGTCGATTATGCCGGTATCGGTGACCTCGATTATGCGGTTTGCGACGGTCTGGGTGAGCTGATGGTCGTGGCAAGAGAAAATAATATTATACTTAAAGGCCTCCATGCCGTTATTCAGCGCGGCGATGCTCTCAAGGTCGAGATGGTTCGTCGGCTGGTCGAAAAGCAGGAAGTTTGCGCCCGAGAGCATCATACGGCTGAGCATACAGCGCACCTTTTCGCCGCCGGAGAGCACCTTGACGGTCTTATACACGTCGTCGCCCGAGAAGAGCATACGTCCGAGGAAGGTGCGCAGATAGCTCTCGCGCTTATCCTCCGAGAACTGGCGCATCCAGTCGATGAGGTCAAGCTCGCAGCCGTCAAAATACGCGCCGTTGTCCTTGGGGAAGTATGCCGGGCTGATGGACGCGCCCCACTTGACGCTGCCGCTGTCCGGCTCCTCCTCGCCCATGAGTATCTTATACAGCATCGTGACCGCAAGCTCGTTTTTGCCGACAAGGGCTATTTTATCCTCCTTGCCGACGATGAAGCTCACGTTATCCAAAAGCTTTACGCCGTCCACGGTCTTGCTGACCTCGGTGACAAAGAGGCGATCCTTGCCCGGCTCACGCTCGGCCTTGAAGCCCACCCAGGGGTAGCGGCGGTTTGAGGCGGGCAGCTCCTCGACGCTTATCTTATCCAGCAGCTTACGGCGCGAGGTCGCCTGACGCGACTTCGACTTGTTTGCGGAGAAGCGGGCGATAAAGGTCTGAAGCTCCTGAATTTTCTGCTCCGCCTTTTTGTTCTGGTCCTTTATGAGCTTTTGGATGAGCTGGCTGGACTCATACCAGAAGTCGTAGTTACCGATATACATCTTTATCTTGCCGTAGTCGATATCCACGATATGAGTGCAGACGTTATTGAGGAAGTAGCGGTCATGGCTGACGACAAGGACGGTGCCCTCGTAATCCATCAAAAAGTCCTCAAGCCAGACGACGCTTGCAAGGTCAAGGTTATTCGTAGGCTCGTCAAGCAGTATGACGTCCGGATGCCCGAACAGCGCCTGCGCAAGCAAGACCTTCACCTTGAGGCGCGGGTCAACGTCGCGCATAAGGCTCTCGTGCAGGCTCACGTCCACGCCGAGTCCCTGAAGAATACGCCCCGCATCGGACTCCGCCTCCCAGCCGCCGAGCTCCGCGAACTCCTCCTCAAGCTCTGCGGCGCGAATACCGTCCTCGTCGGTGAAGTCCTCCTTCTCGTATATCGCGTCCTTCTCCTTGCCGCAGTCGTAGAGACGCTGGTTGCCGATGATGACCGTGTCGAGCACGGTGTAGTCGTCAAAGAGACTCTGGTTCTGCTTGAGGACGGACATGCGGCGCTTCGGGTCGAGCACGACGCTGCCCGAGGTAGGCTCCAGCTCACCGGAAAGAATTTTGATAAAGGTGGATTTGCCCGCGCCGTTCGCGCCGATGATGCCGTAGCAGTTGCCGGCGGTGAATTGCAGGTCAACGCGGGAGAACAGGACGGACGAGCCGAACTGCATGGATAAATCGTTTACACTAAGCATATTTTTTCTCCGTAATATTTTATAATAAAAATTAGAATTCCAGCTTGCTCACGCCGAAGTATTTCTCCGCAAAGTCCACGCTCTTCACGCGAAACTCGCGCCCGCGCAGATATTCGAGACAGCCGGCGTCGGTCGGAAAGGCAAACTCAAGCCTGTACGAATAGAGCGCCTGACCCTTTTCGCCGAAGCTGCGGTTGAGCTTTTCCACCCCGTACTTCCCGTCGCCCAAAAGCGGCCAGCCCGCATGAGCCATCTGAGCGCGTATCTGATGCGTGCGCCCGGTCAGCAGGCGGCACTCGACGAGGGAGAGCGCGCCCTTTGAGCACAGCACCCGGTACTCCGTCACCGCCGTGCGCGCCCCCGGCTCCGGCCGGGACTTGACGTAGACCTTGTTTTTCTCCGCGTCCTTGAAAAGATAGTTTTCAAGCCGCCCGCAGGCGGGCTTGGGCTTGCCCTGCACGGCGCAGAGATAATACTTTTCTATCTCGCGGTCGCGTATCTTCTCGTTGAGTATGCGCAGCGCCTCGGCGTTCTTCGCGGCGATGACGATGCCGCCGGTGTTGCGGTCGATGCGGTTGCATAGCGCGGGGGCAAAGGAATTCTCCTCACGCGGCCGCCACTCGCCCTTCTGCGCCATGTACGCCTGAATGTTTGCGATGAGCGTGTTATAATCCCATACGCCCGCGCTGTGGCACAGCACGCCCGGCTTTTTGTCCACAAGGAGAATGTTCTCGTCCTCATAGACGATATCCAGCCTCGGAGTGCCGACCTTGAGATAAGAATTTTCTTCGCGGGGTCTTTCAAAAAACTCGTCGTTGATGTATAATTGGAGTGTATCGCCGAGACTGAGCCGCGTGTCGCGCTTGGCTCCTTTGCCGTTTAGCTTGATGCGCTTGAGACGAATATACTTTTGCAGCAGCGACTCCGGCAGCAGCGGAACGGCCTTTCCGACAAAGCGATCGAGCCTCTGACCGGCGTCATTGGCTTTTATTGTGATTTCTTTCATACCCATGAGGTAAAAACCTTTCTTTTTTTCTGTTTTTTTATTATACTATAGAAAATTTCTGTTGACAAGCCTTGTCAGTTAATCTATAATATCTAAGCGACTATGCGAGGTGTATTATGCTTCTTAACCTGAGAGAGATAATTGAGATACCGGGCGGCTCCGTCGATTTTGCGACAGAGCTTGAGACGGACAGACTTGATTTCCCCGCGATAAAGGAGTATAAGTCAAAGCCCACGGCAGTCGGGCGCGTATATAACGAGGCCGGGATTTTGAACCTGACGGGTGAGATCAGGGCGGAGCTGGTCTGTGTATGCGACCGCTGCGGCACGGACTTTGAGCGCACCAAGCGCACCAAGCTGCACGCCACCATCGTGGAGGAGAACGCCGAGGACGATCCGGAGCTGTTTCTGCTTCAGGGTGACGAAATAGACCTGGACGAGATTTTGTCCACCTGCTTCATTCTGGATATGGACAGCAAGTTCCTCTGTAAGGAGGACTGCAAGGGTCTTTGTCCCGACTGCGGCAAAAACCTTAACCTCGGCCCCTGTGAGTGCCGAAAAAAAATTGATCCAAGATTTGCTGTGCTTGAGCAGCTTTTGGATAAAGACTAAAATAGAGCTGCTCAGAACAGCTGTTATCAGGAGGTGTCAACATGGCAGTCCCAAAAGGAAAAGTATCGAGACAGAGACGTGACAAGAGACGTTCTTCTACCTGGAAGCTCACCGCTCCCGGAATCGTCAAGTGCCCCAACTGCGGCGAGTTCTGCATGCCTCACCGTGCTTGCAAGCACTGCGGTCAGTACAAGGGCCGTACCGTCATCAATGTTGAGGAAAGCAAGTAAAAACGCTTGAGGAGGAAAGGGTAGCACCTTTCCTCCTTTTGCGTATGCGGAGCAGAGCATTTGGCTGCGCCGCGCGATTTCGGAGGAACATGGACAATCTTATCAAATCCGTTGACCGGGGCAGCCCCCTGCACGGCAAGGCGCACCCGGGCGATGCGGTTATATCCATAAACGGCAACAGAATACTTGACGTGCTCGACTATAAATTCTTCGCCTATGACAGCGAGCTGCACGTTGTCCTCCGCCGTCCCGACGGCAGCGAGAGAGAGGTACACGTCCGCAAGACGGTCGGCGGGGATTTGGGGCTTGAGTTTGAAAGCTATCTTATGGACACGCCGCGCTCCTGCGCGAATAACTGTGTCTTTTGCTTTATAGACCAGCTCCCGAAGGGTATGCGCCGCACCATGTACTTCAAGGACGACGACGCGCGCCTGAGCTTTCTGCTCGGCAACTATATCACGCTCACCAATCTTTCAAAGCGCGAGATAGAGCGCATTATCGCCCTGCACATCAGCCCCATAAACGTCTCCGTTCACACGACAAATCCCGAGCTTCGCCGTGAGATGCTGCGCAATCCCCGCGCCGGGGAGACCATCGAGGTCATGCGCCGCTTTGCCGAGTCCGGCATCACGATGAACTGCCAGATAGTCTGCTGTCCGGGGCTTAATGACGGGGAGGAGCTTATGCGCACCATGCGCGAGCTTGAGGCCATGTACCCCGGAGTACACAGCGTTTCCATAGTCCCGGTCGGGCTTACGAAGTTCCGCGAGGGGCTGTACCCGCTGACGCCGTTCACAAAGGAGCACGCGGCGGAGACGCTGGACATGATAACCGAGTTCGGCGACAGGTGCCTTGAAAAGCACGGCACGCGCATCTTCTTCTGCGGGGACGAGTTTTATATTCTGGCAGGGCGCGAGTTCCCGCCGGACGAATTTTTTGAGGAGCACACCCAGCTTGAAAACGGCGTGGGTATGCTGCGCCTGCTTGAGACGGAGTTTCGCTCCGCGCTCAGGCTTTCGGACGCACCGGACGGCGTGCCCTTTACGATAGCGACCGGCGTATCCGCCGCGCCGTATTTTCAAAAGCTTGTGGATATCGCGCATGAGAAGTATCCGGAGCTAAAGGGCAGGGTCTACGCGATAGTCAACGACTTTTTCGGACACAGCATCAATGTCACCGGGCTTATAACCGGGCAGGATCTTATAAGGCAGCTCAAGGGGCGCGAGCTTGGAGAGCGGCTGTTTATTTCGCAGAATATGCTGCGCCGTCAGGAGATGGATTTTCTTGACGATATCACCTTGGAGGAGGCCGTGCGCGAGCTTGGCGTGCCCATATATCCCATTGAGCAGGACGGCTTTGCACTCTGGGATGCCATGGCGGGCGAGCTGCCGGAGCTGCGTCTCCCGGAGCGCGGCGAGGACACGGATTATTACAAGTATAATCAGAATTAAAAACAAGATTTAATATTTAATATTTAATATAGTTAAATATAATAGTATAATATATAAATAAAACGAGGAGGGAAAGATATGTCAAGACCTCTTGTGGCAATAGTCGGCAGACCGAATGTCGGCAAATCCATGCTTTTTAACCGTCTTGTCGGGCAGCGTCTTTCTATAGTCGAGGACACGCCCGGTGTCACACGCGACAGGCTTTACGCCGAGTGCGAGTGGTGCGGCAGAAAATTTGATATAGTCGATACCGGCGGCATCGAGCCGACGACCGACAGCGAGATACTGCTGTTCATGCGTGAGCAGGCACAGATCGCGATAAACGCGGCGGACGTCATAGTTCTCGTCACCGATATCCGTACCGGCGTTACCGCGGCGGATAAGGACGTTGCGAATATGCTGCTGCGCTCCAGAAAGCCCGTGGTGCTTGCCGTAAATAAGGCGGACTCCACCGGCGCGGAGGATTCGGCGCTCTATGAGTTTTATTCTCTCGGTCTCGGAGACCCCATCGCCGTCTCCGCCGTTCACGGTCACGGCACCGGAGATTTACTTGACGAGTGCCTGAAATACTTCCCGGAGACGGTCGAGGAGGAAGAGGAGCCGGACTATGTCAAGGTCGCGGTCATCGGTAAGCCGAACGTCGGCAAGTCCTCGCTCATAAACCGTATTCTCGGCGAAAAGCGCCTCATCGTCAGTAACGTTGCCGGCACTACCCGCGACGCCGTGGACACGCTCTTTGAAAACGCAGCGGGCAAGTTCATGTTTATCGACACCGCCGGCATACGCCGCAAGTCGAAGGTGGACGAGAGGATAGAAAAGTTCTCCGTCATGCGCGCCCAGCTTGCCATCGAGCGCGCGGATGTCTGCCTTATCATGATAGACGCGCGCGACGGCGTGACCGAGCAGGATACCAAGATAGCGGGTCTTGCGCATGAAGCGGGCAAGGCGAGTATAATCGTCGTAAACAAGTGGGATCTCATCGACAAGGAGACCGGCACCATGGAGAAGATGCGCAAGGACATCATGCGCGACCTGAGCTTTATGAGCTATGCTCCGATAGTGTTCATCTCCGCCATGACGGGTCAGCGCACGGACCGCATCTTTGAGCTTATCAACTTTGTCAACGACCAGAGCCATATGCGCATTACCACCGGTATGCTCAATAACGTCCTTGCGGACGCGCAGGCGCGTGTTCAGCCGCCTACGGACAAGGGTCGCCGCCTGAAGATTTACTACATGACGCAGACCGGCATATGCCCGCCGAATTTCGTCATATTCTGCAACTCCCGCGAGCTTTTCCACTTCTCATATCAGCGCTATCTTGAAAATCAGATACGCGCCGTTTTCGGCCTTGAGGGTACGCCGATACGCATCGTTATCCGGCAGAAAGGCGAGAAGGAATAATGATATACACCGTTCTGCTGATACTCATCGCCGCCATCGCCTATACTGCGGGCAGCATGAGCAGCGTCGTTATCGCCTCGAATTACGTCTTTCACAAGAACCTGCGCGCTCTGGGCTACGGCAACTCCGCTCTCTCGAATTTTCGCCGCATATACGGCACGAAGGGGCTTTTGAAGCTGCTGCTGGTAGAGCTTGTCCGTGATGCACTGCCGATTATCATCGGCGGGCTGCTGCTCGGGATAAAGGGTCATGCCGATGTCGGACGCGCCTTCGCCGGCTTCTGCCTCGTGCTGGGGCGGCTGTATCCGCTGTTTTACGACTTTAAGGGCAGCCATGCGCTTATTTGCATGATCGTGACGATGATGTTCGTAAATTTCTCGGGTGCGCTTGCGGTGCTGCTGTTCGTGGTGCTGGGCATCTGGCTTACGAAATACGTCTCCCTCGGCACGGTGGCGGGCGCTGCGGTAATGTGTGTAGCGTCACTTCTCGTTGTTGAGAATACTCTCGTTATGAAGCTTGCGCTGTTTACGGGGCTTATCGTTCTGTTTAAGCATATCCCCGCGATATCGCGCCTGCTCTCCGGCAAGGAGCCAAAGCTCAGCTTGCAGGAGGATATAAGCTATAAGCTTGATAATAAATTCTGAATTCCGCAAAAACTCCGCCTGATTATCGTCAGACGGAGTTTTTGCGTGTAGGGGAAATTCGGCGCTTAACCTTGGCTCCCCTGAAAGGGGAGCTGTCACCGTAGGTGACTGAGGGGTTTTCAGTATATAGCAACAGCCCATAGAAAAAGAATAGTCGGCATTGCGTCCTGTCTTTTCCCGCCTGTACCGTGTCCTACTCCGGCGACCCCTTCGGCGCGTTGCGCCACTTCCCCTAAAAGGGGCAGCGCTTCGCGGCATTGCTCAAATCGGCGCATATGGCTTAACTAAGCTGTCATTGCCGCATAGTTCCTTTAGGGGAATGACGGAGATAGGTTAAGGCGGGCTGCGCCGATTTTACATTGCGCGTCAAAATTCTCCGTCAGGCGCTTTTTTCAAACTGACTGTTATAAAGCTCTGCGTAGAAGCCGCCCTTTTTCATCAGCTCCTCATGCGTACCGCTCTCCACAACATCGCCCTCGCGCATGACGAGTATGAGGTCGGCATTCTTTATCGTGGAGAGCCTATGCGCGATGACAAAGCTTGTGCGCTCGTGCATGAGGCTGTCCATCGCACGCTGGATTATAAGCTCCGTGCGCGTATCGACGGACGAGGTCGCCTCGTCAAGTATCAGCATGGGCGCGTTTTGCAGCATGGCACGGGCTATGGTAAGCATCTGCTTTTGCCCCGCGGATATACTTGTGTTGTCGGTGAGCACGGTATCGAGTCCCTTCGGCAGGGAGCGGACAAATTTATCAAGCCCGCAGGCCTTGCACACGCGCTCAAGGTCTGCATCCGTGAGATTTTCCATATTATACGCCAAATTCTCGCGCACGGTGCCCTCGAAGAGCCAAGTATCCTGCAAAACCATTGCAAACATACTGTGTACCGTCTCGCGGCGCAGCTCTGAAATGGGCGTGCCGTCTATTTTGATGCTGCCGCTGTTCGTCTCGAAAAAGCGCATCAGGAGATTTACCATCGTGGTCTTACCCGCTCCCGTCGGGCCGACTATTGCGACCTTCTGTCCGGGCTTTACCTCGGTGGAGAAGTCCTTGATGATTATCTTATCCGGCGCATCGGGATAGCTGAAGCGGACGTGCTCAAAGCTCACGGCCCCCTTGACCTCGGGCATCCGGTCGGGCTTATCGCTCTCGTCGGGAAGCTCCTCGCTTTCGAGGAAGTCAAACACGCGGTTTGCGGAGGCGGCGGAGGTCTGCATATTGGTCATGCCCTGCGCTATCTGCGTAAGGGGTGAGGTAAAGAGGCGAACATACATGATAAAGGAGATTATCACGCCGAATTTAATCGTCCCGTTTATCGTAAGCACCGAGCCTATAACGCAGACCGCGACGTAGGCGACGTTGCCGATGACGTTCATAAGCGGCTGCATCATGCCGGAGAGAAACTGCGACTTCCAGTTTGCGTCATACACGGCGCGGTTGAGCCCGTCAAAATGCGCCTTGACCTTATTATTCGCGCGCGATATGCGCACGACCTCGTGCCCGGAATACATCTCCTCGATATAGCCGTTGAGCTCGCCGAGGCTTTTCTGCCGCGCGGCAAAATACTTCTGGGAGCGCGACATGATGAGCACGATAAGCAGCAGACCTATTAGCGTTATGCCGAGCGAGGTGAGCGCAAGCCGCCATTCGGTCACAAACATCATAATAAGGCAGCCGGCAAACTGCGTGGCGGCGCTTATGATTGTCGGAAGGCTGTTCGTAAGCCCCTGCTGGAGCGTCGAGACGTCGTTTGTAATGCGGCTTAGGACGTCGCCCTGCGTGGTGGTGTTAAAATACTTCTGCGGCACCTTGTTTATCTTCTCCGACAGCTCGCCGCGCATACGGCGGGACATTTTGAGCGTCACCGTCGCCATGATATAGTGCTGCGTAAAGGTGAATATCGCGCTTAAAATATATATTACCGCAAGAAAAATGCCGATTTTTGCGACTGCCGCAAGGTCGATGCCGCTTGCAAAGCCCTCGGCCATGAGATTTGTCATTTCGCCGATCTTATCCGGTCCCACTATCGTGAGCACGGCTCCGAAGGCCGCCAGCACCAGCGCCGTGATTATAAGCGCAAGGTCGCGGCGCATATATCCCGCAAGCTTTTTAAGCGTTGCGACGAGGTCTACCTTTTCGGTAACTGCCATTCTTCCGTGAGGTCCCATATCTATATCTCCCCATCTTATGCCAGCTCCGCCGCACTGAGCTGCGAGCGGGCAATTTCCTGATATACGGCGCAGCTTCGCATAAGCTCCTCATGCGTGCCGATGCCTACCGCCTCGCCCCGGTCAAGGACGATTATCTCATCGGCGCTGCGTATGGTGCTTATACGCTGAGCCACGATGATTTTTGTCGTACCGGCAAGCTTTTCATTGAGCTCTGCGCGCAGTGTCGCGTCGGTCTTATAGTCGAGCGCGGAGAAGGAGTCGTCAAAAATCAGTATCTCCGGCCTTCTCGCCAGCGCACGGGCTATCGACAGGCGCTGCTTCTGCCCGCCGGATACGTTGCGTCCGAGCTGGGCTATGCGGTGCTCCGTGCCCTCGGGGAGCTTATCGACAAATTCCTTTGCCTGAGATATCTCTATCGCCTCGGCGACGTTCTCATCCCCGCCATCGGCGCGGCTTTCTCCGAAGAGGATATTTTCCTTTATGCTGCCCGAGAACAGCACCGCCTTCTGCGTCACATAGCCGAGACGGTCATATAGCGCGTCAAAGCTGTAGTCCCTGACGTTTACGCCGTCAACCAGCACCTCGCCCTCGGTCGCGTCATAAAAGCGCGGGATGAGCGAGATAAGCGTCGATTTGCCGCTGCCGGTCGCGCCGATTATTGCAAGAGTCTTGCCCTGCTCTATGCGGAAGCTTATGTGGTTAAGCTCGTTTTCGCCGGCGTCGGGATATCTGAACGATACGTCGCGAAATTCCACCGTGCCCGTCTTGCGGCTTTCCTTGGTATCGCCCTCGCTTATGCCATCGCTGCTGTCAAGCACCTCGTTTATACGCTCCGCCGAGACCTGCGCCGAGGGGAGCATCATAAAAATCATGACCATCATCATAAAGGACATGACAACGTAGGTCGCATAGGTGCTGAACACGACGACCTCCGAGAACATATTCAGCCGTCCCATCGCGTCCGAGAGCGGTATCTGATTGACGAGCGCCGCGCCGAGCCAGTATATGACCAGTGCAAGCGAGTTCATACAAAGCCCCATCGCGGGCTGAATGACCGCCATAAGACGCTGATTTTTGAGCTGAGTGTTCATCATCTCGGTGCTGGGCTTATCGAACTTCTCGTTCTGATAGCGCTCGGCATTAAAGGCGTGGACAACGTTGATGCCGCTGAGATTTTCGCGCGCGACACGGTTTATCTTGTCGGTGAGCTTCTGGACTATCCTAAAGCGAGGCAGCACGCTGAACATCACGACGAGTATCAGGGCGCATATCATGACCACGAAGGCCGCAGTCACAGCCGAAAGCTCCCAGCTCTTGCCGAGTATCTTTATGACCGCCCAGACTGCCATGACCGGGGATTTTATTATCATTTGAAGCCCCATTGCGACTATCATCTGAAGCTGCGTGATGTCGTTTGTGGTGCGGGTGATGAGGCTCGGCACGGAAAAACGGCCAAGCTGCTCGGAGCTGAAGTCCATGACATGGTTAAAGACCTGCTCGCGCACCGTGTAGCTAAAGCCCGAGGCGACCTTCGCCGCGAGAAATCCGCAGACGACGGCAAGCAGGGCGCTGGCAAGCGCGCAGCCGAGCATTTGCAGCCCTATGCTCAGTATCTCCCCGGTCGCGGCCTCGGGTGAATTGATGAGCTTTGTGAGGTCTGTCATGTAGTCGGGCAGGGAGAGGTCAAAGTATATCTGCCCGAGGATGAGCAGCGCGCAGATGAGCGCCATGATACGCTCGCGCCGCCGCATTTTTCTTAGTAATTTAATCATCTTGTGCTCCTGTTAAACTCCGTTTTTGCGAATTTTATCGACATTTCTGTCTACCGCCGCAAGGCAGCGGTGGAAAACATCCAGCGATTGTTCGTCGATGCCATCAAGTAGTCCCGAGGCAAAGCGCCGCTGCAAGCCGCGCCCCTTGCTGACGATATCCGCCGCCTTTTCCGTGCATACGAGTCTCGTTTTGCGCCGGTCGCCGGGGACGGACTGCCGCTCGATAAGCCCCTCGGCAACAAGGCGGTCAACATGGACGGACACTATGCCCGGCTTCATGCCGCGAAACTGACACACGTCGCGCGCGGTGTCCTTGTCGGGGTTATTGGCGATAAAGAGCAGGATATCCAGCGCCATTGCGGGAAGCTCCGCCTCGCGGGCAAGCGGCTGTAAGACCGCGTGATAGGCCTCGATAAAGCGGCTGGCGTTTGAGTACATCTTGGCGGCGGCAATACTCGGGTCAAGCATATTAAACACGCTCCTAATTGTTCTAATTTTAGACAGTTTGATATTATATATTTTATTCTCAAAAAGTCTACGAACATTTTGTGAATTCGTGTTTATAATTTTTGCACAGTCGGGCAGGGGCATTTTTGTGGATGTTGATGGGGGCGTCCCCTCTTCGTGAAAAGCAAGCGCAGTTAATACTAACACCTAAAAAAACACCGGATGAAAATCCGGTGTTTTCAAGTATAATATGCTAATTACTTATCGACTCTGCCGATGCCGAACTCAGCCGCGGCGAGGGTCTGGTTGCCGTCATGGTCTGTGAATATCATCACGACGCGGTAACGTCCCTCGGCAAGCTTGCCGTAGTGATCCGCAACATAGAAGGTGCGCTCATCCGTGGTTGCGGCGGGGAGGACATGAAGCTCAAGGGTCGTAAAGTCCTGCTTATCCTTGACGACGCACCACTGGTTGTCCTTCCATATCTCAAGGCGCTGGGTCGCGTCGTAGCTGTAGTCATCCTCGGTCATGTTCTCAAAGGAAACGGTGAACTCATCCGTCTCGTCGGTCACTGTCTTCTGGGGGATGAACATCTGCACCTTGTCGTTTACGACGCTGTCGCTGTATTCGCTCGGGGAATACTTTCCGGCAGCACATGCTGCAAAGCTGAGCGCCATGGCGCAGCAGAGTATAAGGCTAACTATCTTTTTCATTTTTTATTGCTCCTTTCGAGTGTTACGCTCTTATGACGGGGGAAAACGCAAAAGGTTCCCGATAAAATAAAAATTTTCAAAAATTTTCTCCGGCGGAAAAACCGGCCGGAGAATTCAAAAATACTACTGAATAAGCTCGGATGAACGCAGAAAGGGGGCTTCCATCCCCTTTCTGCACTCTCCCATGCAATTTTATACATTGCCGGCAGCTTTGTCTACAGGCTCAGAATTAAAATCAAAAATCAGGGGTTCATGGTGTAGTTCGGAGCTTCCTTGGTTATATAGATATCGTGCGGGTGGCTCTCCTTGAGACCGGCGCTGGTGATGCGGACAAACTTGCTGTTCGTGCGCAGCTCCTCGATGCTGTGCGAGCCGGTGTAGCCCATGCCGGAGCGCAGACCGCCCATCATCTGATAAATGGTATCGCTGACAGGTCCGCGATAAGGCACACGACCCTCAACGCCTTCGGGAACGAGCTTCTTGTTGTTCTGCTGGAAGTAACGGTCCTTACTGCCGCACTGCATTGCGCCAAGGCTGCCCATGCCGCGGTAGACCTTGAACTGACGACCCTGGTAGACCTCGGTCTCGCCGGGAGCCTCCTCGCAGCCTGCGAGCATGGAGCCCATCATCACGACGCTGCCGCCGGCCGCAATAGCCTTGACGATATCGCCGGAATACTTGATGCCGCCGTCTGCGACAACGGGAACGCCGAACTTGTCTGCGCGCTCTGCGCACTCGAGTATGGCGCTGACCTGAGGCACGCCGATACCCGCAACGACACGGGTGGTGCAGATGGAGCCGGGGCCGATACCGACCTTGACGCAGTCTGCGCCCGCCTTGATAAGAGCCTCGGTCGCCTCGGGAGTGGCGACGTTGCCGGCGATGAGCTGAATGTCGGGGTACTTGTTCTTGACAAGACCGACAACACGCATGATGTTTGCGGAGTGACCGTGCGCACTGTCGAGCACGAGCACGTCAACGCCTGCGTCGATAAGAGCGCCGGCGCGGTCAAGCACGTCGTTCGTCACGCCGATAGCTGCGGCGCAGAGGAGACGGCCTGCGGAGTCCTTTGCGGAGTTCGGGTACTTGAGTACCTTTTCGATGTCCTTTATGGTGATAAGACCACGGAGCTTGTAGTCATCATCAACGATGGGGAGCTTTTCAATACGGTTCTTCTGCAAAATATCCTTTGCCTCGTCCAGCGTTGTGCCGACAAGACCCGTGATAAGGTTCTTGCTGGTCATGACCTCTTCGATGTGGCGGCTCATATCGGTCTCAAACTTCATGTCGCGGTTGGTGATGATGCCGATAAGTCTGCCGTCCTCGTCCACGATGGGAACGCCGGAGATACGGAACTTGCCCATGAGCGCGTCCGCGTCGCCGAGAGTGTGACCGGAATGGAGGAAGAAAGGATTTGTGATAACGCCGTTCTCGCTGCGCTTGACAAGGTCAACCTGCTCAGCCTGACGATCGATGCCCATATTCTTATGGATAACGCCTATGCCGCCCTCACGCGCAATGGCGATAGCCATGCGGTACTCGGTGACGGTGTCCATTGCCGCGCTCATCACGGGGACGTTGAGGCGCACCTTGCTGGTAAGGCGGGTGCCGAGGTCAACGTCGGCGGGCAGCACGTCGCTCTCTGCGGGAACGAGCAGCACATCGTCAAAGGTCAGACCCTCACCGACGAAGCGGCGGGCGTAAACACTATTTTGCTCCATATGAAAAAACCCCATTTCTTTATAAATTTTTTTGATTATAACAGATTTTCGCGTAAAGTCAACACCTAATTGCACAGTTCTTAATTTTTTTGCTTATTTTCTCACAAAATGCGCTGATCCTCCGAGAAAGCCAACATTCGCTTGCCATTATCGGCGCGGCGTGTTAAAATATTTTGTCACATATATACCGAAAAATTCAGCTGGATAAATTCACAGGAGGTCAGGACATGAGCAGAATAAATGACATCGCCCTCGCACCCTCGGGGGAATTGAAAATCAAATGGGTAGAGCGCAATATGCCCGTGCTGCGCGGCATAGGTGAGGATTTTCTCCGCACTAAGCCCTTTGCGGGGCTTCGCGTCGCGCTGTCGGTGCATCTTGAGGCTAAGACCGCATATCTCTGCCGCGTTATGGAGATGGGCGGCGCCGAGATGTATGTCACGGGCTCCAATCCTCTCTCCACGCAGGACGACGTTGCCGCCGCGCTTGCCGCCGGCGGTATGCAGGTCTTTGCCCGCTACGGCTGCGATATGGACGAATATAACGAATGTCTCTGCTCCGTGCTTGAGTGCGCGCCGAATATAATCATCGACGACGGCGGCGACCTTGTCCACCTCATGCACACCAAATATACTGATCTCATCCCCGGCGTTATCGGCGGCTGTGAGGAGACCACCACCGGCATACACCGTCTTCGTGCCATGGATCGCACCGGTGAACTTCGCTTCCCGATGGTCATGGTCAACGAGGCCGACTGCAAGCATATGTTCGATAACCGCTACGGCACCGGGCAGAGCGTCTGGGACGGCATCATGCGCACGACAAACCTCATCGTCGCCGGCAAGTACGTCGTCGTCTCCGGCTACGGCTGGTGCGGCAAGGGCGTGAGCCTGCGGGCAAAGGGACTCGGCGCAAAGGTCATAGTCACCGAGACGGACCCCGTCCGCGCACTCGAGGCGGTCATGGACGGCTACGAGGTCATGCCCATGCATGAAGCCGCCAGGCTCGGCGATATATTCGTCACCGTCACGGGCTGCAGCGGGATAATCACGAGAGAGCACTTCCCGTTCATGAAGGACGGCGCGATACTCACAAACGCCGGTCACTTTGACGTTGAGGTCGATATGGCGGGGCTGCGTGAGCTTGCCGTAAGAGAGTATGACGCAAGGCACAACATTCAGGGCTTTGAGCTTCCGGGCGGAAAGACCCTCTTTACCATAGCCGAGGGGCGCCTCGTAAACCTTGCGGCGGCGGACGGACATCCGGCGGAGATAATGGACATGAGCTTTGCTATACAGGCGCTGAGCGCGGAGTATCTGGCAAGAAACCGCTGCGAGCTTCGCCCCGGCGTTATCCCCGTCCCGCGTGAGCTGGATGAGGCGGTCGCGCGCAGAAAGCTCGGCTCTATGGGCGTGAAAATAGACAGTCTCAGCCGCGAGCAGGCGGATTATCTCGGCATTTAAGCACGATAGGAGGTCAGTCCATTGGAGAATAACGAGGAGCAGCAGGCTGCCATGGACTTTGAAGCCATCCACGAACGGCAGACGGATGAATTGACGGAGCTGCTTGACCGGCGCGATATGAAGCGTCTCCAGCAGCGGCTCGAGGATATGCAGGAATTTGACGTGGCGGAGTTTCTCTCCGGCATCGGCGATAACCGTATGCCGATGGTCTTTCGTCTGCTGTCGAAGGAGCGGGCAGCGGAGGTCTTTGCAAACTTTGACGCGCCCGAGCAGGAGCAGATAATAAACTCCATCACCGACTCCGAGCTTTCCGGAATACTTGAGGAGCTGTACGTTGACGACGCGGTTGACATGATGGAGGAGCTTCCGGCAAACGTCGTCAAGCGTGTCATGCGCACCGCAACCCCCGAGACGCGCAAGCTCATAAACCAGTATCTCCACTACCCCGAGAATTCTGCCGGCAGCATAATGACCGCGGAGTTTGTGGATCTCAAGAAATATATGTCCGTGCGCGAATCCATAGCGCGCATACGCCGCATAGGCGAGGACAAGGAGACAATATATATATGCTTTGTCACCTCCGCCGACCGTAAGCTTGAGGGCATAGTCACGGTAAAGAGCCTTCTTCTTTCCGAGGACGACACGGTCATCGAGGAGATAATGGACACAAACGTCATCTTCGCAACGACGACGGAGGACCAGGAGAGCGTCGCCGAGAAGATATCCGACTATGACCTTATGGCAATACCCGTTGTTGACCTTGAGGGGCGTCTCGTCGGCATCGTCACCGTTGACGACGTCATCGACGTCATGGAAGAAGAGACCACCGAGGACTTTGAGATCATGGCAGGTATGACTCCGTCCGACAAGCCCTATTCCCGCACGGGTACGCTGGAGATGTGGAAAAACCGCATACCCTGGCTGATGTTCTTGATGCTGTCGGCGACCTTTACCAGCATGATACTCACAAAGTTTGAGGATAAGCTTGCGGTTCAGGCGGGGCTTATCGCCTTTATCCCGATGCTCATGGGTACCGGCGGCAACTCCGGCGCTCAGGCCTCGACGGCGGTCATACGCAGTCTTTCTCTGGGCGACACCGAGCCGCGTGACGCGCTGCGCGTCATGTGGAAGGAGTGGCGCGTGGCGGCTATCTGCGGTCTTACGCTTGCGGTTGTAAACTTTATAAAAATGCTGCTTTTGGACGGGCTGATACTGCATAACAGCGGAGTTACCGTCGCAGTCGCGGCAACGGTAAGCCTCTCGATAGTTTTCATCGTCATGTTTGCCAAGGTCGTGGGCAGTATGCTGCCGATACTGGCGGAGAAAATCGGCGTTGACCCGGCGGTCATGGCAAACCCTCTCATATCCACCGTGACGGACGCCGTATCCCTGCTCATATATATCTACGTTGCAAAGCTTATTCTTCACATTTAAGCGTTTTGATGTTTAAGCGTCTTGCCCCGCACTCCCGCTCCGGGCTGCGGGGCAGGGCATGAAGCCATACATATTTTGAGGTAAACTTCCGTGCAGATTCTTATCCGCAAGCTTATAATCATACTCGTTCTCATTCTCATCGGCTACGTCGGCGCACGGCGCGGCTTCTTCTCCAGGTCCTTTACCAAGACGGCAAGCTCCCTGACCATGAACGTCCTGCTCACGGGCACGGTGCTGAGCTCCGTCATGGGCGAGCTTCCGGAGCTTAGCGGCTCGGAGTTTGCGCGTATGTTCCTCATATCCTGCTCGTGTATGCTCATCATGGGCATAGTGGGCTTCCTATGTGCGCTGCCTTTCCGCAAGAACCGGGATAAGGTGTCGATAGTCGAGTTTCTGAGCAGCACTCCGAACATCATGTTCATCGCCGCCCCTCTGGTGCAGGAGCTTTACGGCGCGCAGGGCTTATTCTATATCGTCGTCTCCACCATACCCTTCAATTTCTTTGTCTACACCTACGGGGTATGGCTTGTCGCCCACGGCGGTGAGGGCAGGAAGCTGGAGCTGCGGGATATTCTGACGCTCCCCTTCCTCGCGTCCATTCTGGCGCTTTTCATCGCGCTGCTGCGTCTGCCCACGCCGCCCGTGCTGCGTGACCTCTGCTCGATTATCGGCGGCGCGACGGTTCCCATGTCGATGTTTGTCATCGGCGCGACTCTCGGCGAGGTGGAGCTGAAGTCCGCCTTCGCTCAGCCGCTCAGCTATGCTGCTTCTCTCGTGCGCCTTATAATCTGCCCGGTGGTGATATATCTCGCGCTGCGCCCCTTCGCCATGGACCCGGTACTGTTTAACGCGATGATAATAAACGCCGCCTCGCCGAGCGCCGTGATAGTCGCGGTATTTGCCATACAGTATGACCGGGACGCGGAGTTTGCCGCCGAGGGAATACTGGTGTCGGTGCTGCTGTCGGTCGTGACGATACCGATCATAAGCTCGATGCTGCTTGTGTAAATTTTCCGCCATACCGTGAAATCTGCACTATTGACAATACGGCGTAATCTGATATAATGAATTCGAAGAAAATTAAATACCTTATCAAGAGTGGTGGAGGGAACGGCCCTGTGAAGCCCGGCAACCTGCGTATGTAAGGTGCCAAATCCGGCGGTGAAACGAAAGATGAGGCTTATGAGCGTAAATCAACCCCGCCGGGCAGGCGGGGTTTTCGTTTTCCCCTCTCAGATAAGAAAGAAAGGATAAAATATTATGAGCAGATACTTCTTCACCTCCGAGTCCGTCACCGAGGGACATCCCGACAAAATTTGCGACCAGATCTCCGATGCAGTCCTTGACGCAATCCTGGCGCAGGATCCCGATGGCCGTGTTGCCTGCGAGACGACCGCTTCCACCGGACTTATCCACATCATGGGCGAGATAAGCACCAAGTGCTATGTTGATATCCCTAAAATCACCCGCGGCGTCATCCGTGACATCGGCTATGACCGCGCAAAGTACGGCTTTGACTGCGACACCTGCGGCATCATCCTCAACATTGACGAGCAGTCCGGCGATATTGCCATGGGCGTTGACAAGTCCCTTGAGAACAAGACCGGCGAGGACGACGAGCTTCAGCACGGCGCGGGCGACCAGGGCATGATGTTCGGCTACGCCTGCGACGAGACCGAGGAGCTTATGCCTCTCGCCATCACCCTTGCGCACAAGCTGGCAAAGCGTCTTGCTCAGGTTCGCAAGGAGGGCATAGTTGACTATCTCCGTCCCGACGGCAAGTCTCAGGTCACGGTCGAGTATGACGAGCACCACAAGCCCGTCCGCGTTGAGGCGGTCGTCATCTCCACTCAGCACGCACCCGAGGCGGAGCTTGAGCAGATCCGCCGCGACATGATAGAGCTGGTCATCAAGCCCACCATCCCAGCAGAGCTTCTTGACGAGGAGACCAAGTACTACGTCAACCCGACCGGACGCTTCGTTATCGGCGGCCCGCAGGGCGACTCCGGTCTGACCGGGCGCAAGATCATCGTCGATACCTACGGCGGCAGCGCACCCCACGGCGGCGGCGCCTTCTCCGGTAAGGATCCCACCAAGGTTGACCGCAGCGCCGCATATGCCGCCCGCTACGTTGCAAAGAACGTCGTTGCCGCCGGTCTTGCTACCCGCTGCCAGATAGAGCTTGCCTATGCGATAGGCGTTGCCCGTCCCGTCTCCGTGCTGGTCGAGACCTTCGGCACCGGTAAGGTTTCCGATGATAAGCTGGGCGAGGCAGTGCAGAAGGTATTTGACCTGCGTCCGAGCGCCATCATCCGCGACCTCGACCTGCACCGCCCCATCTACCGTCAGCTCGCCGCTTACGGTCACATGGGACGCACCGATCTGGACGTGACCTGGGAGCGCACCGACCGCACCGAGGCTCTGCTTGAGGCTCTGAAGTAATGCACATTCCGAGCGGAGCAAGCCAAACTGTAGAAATACTCAGCTTTGACGATGCCCTTGCCGCCTCCGGGCGGCAAGGGGATTATAATAACAAAGAGTGGATATATGTGCCGGATTTTTACACCGAGTACCGTTATATTCTGGGTACACGCGGCGAAAATCCGCTTATATGCATCGGCATAAATCCCTCGACCGCTGCCCCCGGTGACCTTGACAATACGCTCAAATCCGTCTCGCGCATCGCGGCGGGCAACGGCTTTGACAGCTGGATAATGTTCAATGTCTATGCCCAGCGCGCCACGCGCCCGGACGATATGGACAGGCAGCTCAATGTTCGTCTGCATGAGGAGAATATGCGCGCCTTTGACTATGTTCTCTCGCAGGTCGGCGAGGGACTGCGCCCCGCAGTCTGGGCGGCTTGGGGCACAATAATAGAAAAGCGCCCCTATCTTCCGGACTGTGTGCGCTGCATGGTCGATATCGGTCAGCGCTACGGCGCACGCTGGCTCTGCGCGGGCAAGCGCTCGGCCAAGGGGCATCCGCATCACCCGCTGTATCTTCGCAAGGACGAGAAAACCGTCGATTTTGATGTTAATGCTTATCTGGAGACGATTAAAGCACTATGAGCAATAATAAATTCAAGCTTGCCTTCTGCCAGCTCCGTACCGAGCCGGAGATAGAAGAAACCCTTGCCAAGACCGAGAAAATGCTGCGCGAGGCCGCCGAAAACGGCGCTCAGGCCGCAGTGCTGCCGGAGCTTTTCTGCTGCCGGTACAGAAACGCCGCCTTCCGCGAGTTTTCCGCACGCGGTAGCGAGGACGTGGTGAAGCTTCTGCGCGACTGTGCAAAAAGATATTCGCTGCTGCTTGTCGGCGGCAGTGTACCCGAGGTGGAAAACGGCAGGATGTATAACAGCGCCTACGTCTTTGACCGGCACGGTGAGCAGCTTGCCAAGTACCGCAAGCTTCATCTGTTTGACGTAGACCTGCCGACGCTGAGAAGCTGCGAGTCCGATTTCTTCACCCCCGGCGACAGTCTATGCGTGTTTGACTCGGAATTCGGGCGCATGGGTCTTGCGATATGCTTTGACCTGCGCTTCCCGGAGGAGTTTCGTGCGCTTGCCATGCGCGGAGCGGAGCTTGTTTTCCTCCCGGCGCAGTTTACCTCTACAACGGGGCCGCGCCACTGGGAGGCTCTGCTGCACGCCCGTGCGTTGGATAATCAGATTTTCATTGCCGGCTGCGGCGCTGCGACCGATGAGCGCATACGCTGGCGCAGCTGGGGTCACTCGATGCTTGTCGATCCCTATGCGACTACGCTTTGCGAGGGCGGCAGCGGCGAGGAGATAATATACTCCGAGGTGGATTTGAGTCGTGTTGACGAGGTTAGACGCAGTCTGCCGGTGCTTCCGCAGCTTCGCCGTGATTTGTACCCGGTGGCTGAATGATGAGTATTTATGAGGATATTCTGGCCTATCGCCCCTGCTGTGAGCAGGAGGAGCGCGACAAGGCCGTGATTTTGGATTTTATAGAGAAAAACGAGGATGCTTTTCTGCGCACAAATCTTATCGCGCACATGACCGCCTCCGGCTGGGTCGTCAATCCCGCGCATGACCGGGTACTCATGGCGTATCATAAGATTTATGATGCATGGTCATGGACCGGCGGGCACGCCGACGGTGAGCGGGATTTGCTCTCCGTTGCGCTGCGTGAGTGCCGCGAGGAGACCGGTGTTTTGAGCGTCCGCGCCCTCATGCCGGAGATTTTTTCGCTTGAGGTATTGCCCGTCGAGGGGCACGAGAAGCGCGGGGAATACGTTCCGAGCCATCTGCATCTTAACGTGACCTATCTTTTGGAGGCGGACGACCATGAGGCGCTGCATATACGCGAGGATGAAAACAGCGACGTTGCATGGTTTTCGCCTGACGAGGCGCTCAAGGCTTCGAGTGAGCCGTGGTTTGTCTCCCGGGTATATAAGAAGCTGAATGATAAGCTTGCGGCAGTGCTTGGGAAGCTGTCATGCAGTGACTGAGGGGGCGGCAGAGTATAGAAGCTGCCGGTGGGGAAAAGAATGGTCTGTACTGCGCCATGTCTTTTCCCTCCTGCACCATGAGCGAATCCGGCGACCCCTTTCCCCAGTGTGCGCACTGGGGACTTCCCCTAAAAGGGGCAGCGCTTCGCGGAGCGCGGGAATGAGGAAAACGACAGTGTGGTGATAATTGTAAAATTTGTATTCAGTTTGTATTCAGTTATATTACCCAAAACTGCCACAATTTGCCCTATTCATTCGACGTATCGAAAGAATATAAAAATGAGAAAAGCCCTGAAAGTACTGATTTTTCAATACTTTCAGGGCTTTTAGCTTTGGCAGCGGGAGAAGGATTCGAACCCTCACATACGGAGTCAGAGTCCGCTGTGCTACCTTTACACAATCCCGCTAAACGCAAGAGCTATTATAACCGAAATATTCGATTTGTCAAGCACAAATTTGCGTTTTGCGGCAAAATTTTATTTTTTCTTTGCCAGAGCTGCGGAGGCGGTATGACCGGCGGTGGTCAGGGTGAGAAGCAGGGAGTAGATCCTGTGCCAGTGCATTTTCTTCTTCACGTCCTTGGTCATGTGGCAGGCCGCGATAAGTACAAAGCTTATCACAAAGGACAAAACACCGGTCAGCGCGGCAAAGGGATGCTTGCGCGCCTGACGCAGAGAGCTGATCATATGCGCAATGGCGGCAATGAAAAACAGACCGCTTGCGGCCTCGTGCAGCTTCATGAAGAAGGCGTTGAGCTTGTGCATACCCAGCTTGCGCAGCGGATATTTGACCAGCAGGGCGAGCAGGCTCACAAGGGCGACTGCTCCGGTGACGGTTGCAAAAACAGACATGATTTCTATTCCCTCCCAATTTTTAATTCCCGGACGCGGCAGCCGCCTGCCCGTAGAAATAGTTTACCAGCAAATCGACGCAGGCTCCGTAGCTTTTCAGCCCCATATCCTGGTCATAGCTATACAAAAAGCCCTCGTACACGGTATTTGAGACCTTCTGCACCGGCGTTTCAAACTGCGCCCAATACTCGCGGTTTGCGGCAAAGTCCCGGCGCACGTCCTCGCTCAGGGAGAGATAAATACTCTTCCACGCCTCGTAATCAGCGGAATACAGGGCGTTGCCGAGATGCGTATATGCAAGCAGGCATGCCGAGTAGCAATACTCCGTGTCGCCGTAGGCAAGGCTTGCAAGCACGGCGACAAAGTTTGCCTCCTGCTCCTTTGCAACTCCGCGCTGATGCGCAAGCTCATGCGCGACCGTGGACGCAAATAACGCGGGCGGGAAATCGGTATTGACATTCGCCTCCGCCGTAAAGGTGAAGAAAAAGCCCGTGAAATCCGTATAGCTCATCAGGCGCGAAAAATATACGCCCTTCGCCCGCACTGCGGGGCCCGCAAGACAGGGAAGCTCCCGCTCGATATTCTCATAGACCTCATCAGAGCGCGCCAGTATCGCGGCGCGGTCGGCAATATAATTACCGTCCTCGTCACGCGGCACCTGCTCTGCGTATTCGTTCGATAGCTCCGCAAAATACCTCGTCACCGCTTCAAGCTGCTCCACGCTGATATTCTCGTTTTCGAGCGCACTCCTGGTCATAAAATCGTCGCCGTAATAATATACTCCCCACAGCATACAAAAGCCAGCGTAAACGGCAAGCCCCGCCGCAAGCAGATTTATCACCGAGGCATACAGCCTCTTGAGCCGTCCGCCGCTGCGCAGCATGGAGATTACTATATATATTATGTAGGCTATGACGGCGGCTGCCGCCAGTCCGATGAGCGCCTCCGCGACCGAGAAGGGCAGATGCGAGTTTAGCGCCGCGAACGCTCGATGCACGGGCTGCACAAGCCTTTCCGATGCCCAGACCATGAGCGGGCGATTGCCCCGCGTCAGCAGATGCAGGATTATCAAGACTGCGCTGACGGCGGCGACGATATGCCCTGCGGGGCTCAGGCGGTACAGCGCCGAGAGCTTATGGCGCTTTGCCAATTTCATATTATCCATGCGTCTATAATACTACGAACGGGCGCGTTGAGCAATACAAATATTTTCATATTTATATTGACTTTAGCCCCGTGGCATGATAATATTCCGTACTAATAGTATGGCGCGGCACTCCAAATGAAATAACTTGATATTCTGAGCAGGCGGCGGATTTTCCGATACGCCGGGTCGTGATAAAACGACAGCAGATACTGCGTGAGCGGTCTTTGCGGGACAGCAATATGCCCCGGGAGACCGCTTTTTATACTCCCGAAACGCCGTACTGTTATAGGCTTTAATAATAAGGAGCAAGGGAGCGATTTTATGAACGAGAAGAAAATAATCAACCGTCTTTCCGCGGTCGGGATAGTCGGCAACATTGCGCTTGTGGTATTCAAGCTCTACGCCGGTATCGCCGGACGCTCGGGAGCCATGGTGTCGGACGCGGTACATTCGCTGTCGGACGTGTTTGCAACGCTGGTTGCATATATCGGGGTGCGTATCTCACAGAAGGCCCCGGATCAGGATCACCCCTACGGGCATGACAGGCTTGAATGTGTAGCGTCGATGATACTGGGGATTATCCTGCTCGTGACGGGCTTTGGCATAGGGCTTAACGGCGTGAAGCAAATCGCGGCGGGGCATTATGAAACGCTTGCCGTGCCCTCGGCGATAGCGCTCGCAGCGGCGATAGTGTCCATCGCGGTCAAGGAGAGTATGTTCTGGTACACTCGCCATTACGCGAAGAAGCTCAATTCCTCGGCGTTTATGGCGGATGCATGGCATCACCGCTCCGATGCGCTGTCCTCGGTCGGCTCGCTCATCGGTATAGGCGGGGCGATGCTCGGCGTACCGGTCATGGAGCCTATTGCCTGCGTTGCCATATGCCTGTGCATACTCAAGGTGGCATACGATATACTCAAGGACGCGATAGATAAAATGCTCGATACGGCTTGCAGCCCGGAATATGAGAAGAAGCTGCATGACTTTATAGCCGCGCAGGACGGCGTTGAGCGCGTAGATAAGCTGCAAACGCGCAAGTTCGGCAACAAGATATATATTGACGCGGAAATCGGCGTGGACGGCAGGATAAGCCTGCACGATGCCCATGAGATAGCCGAGCGTGTACATGACGCGGTCGAGGGGCTTGACCCGGAAATAAAGCATATCATGATACACGAAAACCCCGTGACGGAGACTCCGGAAGAAAAATAATATATAATAGTAGAAACAGCCCGCCTGAGATGTCAGCATCTCTGGCGGGCTGTTCAAGCTATTCATAAAACATATCTATGTATTCCTCAAGGGTCACGCCGAGCTCATGTATCTGCTTTGCCGCGGTGCGCCCGACATAGCGGTAGTGCCAGGGCTCATATATTATGCCGGTGATATCCGTCGTGCCGTTCGGATAGCGAAGAATAAAGCCGTAGCGCCATGAGTGCGCCATGAGCCACTGCTGCGTTGCGGTGTCCTCCTGACCCTCGTCAAGATTTGTGTAGCCGGAGTCGATGATGTCCAGAGCAAGACCGAGCTGGTGCTCGCTTGTGCCCGGCACGGCGACGACCTTTGCCGCCTCGATGCGCGCCGTCTCCGCGTCCATGCCCTCGTTTTCAAGACGCTGAATTTTGTTGTCAAAGAGCGCCTGCTGCTTGTCCCATGTGCGGTATGCCGAGCATATATAGGGCGAATTCCCGGCGGCGCGGCAGTCGTCGAGCATGAGCATCAAATCGTCATAGCAGCGGCGATCCACCTGCTGCCCGTCGGAGAGCGTGTATAGCTGCGGCACATAGCCCTCCGGCATCGAGTTCCACGGATTTACGAGCGTCAGAAGCTCCGCGTCCCGGCCGGGGCTGCCCATGCCGTATATCCTCGCTGCGAGTATGAGCAGCGCCAGCAGAATGGGGATTATGATAAAACCGCGCAGACGACGCTTTTTTGTTTTCAGGGCTTGGGTGCTGCCTTTGTTTTTCATAGGATAGTAAATCGCGTCACAAACGTCCATATCATGACTTCCTTTCGTTGTGATGCCGTCATGATAAAACGCCGGTGCATAGTTCGGGTCAATTTTTCGTATCGTTTTTGTATCGTTTTTAATTTATATGCCGAAGCTCCAGCCGTTCCCCTCAAAATAGACGTTGAAAATGCTTATGACGCTGCCGTCGTGGATAAAGCTTATAATAAGGTCTGCGTAATAGTCAAGGGAATAGTTCAGCATTATCTCAGTGCTGACGGTCTCGAAGCCGTAGCTGCGGCATAGCGCTTCCCCGAGACGCTGCGCCATTATTTCGGCGTCGTATGGCTGACCGGGTGAGGCGTTTTCGGCCTGCTGCGCATCGGCACCGGCGGAGTCGTAGGCCGTCTCGTACTGCGTGCCGCCGAAGAAGGCATAGCCGGAGCAAAGCATGCCGGTCTCATCATCGACTATGAAGCTGAGCTCCTTATCGTCCCATAAAAACTGCACGACCCAGATTATCGAGGAGGTCATGCCGTACTTGTCGCTGAGAAGCACAAGCGTAGGCGTGGCGGAGCTTTTGGCGGAGTCGGGCGGCGCCTCGTATCTGAGCCCTGCCGCCTCGGCAATGGTCTTGAGCTCCGAAAGCTGCTCCTTGGCCTGCTCTGCGGTCATGTATCTGCCACGGCTCAGCTCAAGCTCCTCGCCCTCGCCGCTCTTTACGGTGCTGTAAAGCCTGCTCATAAAGCTCAGCTTTGCCGCCTCACTGCTCTGCCTGCTCAGAGAAATACCGGTCGGAAGCTGTGCGTCCGATTTCTCAAGCCGCGCGCCCTGCACCGCAAGCACCGCCGAGGGCAGCATGAGTCCCACCGCAAGGGCGAGGGCTATCATGAGCAGCGGGAAGAAGCGCCGATGCGTAAGCAAGGAGAAAATATTCTTCTTTTTCATACCGCGCCTCCTCTCAGCTCGACCGTGACGCAGGTGCCGTTGCCGACTCGGCTTGCAAAGCTCATCGTGCCCTTATGCAGACGCACTATCTCATTGCACAGCGACAGACCGAGCCCGACGCCGCCCTGTGCGCGGGAGCGGGACTTATCCACACGGTAAAAGGCCTCGGTTATGTGCGATATCTCCTCCTGCGGAATTCCGCGCCCGGTGTCGAGCACGCGGATGCGGCAGCCGTCGGGCAGCATTTCGGAGACGATATAGATATTGCCGCCCGCGTCCATGGCTTTGCGCGCGTTATCCAGCAGATTTACAAGCAGGGACTTGACCAGATCCGGCTCCAGCATACATAGCCCCTCCTCGCAGCGGCATTGCAGCACGATGTTTTTCTCGGCGTAGACGCGGCGCAGGTGCTCTACCGTGCTGCCGATGAGCTGTGAGGGGCTGACCGGCTGCAAATCGGCGGATTTTTTCTTGAGCACAAGAATGTCCAGCAGCTTAAAGGACAGACTTTCAAGGCGCTTGCCCTCGGAGAAGATATAATTTGCCGCGTCCTGCTCCTCCTCGGGGGTCAAGAGCTGTGAGCGGATAAGCTCCGCGTAGCCGATTATAGAGGTCATGGGATTTTTCATTTCGTGCGCAAAGCTCCCCATAAAGCTCTCCTGCCTTGCGGCGGCGTCCTGAAGCTCATGGATATTCGCGGCAAGCTTATCCGCCATGGAGTTGAAGTCCGCGGTCAAGCGCCCCAGCTCATCGTCGGAGCGGACGGTCTCGCGGTAGTCGAGGTCGCCGGCTGCAAAGCGGCGCGAGGCGTGGGAGAGCGCGGTGAGCGGGCGGGTGAGCCAGCTTGCCAGAAGCCAGCTCAGAGCGCCGCCCAAAACGACGACGGCGACAAAGACCCGGCGATAGATTTTTAGCTGCCCGGCGCGGTCGGCATATGCATTGCTTACGCTGCTGCACTGGTCGAGAACAAGCGTGTCCTGCCCGGAGCGAAACGCCGAGGTCAGGCGAATATATCTGCTGCCGCTGCCGCCGCGAACGATGGTCATGCGGCACATCCCCTCCTCGGGCACAAGCTGCACAAAGGCGTCTATATCGCGGTCGCCGGAGAAGTATATAAGCCCGTCGGGGCCCTGCAGGCTGAGCATCGAAAGCCCCGTCCAGTCCTGCGAGTCAAGCTGGGCAAGCGTGTCGGCAAGCTCCTCGTGCTCGGGGTCCGCGCCAACCTCATCGACGATTTGCAGCGCGCTGAGCAGCATACGGTGCGACGAGAGCGCGGCGGACTTCTCTCGCTCAAGGGTAGCGGAAAAATTGAGCGCGATAAGCAGACTCCCGCCGACGCCGAAGGCCAGCGTCAGGAGCCATATCATAGCTATCGTGATTTTAATACGAAATTTCAAGCCTGCTCTCCCCGATAAAATAATTAAGGCTCAAGCCTGTAGCCCACGCGGTTTACCGTGCGGAGCTTATCCTCCCAGCCGATTTTACGGCGCAGACGCTGAATGTGCAGATCGACCACGCGGCTGCCGACCGGGTACTCTCCGCCCCAGACGCGCTCATATATCGTGTCGCGGTAGAGCGCCGCGCCGCGATTGCGCACGAACAGCAGCATAAGCTCCCATTCGGTCTTGGTGAGCTCTATTATCTCTCCGCCGCGGCGCACCTGCATCGAGCGCAGGTCTATCTCAAGCTCTCCGCAGCTTATATGCTCGTCGGTTTTCTGACAGCGGCGCAGCACGACCTCGACGCGGGCAAGCAGCTCGATGACCTCGAAGGGCTTTACTATGTAGTCCTCCGCACCCATGCGCAGCCCTTTAACCCGGTCGTCCACGGAGTTTCGCGCGGTAATAAAAATGACCGGAGTTCCGCCGGGGCGAATATATTCCATAAGCTCAAAGCCGCTGTACTTCGGCAGCATTACGTCAAGCAGCACAAGGTCAAAGTTCTCGCGCTCAAGTATATCCGCCGCCTGCGCACCGTCATAGGCGCAGTGACAGCTATAGCCCGCCTTGCTGAGACTAAGGCGCATAAGCTCCGAAATCGGCTTTTCGTCCTCCACGATGAGAATGCGTATCATGCTCTCACTCCTTTACATAGCGATTATACACCGACTTGTATCAAATTTGTATATTTTTTGTCGGAATATGGGCGCTCACTCCAAATTTTAAGAATTTCGGCAAAAAAATCCCGCCGGACGCACCGACGGGAGAGTGAAATCAAAAGCTTATTATGCCGAGATGCTCAAGCAGTATCTTCACTCCGATGAGGATGAGGATAACTCCGCCCGCAAGCTCCGCCTTGGATTTGTATTTTGCGCCGAATACATTGCCTATGTATATGCCGGCGCCGGATATAATAAAGGTAGTGATGCCGATGAGCCCCGCCGCGGGCAGGATGCGGACGCTGAGAAAGGCAAAGGTGATGCCGACGGCAAGCGCGTCAATGCTCGTGGCGACCGCCATCATGAGCATGGTCTTAAACGAGAAATCGTCGTTTAGCTCCTCCGATTTGCCGAAGGACTCCTTTATCATGCTGCCGCCGATGAAGGCGAGAAGCACAAAGGCTATCCAATGGTCGATATTCGTGATGATATGCTCAAACCTGAAGCCGAGAAGATAACCGATGACGGGCATGAGAAACTGGAAGCCGCCGAAGTATATGCCGACAAGCAGCGCGTGCTTCGGGCTGAGCCTTTTAACGCTGAGTCCCTTGCACACGGACACTGCGAAGGCGTCCATGCTCAGCCCGACGGCAATCAGGAAAAGCTCTATAAAGTTCATGTGAAATGACCTCTTTTTCGGAAAGTTTTAATATTCTATCGCGTGTTTACAAAAAAGTCAACAAAACAGCTTGTATTTAGGGCGGATAAGAGTTAAAATTAAAGCTAAACTTGTGCAGCATATCAATATTGTATAAGAGCTTTATAATTGTGATACGAAAGGTTTGAAAGCATGGAAGAAATATATCAGTTTCTGAAGGACTGCGGGACATATTTCCTCGCCACATCTGACGATGGGCAGCCGCGTGTGCGCCCCTTCGGTACTATAAATATGTATAATAATCGCCTCTATATCCAGACCGGCAAGAGCAAGTCGGTTTCCCGCCAGCTTCATAAAAACCCAAAGCTTGAAATTTGCGCAATACGGGGTGAAAAGTGGCTGCGTCTTGAGGCGACTGCGGCCGAGGATGATGACCGCGAGGCAAGAGTGAGTATGCTCGAGGCATATCCCTCACTCAAGTCCAAGTACTCCCCGGACGACGGCAACACCGAGGTTTGGTATCTTCGCAACGTCACTGCAACGCTTTACTCCTTTACGGAGCCGCCCGTGAGCTGCAAGTTCTGATAATAGAACAGAATAAAAAATGCCGCACCCCCACAAACTATCGGAAAGCTTGTGGGGGTGTTATTATTAACTGGAGAAAAAGAATGTGGGCGACGGGGCTTTGCGTGCTGCTTGCGCTCGGAGCGCTCACGGCGAGTCTTACGATGTCCGTTGCATGGGGCGATGCATATAAAAAGGGCGCAAGCGGCGCTACGGTGACGGAGATACAGACAAGATTAAAAAACTGGGGCTATTACTCGGGCGAGGTGGACGGAGTTTTCGGCAGCGCGACCGAGAAGGCGGTAAAATACTTTCAGCAGAAAAACGGACTGAACGCAGACGGCGTAGTCGGTGCGGGGACCCTGGCGGCGCTCGGCATAAACGGCGGCGGAGAGTCAGGCTCTGCGGGCGATACTCAGTCCGGGGACTTGTATCTTCTGGCGCGGCTCATATCTGCGGAGGCGCGCGGCGAGCCATATACCGGGCAGGTCGCGGTCGGCGCGGTGGTGATGAACAGGGTAAGACACGCATCGTTTCCAAATTCGATCTCGGGCGTGGTATATCAGTCGGGAGCTTTCTCATGCCTTGATGACGGGCAGTTTGACCAGCCGATAGCAGAGAGCGCCTATCGTGCGGCGCAGGACGCACTCAACGGCGCGGACCCAAGCGGCGGCGCGATATACTATTTTAATCCCGCGACCGCGACGAGCAAGTGGATATGGTCAAGACCTTTGATAGTCACGATAGGCAAGCATAGATTTTGCGCATGAGCCGGGGAGGAAAACCTCCCCGATTTTTGTTGAAATATAGAGTGGAGTATTATATAATTTAGTATAGTAAAAGAAAATATAGTAACGAATACTAAATTATATAATAATTATAATTATAATTAAAAAATAAGGCGGGAGAGAGATGGCATACTGCAAGAGATGCGGCGCGTACATACCCGACGGGCGGACAAAATGCCTCGCCTGCGGCTATGACGGGAGCGAGCAGATAAATTATGGCGGAGCTGCGGCGGCACAGCAGGAGCATGAAAAAAAGCATAAAACAGGCGCGGCCGGAGTAAGCAGCGGCGAAATGCGCCGCGAGCTTGAGCGCCAGCGCCAAAGGCGGCAGGAGGAAAACCGCCGCTGGGCGGAGGAGGAGCGGGCAAGGCGTCAGGCCGAGCAGCAGGAGAAGGAGAATAATTATACCAGAGAATACACGGGACAGCAAAGCGGGAAGGGAATGAGCGAGGGGAGCCAAAAGCTTCTTGCCGCGCTATCGTATTTCAGCATACTGTTTTTCCTGCCGTATATATTATGCAAGGACAGCTGCTTTGCGCGCTTCCACGCAAAGCAGGGTTTGGCGCTGTTCGTATTCGGAGCAATAGCAGATGTAATAGGCGCAATATTCCCTATAGGCTGGCTGCTAACGCTATTTAGAGTTTACTGTATGATAAAGGGCTTATTGAGCGCATTGGACGGAAAAATGGAGCCCTTGCCGATACTGGGGAAGTATATTAAGTACGAATAATATAATACTCGATATTTAGTGTCTAAAACTGACTTAAAACCACATGATTTTGAATGCGAAAAAAAGTTTGAAAAAAACGAAAAAAAGTGTTGACATTTGTAAATCACGGTGGTATAGTAACCAAGCACTTGAGAGAGCGCAAGACCTTCTGAAAAGAGCGATAAATTAAATCGACAAGATTTGAAAAAAGTTCTTGACAAACAGAAAACTTTGTGATATATTAAGTGAGCTGTCGCACCGAAAGGGCGCGAGCGAGTGTACCTTGAAAATTGAACAATGTAAGAAAACAGCTTATGCTAAATAAGCACCAGAAAAGGGTTCAAGTCAGAA